>NZ_JBIWIY010000017.1:0-285335 GCF_044764885.1 Streptomyces sp. NPDC093591
AGCCGGTGGCCGTTCATCTATGCGGGCACCATCCCGATGCCGGAGCAAACCCCCGGATCAGGTCGAACCCGTACACCATCTCCCTGGACGCAACCCGCTACGTGATCGCCCCGGAGGCAGCTGGGCAGGGTGTGATCAGATCTCGGCCCTTCGTATCGTATGCGGCGGATTTCACCTGCGCGGTCTGCAACAGGCTGCGGCCGTGGCAGACGACCAGGTGATCGGCGGAACAGTGCGCGTCATCGGCGCGCAGGCCGCGGGGCGCGCCCCCGGTGCCTCCCCCGGCTGCCCGGCCGGGCGAGGACGGTAAGCCTCTTGTCCTTCGAGCGCCACGTCTGCCACGGTCTGTTCGCCGGCCGCGACCAGTCCGAAGGCGTGGGAGCTCTCTCCTGAACAGGCCTCTCCGCCCTTCGCTTTGGGAGAGACGTCGACGGGGTGGAGCCAGGATCATCCTGGCTCCACCCCATGATGCGGGGTGTCACTGGAACTGTGCGAAGAACCTCCAGATCTCTGCTTTGGTCCAGGTGGCGACGCCGCTTTCGCCGGAGGAGCCGTCGACCGGACCGGGTATGTGGCCTCCGTCGAACGCGGCCCACTGAACCGGGTATCCGGCACGGCAGCCCGAGTAAGTGGTGGTGATGTGCGTTCGACTGCCCGGCGCGGGCTCGCGCGGGCTCTGGGGGGTGCAGCCGTTGTTGCTGACGAATTTGTCGCGCAGGGACCGTCCTTGCGCGATGTTGAGGACGGAGTCGCTGATGCCGTGGATTCCGAAGTAGGCGATGGGCTGGGTGCCGCCGCTGCATCCGCTGATCTGAGCCCCGGATATGACCGCGACGGCCCTGAAGACGTTCGCCCGGCTGCATGCGAGTGCGTAGCTCATACCGCCGCCCCAGCTGAATCCCGTGGCGAAACGCTGTGCCGGGTTGACACAGAGGCCGCCCTCGATGCGCCGGATCATGTCGTCGACGAAGGTGATGTCCTCACCGCCCGCATTGGCCCAGCCGTTGCCGAGGCCCTGGGGGGCGACGAGGATCGCGCTGTTGTTCGCCTGTTCCTGTTGGCCGTAGTAGGACCAGGCGTTCCCGCTCGTGCCGCCCGAGGCGACGTCGCCGGCGGTTCCGCCCCGCCAGTGGAACGCGAAGATCAGCCGGTAGCGGTGGCTGTTGTCGTAGTTGGCGGGAACCCTGAGGATGAAGCTGCGGCTCTTGCCGCCGCTCTGAATCGTGTGCGTACCGCTCGCCAGAGTCGGAGCGCTGCCGCATCCGCCGCCGCCACCGGACGACAGCTTGACCAACTGCCATTGCTGGTTGGCGCCGCCCCAGTCGGTGTACTGGACGACGTTGCCTCCGTCGGCGGTGGAGGCGCCCTGCACCTCCACCGCCTTGCTGCTGGTGCGGTTGACCAGCCGGACGTGGCCCGCGTCGGAGTCGGCCAGGCGGAACTGCTGGTTGGCCCCGTTGTGGTCGGCCCACTGCTGGATCGCGGCACCGTCCGCGGTCGAGGCGCCTGCCACGTCGAGAACCTTGCCCGAATGCCGGGCCTTGAGACGGTAGAAGCCGTCGCCGGAGGCCACGAACTGCCACTGCTGGTTGGCTCCGTCGGTGCGCGACCACTGGCTGACCCGCGCGCCGTCGGCGGTGGACGCGCCGGAGACGTCCAGCGCCTTGCCGCTGTTGCGATTGACCAGGACGTACCAGGCATTGGTGTCCACCGTCGCCGCCTCGGCGGGCGCCGGATTCACCGCGTTGAGCATGCCGATCGCGAGGGTCGCCGCCAGCACGGCGGCGATCCGGGACCACCAGCGATGTCTTCCTGGAGGGACGAGACGAGCCGCATCGTAGGCCGTCATCGATTCACCCTTTCGTTTGTGGCCGGCCTCATCAGGTGCGGGTCCAGCGTTGGTTGCTGCCGTTCGAGCAGGAGTAGAGCTGGATCAGGGTGCCGTTGGCGGTGCCGCCCGCGGCGGCGTCGAGGCAGAGGCCGGATTGGACGCCGACGATCGTTCCGTCGGAGTTGAGGCGCCATTTCTGGTTGTCGCCGCCCCAGCAGCTGTAGATCTGGACTTTGGTGCCGTTGCCGGTGCCGGCGGCGTCCAGGCACTTGTTGCCGTAGACCCTGAGCTCACCGGCGGCGGTGTGCGTCCACTGCTGGTTGGTGCCGTTGTGGCAGTCCCACAGGTGGAGCTGGGTGCCGTCGGTGGTACTGGTGCCGGGCACGTCCAGGCAGCGGCCCGACCCGACGCCCTTGATCTGTCCGGAACCCGAAGGGGGCGTGGAGGAACCGCCGTTGAGTGCGTTGAGGACGGCGGTGTAGGCGGGCTTCTTGCTGCCGTCGCCGTTGAACAGCAACGGCGTGTGCTGCGGTCGCCAGGAGTCGGAGTCGCGCACACCCCAGACGGTGATGCCGAGGCAGCGCGGTACGGCCAGGCAGTCGTTGGTCACGTTGGCGTAGGTCGTGGCCGAGGCGCCCTGGATGTCGAGTTCGGTGATGGCCACGTCGACGCCGAGGGCGGCGAAGCTCTGCAGGGTGGTGCGGAAGTTGCTGTTGTAGGGGCTGTCGTTGTTGAAGTGCGCCTGGAAGCCGACGCAGTCGATCGGTACGCCGCGCTGCTTGAAGTCCCGGACCATGGCGTACATGGCCTGGGTCTTGGCCCACGTCCAGTTCTCGACGTTGTAGTCGTTGTAGCAGAGCTTGGCGGCCGGGTCGGCGGCGCGCGCCGTGCGGAAGGCGACCTCGATCCAGTCGTTCCCGGTGCGCTGCAGGTTGGAGTCGCGCCGGGCTCCCGAACTGCCGTCGGCGAACGCCTCGTTCACGACGTCCCACTGGACGATCTTGCCCTTGTAGTGGGCCATCACGCCCTTGATGTGGTCGATCATCGCCTGGCGCAGCGCGCTGCCGCTGAGCGCCTGCATCCAGCCGGGCTGCTGGGAGTGCCAGGCCAGGGTGTGGCCGCGCACCTGCTTGCCGTTCTGCACCGCCCAGTTGTAGACGCGGTCACCGGCGGTGAAGTTGAACTGGCCCCGTTGCGGTTCGGTGGCGTCGATCTTCATCTCGTTCTCGGCCGTCACCGAGTTGAACTCACGGCCCGCGATCGCCGTGTACGCCGAGTCGCCCAGCCTGCCCGAGGCGATGGCGGTACCGAAGTAGCGGCCGCTCTGCGCCGCCGCGGCGCCGAGCGTGCTCTCTGCGGCGTGCGCGGTCGGCGGCGCGACCAGTGCGGTGACCGCACCGAGGACGCCGACGACCAGCGCCAACAGCAGGCCGCGGATCTTCCGGCGGATAGCGGGTCTGGGAAGGGCATACAGGCCCATGGCTGTGCCTCCAAGGTAGACATCACGGATTGACTGGAGCGCGGGGAAAGGGGCGTCCGCTCCCACTCGGCAAACGGATCCCACTCGACGGACGGACGGGGCGGGGCGGAAGCCGGGCCGCACGGAATCACCGGACGCCGAGGTCATGGGACCAGGACGATCTCAACCGGCACGGACGGCGATCGGTCGGCCGCCGGGTGACGTACGGCGGGCGGCAGCGGTGTGTCGACACAGGCACGGTGGCACTCCATCGCGGCTCAGCCGGGGGCCGTCACGCGGCGTCGCGTACCTCTCCGACTGCACGGAGAGCCAGGATGCGCTGGTGCGAACCTCACCGGAACGAAACGGGGTGGCGCAGGTGCTTCGGTGCGCGGATCTGCGGTGCAGCTGTGCGTGATCTGCCGTGCGGCACGGTTTGCCCAGGGTCGGCGTAGTTCGAAATCGCGAACTATGGCCGGTCACTCAGAGAGGGATGTTGAAGGATTGACAGTAACTCGTCAATACTCCTCGCGGAGAAAGTTTCCGTTCCTCGTACGCAACTTTCGAACCCTTCGAGCCGGACGATGAATCCCATCGGTGCCGCCTTCGGCAGATCCCGTAGGGCCTGCGCAGGGACCGGGACGAGCGTGCGGACGCTACTTGCTCACCCATCCTCCCTGTATGGACGCTTGAACTGACGAGCCGTATCGCGAACTCCCGGACTGCTTCCGGCCGGCGCGGCGGCTCGCCGAGCCACCCGGGGGAGGATCTGTTTGTGGACAGATCGGCAACAGACCTTGACCAGAGGGCCCCGCATTCCTAGCTTGTGGCGTCACAGGATCGGGGGACTCTTCGAATGTTTCGAAACTCCCCTTCCCCTCGATTCAGCCGCTTCTCGGTTCATCGGCGTCACCTCGCCCCACCCCCAAGGAGGCCCTCTGATGTGGTTTCGCCACCCACCCCCGGTTCGAATGAGACGCTTACTCGCCGTCCTTTCGCCCTTGCTGCTCGTGGCCACCTTCCTCGGTGCCCAGCCCGCCAGCGCGGCGACCGTAGACCCCAACGCCTCGTATGTGCTGGTCAACCGCAACAGCGGCAAAGCCCTCGATGTCTACAACTTGGCGACCGGCGACGGCGCCCGCATCACCCAGTGGACCAGGAACGATCAGAACCAGCAGCAGTGGCAGTTCGTCGATTCCGGGGGCGGCTACTACCGCATCAAGTCCCGGCATTCGGGCAAGGTGCTGGATGTCCACAACTGGTCCACCGCGAACGGCGGCTCGATCGTCCAGTGGGCCGACCTGAACGCGACCAACCAGCAGTGGAGGCTGGCCGACAGCTCCGACGGCTACGTGAGGCTCATCTCGCGCCACAGCAACAAGGCCCTCGAAGTACAAGGCGCCTCCACCGCCGACAACGCGAACATCGTCCAGTACGACGACTGGGGTGGCAGCAACCAGCAGTGGCAGTTCGTCAAGGTCGGCGCCGGCAACCCCGGCACGTGCGATCTTCCGTCGTCATACCGCTGGACATCAACGGGCGCGCTGGCGCAGCCCAAGCCGGGGTGGGTCTCGCTCAAGGACTTCACCGTCGTCCCCTACAACGGCAGGCAACTCGTCTATGCGACGACGCACGACACGGGGACGCGCTGGGGTTCGATGAACTTCGGCCTGTTCACCAACTGGTCGGAGATGGCCTCGGCCAGCCAGAACACGATGTCGAATTCCACCGTCGCGCCCACGCTCTTCTACTTCGCGCCGAAGAACATATGGGTGCTCGCCTACCAGTGGGGCGGGACCGCCTTCTCCTACCGGACGTCGAGCGACCCCACCAACCCGAATGGCTGGTCATCGGAGCGGGTGCTCTTCTCCGGAAGCATCTCCGACTCCGGAACAGGACCCATCGACCAGACGCTCATCGGTGACGGGACGAACATGTACCTGTTCTTCGCCGGTGACAACGGCAAGATCTACCGGGCCAGTATGCCGATCGGGAACTTCCCGGGCAGCTTCGGCTCGACCTCGACAGTGGTCATGAGCGATACGAGGAACAACCTGTTCGAAGCGCCGCAGGTCTACAAGCTGCAGGGCCAGAACCGCTACCTCATGATCGTCGAGGCGATCGGCGCGCAGGGCCACCGCTACTTCCGCTCGTTCACGGCCACCAGTCTGAACGGCTCGTGGACACCCCAGGCCGCGACCGAGACCAATCCTTTCGCCGGCAAGGCCAACAGTGGCGCCACCTGGACCAACGACATCAGTCATGGCGAACTGATCCGCACCAGCCCTGATCAGACCATGACCGTCGATCCCTGCAATCTGCAGTTGCTCTACCAGGGGCGCAGCCCCAACTCAGGCGGCGACTACGGCCTCCTCCCCTATCGTCCGGGTCTGCTGACACGGCAGCGCTGACGGTATGACACGGGTCCGGCTCCGGTAGGGAGCCGACGTGGCGGGCTCGGCTGAAGGCCGAGCCCGCGCGCGTCAGGCGACAACGTCAGCCCTCAGGCGCGGGCCTCGCGGTACCGCCACGAACCACTCACCAAGATCTGGACCGGGTGCGGCCCAACGCAGCGCGGCACTCGACGTTTTCACTCTTTGTCGCAGGTCAGAAGTGAGGTCAGGTGAGTACCACCAGCAGACGAAGAACCTGCTGGTGTCGTACTGACCGAAGAAGCCAGGTCGTCGCGCGCTCTTTCTCCGCCGTGCCGGCCAGCGCGGTCCCATGGGTGGGCGACGGAAGCCAGAGCGGGCGGCGCCAGGACGACCTGTCTGCCCAGTTGACCGGTGGCGAAGTGCGGCGTGTGCGCTCGATGGTGGCGCAGGAAACACGTCCGGGGTGAGCCACGTCGCATCGGAGCGGGTGAGACTTGCTATGCAACGAGTTGCATAGCACGATCGTCGTCATGGCGCTCGAGCACGCGATCCTGGTGTCGCTCTTGGAGAAGCCGGGATCCGGCTATGAGCTGGCCCGGCGTTTCGACCGGTCCATCGGCTACTTCTGGACCGCGACCCACCAGCAGATCTATCGCGTGCTCAGGCGCATGGAGAACGACGGCTGGGTCGAAGCCCGGGACGTGCCGCAGCAAGGCCGGCCGGACAAGAAGGAGTACTCCGTCGCCGACCTCGGCCGGGCCGCACTGTCCTCGTGGCTGCACGATCCGATCGAGCCGGAGAGCGTCCGCCACGACCTGGCGGTGAAGATCCGGGGTGTCGCCTTCGACGACCCGGCCGCCCTGATCCGCGAGGTGGAGCGGCACCGGCAGGCGCACCGGGACCGGCTGGCGCGGTATCTCGCGGGCGAGGAGCGGGACTTCACGGGGCCCGAGGCGAGCGCGGCCGCTTCGCAAGCGCCGCTCGACGCGGAGCGAGAGCTCCAGCACGTCGTACTGCGCGGCGGCATCGCGTACGAGCGGATGATGATCGACTGGCTGGACGACGTGCTCGCCACGCTGGCCCGGTTCGGCCCTGGCCGCTGACCGCCACCGCCACCGCCACCGCACTCACACCCGCACCCGCACCCGCACCCGCACCCGCACCCGCACCCGCACCCGCCAGTCTCCTCGCCCCCGGCTCCTCAGCCGCCAGATCTCCCGTTCCCCATCCATCCACAGCCGAAAGGGACCCTCACCATGGCTGACCAGCTGCTCTTCAACCCGCGCACCTACGACCCCGCGCACTTCGACCCCGAGACGCGCCGCTTGCTGCGCGCCACCGTCGACTGGTTCGAGGAGCGCGGGAAGCGGCAGCTGATCGAGGACTACCGGACCCGCGCGTGGCTCGGTGACTTCCTCGCCTTCGCCGCGAAGGAGGACCTGTTCGCCACCTTCCTGACGCCGTCGTCCGCCGCAGGGGAGGAAGAGCCCGACAAGCGGTGGGACACCGCCCGTATCGCCGCGCTCAACGAGATCCTCGGCTTCTACGGCCTGGACTACTGGTACGCCTGGCAGGTCACCATCCTCGGCCTCGGGCCGGTCTGGCAGAGCGACAACGCCGCCGCCCGCGCCCGCGCCGCGGAACTCCTCACCCAGGGTGAGGTGTTCGCGTTCGGCCTGTCCGAGAAGGCCCACGGCGCCGACATCTACTCCACCGACATGCTGCTCGAGCCCGACGGCGACGGCGGCTTCCGCGCCACCGGTTCCAAGTACTACATCGGCAACGGCAACGCCGCCGGGCTCGTCTCCGTCTTCGGCCGCCGTACCGACATCGAGGGCCCCGACGGCTACGTGTTCTTCGCCGCCGACAGCCGTCATCCGGCCTACCACCTGGTCAAGAACGTCGTCGACTCGTCCAAGTTCGTCAGCGAATTCCGCCTGGAGGACTATCCCGTAGCGGCCGAGGACGTCCTGCACACCGGCCGCGCCGCCTTCGACGCCGCCCTCAACACGGTCAACGTCGGCAAGTTCAACCTGTGCACCGCCTCGATCGGCATCTGCGAGCACGCGATGTACGAGGCCGTCACCCACGCCCACAACCGCGTCCTCTACGGCCGCCCCGTCACGGCCTTCCCGCACGTGCGGCGCGAGCTGACCGACGCCTACGTCAGGCTCGTCGGCATGAAGCTGTTCAGCGACCGCGCCGTCGACTACTTCCGCTCCGCCGGCCCCGACGACCGCCGCTACCTGCTCTTCAACCCGATGACGAAGATGAAGGTGACCACCGAGGGCGAGAAGGTCATCGACCTGATGTGGGACGTCATCGCCGCCAAGGGCTTCGAGAAGGACAACTACTTCAGCCAGGCGGCCATCGAGATCCGCAGCCTGCCCAAGCTGGAGGGCACGGTCCACGTCAACCTCGCGCTGATCCTGAAGTTCATGCGCAACCACCTCCTCGACCCGGCCGAGTACCCCGGCGTGCCGACCCGCCTCGACGCGGCCGACGACGACTTCCTGTTCCGGCAGGGCCCCGCCCGCGGCCTCGGCTCGGTGCGCTTCCACGACTGGCGCCCGGCCTTCGAGGCGTACAAGCATCTGCCCAACGTCGCCCGCCTGCGCGAACAGGCCGACGCGCTCCGCGAGTTCGTCGCCACGGCAGCCCCCGACGCGGAGCAGAGCCGCGACCTCGACCTCGTTCTCGCGATCGGCCAGCTCTTCGCGCTCGTCGTGCACGGGCAGCTCGTCCTGGAGCAGGCCGCCCTGACCGGTCTCGACGAGGACGTGCTCGACGAACTCTTCGCCGTCCTCGTACGGGACTTCTCCGGGCACGCCGTCGAACTGCACGGGAAGGACTCGGCGACCGAACAGCAGCAGGAGTGGGCGTTGGCCTCGGTCCGCCGCCCAGTCATCGACACGGCACGCACGGAGCGGGTCTGGCAGCGGGTCGAGGCGCTGTCCGGCGCGTACGAGATGGCCCCGTAGGCACGCCGTACGCACGACTGGTGGCCGGGCCGCTTGGGCCCGGCCACCGGTCCGTGAGGGTTCGGCTCCCGTGCGGGACATGGAAAACACCCGCCCCAACACCCCACCGATGCCGCCGGCCCAAGGTCACAGCCCGTTGTCTTTGTGTCCTGGGACCGGAGGTTCCGGGGGCCGGGCGGGCTGCTCCGGAGTTCGCGGGTCGCCGAGGGGGAAAGCGGTACGGCGGACGAGGGCTGCTGCCCCTCCTGCGGCTCCGGCTTCCCGGCCCCCGCCCCGCGCTTGGTGGTCGTCCACGCTGGCTCACCTCGACTTGTTCGCTCATTGATCAGTCCGGGTGAAGTTGGGGCGGCACGCCGAGCCCGGTCCCGGCCGTCGATCCACCGTCATCGGGATACCTCGTTCTCCCGGCATCGCGCGGCCCGCGACAGCCTTCGCGCCCGCGGGGCCGAGGCGCTCCCGGAACCGGCGCGCCCATGACGGCCTCCGGTGTCACTGTGGGCACGCCGAGCGTCTTCCCCGGCCGACGCGCCTGCGCGCCCGCGCGCGCCCGGCAGCGCTGCTTCGCAGGCCGCGAGCAGCGGCGCCTGGTCCGCTCGGGGTTCAGACGTGCAACGAGCGGTAAGCCGCCACCGCCCCGGGGTGCAGGGCGCGTCAGTCCGGCCTCCGGGCCCGCTCCCGTGTCGCGGCGCTTCGATCGGCGGGTACCCAGAGGACCTGGTGACCCGACCTGGTCGCCGGAATGGCCACGGACGCCCCCATGGCGCCCGGGTGCAGCACGGTCAACGTGGTCACTGCTTACCTTCCTGTCGGCAAGTCGGGCCGTCCGCCGGGCGGTCCGGCGGACGGCGTGAGAACCGGTCAGCGGGTCGTGCCGGCCATCTCCCTGACCGGCGCGTCGGTGGCGTCGAGGCTGCGCAGGATGTCCTCGACGCGCTGCTTGGCGTCGCCGAAGAGCATCTGGGTGTTCTCCCGGAAGAACAGCGGGTTCTGCACACCCGCGTACCCGGTCGCCATGGACCGCTTGAAGACCACGACCTGAGCCGCTTCCCACACATGCAGCACCGGCATCCCGGCGATGGGGCTGGCCGGGTCCTCGGCGGCGCCCGGGTTGACGGTGTCGTTGGCGCCGATGACCAGCACGATGGAGGTGGCGGGGAAGTCATCGTTGATCTCGTCCATCTCCAGGACGATGTCGTAGGGCACGTTGGCCTCGGCCAGCAACACGTTCATATGCCCCGGCAGTCGGCCCGCGACCGGATGGATACCGAAGCGCACCTCGACGCCCCGCTCACGCAGCTTGCGCGCCAACTCCGCGACCGGGTACTGGGCCTGGGCGACCGCCATCCCGTACCCCGGGGTGATGATCACCGAGGAGGCGTCACGCAGCAGTTCCGCGGTCTCCTCAGCACTGATCTCGCGGTGCTCCCCCTGCTCGCCGCCGTCGCTCGCCACCACCGTCTCGCCCCCGAAACCGCCCGCGATGACCGAGAGGAAGGAGCGGTTCATCGCCTTGCACATGATGTACGACAGGTAGGCGCCGGAGGAGCCGACCAGCGCGCCGGTGACGATGAGCAGGTTGTTGGCGAGGAGGAAGCCCGAAGCCGCCGCGGCCCAGCCGGAGTAGCTGTTGAGCATCGAGACCACCACCGGCATGTCACCGCCCCCGATGGACGCGACCAGATGCGCGCCGAGGGCGAGCGCGATCACCGTGACGGCGATGAGCAGGCCCATGTGGGGGCGGGCGACGAACGCCACCGTGAGGCCGACGAACGCGACGAGCGCGCCCAGGTTGAGGGCGTGTCTGCCTGGCAGCATGAGCGGACGGGACTTGATCCGCGCCGACAGCTTCAGGTAGGCGACGACGGAACCGGTGAAGGTGACCGCGCCGATGAACACCCCGATGAACACCTCGGCGTGGTGGATGCGCAGCAGTGAACCGCTGAGCTCGGGGTCGACGTCGAGGTAGCCGTTCCAGCCGACGAACGCGGCGGCGAGGCCGACGAGGCTGTGCATGATGGCGATCAGCTCGGGCATGCCGGTCATCTCGACCACCCGGGCCCGCCACAGTCCGATGCCCGCCCCGACCGCCGTGGCCACGGCGATCAGCACGAGACCGGTGACGGTGATGCTGCGGGAGGCGAGTCCGACGGTGGCGGCCAGGGCGATGACCATGCCGGCTATGCCCCAGACGACCCCCGCGCGGGAGGTGCGATGCTGCGACAGTCCGGCCAGGCTGAGGATGAACAACAGCGCGGCGACGACGTAGGCGGCCTCTGCGGCCGTAGCGGTGGTCATCCCTGATCAGCCCTTCGAGAACATGCCGAGCATCCGGCGGGTCACGGCGAATCCGCCGAAGACGTTGATACTCGCCAGCAGGATCGCGGCGAACGACAGCACAGTCACAGCGGTATTGCCGTGCCCGATCTGCAACAGCGCACCCACCACGACGATCCCCGAGATCGCGTTCGTGACCGACATCAGCGGGGTGTGCAGGGCATGGTGCACATGACCGATCACGTAGAAGCCGATGACGATCGCCAGGACGAACACCGTGAAGTGAGCGATCAGTTGAGGCGGCGAAAAGGCCGCCACCAGAAAGAGCGCACACGCACCGGCACCGACGAGGGCGTACCCCGACCACGCGGAGCGGGTCGGCTTCGCCGGCACCTCGGACGCCGTGGCCGGTTCCTGCCCCTGGGCAGGAGCGGGAGTGGGCGCGGCGGACACCTGCACCGGTGGCGGCGGCCAGGTCTTCTCGCCCTCGCGCACGACAGTCATCGACCGCTGCACCACGTCCTCGAAGTCCAGGACGAGCCGGCCGTCCTTGCCCGGGGTCAGCAGCTTCATCAGGTTGACGAGGTTGGTGCCATACAGCTGCGACGCCTGGGCCGGAAGCCTGCCCGGCAGGTCGGTATAGCCAATGATCGTCACATCGTTGTCGGTGACGACCGCCTTCCCCGCAACCGTGCCCTCGACATTGCCGCCCTGAGCCGCAGCCATATCGACGATCACACTGCCCGGCTTCATACGCGCCACATCCTCAGCAGTGATCAGCCGAGGAGCCGGCCGGCCCGGGATCAACGCGGTGGTGATGATGACGTCGACATCGGCCGCCTGCTCCGCGTAAAGCCGCGCGGCGAGCCGGTTGTAGTCGTCCGAAGTGGCCTTCGCGTAACCGTCGCTGCTGACGTCCTGCTCGGCCTGTTCAGGACCTACCTCAAGGAACTCCCCGCCCAGCGAGCGCACTTGCTCAGCGACCTCAGGCCGCGGGTCCGTGGCACGGACCACAGCGCCCAGGCTGCGCGCCGCACCGATCGCCGCCAGCCCGGCCACACCCGCACCAGCCACCAGCACCTTCGCCGGCGGCACCTTCCCGGCAGCGGTCACCTGACCCGTGAAGAAACGCCCGAAAGCATGCGCCGCCTCCACCACAGCCCGGTAGCCAGCGATATTCGCCATCGAACTGAGCACATCCAACGACTGAGCCCGCGAGATACGCGGCACCGCATCCATCGCCAGCACAGTGACCGGCCGCCGCGCCAACTCCTCCACCAACCCCGGGTTCAACGCAGGGCCGATCAGCGCGACCAGCGTCACTCCGTCACGCAGCCGGCCGATCTCCTCACTCGACGGACCATTGACCTTCAGCACGACCTCCGCCGACCACGGGTCACCCAACCGGGCACCCGCCTCCTCGTACGCCGCATCCGAGAAACGGGACAACTCCCCCGCCCCCGGCTCCACCACCACGTCGTACCCCAGCGCGACAAGACGCCCCACAGTGGCCGGAGTCGCCGCCACCCTGGTCTCGCCCGCAGTGGACTCGGCGGGTATGCCGATCCGCTGGGCTTGCTGTTCCGGCTCCCGTTCCGATGGGACCATCGTCTTCCTCTCTGATCGGGTTCGCCCCCCGCCCGAAGGTCTGCCCTCCCTCAGCCGTCGGGAAGCCGAGGTTGATGTCCCCGTGGGACGGGTCGAGCCAGCGCCGGGCGGCGCCCTTGGTGGTACCGGCGTCGGTCAGGTCGAGGCCTTGAGTGCTCGTTCGACGAAGGCCTCATTGCGTGAGGAAGGAAGGAGTGGCGATGCGCCACTTTCCCGTCACCGGGGTGATTTCGGTGGCCCACACCGGATAACCCATCTGCCGGGAATGGCCGGCATCACGGATACCACCAGAAATGACGGCGCCGGCCTCACCCTGCCGCTTGCCCGTCTGCGCCGAGATACCGCCCACATCAGTCGAATCCGTCCGGGCTGATCTCTCCGGTCGGCTCCAATAGCACGTCTTCGACGGGAGCGTCTATCATCGCGGCGAATATCCTTTCCACGTCTCGCATCTCGGACGCCCGTCACCGACTGCAATCCGCGCGGTAACAGCCCGGCCCGTCCGGCGCGTTCGTGCTGATAGCGTGACCCAGAGCTCCGAACGGGTCCAATTCACAGTCTGGGGGTATCGCCATAACCCAGGTGAATAACGTACGGCTCGACCTCAACCTGCTCCTGGTCATCGAAGCCGTCATGCTCGAGCGGAAGTGACACGCGCCGCGACCAGCCTGTCGATGAGCCAGCCGGCCGTCAGCAACGCCCTGCGGCGTGCCCGCAAACTGATGCAGGACCAGTTGTTTCTCAGGGTCTCCGACGGCGTGCAGCCGACATCGCGGATGCTGGCCATCTGGCCCGAGCGCCATCGGTCGCTGGCGACGATCCGGTCCTCGATCGCGCCCCAGCACTTCGCCCCCCGGACGGATCCGACCGGTTTCCGGCTCTCGGTCACGGACAGCCTCGCGTCCGAAGCGGTGTGCGGCATCACGCTGAAGCTGAGAGAGAGTGCGCCCTATGCCCGCGTGGCTTTCGCGTTCCACACCAATGCCAGCTCACTGGACGGTATTGGACGCGGCACGTTGGACTGCTCGGTCGGCATGTTTCCCGCACTTCCTCGCGACATCCACGTGCGGGTTCTTCGCACAGAGCACTATGTGTGCGTGATGCGCCGCGGGCACCCGTTGACGCAGAAGATGACTTTGGATCAGTTCGCGGTGGCCGACCACGTGTTGGTCACGCCATCAGGCATGGATCTGGGCGTGGTCGACGGCTGGCCTGCAGAGTCGCACACGCACCATCGCGGCCGTCGTCAATCACTTCGCCGACGCATTGCGGATCGTGGCGAAGAGCGACCTTCTGACGTGCGTGCCGAGCGGATTCGTCGAAGGGCATGGTCGATCTCTCATCGCCGAGCACGAGTTGGAGGTCGCCCCGTTGCCCTTCGAAAGCGAGAGGCTGGCCTACAAACTCATCTGGCACGCTCCCGGCGCGTCGGCCAGGACCACGCCTGCTCCCGATGCCGTCACTACCTCGTCGGCCAGACCAGGGCCTGAGCGATGATGACGCGTTCGCCGTTGAAAGTGACGGCGGGACCTTCGTACAGTTCGAAGCCAAGGCCGAACGCCTCGCTCACACGCCGGCAGAACGTCTCGTCATCCGGGCCGGTCAGGACTCGATAGGTGGGCAGTCCGTCTGGTGGTGTGCTCATGAGGCGAGGATCTCAGACTCATCCGATCTCATCCGATTGCCTGTCGGTGGCTCTGTGCATGGGTCTGGTCCGGCTCAGGCCAGCACGCGATAGGTCAGGTGTGTGACCAGACTCGCTGACCGAGACCCCACCTGCTCCAGCCTCAGCGGCGGGACGCCCTCGAACAGCCGTGTGCCCGCGCCGAGCGTGAGCGGCACGATGTGCAGGCGCAGTTCGTCGATCAGGCCGGCGGCGAGGTACTGGTTGATGGTGGTCGCGCCGCCCTGGATCGCGACGTCGCCGTCGCCGGCCGCCGCACGTGCCTGAGCCAGGGCCGAGGCGATTCCGTCGGTGACGAAGTAGTACGTCGTGCCGCCGTCCATCGGCTGCGGCTCGCGTGCGTGATGGGTGAGCACGAACACCGGGGCGTGGAACGGCGGATCGTCGCCCCACCAGCCCTTCCACCGCCGATCCCACGCGCCGCGCACCGGGCCGAACATGTTGCGCCCCATGATGAATGCCTTGGCGGCGGTCATCTGGTCGACCTCGGCCCTGTTCTCGTCGGGGGTGTCGAACATCCAGGCGTGCAGCTTGTCGCCCGAGCCGTCGCCACCGTCGTCGCCGAACGGGCGTTCCTCGGTCTGGTTGAGGCCGGCCGAGTACCCGTCGGCCGAGATCGTGATGTCGCAGACCACCCTGCCCATGCGTTTGGTCACCGCCTTCTCCGCGTCGTCGCGGCCTCCGTCGCCACGGCCGTCGTCATAGCATCACCCGTCGGCCTCCACCGGGAAACGCCCCGGCCTCGCGTGCATGGGCCGTGACCACCGTGGCACCCGGTCATTCATGAGCACGACCAGAACGCCAGGCGTACAGCGAAACCGAGCCGTCACCGCCGTCTTCACCTGGCAGGTGCGGCCCGGCCGGGAGGCGCAGTTCGAGGAATGGACGCACGGTGTCACACGGGTCGCCTCGAAGTTCCCGGGCAGCGAGGGTGTCGTCTGGGTCCGGCCCGAGGAGGGGCACCTGTTCCACGCCATCGCGCGTTTCAGCGACCCCGAACGGCTGAAGGCGTGGCTGGTCTCCCCCGAGCGAGCGGCATGGCACCGGCGGATCGCCGACATCGCGACCGAGGTCAGCAGTGAGCGGCAGGCCACGACCGGCATGGAGACCTGGTTCAGCCTGCCGGGCACGACCGTGCACTCCCCGCCCCGCTGGAAGATGGCCCTGACCACCCTGCTGGCCGCCTACCCCCTCGTACTCCTGCTGCAGTGGCTGGTCGTGCCCGCGACCACCGACTGGCCTCTGCCGCTGCGCGCCGCGCTCTTCCCGGCCGTACTCCTGCCGTCCCTGACCTACCTGATCATGCCGTCGCTCAGCCGACTGCTCAGGCTGTGGCTGTATCGCCCACCGTCCTGATACGACGAGCGGCCACTCAGCAGCACGGTTCGCTGCCCCCTACGGGCCCGGCTTGACGGTCTTCATCGTGAAGTGCGAGGTCACGTTCTTGATCCGGGGAATCGTCATGACTCGTCGGCTGAGGAAGGTCTCGTAGGCCGGCAGATCGGCGACAGCCACGCGTACGAAGTAGTCGGGGCTGCCGAACAGCCGCCGCAGCTCCCGTACTTCCTCCGCCTGCGCGAGGGTCTTCTCGAAACGCTCGACCGTCTCCGCGTCCTGCGCCTCGAGACTGAGGTCGATCAGGACCTCGAAGGAACGGCCCACGGAGGCCGGGTCGATCACGGCCCGGTAGCCGCGGATGACCCCGTCGGCCTCCAGCCGCTGCACCCGGCGCAGACAGGGGCCGGTGGTCAGCC
The DNA here is from genome assembly GCF_044764885.1 of Streptomyces sp. NPDC093591. Classification (NCBI taxonomy): domain Bacteria; kingdom Bacillati; phylum Actinomycetota; class Actinomycetes; order Kitasatosporales; family Streptomycetaceae; genus Streptomyces; species Streptomyces sp. NPDC093591. The sequence continues at coordinate 15,967 of NZ_JBIWIY010000017.1, forward strand.
CGACCCGCTGGGCCAGCTGCACGTTGGTCAGCCGCCCGTCCTGCTCCAGCTCGGCAATGATTGCCTTGTCGATCGCGTCCACAGTCAGAATGTTGCCGGAAGCGGGCCAGTCACTGCAATATTCGCAACCATCTGCCACGGCTTCTACGGGACGATGGACCCGTGCGACACGACGTACTCCCCCATCCGGCCGCCCCGGCGCCGACCACCCGCCGCATACAGATCGCCCAGGGTGTCCGCGACTCCTTCTCCGCCGGCCTCGGCATCTTCCCCCTCGGTATCGCCCTCGGTCTGCTGATCATCCAGGCCGGGCTGCCCTGGTGGCTCACCCCCGCCCTCTCCCTGGCCGCGTTCGCCGGTTCCCTGGAGCTGTTGCTGGTGGGCATGACGGCCACCGTCACACCGCTTGCCGCGGTCGCCCTCACCGTCCTCGTGGTCAACTTCCGGCACGTCTTCTACGCCTTCTCCTTCCCGCTGTACCTGGTCAGGCACCCGGTGGCCAAGGCGTACGCCGTCTACGCCATGATCGACGAGGTGTACGCCGTCAACGCCTCCCTGCCCGAGCACGAGCGTTCGGCGCCCCGGCTGCTGGCCATGCAGATCGCCTGTGAGGCGTACTGGGTCGGCGGCGGTCTCATCGGCGTCGCCCTCGGCGCGGCCCTCCCGGCCCCCGTGAAGGGCTTGGAGTTCGCCCTGTGCGCCCTGTTCACCGTGCTCACCCTGGACGCGTTCCGCTCCCGCAAGGAGCTTCCGTCCCTGCTGCTGGCGGGTGCGAGCGTCACGGTCGCCCTGATCCTCACCCCGGGCATGGCCATGTTCACCGCACTGCTGCTGTTCGTCGGCCTGCTCCTGGCCCGCCACGCCATCGCCGCCCGCCGTACCTGCCAGGAGGCCACCGGTGCCTAGCACGTCGTATCTCGTCGCCGTCCTGGCGATCGTCTTCGCCATCACCCTCGCCCTGCGCGCCGTCCCCTTCGCCGTGCTGGGCCGACTGCGCGGCTCGGCGGTCGTGCGCCACCTGGCGGTGTGGATGCCGGTCGGCATCCTCGCCATCCTCGCCGTGACCGCCCTGCACGGCACGGTCACGGCCGACCCGCACGGCACCTGGTACGCGCTGCTCGCCGTCGCCGTCACGGCCGGCGTCCACCTGACCTTCGGCCGTCGCACCATCCTCAGCGTGGGCGCGGGCACGGTCGTGTACGTCGTCCTGCTGAACGCCCTCTGAACCCCGCAGCCGGCCTCCGCACATCCGTATACCTCCACAACTCCCCGACTCCCCGACTCCCCAACTCGCCGAGGAGAAAGAACCGTTGATCCCCGACAGCTACTACGAACCCATCGACGACCACCGCTACAAGCCGACGGCCCACGCGAGCGGAGCCTGGAGCACGGACGAGCAGCACTTCAGTCCGCTCGGCGGGCTCGTCGCGCACGCCATCGACCGCCACCGGGCCGCCCGGCCGGACGACGGCCTGCTTCTGTCCCGGATCAGCTACGACATCCTCGGCCGCCTCGCGCTCGACGAGTGCGCGATCGAGGTGGAGACCGTCCGGCCCGGGCGGACCATCGAACTCCTCGAAGCGGTCGTACGGATCGCCGGCCGCCCGGTCGTCCGGGCCCGCGCCTGGTTCCTGTCCGGCCACGACACCACCGCGGTCGCGGGCGGCTCCGACGACCGCCTCACCTCGCCGGAGTCACTCGCCCCGTGGCCGATGTCCGACGTGTGGCCCGGCGGCTACATAGCCTCCCTGGACGTCCGCCCCGTCGCACCGCCCCGACCGGGCCGTGCGACGGTGTGGGCCTCCACGCCACTGGACCTGGTCTCCGGCGTTCCCGTCAGCCCGCTCGCGTCGTATCTCACCCTGGTCGACACGGCCAACGGCATCGCCGTCCGCCAGCAGCCCAGCGCCTGGGTCTTCCCCAATGTCGACCTGACCGTCCATCTCCACCGACAGCCGCGAGGGACCTGGACGGGACTGGACACCACCGTCACCTTCGGCCCTTCCGGACAGGGCCTCACCAGCACGGTCCTGCACGACGTCGACGGCCCGGTCGGTCACGCCCAGCAGATCCTCACCGTCCGACCCGCCTCGGGGGCATGAGGACCTCCCCCTCCAGGCCGCTGGCATCCCCGCCCCCAAGCCACACCCACATCCACATCCGTACAACTATGCCAAAATCGCCTATAAGCATCAGAGGAGAATCCGCGTGAGCAGCTCCGCCGACAAGGTCGACTACGGCAGTATGCGACTGGACCGCACCGGCCAGGCCGAGGCCTTCGACGCCATCGGTGAGCGCTATGACGAGGCCTTTCCCCACAAGGAAGGGCAGGTCGCGTCCGCCGAGTGGCTCGGTGTGTCCCTGCCGGCCGGGTCCCGGGTGCTGGACCTCGGGTGCGGCACCGGGATGCCGACAGCGCGCCAGTTGGCGGAGGCGGGCTTCGAGGTCGTAGGTGTCGATCTGTCGGACGAGATGGTCTCGCTGGCCCGTCGGCAGGTGCCCGCCGGGGAGTTCCATCGGGCGGACATCGCGGATCTGCGGCCCGGAGGCCCCTTGGACCTCGGCCGCTTCGACGCGGTGGCGGCGTTCTTCTCGCTGCTCATGCTCCCGCGCGCCGAGATCCCGCTGGCCCTTCGGACCATCCACCACCTGCTGGTTCCGGGCGGTCTGTTCGCGCTGTCGATGGTGGAGGCCGACGTGGACGACTTCTCGATCCCGTTCATCGGCGAGAGCATCCGTGTCTCCGGCTATCTGAGGGACGAGCTGCGTGACGTCGTCGAGGCGGCCGGCTTCGAGATCACCGACGAGTCCTCGTACACGTACGCTCCCGCGTCCGCGGACGTCCAGCCGGAGGTGCAGATCTTCCTGCGCTGCCGACGGCGCCCTGCCGACGACTCCTGATCCGCCCGCTCCGGCGCGGGCCCGCACGGCGGGAAGGACACGATGACGAAGCGTCTCGGGGCCGGTGAAGGCACCGGCAGGCAGGAGACCGGCGCGCAGCGGCACGCCGGGCTCCCGCATCGGCCGCCTCGGCCGCAGCACTCCGCTCCGTCAGCCCCGTCGCCGTCAGCCCCCTCAGCGCCGTCAGAGCCCTCGACGCCGTCCAGCGACCGTGCCCCGGCAACGCTGCCGACGGCCGCGAGAGCCCCTGCCGCCGGGCTGGGTGATCACCGGCGCGACGTGCCGGACGCCGTCGAGCCGCAGACCGACAGGCTCCGCTATCTCGACGCGGCGACCCGGCAGATCGCCCGCGGTATGAACCTCGACGAGACGTTGTACGAGCTGTGCCGGGTGGCCGTTCCCGCATTCGCCGACGCGGCGTTCGTCCATCTGTACGATCCGCTGCCGGTCGGCGACGAGGTCACCGCCGCTCCCGGCGTCCTGCGGCTGCACACCACGGACCGCGTCTCCCCGCAGGAACCGCCCAGGCCGGCCCTTACGGGCTCCCCTGGATTTCCGGCCGCACCGGAGCTGCCGGACCCCCCTGGCTCCGAGCCGGCCGTGCAGCCCACGGAAGTCGTACGCCCGGCCGCCGACGGTCAGCTCGCCAAACTGCTGGAGGAGGGGCGGCCGGTGCTCGGGAGCACCGCGGGCGTCCCCTCCACCGCGGCCGAGCTGCTGGGCGGCGCGAACGCTCCGCAGGCCATGCCGCCGGGGCAACGGCTGATCATCGCCCCGCTGCACGGCCGTAGCCATGCCCTGGGCAGCGTCGTCCTCCTCCGCGGGCCCGGTCGGGCCGACTTCACCGGCGACGACCTTCTCGTGGCCTCCCAGCTCGCCACCCACACCGCTCTGGGCATCGACAAGGCGATGCTGTTCGCGCGCGAGGCCTCTGTCGCGGACGCGCTGCAGCGCACGATGCTCCCGCCGTCCCTGCCCGAGCCCCCCGGCGTCAGGCTGGCCAGCCGCTACCTGCCGGCCTCGCGGACCGCGCAGGTCGGCGGCGACTGGTACGACGCGATCCCGCTGCCCGGCAACCGTGTCGCCCTCGTCATCGGCGACGTGATGGGCCACTCCATGACATCGGCCGCGATCATGGGCCAGCTGCGCACCACCGTGCAGACCCTGGCCCTGCTCGACCTGCCCCCCGACGAGGTTCTGCACCACCTCGACGAACAGGCGGTGCGTCTGGGCACCGAGCACACGGCGACCTGCCTCTACGCGATGTACGACCCCGTCCTGCACCGGCTGCTGGTCTCCAACGCCGGCCATCTGCCGCCGGTGCTCCTGCACCCCGACGGCCGCGGGGAGATTCTGCGGGTCCCGCCCGGGGCGCCGATCGGCGTGGGCATCGGCGGTTTCGAGTCCACCGAGCTGCACGCGCCGGCCGGGGCGACTCTGCTGCTGTACACCGACGGCCTGGTCGAGTCCCGTGACGCGGACGTGCTGACCGGGGTGGAGCGGCTGCGGGCACGGCTGCGCGCCGTGGCGTCGGGCCCGGTGCCGCCGGTGCTGGAAACGCTGTGCGACGAGGCGCTCGGCACTGTGAGGGCGGGTGACCGGGACGACGACATCGCACTGCTCGCCGCCAGGTTCGAGGGCATCCTGCCGGAGACGGTCGCGTACTGGTACCTGGCGCCTCGCCCGCAGACCGCGGGCCAGGCCCGCCGGCTGACCCGCAGGACGCTCCACCTGTGGGGACTCGACTCCCTGATGGAGTCCACCGAGCTCCTGGTCAGCGAGGTGGTGGCGAACGCCGTACGTTTCGCCTCCCGGCCGATCACGCTACGGCTGCTCTGCACGGACGTCCTGCGCTGCGAGGTCGGTGACGACTCCCCGGTGGTGCCGAGGATGCGGCACGCCCGGCTGAGCGACGAGGGCGGCCGAGGACTGTTCCTGGTCGACCAGTTGGCACTGCGCTGGGGAGCGACGAGGGTGAGCACGGGCAAGGTGGTCTGGTTCGAGCAGCCGCTGCCCGGGGATCAGGGCCGGGGCTGAGGCGTCGAGCCCGCCCCGTGCAGGGCCGCGTGGAGGAACCCCGCCGTGCACGGGATGCTTGAGGGGGGCGACCTACGAGGGCGGCCGGGAGGTGATGGCGGTGATCGCCGTCAACCCGATGGACAGTGCCTCGGTGCTGGCGGCCTTCGGTGCGCTCGGTGTCCTCGTGGTGATCTTCGCGGAGTCGGGGCTGCTGGTGTTCGGCTTCTTCCTGCCCGGTGACACGCTGCTGTTCCCGGCGGGTGTGCTGTGTGCGGGGACCGCCCAGCAGGCGCCTCGACTGGTGCTGTGGCAGGTGTTGCTGTGCGCGGCCGTCGGCGCCGTCGCGGGAGGCCAGGTGGGCTTCCTGCTCGGGCGGCACGGCGGGCGGGCGCTGCTGGCCCGCACCTCCAGACGGGGCGTGCGGGAGACGGCGGCCCGCGCGGAGCGGCTCCTGGCTCGCTACGGCTACGGCAAGGCCCTGGTGATCGGCCGTTTCATCCCGATGGTGCGGACCGTTCTGCATCCGGCGGCCGGCGCGCTCGGTGTGCCCGCTCGGGCCTTCACCGTCTGGCAGGTCGTCGGCGGGCTGCTCTGGTCGCAGAGTCTCGTCCTGGCCGGATACGCCCTCGGGGCCTCCGTCCCCGACGTCGACGACTTCCTGCTGCCGCTGGTCGCCCTCGTCGTCGTGATCTCCCTGCTGCCCCTCCTCCCCCTGCTGACCGAGGCGCGCCGCGCGAGGCGGAATCGCTGACCCTCGTTCGAGACGTTCGACCTGTCGGACATTGTTCGAAACCTCTTGACGCTGCGCCACACCCCGCCTGACACTCTCGCAACACGACGTCACACAGCCGAAACGGCAGGGTGCCCATGGCCGCGGCCGGAGGCCCCGCCATGCCTCAGCAGGGACTCCACATGCCGTACATCGCACGCGACCTCGCACGCGTCCGTGGCCGCGCGAGACGCCTGGCGGGTCGACTCGCCGGACTGACCGCCGCTTCGCTGGTCCTGGGACTCGCCGCGTCCACCGTTCCCGCACTGGCCGCGGACACGGCCGAACCGGCGGAGATCACGGACGGTCTCGCCCTCTGGTACAAGCTCGACGCCGCCTCCGGCAGCACCGTGACCGACGCCTCCGGCAACGGCCGCGACGGCACGGTGAGCGGCGCCGCCGACTGGTCGGGCACCGGTGAGGGGCTCGCCTTCAACGGCTCGGACACCTACGTCAAGGTGCCGAACGACGTCATGAAGGGCATGGACTCGATCACCGTCTCGATGGACGTGCGGATCGACTCCACGCAGTCCACGCCGTACTTCCTCTACGGCTTCGGCAACTCCAGCGGTACCAGCGGCAACGGCTACCTGTTCACGACCGGGAACTCCTACCGGACGTCCATCGCGACCGGCAACTGGTCGACGGAGCAGACCACCCGGCCCGCCGACTCGCACAATCTGACCCGCTCGGTGTGGAAGCACGTCACCTACACCCAGACCGGCGGCACCGGCGTGCTCTACGAGGACGGCGTGGAGGTCGGCCGCAACACCTCGGTCACCATCACCCCCGGCGCCATCGGCTCCGGCACCACCACCGCCAACTACATAGGCAAGTCGGTCTACTCGGGCGACAAGCTCTTCAAGGGCCGCATCCGCGACTTCCGGGTCTACGACCGCGCCCTGGCCGGCTCCGAGGTCGAGCAGCTCGCCCTCCCCGTCGCCATGCAGGGCGTCGCCGACGACAAGGCCGCGCTGAGCCTCGGGGACACCAGTGCCGTCACGGCCGACCTCGACCTGCCGAGGACCGGCACGGCGGGCGGCTCCTCGATCAGCTGGGCCAGCGACAACCCGGCGGTCGTGTCCGACTCCGGCGCGGTGACGCGCCCGGCGGCCGGCGAACCGGACGGCCACGCCACGCTCACGGCGACCCTGAAGAAGGGCACGGTCACCGACACCAAGGCCTTCGACGTCACAGTCCTGCCGGCCTTCGACGACGGGACGGCCACCGAGCAGGCCGCCGAGTCCCTCGCCGTCCACAACCTCGACGACGTACGCGGCAACCTGACACTCCCCGCACAGGGTGACTACGCCACCGACGTCTCCTGGTCCTCCGCGAACCCGGACGTCATCTCCGCCGACGGCGTGGTCCACCGCCCCGCGCACGGCGACGGCGCCACCAACGTCGAGCTGACCGCCACCGTCACCAAGGGCGCGGCGAAGGCGACCCGCGCGTTCACCGCGAAGGTGCCCGAACTGCCGAAGCGCGAGGCCCTCAAGGGCTACATGTTCAGCTACTTCACCGGCGAGGGCACCGCGGACGGCGAGCAGCTCTACGCCGCCCTCAGCAAGGGCAACGACCCGCTGAAGTGGCGGGAGCTGAACGACGGCAAGCCGGTCCTGACCTCCACGCTCGGCGAGAAGGGCCTGCGCGACCCGTTCATCATCCGCTCCCCGGAGGGCGACAAGTTCTACCAGATCGCCACCGACCTCAGGATCTACGGCAACGGCGACTGGGACGCCGCCCAGCGCACCGGCAGCAAGTCCATCATGGTGTGGGAGTCCACCGACCTGGTCCACTGGACGAACCAGCGCCTGGTCAAGGTCTCCCCCGACAGCGCGGGCAACACCTGGGCGCCGGAGGCGTTCTACGACGCGCAGCGCGGTGAGTACGTCGTCTTCTGGGCGTCGAAGCTGTACGACAACGAGGCGCACTCCGGCGACACGTACAACCGCATGATGTACGCGACCACCCGCGACTTCTACACCTTCAGCGAGCCCAAGGTCTGGATCGACCGCGGCTACTCGGTCATCGACTCCACGGTGATCGCACACGACGGGACGTACTTCCGTCTCTCCAAGGACGAGCGGAACAACACCTCCTCCACCCCCAACAGCAAGTTCATCTTCGAGGAGAAGAGCGACTCCCTGCTGGACCTGTCCTGGGACGCCGTCGCCGAGGGCATCGGCAAGGGCGCGATGAGCGCGGCCGAGGGGCCGCTGGTGTTCAAGTCGAACACCGAGGACAAGTGGTACGCGTTCCTCGACGAGTTCGGCGGCCGCGGCTACATCCCCTTCGAGACGACCGACCTGGCCTCCGGCACCTGGACCCCGTCCACCAACTACGACCTCCCGGCCAAGCCCCGCCACGGCACCGTGCTCCCGGTGACGCAGGCCGAGTACGACCGGCTGCTGAAGACCTATCAGCCGGATCAGATCATCACGAGCGCCGAGGACGTCAAGGTCGAGACGCGCGTCGGGGAGGCCCCGGTCCTGCCCGCCACCGTCATCGCCGAGTCCGCAGACGGTGTGAAGCGGCCCGTCGCCGTCACCTGGGAGGACGTGGCCGAGTCGCAGTACGCGCAGGCCGGCACCTTCACGGTCAAGGGCGACCTGGCGGGCGACTCGGCGATCGACGTCAACGCCGAGGTCACGGTCTCGGCGGACGGCCCGGACGTCCCGGCCGACCTGCTCCTGCACTACGACTTCGACGAGACCGGCGGCAACATCGCCCGTGACTCCAGCGGCCACGGCTACCACGGCACCTACGTCCGTACGCCCGACTTCGGGACCGGCGTGGACGGCGGCTCGTTCAAGATGTCCGGCGGCAACAGCGGCTCCAGCTCGCCGTACGTGAAGATCCCGGGCGGGGTGCTGAAGGACACGACCGGCGTCACCGTCTCCACGTACGTCAAGTGGAAGGGCGGCGACAACTTCCAGTGGCTGTTCGGGCTCGGCCCGGACAGCAACAAGTACCTCTTCGCCACCCCCTCCAACGGCGGCGGCAAGCTGTTCTCCGCGATCACCAAGGCCACCTGGTCCGGTGAGAAGCCGATGATCGGCGGCTCGCCGCTGCCCGCCGGTGAGTGGAAGCACGTCACCGTCACCCTGAACGGCGCGACCGAGACGGCGATCCTCTACGTGGACGGCGCCGAGGCGGCCCGGGTGAACGGTGTCACCATCAAGCCGTCCGAACTGTACGACTCGGCCAAGGACTACTCCGGCTACATCGGCAAGTCCCTGTACTCCCCGGACCCGTACTTCGGCGGTGAGGTCGACGACTTCCGGATCTACAACCGGGCCCTGACGCCCGCCGAGGTCCTGGAGCTCAGCGGCAACACCACCGGCATCGCCGCGGCGACCCACCCGGCGCTCAAGGTCGACGCGATCATCAACGACAAGGACAGCAAGGTCGTCCTGCCGTTGACCGAGGGCAGTGATGTCACCGCCCTGGCACCGGAGTTCACCCTGGCCCACGGCGCGCGCATCAGCCCCGCCTCCGGCACCCTGCACGACTTCACCGAGCCGGTGAAGTACGAGGTGACGGGCTCGGACGGGAAGACGCGCACCTGGACGGTGTCCGCGGTGGTCATGAAGAGCCCGGTCCTCCCCGGCCTCAACGCCGACCCGCACATCGTCCGCTTCGGCGACACCTTCTACCTCTACCCGACCACCGACGGCTTCGAGGGCTGGAGCGGTACGCAGTTCAAGGCGTACTCGTCCAAGGACCTGGTCAACTGGACGGACCACGGCGTCATCCTCGACCTCGGACCGGACGTGTCCTGGGCCGACAGCAGGGCCTGGGCTCCGGCGATGGAGGAGAGGAACGGCAAGTACTACTTCTACTTCTGCGCCGACGCGAACATCGGTGTCGCGGTCTCCGACTCGCCGACCGGCCCGTTCAAGGACGCGCTGGGCAAGCCGCTGCTGAAGGCGGGCGACTACCGGGGCCAGATGATCGACCCCGCCGTCTTCACCGACGACGACGGCCAGTCGTACCTCTACTGGGGCAACGGCCGCGCCTATGTCGTCCCGCTCAACGACGACATGGTCTCCTTCGACGCCTCGAAGGTCACCGACATCACCCCCAGCGGCTACAACGAGGGCACCTTCGTCATCAAGCGCAAGGGCACCTACTACTTCATGTGGTCGGAGAACGACACCCGGGACGAGAACTACCGCGTCGCCTACGCCACCGGCCCCTCCCCCACCGGCCCGTGGACCAAGCACGGCGTGATCCTGGAGAAGGACCTCTCCCTCGGCATCAAGGGCCCCGGCCACCACTCGGTGGTCCATGTCCCGAACACCGACGACTGGTACGCGGTCTACCACCGCTTCGCCATCCCCGGCGGCGACGGCACGCACCGCGAGACCACCATCGACAAGATGGAGTTCGGCTCCGACGGCCTGATCAAGAAGATCGTCCCGACCCTGGAGAGCATCGACCCGGTCACCATCGTCCACGCCGGCCCGGACGCCGACGGCAAGGAGGGCGACAAGGTCGAGTTGAACGGCAGGATCTCCGGCGCGGGCAGCCCCAAGTGGACGGTCGAGGAAGGAGCCCCCTGCGCCTTCGCCGACACCGGTTCGGCGAAGACCACGCTCACCTGTACCGACAACGGCACCTACACGGTCACCCTGACCGGGGGCCGCAGCAGCGACACGGCCACCGTCAAGGTCGCCAACGCGGCTCCGGCGATCACGTCCGCGAGCGGGCCTGCGTCCCCGGTGCCGGCCGGCAAGCGCACGGTGGTCACCGCCGCGCTGGCCGACCCTGGCACCGATGACACCCACACCTGCCGCATCGACTGGAAGGACGGCACCGAACCGACGGACGGCACGGTGAGCGGCACCAACTGCCGGGCCGAGCACACCTACACCGGCGCCGGCATCCACCGTCCGGTGATCACGGTCACGGACGACGACGGCGCCTCGGACAGCACCACCCTCCCCGAGCTGATCGTCTACGACCGCGCGGCGGGCCCCGCCCTCGGCACCGGCGTGATCACTTCCCCGGCCGGCGCCCACCCGGCCAAGCCGGACCTGACGGGCAAGGCGGCGTTCTCCTTCGCCGCCGTCTACGCGAAGGGAGCCACGGTCCCCACCGGAAAGGCCGACTTCGACTTCGGTCCGGCGAGGCTGAAGTTCCGCTCCACCGGCTCCGACTGGCTCGTGGTCAGCGGTTCGCGGGCTGTCTACCAGGGCAGTGGCACGGTCAACGGGAGCAGCGGCTACGGCTTCCGCGTCACCGCCACCGACGCCCCGGACACCTTCCGAATCAGGATCTGGAAGAAGTCCACCGGTGACGTCGTCTACGACAACGTCACCGGCGCGAAGGCCGCGGGCTTCGTCACGATCGGCGACGACCGTCGATAGGCCCTACCTGCCCTGAGCCGGCGCCGAGACCTCGGCCTGGCTCAGGGTCAGCAGCGGCAGGGGTCGGTGCCCCACCCCAGGCCGCCGATGTCGTCGTCCCTCAGGGCTCCGGCGTAAGCCTGTACCTCGTCGACGTCACCGTGCAGGAACTCGCCCCAGCCGTCGCCCGCCTTGGCGCGACCGATCTGCAGCGCGCCGGAGCTGTGCAGGCCGTCGGGGAAGGAGGCGGTCGCACCGGCGTTGGTGTGGCCGTCGAGGTAGAGCTTGATCCGGTCGGTCGCGTCGTCGTAGACGACGGCCAGCCGGTGCCCCTGGCCCTCGCCGCCGTCCGCGGCCTCGATCTGCGAGACCACGACCTCGGGCGCGCCCGCCTCGTCCCGCAGCGGCATCACCAGCTGCCAGGAGTGGACCGCCGGGTCGTAGCGCACCTTGAAGACGTCCGTGTGCTCACCGGCCTGCGACAGCACGGTCATCGGGTGGGCCGGTTCGGCGTCGGTGAGGCGGACGACCACGCCGAGGGTGAAGCTGTCGGAGGTGTCCACGACGGGGCCTTCGGTTGCGGCGTACCCGGCCTCGCCGTCCAGCTCGAGGTGGCCGTCGCCGACGAGGGCGTACGGCACGGCCGGGCAGTCCGGGTCGAGCTCGGGCAGGCAGGAGCCGTCGGGGCCGCGGTGGATCGTGGCGCCCGGGCCGAGCGTGAGCGGCGCCTTGCCGCTCTGCTCGGGGCTGACGCCGTCCGTGGCGGTCTCCAGAGACCAGTGGCCGAGCGACGTCGGCTTGCGGTGGGCCAGTTCAGCGGCCTCGTCGGGTACGACGACCCGGTCGTAGGCACGGACGCCGCCGAGTTCGCCGTGCCAGCGGTCGCGGTAGCCGTCGCCGTTGCGGGAGCGGCCGATCTGGAAGGCGCCGGAGGTCGCGGACGGCGTCGCCTCTGCCCTGGTGCCGACTTCCTGGCCGTTGACGTACAGCTGAGCCTGACCGGTCTCCTTGTCGTACAGGCCCAGCAGGTGGGCCCACTCACCGGTCTCGGGGGCGCCGCCCGTGATGCGGGTGCCGCCGACGGTGAACGACCAGAGGGGGCCCTCGTCCCGGGTGCGCAGCCCCAGTTCGAAGGCGGTGGAGTCGCCCGCGTCCTGGCCGGCGACGGCCATGTTCCGGTCCGTCTGCGCGGGCCGCGCCCAGGCGCTGACCGCGAAGGTCTTGCCGGTGTCGACGGCCGGGGCGTCCGGCGTGAGGAAGGCGTGGCTGCTGCCGTCGAGGCTCGCCGCGGAGGCGAGCGACGTCCCGCGCGGTGCGCTCGCGCCGAAGGTCACCCCGGAACCGGCGCCCGCGCCAGGGCCGGTCTCGGCCGCGGCGGTGGTGGATCCGGGGGCGTCGGCGAGGGTCCAGTGGGCGACGGGCGCGCGGCCGGACTTGACCCGGAAGTGGTAAGTCGTGGTCGTGCTGCTGCGGCCGGACCGGTCGATCGCGCGGACGCTCAGGTAGTCCGGGGCGCCCTTCAGCGGCAGGTGGCGGATCGTGACCGGTCCGCCGAGTTCCGTGGGGCGGGCGGTCAGCTGGGGACCGCCGATGAAGCTGTAGACGTACTGCGCGACATCGTCCGACGGCGAGTCCATGGTGAAGCTGCCGTAGACGCCGACGCCGTCCTGCCACTGGTCCTCCGGGTAGTCGGAGGAGGTGACGGCCGCCTTCTCGGGGCTCGCGTCGTCGTACACGAACGCGCAGACCGAGCCGTCGCCCTCGTCGCTCCACGCGGAGGCGGCGGTGCCGTCGTTGGCGCGCACGTGCCAGGAGACGACCGTGTTCGCCGGGATGTCCTCCGGCATGCGCCAGAGCTGCCGGGCGCCGGAGAGCGTCGCGAACGTCGTGTACGTACGGCGCTGCTCGACGCCGTCCGCGCCCGTCCACCAGGCCTCGAACTCGCCCTTGACAAGGTTCGCCTCGGCCGGCTGGTTGTCCTCCTCCGGGTCGTACAGCACGGCGCTGAGGGTGGGCGGTGCCCCGACGTACGCCTTCTGCTCGCCCGTGGCGCACGCCTTGGTGCCGGTCTGCAGGTCCTGGACCAGTGGCTGACGCGGCGGCAGGTTCTCCGCGGCGTGGGCCGTGCCGGGCACGGTCAGCGCCACGGCGGTGACCAGGCAGCCAACGGCGAGCCGTCGGGGTCTGCACCGACTCCCGCCGATTCTGACAGCGTTCACGTATTTCCCTCCCCTGTGGAACCCGTGTCACACGGGCCGCAGGAGGCTAACAGGGCCCACTGACACCGCCGGAACGAATTTCCGCCAGAAGCGGCCCCTTCCGGGCCGCCCGCCACCCTGAAACCGACCTGAAACCGCGCGGAAGGCGGCACGCCGCACGCTCTGCGGCATGAACCAGACGACACCGGCCATCGAGGCCGCAGGGCTGCGCAAGGCGTACGGCGACAAGGTCGTCCTCGACGGCATCGACCTGCGGGTACCGCGCGGCACGATCTTCTCGCTGCTCGGGCCGAACGGCGCCGGCAAGACCACCACCGTCCAGATCCTCTCCACCCTGATCCGTGCCGACGGCGGCACCGCCCGCATCACCGGGCACGACGTGACCGGCGAGCCGCAGTCCGTGCGTGCCGCGATCGGGGTCACCGGCCAGTTCTCCGCCGTCGACAACCTGATCACCGGCGAGGAGAACATGGCGCTGATGGCGGACCTGCACCACCTGGACCGCCGCGAGGGCAGGCGCGTCACCGCCGAGTTGCTCGAACGCTTCGACCTCGTGGACGCCGCGAAGAAGCCCGCGTCCACCTACTCCGGCGGCATGCGGCGGCGTCTGGACCTCGCGATGACGCTGGTGGGCTCTCCCGAGGTGATCTTCCTCGACGAGCCGACGACCGGCCTCGACCCGAGCGCACGGCACGCCGTGTGGCAGATCATCCGCGAACTCGTCGACGGCGGGGTCACGGTCTTCCTCACCACGCAGTACCTGGAGGAGGCCGACCAGCTCGCCGACCGCATCGCGGTCCTGAACGGCGGCCGGATCGTCGCCGAGGGCACCGCGGACGAGCTGAAGCGGCTCGTCCCCGGCGGCCATGTCCGGCTCCGCTTCCTCGACCCGGCCGAACTCGCCCGCGCCGCAGAGGTGTTGGGCGTTGGCCTCAGGGACGAGGAGGCGCTGACCCTCCAGGTGCCGGGCGACGGCAGCGTCCACACCCTGCGCGCCCTGCTCGACGCCCTCGACGGCGCCCGTGTCGCCGTGGACTCCCTGACCATGCACACCCCCGACCTCGACGACGTCTTCTTCGCGGTCACCGGCCGCCCCGAGCACGAGAAGGTGCAGACCCGATGACCACCGCCGCCCAGCCCGCCACCCCGCATCTGCGCGACTCGCTCACCATGCTGCGGCGCAACCTGCTGCACGCCCGCCGCTACCCCTCGATGACGCTCCAGGTCGCGCTCATCCCCGTCTTCCTGCTCCTGCTCTTCGTGTACGTCTTCGGCTCCGCGCTCGGCACCGGAACCGGCCAGGGCGGCGACCGCACCGCCTACCTCGCCTATCTCGTCCCCGGCATCCTGCTGATGACCGCGGGCGTCGGAGCCGTGCCGACCGCGGTCGCCGTGTGCACGGACATGACCGAGGGCATCGTCGCCCGCTTCCGTACGATGGCGATCTCCCGGGCGTCGATCCTGGTCGGCCATGTGGTCGGCAGCGTCATCCAGACGGCGATCACCCTGGTCCTGCTGATGGCCGTCGCCCTCGCCATCGGCTTCCGCCCCGACGCCAGTGCCGTGGAGTGGCTGGCCGCCTGCGGGCTGCTCGCGCTCTTCGTCCTCGCGCTGACCTGGCTCTCGGTCGCCCTGGGACTGATCAGCAAGACGCCCGAGGGCGCCAGCAACGCCCCGCTGCCGATCTCGTTCCTGCTGCCCTTCGTCAGCAGTACCTTCGTGCCGGTCGACTCGATGCCCTCCGGGATCCGCTGGTTCGCCGAGTACCAGCCGTTCACCACCGTCATCGAGACGGTACGCGGGCTGCTGACCGGCACGGGCATCGGCCACAACGGCTGGCTGGCCGTGGGGTGGTGCGTGGCGATCGCCGTCCTCGGGTTCCTGTGGTCGCTCCGCCTCTTCGACCGCGATGCCCACTGAACACCCCTACCGCAGAAGGGCAGTTGCCATGACCGCCGTCCGCCTCACCCCCGAACTCGTCGAGAACCCCGTCGGCGCCTACGCCGGCCTGCGCACCCGCCCCGGCCTCGGCCACGTCCTCCTGCCGGGCCTCGACACCCCCGTACGGCTGGTCACCCGCCACGAGGACGTGCGGGCCGCGCTGAGCGAGCCGCGCCTGATCCGGGACCGGTCGACGATCGCCGGCTCCGACATGCCGGATCCGCAGGCCGAGTTGCTGGCCCAGGGACTCGACGGCCTCCCGCCCGAGTACGCCCGGTACCTCTCCGGTCACCTGGCCCTGTTCGACGGAGACGAGCACACCCGCCGCCGGAGCCCCCTCACCCGCGCCTTCACCGCCCGCCGGGTGGCCGCACTGCGCCCCTTCGTGGAGAAGACGGCACGGGAGCTGATCGAGGCCCTCGCCGGACGCGAACAGGCCGACCTGCTCGGTGAGTTCGCCTATCCGTTGAGCACGGCCGTGATCTGTTCCCTGGTCGGGGTGGACGCGGCCGCCCAGGACAAGGTGTGCGGCTGGATCCGGGACTTCGCGTACGGCGACGGCAGTCGCGTCCTCGAAGGGCTCGGCGGTGTCGTGGAGTACACGAAGGACCTGGTCACCCGGCGCCGAGCAGAACCGGCCGACGACCTGGTGTCGGCGCTGCTGGCCGACGGCGGCATGACCGACGACGAGATCGTCTCCGTCTTCTTCCTGCTGATCAACACGGGCATCACCCCGCCCGCCCTGTTCCTCGCCCACGCCGTCCTCGCCCTGCTGGACCACCCGGACCAACTGGAACGGCTGCGCACCGAGCCGGAGCTGCTCGACCGCGCGGTCCCCGAACTGCTGCGGTACGTGACGCTGGTGCGCATGGGCGCCACGCTGTACGCCACCGAGGACTTCGTGTTCGCCGGCACGCCCCTGTCGAAGGGTGAGGCGGTGACGGTGGCGCTGTTCGCCGCGGACCACGACCCGGCCGCGTACGACGCCCCCGAACGCCTCGACGTGACCCGGGAGTTCGGCCGCGGCGACGGGCACCTCGCGTTCGGGCACGGCCCGCACTACTGCATCGGCGCGGCGCTCGGCCGGCTGGTGACGGGCGTCGTCTTCGAGCAGCTTCTGGTACGGCGCCCCACGGCACCGGAGTTGGCCGTGGAGCGCGTCGGCCTCCGCTTCGGGCACTGGCCCGGCGACGGCTTCCATCTGCTGGGCCTGCCGGTCAGGCTGTGAGCCGGCCCCGCACCAGAGCGAGCGCGGCCTCGCGCAGCCCGTGGTCGTCCAGGGCGGCGTACGCGGACAGCGCGTCCTCGTACGCCGCCTTGTCGGCGTGCTCGGCGTCCTCGCGGGCGCGGGCCGAGGACATCGTGGGCTGGAAGCTGCGCAGATACCGGAACCGCTCGGCGAGCGCGATCAGCCGAACGCCGCCCTCGTCCCCCTTGGCCAGATCGGCCGTGCCGAGCGCGAGCAGCAGCGCGCCGCACAGCGGGAAGTAGGCCGGCTGGACGGCGGGCGAGCGGGTCAGCAGGCTCGTGAGGCGGTCGGGGAAGCCGGCGAGGAGGTGGGCGACGAGGTCCGCCCGGCCGTGCCGGGCGTGTGCGGTCACGGCGACCGACTCCAGCTCCGGCCCCCAGGCCTCCATCACCGATTCTCCCCCGGGTACCGAATGGGCGATGTGCGCCAGCCGGTCCAGGGTCCGGCGCCACAGGCCCAGTCCCGTCTCGATGTCGCCCCGCGCGAGCGCCATCTCGGCACGGGCGCCCAGGTCGGGTGTGAACGGGTCGGACACGGCGCTCTCGCGCTGGTACCGCAGCGCCTCCTCCAGCCAGCGTTCGGCCTCGTCGAGGTCCCCGGCCTGCAGACTGGCCAGCATGATCCCCCAGCGCAGCCCGATCGAGTCGGTCCACTCGCCGTATTCCCGAAGGGCTTCGAGCGCGGCCTTCATGGGCCCGATCGACTCCGCGCCGCGTTCCATCTGCAGGCACAGTTCGGCGAAGCGGGCCCGCGGCCAGATCCGGAGCACCGGGATGTCCTGTTCCCTGACCGCGTCGAGCATCCGGCGGGCGGCCACGAGGGCCCGGTCGGGCTGTCTCTCGTGCTCCCACACATAGCTGGCGGCACCGTTGGCGATGCCCGCGAGCAGCGGCTCGTCGCTGGCGCACAACGCGTGGAGCGTGCCGCGGCCGCCGGGCGCGAGTATCTCCGGCAGGGCGCTGAGCACCGTCGCCACGGCGCGGACCAGGGTGTCCGGCGGGGCGGGCGGCAGGCGGCGCAGCGTCACGAGGGTGCGCGGTGCGCCGGGGCCGAGGCCGAGGAAGGCGTTGGCGGTCAGCAGGGCGGTGGCGGTGCGGGCCGGTTCGACGTACTCGGGGCCCGGCCGGTAGTGGGAGAGCAGCGGCGCGGTGTCCGCCATGAGGGCGATGAGCCGGGCGTAGTTGGTACTGGCCTCGGTGGACCACAGGCTCCCCAGCACGGCCGTGACCGCGGCGACGGTGTCCGCGTCCGCGAGGCCGAGCGCCGGCCGCAGGGCGTGCACGAGGTTGTCCTGCTCGGCGCGGATCAGATGCCAGGACGCGAAGGGGTCGGTCCCGAAGGGCGCGTCGTGGTGGGCGGCCCCGAAGTCCCGTGCCCAGCGCAGGAATCGCTCGGTGACCGCCTCGTCCTCGCCGGCCCGCTCCCGATGGACGGCCGCGAACTCCCGTACGGTCTCCAGCATCCGGAAGCGGGTGCCGTGCGGGGTGTCGGTCACCCTGAGCAGGGACTGGTCGACGAGGTCCTCGAGGATCTCCAAGGCGTCGGGGTCGTCGAGGAGTTGTTCCGCTGTCTCGGCGGTGAAGCCGGCCGGGAAGACCGACAGGGCGCGCAGGGCGGCCTGCCCCGGCTCCTCCAGGAGGTTCCAGCTCCAGTCGACGACGGCGTGCAGGGTGCGGTGGCGGTGCGGTGCGTCGCGGGGGCCGCCGCGCAGCAGGGCGAAGCGGTCCTCCAGGCGGCGGGCGATCTCCGGGACCGAGAGCACGCGGACCCGGGCGGCGGCGAGTTCGGTGGCGAGCGGCAGCCCGTCCAGGCGGTGGCAGAGGGCGGCGACGGTGTCGGCGGGCAGGTCGACGTCGGGGCGGGCGGAGCGGGCGCGCTGCTCGAACAGCTCGACGGTGGTGGCGAGGTCGAGCTCGGGGAGGGGGTAGACGGTCTCGGAGGACAGTCCGAGCGGGGCCCGGCTGGTGGTGAGGACGCGCACCTCCCGCGTCCTCGACACGAGTGCCTGGACGAGGTCGGCGACGCCCTGGACGACCTGCTCGCAGTTGTCCAGGACGAGCAGCGCGGGCCCGGAGCCCAGCGCCCCCACGATGCCGGCGATCAGGTCGCCCCCCGCGGCGGGCCGCAGCCCCTCGCCGACGCCCAGTGCGGAGGCGACCTCGGGGGCGACGTCCGCGTCCTGGCGGACACCGGCGAGCGGCACCAGGTGCACGATCCGCTGCTCGGCATCCCGGGCGACGGCGCCGGCGAGCCGTGTCTTGCCGAGGCCGCCGGGGCCGACGACCGAGGTGACGCGGGTGCTGTTCAGCAGCCGCCGCACGGCTGCGACGTCGGCGTCCCGGCCGAGCAGCGGGTTGGGTTCGTGCGGGACGCCGCGCCGGACGGTGGGCGCCTCGCCGCGCAGCAGTTCCTGGTGCAGTTCCTGCAGGGCGGGCCCCGGATCGGTGCCGAGCTCGTCGCGCAGGCGGCGCCGGTAGGTGTCATACGCGGCCAGCGCGGCGGCCGCGCCCGCCGTGGCGGCCTGACAACGCATCAGCTCCAGCAGCAGCTCCTCGTCGAGGGGATGCGCGCTCACCAGCTCGCCGAGCGGCCCCGCAGCCTCCTCCCGGCGCCCCGAACGCGCCAGCGACAGCGCCCGCAGACGTGTCAACGACCGGTGGGTGACGGCGAGTTCGAGCCGCAGCGCCGCCACGGGGTCGTCGTGGTGCCCTTCTTCCGCGGGGCCGCCGTCCCACAGCGCGAGCCCCTCCTCGGTCTCGGCGACAGCGCCGTGATGGTCGCCGGCCCGCGCCTTCTCCGTGGCCGCGGCGGCGTGCAGCTGGAGGGCCCAGGCGTCGACCTGGTCCTCGCGCAGGGCGACGCGGTAGCCGGTGGGTGTGCTGGCGATGACCTCCCCGCCCAGCAGTGAGCGGGCCCGCGAGACCAGGATCTGCAGCGCCTTGGTCGGGTTCTCCGGCTGCTCGTCCGGCCACAGCCCGTCCACGAGCCGCCCCCTGCCGCATCCGGCCCGCGGCTCCCCGGCCAGCAGCGCGAGCAGGGCGCGCAGGCGGGGAGCGGTGATCTCCTTGCCCCGGTGGGACACGGACGTCAGCAGCGTCAACTCGATGGTCACCCGAGCAGGTTAGTCAGAACGGGTGGTCGGGGCGGGGCCGGAACAGGCGCAACCCTTTCGCAACGTTCCCCGTGCTGCCCTTGCTCCCATGTATGAGGAGACCCCGCGCGTCGAACTCACTCCCGCCGCCGCCGACCTGCTGCGCCGTCTGCGCGCGACGCACGGCCCGCTGATGTTCCACCAGTCCGGCGGCTGCTGCGACGGCAGCGCCCCGATGTGCTACCCGGCGGGCGAGTTCCGCACGGGCGACTCGGACGTGCTGCTCGCGGAACTGGACGTCGAGGGGGTGGCGGAGCCGGTGACGTTCTGGATGGCGCGCAGCCAGTACGAGGCGTGGAGCCACACCCGGCTGATCGTCGACGTCGTCGAGGGCCGGGGCAGCGGCTTCTCGCTGGAGGCACCCGAGGGGGTGCGTTTCCTCACCCGTTCGCGGGTCGTCGGCGCCTAGCAACCCTGCAGGTCATCGCCGTCTGGTGCACTTCCCCTGAGCCCTGGGACATTTGACGAGACATCAGGGGGGACCATGACGCGTCGTCAGAAACGGTTCGGAGCAGGCAGAGCGGCGCTCACGCTGCTCACGGCACTCAGCGCGCTGGCCGGTGCGGCCCTGGCGGGGGCGGCCCCGGCCGGCGCCGCGCAGCGGGGCACTGAAATCGCGCCGGGCGTCGTGTACGACGAGTTCGACATCGCGGCGGCGAAGGGCACCGCACATGCCCATCTGCTCACCGTCGACCTGCGCAATCCGCACGTACGTCTCGATCTGCTGTACCCCGGGGCGGTGGCGGCGCGGGCGACCGTCTCGCAGCAGGCCACCGCGCAGGGTGCCGTCGCGGGCGTGAACGGCGACTTCTTCAACATCAGCGAGGCCCAGCACCCGGGCGTGCAGGCGACCGGCGCGAGCGTGGGTCCGGCGATCGCGCGCGGCCGGGCGCTGAAGGCGGCGGTGCCGGACGGTCAGCGTTTCGGTCCGGCGCTGCCGCCCGGCACGAACACCAAGGACGTGCTCGGCGTGGGCGTCGACCGCAGAGCCCGACTGGACGGCCTGCGCCTGGCCGGCTCGATCCGGACACCCGAGAGCCGGCTGCCGCTGCGCGGGCTCAACCAGTACGCGCTGCCGGTGGGCTCCATCGGGGCGTTCACCGCCGCGTGGGGCAGCGCCTCCCGGGTGCGCGCCACGTGCGGCACGGACACCGACCGGGCGGCTCCGTGCAGCACCGACACCTACGAGGTGACGGTCCGCGGGGGCCGGGTCGTATCGATGGCCGACACCCCGGGGAACGGGCCGATCGCGCCGGGCACCACCGTCCTCGTGGGCCGGGAGAAGGGCGCGCAGCAGCTGCGGAAGTTCTTCGCGGGCGAGCCGGTGAAGGTACGGCACCGGCTGGTGGCGTCGGCGTCACGGGTCCCGTACCGCTTCGCCCTCGGCGGCTACCCCGTGCTCGACGACGGTCAGCCGCTGCCCGGCCTCGACGACCGGACCTCGGCCGTGCGCACCGCCGTGGGCGTCGCGAACGGCGGCCGGCGCCTGCTGCTCCTCGCGCTGGACGGCGCACGGGAGTACCGCACCGGGCTGACCATCGCCGAAGTAGCTTCTGTCATGCGGGAGTTGGGATCGGTCGACGCGTTCAGTCTGGACGGCGGCGGTTCGTCGACGCTGGTCGCCCGCGAGCCGGGAGCGGCGAACGTCTCCGTACGCAACCACCCCTCCGACGGCGTGGAACGCCCTGTCCCCAACGGCATCGGAGTCTTCTCGACTCGCTGAGAGCACTCTCCGACGGTCACGGTCTGAGGCTGCTGACGATGTCCGCCGTGGCCGTCAGACCGCTGTTGATGGTCGGCGCCATGCTCGTGCTGGCCAGGTAGAAGCCGAGCAGCAGACACACCAGCGCATGGGTGATCTTCAGTCCGCCGCTGCGTACGAAGATCACCGCCAGAATGAACAGCAGCAGCACCACAGAGATGGAAATGGCCATCGTCAACCTCCTCCGCCACGCCGCCTTGCCCGGTTCACGGCGTTCGGCCGCAAGTGTGGCGTAGCGGAGGGTTGGTCCGGGCGGCTGAGCTGTACTCCGAACGTGTGGTGTCCCGCGCGGCGTGCCGGGCGGTGCGCCTACGCCGTCCGGTGGGCGTCGAGGAAGGCCTCCAGACCGGCGAGGTCGTCGGTGTTGAGGAAGTCGACGTCGGCGGCGAGCAGCTCGCTCCACAGGGCGTCCCGGGCGGGACCGGCCACGTCCGGGGTGGCCCAGAAGCGCACCTTCTGCCCCCGGGAGTGCGCCGCCCGGACGATGCCGTGCAGTTTCTGCCGCTCGGCGTCCGGGAAGGCACCCACGCCGAGCCAGGTGAAGTTGAGCGTCCAGTTGTCGGAGATCAGCGGGATGAAGGAGGCGGGCGCGGCGCTGCCGAGGTCGGCGAGACGGCCGTCGTAGAAGGCCCGGCGGACGGTCTGTGCCTCCATCGGTACCCGGGCGGCCCGGTCACCGGAGATCACGGCGGTGACCGCGCCGGGGAAGACGCGGCCGTGGGCGTAGGTGGTGAACAAGCGCTTGTAGCGCCGCAGGTGGCGGTCGAGTTCGAGGTACGTCGACGAGCCCTCGGTCTTGATGTCGATGAGGAGTTGGACCGGCTTGCGGTGTCCCCGGTAGACGGAGCCGTGGTTCGCCCTGACCCGGGCGGCGAGCGGGTCGAGGTACAGGGACTCCAGGGTGCGGGCGGGATCGAGGTCCTCGGGGTCGTGGGCGACGAGGAGTTGGTCGCCGACCAGGTAGATATCGGCTTCGAGGCTGCCGAAGCGGTGGTCGAGGGCGTCGAGGAGGGGACGCGGGTGCTCGTAGTCGTTGTGGGCGTGGGCCCGCCACAAGGGGCGCGGGCCGTGCTGCTGTCCGCCCGCCGAAGCACGGGTGACGGGCAGGGCGACCGTGCCGGCGAGGGCGGCGCCGAGGGTGGTGAGTGCTCTGCGACGAGTGGTGGGGGCCATGCTCTGCCTCCCTGACAGGGGTGATCGGGGCGTAGGGAACCGCTGCGAGTATGCGTTCGAGAGGCCCCCAAACAGCAGAGCCGGGCACGGAGTTGGCCGGACTGCCGTCCTGCGTTCACTTCGTCCGTCAGGGCGCGCGCGAGGCACACGAAAAGGCCCGCCCCAGGTGGGGCGGGCTTTCCGCGTGGTTGGCTCAGGTGTACGTCAGGGAGCCTGGAGGTCGACGAGTTCGGCCAGCGCGGCACGGTGGCCGCCCGCGGTGCCGTAGGCGATCGAGTCGGCCTTGGCCCGCTTCAGGTACAGATGGATCGGGTGCTCCCAGGTCATCCCGATGCCGGCGTGCAGTTGCAGCGCCTCCTCGGCGGCGTGCACGGCGACGGGCGCCGCGTACGCCTGGGCGACGGCCACCGCCACGTCGACGTCGTCGCCCGTCGCGAGCGCGTCGGCGGCACCCCGGGCGGCCGCGCGCAGGTTGACGACCTCCAGCCACAGCTGGGCGAGCCGGTGCTTGAGGGCCTGGAAGCCGCCGACGGGACGGTTGAACTGCTTGCGGTCCTTCAGATAGCGAACCGTCTCGGTCAACGTCCAGTCGGCGAGCCCGAGTTGCTCGGAGGCGAGCAGACCGGCCCCGGCCCGCAGCCCTCGCCGTACGGCGGGCTCGGCGTCTCCCAGCAGTCGGCCGGCCGCACCGTCCAGCACCACGGTCGCCACCGGCCGGGTCAGGTCCAGGGACACCTGCGGGGTGACGGTCACGGCGTCGGCGTCCACCGCGTACAGCCCACCGTCGTCCGCGGGCACGAGCAGCACATCGGCGACGGCCGCGTCCGCGATCCCGGTCAACTCACCGTGCAGGGCACCGCCTTCATGCCGTACGACCTGGTAGGCGCCGCCGGGGGCGATGTGCAGGGCGACGGCGAGGGCGCCGATGCGCCGACCGGACGCCAGCTCGGCGAGCAGGCCCCCTTCGCCCTCGCAGGCGAGCAGCGCCTCGGTCGCGACGACGGCGCTCGTCAGATACGGCACCGGAGCGACGGCGCGCCCCAACTCCTCCAGCACGACGGCGACTTCGCGGTGCGTGGCACCCTGGCCGCCCTTCTCCTCCGGCACCAGGAGCCCCGCCAGGCCCATGCCGTCGGCGAGCGCCTTCCAGGCCGCCAGGTCGTGCGGGGCGTCGGACTCCGTGCGCGCGATGACGCCGGGCGCGTCGCAGTGGTCGGCGAGCAGGTCCCGTACGGCGGCCCGCAGCGCCTCTTCCTCCTCCGAGTACAGCAGGTCGGGCTGTGTGCGCTGTGTTGGCGGCGTCTTCATCGGGCCAGGTCCTTCCACGCGACGTCCTTGTCGGTGCGCGGCTCGCTGGGCAGGCCCAGAACGCGCTCGGCGACGATGTTCAGCAGGACCTCGCTGGTCCCGCCCTCGATGCTGTTGCCCTTGGAGCGGAGGTAGCGGTAGCCGGCGTCGCGGCCGGTGAAGTCCACCAGTTCGGGTCGGCGCATGGTCCAGTCGTCGTACAACAGGCCCTCCTCGCCGCGCAGTTCGACCTCCAGGCCGCTGATCTCCTGGTTGAGGCGGGCGAAGGCGAGCTTCATGCCGGCACCCTCGGGGCCGGGCTGGCCCGCGACGAGCTGCTGGCGCAGCCGCTCCGCGGTGAGGCGGGAGACCTCGGCGTCCACCCACAGCTTCAGCAGCCGCTGGTGCAGATCGTGGGTGCGCAGCTCGGGCCGTTCACGCCAGGTCTTCGCGACCGGTCCGATCATGCCGCCCTCGCGGGGCAGCCGCATGCCGCCGATGGCGACGCGCTCGTTGTTCAGCGTGGTCTGCGCGACCCGCCAGCCGTCGCCGACCTCACCGAGGCGACGCGAGTCCGGGATGCGGACGTCGGTCAGGAACACCTCGTTGAACTCGGCCTCGCCGGTGATCTGACGCAGCGGCCGGACCTCGACTCCGGGGTCGGTCATGTCGCAGAGGAAGTAGGTGATGCCCGCGTGCTTGGGCACGTCCGGGTCGGTGCGGGCGATGAGGATGGCCCAGCGGGAGTTGTGCGCGCCGGACGTCCACACCTTCTGCCCGTTGACGACCCACTCGTCGCCCTCACGGGCGGCCCGGGTGCCGAGCGCGGCGAGGTCGGAGCCGGCGCCGGGCTCGCTGAACAGCTGGCACCAGACCTCCTCCCCCACCCACAGCGGCCGCAGATAGCGCTGCTTCTGCTCCTCGGTGCCGTACTTGAGGATCGTCGGGGCGGCCATGCCGAGCCCGATGCCATTGCGGCGCGAGTCGTTGTCGGGGGCTCCGGCGGCCTCCAGCTCGGCGTCCACGACGGCCTGGAGGGAGCGCGGGACACCCAGTCCGCCGAGGCCCTCCGGGTAGTGCACCCACGCCAGGCCCGCGTCGAAGCGGGCGCGGAGGAACTCCAGGCGGTCGGTCGTGGCCGGCGGATGGTCGGCCAGCAACCGGGCCGTACGGCGGCGCAGTTCGGCGGCGTCGATCATGCCGCTCCTCCTTCGGTGAGTCCCGGGATCACCGCGACGCGTCCCGTGGTGACGCCGTCGGCGACCCGCTGCACGGCGGCCGCGGCCGCGCCCAGCGGTACGCGCTCGCTCACCAGCGGCTTGATGGCGCCGCGGGCGGCCAGCTCGGTGAGCTGCTCGTGGCAGTGCTGGATCAGCTTCGGGTTCTTGGTGTTGTACAGGCCCCAGTGCAGGCCGAGGATCGAGTAGTTCTTCACCAGGGCGTGGTTGAGCCCCGGGCTGGGGATCGTGCCGCTCGCGAAGCCGACGACCACGATCCGCCCCTCGAAGGCGACGACCTTGGTGGACTGGGCGTAGGCCTCACCACCGACGGGGTCGTAGATGACGTCGGCGCCACGGCCGCCGGTTGCCTCTTTCACGGCGGCGATGACGTTCTCGCCGCGCCGGTCGACGACGACGTCGCAGCCCAGCTCCCGCGCGACGGCCGCCTTCTCGGCGCCGCCGACGACACCGATGACGGTGGCGCCGGCGGCCTTCCCGAGCTGCACGGCCGCGCTGCCGACCCCTCCTGCGGCAGCGTGGACGAGCAGGGTCTCCCCGGCCTCCAGCCCGGCCCGGCGGTGCAGGCCGAACCAGCCGGTCTGGTAGCCGATGTGCAGGGCGGCGGCCTCCGCGTCGTCCAGCGCCTCGGGCGCGGGCAGGACGGCGGCGGCGTCCGCGACGGCGTACTCGGCGAAACCGCCGTACGGCAGCGCGGGGTTGGCGATCACGCGGCGCCCGTCCTCGGTCTCGCCGCAGATCTCCACGCCCGGCGTGAACGGCAGCGGCGGCCTGACCTGGTACTGCCCCCGGCACAGCAGCGCGTCCGGGAAGTTGATGTTCGCGGCACGCACCTTCAGCAGGACCTGGCCGTCACCGGGCGTGGGCGTCTCGACGTCCTCGAGGCGCATCACCTCGCTCGGCTCGCCGTTCTCGTGCACTTGCCATGCCTGCATGCGGGGCCTCCACGGGGGACTGCTTCGTCTGACCGGGGTCGGTTCGCATACTAAGCGGTCGCTTGCTGATCAGGGAACAGGTGGCCGCGGAACAGTGCGGAACAGTAGCGAGCGTCACGACCGCCGGGGCTTCGCCCGTACGTGCATCCGCTCCCCCTGCGGCCCGAACAGACTCAGGAACTCCGCCGGCCCCTCACCCGTCGACCCGAACCAGTGCGGCACCCGCGTGTCGAACTCCGCCGCCTCCCCCGCCGTGAGCACCACGTCATGCTCGCCCAGCACGACCCGCAGCCGCCCGGACAGCACGTACAGCCACTCGTAGCCCTCATGGGTGCGGGGCTCGGGCTCTTCCCTGCGCTCCGGTACCAGCACCTTGAAGGCCTGGAGGCCGCCGGGCTGGCGGGTGAGCGGCCAGTAGGTGCGCCCGTGCCGTTCGAGGGGCTTGGCCCGCACCCGCGGGTCGCCCACCGGGGGCGTGCCGACCAGCTCGTCCAGCGGCACCTGGTGGGCCTGCGCGATCGGCAGCAGCAACTCCAGGCTGGGCTTGCGCAGCCCGGACTCCAGCCGGGACAGGGTGCTCACGGAAATCCCGGTCGTCTCGGACAGCGCCGCGAGGGTCACCTCCCGGTCCTTGCGCAGCCTCCTGAGCCGTGGCCCCACTTCGGCGAGAACGTCGTCGGTACTCATGGCCTTATTGCAGAATCGGCAAAGATGTTTGTCAATCCCGCGCCTCCGGGGCGACCGTCGTCGTGGAGGTGGTCACCATGACCGAGAAGCACACCGATCAGTACGAGGTCGTAGTCGTCGGGGGCGGCGCGGCCGGCCTGTCCGCCGCGCTCGTCCTGGGCCGCGCCCGGCGCCGCACCCTGGTCGTCGACGCCGGCGAGCCACGCAACGCGCCCGCCGCCCATATGCAGGGCTATCTGTCCCGGGACGGCATGCCGCCCGCCGAGTTCCTGGCCGCCGGGCGCGAGGAGATCGCGCGGTACGGCGTCGAGCTGGTCCGGGACCGGGTGGTGGACGTCGAGCGCGGCGAGGGCTTCGCGGTCGCGCTGGCCGGCGGACGGCACGTGCACGCCCGACGGCTCGTCATCGCCACCGGCCTCAAGGACGAGCTGCCGGACGTCCCCGGCGTCGCCGAGCGCTTCGGCAAGGACGTGCTGCACTGCCCGTACTGCCACGGCTGGGAGGTCCGCGACCAGGCCTTCGGCGTGCTGGCGAGCACTCCGATGAGCGTGCACCAGGCGCTCATGGTGTCGCAGTGGTCGAAGGACGTGACGTTCTTCCTGCACGAGGTCGCCGACGAGGAGTTGTCGGACGACGATCTGCGCAGGCTCGCGGCGGCCGGGGTGAAGGTGGTGCCGGGCGAGGTGGCGGAGCTGGTGATCGACGGGGACCGGCTCACCGGCGTGCGACTGGCCGATGGCACGGTGCACACGCGCGAGGTCGTGTTCACCGCGCCCCGGGCGGTCCCGCAGACCGGGCTGCTGGAGAGACTCGGCGCCGAAATGCAGGAGACCCCCTTCGGCTCGTACCCGGTGGTCGACGCGACCGGACTCACCTCCATACCGGGCGTCTGGGCGGTCGGCAACGCGATGGGCTTCTCGGAGCAGGTCATCAACGCGGCGGCGGGTGGCTACCGGGCGGGGGCCTTCATCAACGGGGAGCTCCTCTTCGCGGACCTCGACGCGTGAGCGAACCCAGCCTGCGGGCAGTCGTGCCGCTGGGGCGGCACGGGTGGGCGCAGGCGGCACCCCGCTAGCGCCGGGCTGCGCGACCCACCCGCCCCCGACCCCCACGTAGCCCAGGGTGTAAACCGGCGGAGCCCGTTGCACCATGGGCTGCATGCTGCTGACCCGGCTGACCCAGGTGTCCCAGGAGGTCGCCGCGACCTCGGCCCGGTCCCGGAAGATCGCTCTGCTGGCGGAGCTCTTCCGGGACGCCGAGGCGGACGACGTGCCGATCGTCATCCCGTATCTGGCGGGACGGCTGCCGCAGGGGCGGCTCGGCATCGGCTGGAAGGTGCTCAGCCGCCCGGTCGCCCCGGCCGCCGAACCGTCCCTCACCGTGCGCGAGGTGGACGCGCGGCTCACCGAACTCGGCAAGGTGTCCGGCACCGGTTCGCAGGCCGAACGGGCCCGGCTGGTGGGCGAGTTGATGGGTACGGCCACGGAGGGCGAGCAGCGTTTCCTGCTCGGGCTGATCACCGGCGAGGTGCGGCAGGGGGCGCTGGACGCCGTGGCGGTGGAGGGCCTGGCCCAGGCGACCGAGGCACCGCCGGCGGACGTGCGGCGGGCGGTGATGCTCGCCGGGTCGCTCCAGACGGTGGCCCAGGCCCTGCTCTCCGAGGGCCCCGCCGCCCTCGCCCGCTTCCGGCTCACCGTCGGCCGCCCGGTCCTGCCGATGCTGGCGCACACCGCCTCCGCGGTGGCCGAGGCGGTCGACAAACTCGGCGCCTGCGCGGTCGAGGAGAAGCTGGACGGCATACGGGTGCAGGTCCACCGCGACGGCGACACGGTGCGGATCTACACCCGCACCCTCGACGACATCACCGACCGCCTCCCCGAACTCACGGCCGCCGCACTGGAGTTGAGGGGCGAGCGCTTCATCCTGGACGGCGAGGTCATCGCTTTCGACGACGCGGGCCGCCCCCGCTCCTTCCAGGAGACCGCGGGCCGCGTCGGCTCCCGGGTGGACGTGGCGACAGCGGCGAAGGAGGTCCCCGTCTCGCCCGTCTTCTTCGACGCCCTGTCGGTCGACGACCACGACCTGCTCGACCTGCCGTTCACCGAGCGGCACGCGGAACTGGCCCGGCTGGTCCCGGAGCCGATGCGGGTGCGCCGCACGCTAGTGTCCGGCCCCGAGGACCTCGCGCAGGCCGAGGACTTCCTCACCGAGACCCTGAGCCGCGGCCACGAGGGCGTGGTCGTCAAGGCCCTCAACGCCCCCTACAGCGCGGGCCGGCGCGGCGCCTCCTGGCTGAAGGTCAAGCCCGTCCACACCCTCGACCTGGTGGTGCTGGCCGCCGAATGGGGCCACGGCCGCAGGACCGGCAAGCTCTCCAACCTCCACCTCGGGGCCCGCACGGCGGACGGCGGTTTCGCCATGCTCGGCAAGACCTTCAAAGGCATGACCGACGTGATGCTGACCTGGCAGACCGAGCGGCTGGAGGAGCTGGCCGTCGAGCACAAGGGATGGGGCGTGACCGTACGCCCGGAACTCGTCGTCGAGATCGCCTACGACGGTCTGCAGCGCTCCACCCGCTACCCGGCCGGCGTCACCCTCCGCTTCGCGCGCGTGGTCCGCTACCGCGAGGACAAGCGGCCGGAGGAGGCCGACACGGTCGAGACCCTGCTCGCCGCCCACCCCGAGGTGAAGCCGTGACAGCGGGAGTGAAGCCGTGACGTCGTCCCGCGGAAAGCACAGCGCCGGCCTGCTCCTGTTCCGCCGCACCGATGACGGCCTGGAGGTGTTGCTCGGCCATATGGGCGGCCCGTTCTTCGCCAAGCGCGACGCCGGGGCGTGGACGGTCCCGAAGGGCGAGTACGACCCCGACGAGCCCGCCTGGGAAGCGGCTCGCCGCGAGTTCCGGGAGGAGCTGGGGCTGGCGCCGCCCGACGGGGAGGCCGTACCGCTCGGCGAGGTCAGACAGGCGGGCGGCAAGGTCGTCACGGTGTGGGCGGTGGAGGCCGACCTCGACCCGGCGACGGTCGTCCCCGGCACGTTCGTGATGGAGTGGCCGCCGCGCTCGGGGCGGACGCGGGAGTTCCCGGAGCTGGACCGGGTGGAGTGGCTGGGCGTCGACCGGGCGCGCGAGGTGATCGTCAAGGCCCAGGCCACGTTTCTCGACCGGCTGGCGGAGCACTCGGCCTGAGCGGCCGTACACGCGTTGCGGTACCCACCGCCGCGCGCGAAGGTCGAAGCATCAGCCCGCTCCCAGGAGGTCGGTCATGCCCATCGCAACGGTGAACCCGGCGAACGGCGAGACGCTCAAGACGTACGAGGCCATGAGTGCCGAGGAGATCGAGCGCAGGCTCCAGCTCGCCGAGGCCACGTTCCGCACGTACCGGATGACGAGCTTCGTCGACCGCGGGCGCCTGCTGGTCCAGGCCGCGAACCTCCTGGAAGCCGACCAGCAGGACATCGCCCGGGTGATGACCACCGAGATGGGCAAGCCCATCAAGCAGGCGCGCGCGGAGGTCGCCAAGTGCGCCAAGGCGATGCGCTGGTACGCCGACCACGCCGAGGACCTGCTCGCCGACGAGGAGCCGGCCGAGTCCGACGTCAAGGACTCGGGTGCCTCGCGGGTGCGGGTGCGCTATCGCCCGCTGGGCCCGGTACTCGCGGTGATGCCGTGGAACTTCCCCCTGTGGCAGGTGATCCGCTTCGCCGCCCCCGCGCTGATGGCGGGCAACGTCGGCCTCCTCAAGCACGCCTCGAACGTCCCCCAGACCGCCCTCTACCTGGAGGACCTGTTCCACCGGGCGGGCTACACGGAGGGCTGCTTCCAGACCCTGCTCATCAGCTCCGGACAGGTCGACGAGATCCTGCGCGACGACCGCGTGAAGGCGGCCACGCTGACCGGCAGCGAGCCCGCCGGCCGCGCGGTCGCCGCCACCGCCGGGGAGATGATCAAGAAGACGGTGCTGGAACTGGGCGGCAGCGACCCGTACGTCGTCATGCCGTCGGCCGACCTCGACCGGGCCGCGCAGACCGCGGTGACCGCGCGCGTGCAGAACACCGGGCAGTCGTGCATCGCCGCCAAGCGGTTCATCGTGCACCGGGAAGTCTACGACGCCTTCGCCGAACGGTTCGTCGAGGGCATGAAGGCGCTGGTGGTCGGCGACCCGATGCGGGAGGAGACGGAGGTCGGCCCGCTGTCGACCGAGCAGGGGCGAGCCGATCTGGCGGAACTCGTCGACGACGCCCGGCGCAGCGGAGCGGCCGTGCTGTGCGGCGGTCACCAGCTCCGCCGGCCCGAACTACCGGGCTGGTACTACGCGCCCACCGTCCTCGCCGACATCACCCGTGAGATGCGGATCCACCGGGAGGAGGCGTTCGGCCCGGTCGCCACGCTGTACCGGGCGGGCGACCTCGACGAGGCGGTGCTGATCGCCAACGACTCGCCCTTCGGGCTGAGTTCGAACGTCTGGACGCGCGACGAGGCCGAGGTCGACCGGTTCGTACGCGATCTGGAAGCCGGGAGCGTGTACGTCAACGGGATGACGGCGTCCCATCCGGCGTTCCCGTTCGGCGGCGTGAAGCGGTCCGGCTTCGGGCGTGAGCTGTCCGGGCACGGAATCCGCGAGTTCTGCAACATCACTACCGTTTGGCACGGTGCGTGAACGCTGCGGAGCTACGATCCCGAGTGTGAACCGCGAAGTTACTCTGCCGCTGATCGTCGATGCCCACGGGACCTTGCAGGTGGCTGCCGCCGATGTGAGCAAGCTGCTGCGCACCGTGGGCGGGCGATGGCTGCACCTCGTCGAGGCCGGGGAGGACGGACTCGACGAGGACACGGTGGCTGCGCTGACCATCGAGCTGGCGAAGCTCGCGGATCGTATCGACGTGGCCTGCATCGCGCACAGCAGCGGGGGTACGCCGTAGGGCAACGGTTCGGTGACGCGCCCAAGGGGCGCGGGGAACTGCGCGACCAGCCACGGACCAGCCGCAGACCGCATCGCGCAGCAACCACTACGGCGCTACCGAATCGACATCCCCGACAACGTACGGGCGATCACGAGCCGCTGGATCTCACTTGTCCCCTCGAAGATCGTGTAGATCGCGGCGTCACGGTGCATCCGCTCCACCGGGTACTCCCGCGTGTAACCGTTGCCCCCGAGGATCTGTATCGCCTGCGCCGTGACCTTCTTCGCCGTCTCACTCGCGAACAGCTTCGACATCGACCCCTCGGCCGCGGTGAACGGCTTCCCGTTGATCGCCATCCAGGACGCACGCCACACCAGCAGCCGCGCGGCATCGATCTGCGTCCGCATCTCGGCCAACTGGAAGGCCACACCCTGGTTGTCGATGATCGGCCGCCCGAACTGCTCACGCGTCATCGCGTAGTCGAGGGCGACTTCGTACGCGGCACGGGCCGTGCCGACGGCCATCGCACCCACGGCCGGCCGCGAAGCCTCAAAGGTGGCCATCGCCGCGTTCTTCACGCGCTCACCGCCCGCCTTGGCCCGCTCACGGGCCCGCGCCAGCCGCTCGTCCAGCTTCTCCTTGCCGCCCAGCAGGCAGGAGCCCGGCACCCGCACGTCGTCCAGGATGACCTCGGCGGTGTGCGAGGCACGGATGCCGTGCTTCTTGAACTTCTGGCCCTGGGCAAGACCCGGCGTGTTCGGCGGGATGATGAAGGACGCGTGCCCCTTGGAGCCCAGCTCCGGGTCGACGACCGCGACGACCACGTGGACATTGGCGATACCGCCGTTGGTCGCCCAGGTCTTCGTGCCGTTGATCACCCACTCGTCCTTGGCCTCGTCGTACACGGCACGCGTCCGCATCGAGGCCACATCCGACCCGGCGTCGGGCTCGGAGGAGCAGAACGCGGCCAGCTTGACATCGTTGGCGTCGCCGTACATCTGGGGCACCCAGGTGCCGATCTGCTCCTCGGTGCCGTTGGCCAGGACGCCGACGGCGGCGAGGCCGGTGCCGACGATCGACAGGGCGATGCCCGCGTCACCCCAGAAGAGCTCCTCCATCGCCATGGGGATGCCGAGACCGGTGGAGTCGAAGTACTGCTGGGCGTAGAAGTCGAGCGAGTAGATGCCGACCTTCGCGGCCTCCTGGATGACCGGCCAGGGAGTCTCCTCACGCTCGTCCCATTCGGCGGCCGCGGGGCGGATCACATCGGCGGCGAAGCCGTGCAGCCAGTCCCGGACCTCCTTCTGTTCGTCGTTGAGCTCCATGGTGAACTCGGCCATGTCCCCTCCAGCGGCGTACGTGCATGCTTTGATGCTTGTTACTTGCGGTAACGCTAGTTTGTTACCCGCGAGTAGTAAAAGTCAACCTCTGATGACCGATCGGCAGCCCGTTCGATGATGGAGGCAGGCTGAGTGTTAGTTTGCGCAGGCGTCACCGATACAGGGGGAGAGCTCATGGACACCACACAGCGGACCGAACAGCAGCGGTCGGCCGACCGCCGTCGGCGCGAGCTGCTGGAGGCCGCCGACCGGGTGGTGCTGCGCGACGGCCCACAGGCCTCGATGAACGCGATCGCGGCGGAGGCGGGCATTACGAAGCCGATTCTGTATCGGCACTTCGGGGACAAGGGCGGACTTTACGCGGCGTTGGCCAAGCGCCACACGGACGCGCTGCTGGACTCACTGAGGGCGGCGTTGGACGCCCCGGCGGACCGGCGGGAGCGGGTCGAGGCCACGCTCGACACCTACCTCGCGGCGATCGAGGCGCGGCCTCAGGTGTACCGGTTCCTGATGCATCCGGCGGAGGGCGGCCAGCCGGGCGACCCGGGCTTCGACGTCGGCAAGCACAGTGCGCCGTTGCTCCGCAGGATGGGCGAGGAGCTGGCCACCGTCATCGAGGAGCGGTTGGATCTCGGGCCCGGGAGTCAGCAGCTGGCTCGGGTGTGGGGGCATGGGATCGTCGGGATGATGCATGCCGCCGGGGACTGGTGGTTGGGGGAACGGCCTTGTTCGCGTGCGGAGTTGGTGCGCAGTCTGGCTGACCTGTTGTGGGGTCGGCTGGCTGCGGCTGGGGACAAGATGGGCGGTCCGGGGTTCTGACGGTCGCCTTCCGGGTGCGGCTGAGTGGGGGCTGGTCACGCCCACGCGGCGGAGCCGCATGTTGATACAGCCCCGCGCCCCTAGGTGAGCGTCCCCGGCCTGCGCCAAGAGGCTCGGGCCACTTGGCGCATCAAGCGTCTGTGGCGCCAACCCGTCACGCGGTCCGCGTACACCGTGCCCTCCACGTGGTCGCACTCGTGCTGGAGGCAGCGGGCGAAGAACCCCGTGCCATGGATCGTCACCGGCTCTCCCGTCATCGTGAAGCCCTCCACCACCGCGTGGTCGTACCGCTCCGTGCCCGCCTCCAGCCCCGGCAAAGACAGGCAACCCTCCGGACCCCGGATCACCACCCCGTCCGTCTCCACCAGGCGCGGGTTCACCACGTGTCCCAGGTGTCGTACGTCCTCGTCGTCCGGGCAGTCGTATACGAAGACCCGCAGCGACTCCCCCACCTGGTTCGCGGCGAGGCCCACGCCCTGCGCCGCGTACATCGTCGCGAACAAGTCCTCCACCAGCGTCCCCAATTCGGGGCCGAAGTCGGTGACCTCCTCACAGGGCGCGTGCAGCACCGGGTCGCCGAGCAGGCTGAGGGGACGGACGCGCCCGTGCGCGCCCGGAATGGAGGCGTTTCGCATGGCCGCAAGGGTACGGCGATTCGGGAGTGCGAATGGATCTCGATAGGCTGACCACCACCACGTTGCCGTAGGGCAGAAGCGCGGCGCGTACGCAAGGAGGATCGAGAACTGATGGCAGGCAACTCGGACCCGCTCACGCCGCGGGCCAAGCTCGCCGTGACCGCGGGCAAGGCGGTCGCGGCGGCATCGCGTGCTGCGGGACGCGGCAGCGGTTCGGTGATCGGCGGCCGGGTGGCGCTCAAGCTCGACCCCGACCTGCTCGCGCGGCTCGCGCAGAACCTGGACGTGGTCCTGGTGTCGGCGACCAACGGCAAGACGACGACCACCCGGCTCATCGCCGAGGCGCTGCGGGCCGCCGGGCCCGTCGTGTCCAACGCGCTCGGCGCCAACATGCCGGCCGGTATCACCTCGGCGCTCGCGGGCAGCTCGGACGCGCGCTACGGCGTCATCGAGGTCGACGAGAAGTACCTCGCCGGGGTCGCCCGGGACACCGACCCCAAGTGCATCGCGCTGCTCAACCTCTCCCGCGACCAGCTGGACCGCGCCGCCGAGACCCGCATGCTCGCGGAGAACTGGCGCGAGGGGCTGTCGGGTTCGAAGGCCGTGGTCGTCGCCAACGCCGACGACCCGCTCGTCGTATGGGCGGCCTCGTCGTCCCCGAATGTGATCTGGGTCGCCGCCGGGCAGATGTGGAAGGACGACGCCTGGTCGTGCCCGTCCTGCGGTGGTGTGATGCAGCGGCCGGGAGACGACTGGTTCTGCGGCGAGTGCGGGTTCCGGCGGCCCACGCCGAGCTGGGCGCTCTCCGGTGACCATGTCCTCGACCCGCACGGCTCCGCCTGGCCCATTCACCTTCAGCTGCCCGGGCGCGCCAACAAGGCCAACGCGGCGTCGTCGGCTGCCGTGGCCGCCGTGTTCGGGGTGCCGCCGCAGGTCGCCCTGGAGCGGATGTACCAGGTGCAGGCCGTGGCGGGGCGCTACGACGTCGTCCAGTTCCAGGAACGGGATCTGCGGCTGCTGCTCGCCAAGAACCCGGCCGGCTGGCTCGAGACGTTCTCCCTCATCGACCCGCCGCCGACCCCGGTGATCCTCTCGGTGAACGCGCGCGGCGCCGACGGCACCGACACCTCCTGGCTGTGGGACGTCGACTACACGCGGCTGACCGGGCACCCGATCTGTGTCATCGGCGACCGCAAGCTCGACCTCGCGGTGCGTCTGGAGGTCGCGAACCAGCAGTTCCAGGTGTGCGACAACCTCGACCAGGCCGTGCAGATGAGCCCACACGGCCGGATCGAGGTCATCGCCAACTACACCGCGTTCCAGGACCTGCGCCGCCGCGTCGGCAACTGAGCCAAGAGACTTCAGGGGACTTAAGTGAGCGACAACCAACTGCGGGTCGTCTGGATCTACCCGGACCTGCTCAGCACCTACGGCGACCAGGGCAACGTCCTTGTCGTGGAGCGCCGGGCCCGGCAGCGCGGCCTCGACGTGGCCCGCCTCGACGTGCGCAGCGACCAGCCGATCCCGACCTCCGGCGACATCTACCTGATCGGCGGCGGTGAGGACCGTCCGCAGCGGCTGGCGTCCGAGCGGCTGCGCCGGGACGGCGGCCTGCAGCGGGCCGTCGAGAACGGCGCCATCGTGTTCTCCGTCTGCGCCGGTTACCAGATCCTCGGGCACGAGTTCATCAACGACCTCGGTCAGCGTGAGCCCGGCCTCGGGCTGATCGACGTCGTGTCGGTGCGGGGTGAGGGCGAGCGGTGTGTCGGTGACGTGCTCGCCGACATCGACCCGCGGCTCGGCCTGCCCCCGCTGACCGGCTTCGAGAACCACCAGGGCGTCACCCACCTCGGCCCGACCGCCCGCCCCTTCGCCCAGGTCCGCCTGGGCAAGGGCAACGGCACCGGTGACGGCACGGAGGGGGCGTACAACGACACCGTCTTCGGTACGTACATGCACGGTCCGGTGCTGGCGCGGAACCCGCTGATCGCCGATCTGCTGCTGAAGCTGGCGCTCGATGTGAACGCGCTGCCGCCGACCGACGACCGCTGGTACGACGCGCTGCGGAGCGAGCGCATCGCGGCCGCGCAGCAGCCTGCGTGACCTGCCTTCCAGCCCCTGGAAAGCAGCCCGTCTGACGGCCCGTCCGCACAGGTGAGCGGGGTCGTCCAGCAGGCGGACGCGTGCTTCGGCCCCGCCCCCTGATGCCGCTAGGGTGGCGGGGATTCGAGCCGGACAGCGTGGTCCGGTCCCGGCCCACGTGGAGAAGGTTTTTCGGGCTATGCGCATTGGTGTCCTCACGTCCGGCGGCGACTGCCCCGGCCTGAACGCCGTCATCCGGTCCGTCGTGCACCGCGCCGTCGTGGACCACGGCGACGAGGTCATCGGCTTCCGGGACGGCTGGAAGGGCCTCCTGGAGTGCGACTACCTCAAGCTCGACCTCGACGCGGTGGGCGGCATCCTCGCCCGCGGCGGCACGATCCTCGGTTCCTCCCGGGTCCAGCCCTCGCATCTGCGGGACGGTGTGGAGCGGGCCAAGGGCCATGTCGAGGAGCTCGGCCTCGACGCGATCATCCCGATCGGCGGCGAGGGCACGCTGAAGGCGGCCCGGCTGATGTCGGACAGCGGTCTGCCCGTGGTGGGTGTGCCGAAGACCATCGACAACGACATCGCGGTCACGGACGTCACCTTCGGTTTCGACACGGCCGTCGGTGTGGCCACCGAGGCCCTGGACCGGCTCAAGACCACCGCCGAGTCCCACCAGCGGGTGCTGGTCGTCGAGGTCATGGGGCGGCACACCGGCTGGATCGCGCTGCACTCCGGCATGGCGGCCGGCGCGCACGCCATCGTCGTACCGGAACGCCCCTTCGACATCGAGGAGTTGGCGCAGCGGGTCGGCGAGCGGTTCGAGGCGGGCAAGCGCTTCGCGATCGTCGTGGCGGCCGAGGGCGCCAAGCCGCGGCCCGGCTCCATGGAGTTCGACGAGGGCGGCAAGGACATCTACGGGCACGAGCGGTTCGCCGGGATCGCGCGCCAGCTGTCGATCGAGCTGGAGCACCGGCTCGGCAAGGAGGCGCGGCCGGTGATCCTCGGGCATGTGCAGCGTGGCGGTACGCCCACCGCGTACGACCGGGTGCTGGCGACTCGGTTCGGGTGGCATGCGGTGGAGGCCGTGCACCGGGGCGAGTTCGGTCACATGACCGCGCTGCGGGGGACGGACATCGTGATGGTGCCGCTCGCGGAGGCCGTGGAGACGCTGAAGACGGTTCCCGTGGAGCGGTACGAAGAGGCCGAGTGCGTCCTCTAGATCAGGTCTAGATCACGTCGTACGGAACTGAGTCGTACAGAACTCAAGTGTCTGCCCCCGGCCGCGGCTGCGGCCGGGGGCAGTTCTAGTCTGTGTGCGGACAGACTTGCACAACCCCCACGAATCAGGAGCCGCCGGAATGGATCACAGCGGGCACGGCATGATGATGGATCTGCCGCCGTTCACGCTGGGGCGGGGTCTTCAGTGGTCGGCCGACCCGTTCTTCCTCGTCGCCTGCCTGGTGGGGCTCGCGCTGTATGCGTGGGGTGTGGTGCGGCTGCGGCGGCGTGGCGACTCGTGGTCCGTCGCGCGGACCGTCTCGTACGTCGCCGGGGTGCTGACCATCATGCTCGTCATGTGCACCGGTCTGAACGACTACGGCATGGTCATGTTCAGCGTGCACATGGTGCAGCACATGGTGATCAGCATGCTGTCGCCGATCCTGATCCTGCTCGGCGCCCCGGTCACGCTCGCACTGCGGGCGCTGCCGCCGGCGGCGCGGGGGCGCAAGGGGCCACGGGAGTTGTTGCTGGCCCTTCTGCACAGCCGGTACATGCGGATCATCACCCATCCGGCGTTCACGATTCCGCTGTTCATCGCCAGCCTCTACGCGCTGTACTTCACCCCGCTCTTCGATTTCCTGATGGGCTCCAAGACGGGGCACATCGCGATGATGGTGCACTTCCTCGCCGTGGGCGTGGTGTTCTTCTGGCCGATCATCGGCGTGGATCCCGGTCCGCACCGGCCGGGGTATCTGATGCGGATGCTGGAGCTGTTCGCGGGTATGCCGTTCCACGCGTTCTTCGGTATCGCGTTGATGATGGCGTCGGAGCCGATGGTCGAGACGTTCAAGAACCCGCCCGCCTCGCTCGGCATCGAAGCGCTCTCCGACCAGAACGCGGCCGGTGGCATCGCCTGGGCATTCAGTGAGATTCCGTCCGTGCTGGTGCTGATCGCACTGCTGTTCCAGTGGTACGGCTCGGAGCAGCGGCAGGCCAGGCGCAAGGACCGGGCCGCCGACCGGGACGGGGACAAGGAACTCGAGGCGTACAACGCCTATTTGGCCTCATTGAACGCACGCGGAAACTGAGGAAACCGAAAGGCGTCGCCTTTCAGTAGCATGAAGCGCGTCGGGGGAACCGCCGGGGGGAGCGGTAATGGCGCTTCGCGTTTTCGTGCACAGGGCCGGGAAATCGGGGATTCGGAAGATCACCGTCCTGTCCGTCATCGTCATGGTGCTCAGTCCGATGCTCAGCGGGTGCGATCGGGACGCACCGTGGGCAGCGGTGAGGGCGGTGGCCTCGGGCGTTCCGTCGCTCGCGCCGTTCTTCGACGAGAGCCAGGGGCTGGGGCGAGACCAGCAGGTCAGGGCGCGGACGGCGCACGGCGGCCTGCAGCAGGGGGACACTCCTGGTCTGTACGGGGGTTCCAAGCAACCGACGATCTGTGACGTCGTACGGCTCAAACGGTTCCTCACCGATCCCGCCAACGAGCGGAAGGCGCAGGCGTGGGCAGTGGCGCTCTCGCTCACCACCGACCGGATTCCGGATTATCTGGATCGCCTCACGCCGGTACTCCTGCGTCACGACACTCTCGTGAAGAACCACGACTACAAAAAGGGCAAGGCCGTCCCCTTCAACGCACTTCTTCAGACGGGAATCGCGATTCTCGTCGATACGGAAGGGCTTCCCGCCGTGAAGTGTTCGTGCGGAAATCCGCTGCGGCCCTTCGAGGGTGACACGACCCGGATAAAGGTCGAATTCGACGACCGCAACGAGGAGTGGAAGGGGTACGAAAAGGCGTCCGTGGTGGCCGTGCGGCCCGCCGGGCGGGAAGTGGAGCGGCTCGCTCTCGTCGACGTCCATGAACCGGACCGGGGCATCGACCGCCCCGTCGGCACCACGGGCGAGGACGACACCGCGTTCGACACGCGGGCGCGGCGCTCGGTGCCCGACCTCACCGGGAAGACGTTCGGGCAGGCCAGTCGGCACCTGGTCGGCGAGGGGCTCGCGGTCGCCTACGGCGGCGGGGGGCTGCCGCCGGACGACGCCCGGGTCACGGCGTCGGACCCCCCGGCCGGGACCGAGCTGCGGTTCGGGGAGTACGTGATGGTGAGCGTTGCCGGGGGCAGCGCTTCCGGTGATTCGTCCGGTGTGACGTCCACGCCTCCGGGCTCGGGGCCGACGCCGCAGCCGACGAAGGATCCGACCTCGACACCGCCGCCGTCGCCGCCGCCGTCCTCCCCGTCCTCCCCGTCCTCCCCGTCCTCCCCGTCCTCCCCATCCTCGCCGTCCACCTCGACGCCGCCGCCCTCGTCCTCCGCTCCGCCCTCCTCGAATCCTCCGCCCACCTCCGCCCCGCCCCCGCCCCCCAAGGACCCCACGTCCAGCTCGCCACCCGCGTCCGATACGCCCGTGACCAGCCCACCACCGCAGACCACGAGCTCGCCCCCGACCAGCGCCCCGGTCACCAGCAGCGTCCCGCCGCCCGAGACGAGCGTGCCCGCCACGACCGATCCGGCGACCGGCGCCCCGTCCACGGGCGAGCCCGCCTCGCCCACGAACGCATAGCAACCGCACGCCACCACGCAGCGCCCCTGCAGATCGCGGAACCCGGGAGTCACCGGATGCCTTCAGGATCATCGACGTCGGGAGTGGGCCGGGTCATCGCCGGCCGTTATCTGCTGCTGAACCGGCTGGGCAGCGGTGGAATGGGCCATGTCTGGCTCGCCCACGACCAGAGACTGGCCTGCGAGGTCGCGCTCAAGGAGATCGTGTTCCGGGACCCGGCCGAGGCCGACGAGCGCGAGGCCCGGGTGGCCCGCGCCCGCGCGGAGGCCCGGCACGCGGCGGGCCTGCGCGGGCATCCGCATGTGGTGACCGTGCACGACGTGCTGGAGCACGAGGGGCTGCCATGGATCGTCATGGAGTACGTGGCCGGCGCCGTCAACCTGCGTGATCTCGTCGACCGGCGCGGCCCGCTCGCGCCCGCCGAGTGCGCCCGCGTCGGGCTCGCCGTACTAGACGCGCTGACCGCCGGTCACGAGCGGGGCGTGATGCACCGGGACGTGAAACCGGCGAACATCCTGCTGGCGCCGGACCGCACCGGGGCGCCGTACGGGCGGGTGCTGCTCACCGACTACGGCATCTCGGTGCAGCCGGACGCCGGGGAGACGCGGTACACGCTGGCATCGGTGCTCGTGGGGACGTCGGGCTATCTGGCGCCGGAGCGGGTCACGGGCGGGGCGCCCACGCCGGCCACCGATCTGTTCTCGCTGGGCTGCACGCTGTACTACGGCGTCGAGGGCCGGGCTCCCTTCGACCGCGCGTCACATCTGGCGGAGATCACGGCAGTGGTCATGGAGGAGCCCCGGCCGGCCACGCGGGCCGGCGCTCTGGGCCCCGTCCTCGGGGCGCTGCTGGAGAAGGATCCGCAACGGCGGATGTCCGCGGCGCAGGCCGAGGAGGCGCTGTCGCGGATCGTCACGCCGGAGGTCGACGCGTACGCGCGGACCCAGACCGACCTCGGTTCGCAGCCGCACTGGGGTGGCGCGGTGCCGGCGCCGGGGTCCGCGCCCGACGCGGCGGGCTTCGGCGCGCAGCCGACGCCGGATCGGCCCGGTGGCGGACAGGGCTTCCGTCCCACGTCCGAGCAGGCTGAGAACGCGCATGGCGCGGACTACCTGGCCGGGCAGTCCGGCGGGCCGCAGGCGCCGGGGTCTACGGACTGGAAGCCCGACCGGCCGCACGAGGCAGGGCCTACGGCCTGGCATCCCGACCGGCCACAAGAGGCAGAGCCCATGGCCTGGCACCCCGGCGGTCAGCCGCAAGGCCCGGGTTCCGTGGCCGCACAACCCGGCGGGCTGCCGGGCTTCCTCGACCGGCCCGGTGCGCGGCGTCGTACCCGTCCCCGCGTCCTGCACGCGGTTCTCGCGGGACTCCTCGGGCTGGCGCTCGCGGGGGCCGGGGTCTGGTACGCCATGGCGCAGGGCTCCGAGACCGGCGGGGCGCAGCGGCCGTACGGCGCCGCCGTCGGGCTCGGTGATCCGCTGAGGGCCGGTGACTGCGTGCTCGCCGACTGGCCCGGCGCGGTCCCCTTCCAGGGCACGCCCCGGCTGAGTGTGGATCCCAGCTGCGGGGCGAAGGCGCCGGACGGGCAGGTGATGGCGTTGGTGGCGGCCGCGTCCGCCGCCGAGGCGCGCGAGAAGGGGCCGGCGGCGTGCGAGGAGCGGACGGCGGAGATCCGCGGGCGGCTCGCGGACGTCCGCGGCTTCGCCGTCGTACCGACTCGGGCGGGGTTCGAGGCGGCCGGGCGGCGCACCGCCTGTCTGGTGCTGGGCGCGCACGGGCCTGTGTACGGGCCGCTGGGCGAGCATCGGAAGGCGGGGTCGGCCTTCGCGGACACGGCGACCATGCAGCGGCGGGACTGTCTGGATGTCCGGTCCCAGCGGGACGCCCGCCTGGTGTCCTGCGCGGGTCCGCACGACGAGCAGGTGCTCGGATTCACCCGACTGGGCGCCGACGTCACGCCGGCCGAGGCACGCACCGAGTCGGACACGGCGTGCGCCCGGGAGGTGCCGCCGGGCGAGTACGGCTTCGACCCTTCCGTGTACACGGCGGGCTCCTGGACGAGCGAGGGGTCCTGGAAGAACGGCACTCATTTCGTCGTGTGCACCGTCCGGAGGCAGAACGGGGGCACCATGGAGGGGGACGAACCATGAGGAGGGTGTTGCGATGCCCGGTTCTAGCGGTTCCAGCGGTTCTACGGACGGTTCTACGAAAGCGATGGGGGTGCTCACCGTCGGCGGACTCGTCGTGGTGACGGCCTACACGGTGGCGCTCGGGAGCAATGGCTGGCTGTGGTTCGGGTGGGTGGTGCTGGGGCTGATCACGCTGGGGATGGTCGCCAGCCGCAGCACCTGAGTCTCACTCGCGGGTGAGCCGCCCTGCGGAGTGCACGCCCGGCTGGTACTTCGGCAGCCGGGCGGTGATCTTCATGCCCGCTCCCAGGGCGGTCTCGATGACGAGGCCGTAGTCGTCGCCGTACACCTGCCTCAGCCGGTCGTCGACGTTGGACAGCCCGATGCCACCCGACGGGCTGACCTCGCCGGCGAGGATGCGGCGCAGCAGGGCGGGGTCCATTCCGGCGCCGTCGTCCTCGATCACGACGAGGGCCTCGGCGCCGGCGTCCTGCGCGGTGATCTGGATGCGGCACTTGTGGGCCTTGCCCTCCAGGCCGTGCTTGACGGCGTTCTCGACGAGCGGCTGGAGGCAGAGGAAGGGCAGGGCGACCGGCAGTACCTCCGGGGCGATCTGGAGGGTGACCGACAGGCGGTCGCCGAAGCGTGCCCGGACCAGCGCCAAGTAGTGGTCGATGGCGTGGAGTTCGTCGGCGAGGGTGGTGAAGTCGCCGTGCCTGCGGAACGAGTAGCGGGTGAAGTCGGCGAATTCCAGGAGCAGTTCGCGGGCGCGCTCGGGGTCGGTGCGCACGAACGAGGCGATCACCGCGAGCGAGTTGAAGATGAAGTGCGGTGAGATCTGGGCGCGCAGGGCCTTGATCTCGGCCTCGATCAGGCGGGTGCGGGACTGGTCGAGGTCGGCCAGTTCCAGCTGGACGGAGACCCAGCGAGCCACCTCGCCGGCCGCCCGCACGAGCACCGCGGATTCGCGGGGCGCGCAGGCGACGAGGGCGCCGTGGACGCGGTCGTCGACGGTGAGCGGGGCGACCACGGCCCAGCGCACGGGGCAGTCGGGGGTGTCGCAGGTGAGCGGGAAGGCCTCGCCGCGGCCCGACTCCAGGGGTCCGGCGAGGAGTTCCATGATCTGCGTACGGTGATGTCCGCCGACCCCGTCCCAGACGAGGACCCGCTTCTCGTCGGTCAGGCACAGCGCGTCCGTGCCGAGCAGTGAGCGGAGCCTGCGGGCCGACTTGCGGGCGGTCTCCTCGGTGAGGCCGGCGCGCAGCGGGGGCGCGGCGAGGGAGGCGGTGTGCAGGGTCTCGAAGGTGGCGTGTTCGACGGGGGTGCCGAGGTCGCCGAGGTTCTCGGGGCGGGTGGTGCGCCGGCCGAGCCAGAAGCCGGCGGCGAGCAACGGCAGGATCGCCACGCACAGGCCCGCGATGAATCCGCTCATGCCTTCACCTCCGCCCGCAGCTCCTCCGGCAGATGGAACCGCGCCAGGATCGCCGCCGTCCCGGCCGGTACCCGGCCCGGGGTGGCCAGGGACACCAGGATCATGGTGAGGAAGCCCAGGGGCACCGACCAGAGCGCGGGCCAGGCGAGCAGGGCGTGCAGCGCCCCGGAGCCGGGGAAGCCCGCCATCGTCGCGGCGACGGCGAGGAGCGCCGAGCCGCCGCCCACCAGCATCCCGGCCGCGGCGCCGGGCGGGGTGAGCCGCCGCCACCAGATGCCGAGGACGAGCAGCGGGCAGAAGGA
The DNA here is from genome assembly GCF_044764885.1 of Streptomyces sp. NPDC093591. NCBI lineage: Bacteria > Bacillati > Actinomycetota > Actinomycetes > Kitasatosporales > Streptomycetaceae > Streptomyces > Streptomyces sp. NPDC093591. The sequence goes on from NZ_JBIWIY010000017.1 coordinate 60,088, forward strand.
CGACGCGGAGACCGCGAAGGCCAGGCCCACCGCGTCGGCGACCGGCAGCCCGCCGACCAGGGCACTCGCGGCGAGCGGGACGGCCATGGCGAGGACCGTGCCGAGCCGGAAGTGCCGTACGCCCCGGGACGGGAGCACGTCCTGGGTGAGGACGCCCGCGACGGCCATGGTCAGGCCCGATGCCGTGGACAGGAACGCGGCGAAGGCGCCGCCCGCGACCAGTGCGCCGAGCAGGTCGCCGCCCAGGCCGCCGATCATGCGGTCGGGCAGGAGGAGTGCGGCGGCGTCCGCGTCGCCGGCGAGGGTGAGTTCGGGGGCGTAGAGGCGGCCGAGGGCACCGTAGACCGGGGGCAGCAGGTAGAAGGCGCCGATCAGGCCGAGCACGGCGACGGTGGTGCGGCGGGCGGCGACGCCGTGCGGGCTGGTGTAGAAGCGGACGACGACGTGCGGCAGGCCCATGGTGCCCAGGAAGGTGGCGAGGATCAGGCCGTACGTGGCGTACAGCGGGCGTTCGCCGCGGCTCTCGGCCTGCGAGGGGGACAGGTCGCCGTTGGCCGAGCGGTCGGGTTCGGGGACCTCGGCGCCCTTGGCGAAGGTCAGGCGGGTGCCGCCCTCGATGTGGTGGGTGCCGGCGGGAAGCCGGAGCTGCTTGTCTTCGTGGCTGCGGCCGTCGATGGTGCCGGTCACCGTGACGGTCAGGGGGCGGTCGAGCTTCATGTTGAGGGTGTCGTCGACGCGGACGACGCTCTGTTGGCGGAAGGTCGCCGGTTCGTCGAAGGCGTGGCGGGGCGCTCCGTCGCCCTGCCAGGCGAGGATCAGGAAGAGGGCGGGGACGAGCAGGGCGGTGAGTTTGAGCCAGTACTGGAAGGCCTGCACGAACGTGATGCTGCGCATGCCGCCGGCGGCGACGATGGCGACCACGACGACGGCGACGATCACTCCGCCGAGCCAGTCGGGCGCCTCCGTGAGCACGGTCAACGTCAGCCCGGCGCCTTGGAGCTGGGGCAGCAGATACAGCCAGCCGGTGCCGACGACGAAGGCGCCCGCGAGCCGCCGTACCGCCGGGGAGGACAGGCGGGCCTCGGCGAAGTCGGGGAGGGTGTAGGCGCCGGAGCGGCGCAGCGGGGCCGCGACGAAGAGGAGCAGGACGAGGTATCCGGCGGTGTAGCCGACCGGGTACCAGAGCATGTCCGGGCCCTGGACGAGGACCAGGCCCGCGATGCCGAGGAAGGAGGCGGCGGAGAGGTATTCGCCGCTGATCGCCGCCGCGTTGAGGCGGGGGCCGACGGTGCGGGAGGCGACGTAGAAGTCGGAGGTGGTGCGGGAGATGCGCAGGCCGAAGGCGCCGACGAGGATGGTCGCGAGGACGACGAGGGCGACGGCGGGGACGACGTAGCTGGAGTTCACGGCCGCATCGGTTCCTCTGGCTCAGCGGTCTGGGCAGGTCGGGCGAAGTGGGCTGCGGTTCTGCGGTGCCCTGAAGGGGCCGGGGCCGTATCCATGTGCGGCTCCGCCGCGTGGGCGCGGCCGGCCACGATGGCGCTGCGGACGATCGACGGCATATCCCGGCCTTCCAGCGGAGCGCTCAGCGGTCTTCGACGAGCCGTACGAAGTCCCGTTCGTTGCGCTCCGCGCGGCGCACGAACCAGCGGGCCAGCAGGACCAGCGGTGCGTAGAGGCCGAAGCCGAGGACCGCCCATTCCAGGTGGCGGGAGGCCGGCATCGCGGCGAACAGCAGGGGCAGGGGGCCGACGAGCAGGCCGAGGACGGCGAACACGGCGAGGGCGCTGCGCAACTGGGTGCGCATCAGGGAGCGGACGTAGGTGTGGCCGAGGGTGGTCTGCTCGTCGATCTCGGTGCGCGGGCGGTAGTAGCCGGAGACGCGGCGGGCCTGCCGGGGCGGGCCGGTGACGACGACGCGGCGGTCGGCGGGGTTGCTGGGCATCGTCAGGGTCTCCTCATGAGCAGGTCCCGCAGTTCGCGCGCGTGCCGCCGGCTGACCTGGAGTTCCTCGGAGCCGACCATCACGCTGACGGTGCCGGCGTCCAGGCGGAGCTCGCCGATGTGGCGCAGGGCGACGAGATGGCGGCGGTGGATGCGGACGAAGCCGCGGGCGCGCCAGCGCTCCTCCAGGGTCGACAGAGGGATGCGGACGAGGTGGCTGCCTTTGTCGGTGTGCAGGCGGGCGTAGTCGCCCTGGGCCTCGACGTGGGTGATGTCGTCGACGGAGACGAAGCGGGTCACACCGCCGAGCTCGACGGGTATGTGGTCGGGGTCGGGCTCGCTGACGGGTATGCGGGGGGCGGTGTCGCGCAGCTCCGCGGCGCGCAGTTCGACGGCGCGGCGGACCGCCTCCGCCAGGCGCTCCTTGCGGACGGGTTTGAGGACGTAGTCGACGGCCTTGAGGTCGAAGGCCTGCACGGCGAAGTCCTCGTGGGCGGTGACGAACACGACCAGCGGCGGCTTGGCGAACCCGGTGAGCAGCCGGGCCAGGTCCAGGCCGTCCAGGCCGGGCATGTTGATGTCGAGGAAGACCACGTCGATCGCCTCGGGCCCGCCCGGCCCCGACTCCAGGGCGCGGTTGATCCGGCGCAGCGCCTCGGTCGCGTCGCCCGCGCCCTCCGCGCTGCCGATGCGGGGGTCGGCGTTCAGGAGGTAGAGCAGCTCCTCCAGCGAGGGGCGTTCGTCGTCGACAGCGAGGGCGCGCAGCATGAACCCGGAGTGTAGGAGTAATTCGCACGCTTGCACATGTGCTCCCGGTGGACGTTCGCGCTGCGTATCGCGCCGCTTACAGTGCCCTCATGAACAGCGGCGCGGCGTCCTTCGACGAACTCGACCGGAAGATCATCACCGCCCTCATGGCTAACGCCAGGACGAGCTTCGCCGAGATCGGCACGAGCGTCGGGCTGTCCGCGACGGCGGTGAAGCGGCGCGTGGACCGGCTGCGCGACACGGGTGTGATCACCGGGTTCACGGCGACGGTCAGGCCGTCGGCGCTGGGCTGGCGTACGGAGGCGTACGTGGAGGTGTACTGCGAGGGCGCGGCCCCGCCGCGGCGGCTGGCGGAGGTGGTCCGCAACCATCCGGAGATCACCGCGGCGATGACGGTGACGGGCGGCGCGGACGCGTTGCTGCATGTGCGGGCGCGGGACGTGGAGCACTTCGAGGAGGTGCTGGAGCGGATCCGCGTCGAGCCGTTCATCCGGAAGACGATCAGCGTGATGGTGCTGTCCCATCTGCTCCCGGAGAGCCCCGAGGCGGGCGCGAGCCAGCCCGCGCCCGAGCAGACGTCCCGTTAAACCTCGCGGTGCGCAGCAGGCCTGCGTCTGTCGAAGAAACTACGCAGGATTCCTGCGTGGACACGCAATATTCCTTCCTTGTCGCTCGTATCCGGCAGTTCCTACCTTGGTGTCAACCCTCAGTCGACACTCACAGGAAGCGGAGGAACCCCTCTGTGCCCGACTCCCGTGTGCCGCGCCGGCGGCGGTATCTCGTCTGCGAACCCAGACACTTCGCCGTGCAGTACGCGATCAACCCCTGGATGCGGCCCGACGCCCCCGTCGACGTCGATCTCGCCCAGGCTCAGTGGCAGGCGCTGATCAGCGCCTACCGGACCCACGGCCACACCGTCGACACGGTGGAGCCCGCGCCCGGCCTGCCGGACATGGTCTTCGCCGCGAACTCGGCGGTCGTCGTGGGCGGCCGTGTCTTCGGCTCCCTCTTCCACGCGCCGGAGCGGCGCCCCGAGTCCACGCACTACGACACCTGGTTCAAGACGGCGGGCTACGACGTGTACCGCCCGGAGTCCGTCTGTGAGGGCGAGGGCGATCTGGTCTGGACGGGCCGGTACGTGCTGGCCGGCACCGGATTCCGGACGACCCGCGAGGCCCATCGCGAGGTGCAGGAGTTCTTCGGCCATCCGGTGATCAGCCTGACGCTGGTGGACCCGCGCTTCTACCACCTGGACACGGCGCTGTTCGTCCTCGACGACGACAACATCGCGTACTACCCGGAGGCGTTCTCGCCGGGCAGTCGTGAGGTGCTGGCGCGGCTGTACCCGGACGCCGTGCTCGCCACCCTCGACGACGCCCTGGCCTTCGGCCTGAACTCCGTCTCCGACGGCCGCAACGTCTTCATCGCGCCCCAGGCCGAAGCGCTCACCTCCGCCCTCGCCGACCGCGGCTATGTCCCCGTCCCCGTCGACCTGTCGGAGTTCCGCAAGGCCGGCGGCGGCATCAAGTGCTGCACTCAGGAGATCCGCTGATGACCGCTCCCGTGACCACCCGCTCGTCCGCCGACCTGATCCGCGCCGAGGAGCCGGTCCTGGCGCACAACTACCACCCGCTGCCCGTGGTCGTCGCGCGCGCCGAGGGCACCTGGGTGGAGGACGTGGAGGGCCGCCGCTACCTCGACATGCTGGCCGGTTACTCGGCCCTGAACTTCGGCCACCGCCACCCGGCGCTGATCGAGGCGGCGCACCGACAGCTCGACCGGCTGACCCTCACCTCCCGCGCCTTCCACAACGACAAGCTGGCCGAATTCGCCGAGCGGCTCGCGCAGTTGACCGGCCTGGACATGGTGCTGCCGATGAACACGGGCGCCGAAGCGGTCGAGTCCGCGATCAAGGTGGCCCGCAAGTGGGCGTACGAGGTGAAGGGCGTCCCGGCCGACCGGGCGACGATCGTGGTCGCCGCGGAGAACTTCCACGGCCGTACGACGACGATCGTGTCGTTCTCCACGGACGAGACGGCACGGCAGGGCTTCGGCCCCTTCACGCCGGGCTTCCGGATCGTGCCGTACAACGACCTGGCGGCGCTGGAGGCGGCGGTCGACGAGACGACGGCGGCGGTGCTGCTGGAGCCGATCCAGGGCGAGGCGGGCGTCCTCATCCCGGACGAGGGCTACCTCACCGGCGTGCGCGAACTGACCCGCCGCAAGGGCTGCCTGTTCATCGCCGACGAGATCCAGTCGGGCCTCGGCCGCACGGGCCGTACCCTCGCCGTCGAGCACGAGGCGGTCGTCCCGGACGTGCTGCTGCTGGGCAAGGCGCTGGGCGGCGGCATCGTGCCGGTGTCGGCGGTGGTGGCCCGCCGTGACGTACTCGGCGTGCTGCGCCCGGGCGAGCACGGCTCGACGTTCGGCGGCAACCCGCTGGCCGCAGCGGTCGGCACGGCGGTCGTCGAGCTCCTCGAGACGGGCGAGTTCCAGCGCCGGGCCACCGAGCTGGGCGTGGTCCTGCGGGGCGGCCTGGCGGCCCTGCTGGGCAAGGGCGTCGTCGGCTTCCGCGCACGGGGTCTGTGGGCGGGCGTCGACATCGACCCGGCGGTCGGCACGGGCCGGGAGATCGGCGAACGCCTCCTGCGCGAGGGCGTCCTGGTCAAGGACACCCACGGCTCCACGATCCGCCTGGCCCCACCACTGACGATCACGGCGGAGGAGCTGACGGGGGCGCTGGGGGCGCTGGAGAAGGTGCTGGCGTAGCCGTCCCGGTATGCCGGGCCGGTACGCCGGCCCGGTCCTGGACGCCACCCCGCCAGGGCTCCACTCCAGGACCCCGCTTCCTCACCCCCGCCCCCCCCACGCCCGGCCCCCGCAAAGAGGCAGCGTTGACCGGAAGGGTGAAGATGGGGACATGAGGTGGTAGACCGCTCTCAGCGACAGAGAGGTCGGCCGTGGGCACACACGAGGAGCGGGGCGTTGCCCGGCAGGGGTTCGACGTGGCGGACGCCGTGCCTGTGCTGCTTGACGCGCAGGGCCGGGTGACGGGGTGGACCAGGGATGCTCAGCGGCTGCTGGCGTACGGGGCCTCCGAGGCGGTGGGCAGGAGCGTCGCCGAGCTGCTGAGCACCGACGACGCGGGCCGGGTGCCGGAGCTGATCGAGCGGTGCCGCGTGGAAGGCGGCTGGGCGGGGCTGCTGACCGCCCTGCGCAGGGACGGGCTGCCGGTCAGGCTGATGGTGCGGATCACCGCGGCCCGGGACAGCCAGGGGCCCTCGCGGTGGCTCGCGCTCCTGTCCGAGCTCGACGAGGCGCCCGGCTGGGACATGAGCCGGGCCGTGCTGGAGCAGATGGTCGCCCGCTCCCCCGTGGGCATAGCCATCGTCGACACGGACCTGCGCTACGTCTGGTCGAACAGCGCCCTCGCCCAGTACGGCGGCGGCCCGCCGGCCCGTCGGCTCGGTCTGCGGCTCGCGGACATCCAGCCCGGTCTGGACGCCGAGTCCATCGAGGCGCAGATGCGCCGTGTGCTGACGACCGGCGAGCCGATCGTCGGCTACGAGCACGTGGGCCACGCCCGCTCCGCACCGCTGCGCGAGACCGCGCACATGATGTCGTTCACCCGGCTCGACGACGGCCACGGCCACCCGATGGGCGTGTACTACACGGTCGAGGACATCACCGACCGGCACCGCGCCCGGCAGCGCCTGGCCCTGCTCGACCGGGCCGGCGAGCACATCGGCCGCTCCCTGGACATCACCCGGACCGCTCAGGAGCTGGCCGACGTGGCCGTACCGGGACTGGCCGACCTGGTCACCGTGGACCTGCTGGAGTCGGTGCTGCGGGGCGGGGAGCCCACCGCCGGGCCGCTGAGCGACAGGGGTCCGGTGCCGCTGCGCCGCGCGGGGCACCGTTCGGCCACCGCGCGGGTGCCGGAGGCCGTCGTCGACATCGGCGAGGTGGTCACCTATCCGGCGGACTCGCCTCCGATCCGCTGTCTGAGGACGGCCAGGTCGTGGCGCGAGGAGAGACTGGACCCGCTCGGCGAGGCGTGGACCCAGCACGCGCGCGGCGGGCGGGCCGCCATCTTCCTGGAGCTGGGCCTGCACAGCGTGATGATCGTGCCGATCCGCGCGCGGGGCGTCACCCTGGGCGTCACGACCTTCTTCCGCCGCCACCGCCAGGAGTCCTTCGAGGAGGACGACCTGAACCTGGCGGAGGACCTCGTCTCGCGGGCGGCCGTCTGTGTGGACAACGCCCGGCGCTACACCCGCGAGCGCGACGCGGCCCTCGTCCTGCAGCGCAGCCTGCTGCCGCACCAGCTGCCCGAGCAGGACGCCCTGGAGGTCTCCGCCTGCTACCGGCCGGCCGACGAGCTCACCGGCCTCGGCGGCGACTGGTACGACGTCATCCCGCTGTCGGGCGCCCGCGTCGCCCTGGTGGTGGGCGAGGTGCCCGGGCACGGCATCGACGCCGCCGCGGCGATGGGGCGGCTGCGGACCGCCGTACGCACCCTCGCCCTGCTGGATCTGCCGCCCGAGGAGGTGCTGGCCCACCTCGACGACCTGGTCGCGCGGTCGGCCCGGGAGGAGGCCGTCCAGATGGGCGCGGAGGAGGCCGCCATCGCCCAGTCCGTGGGGTCCGGGTGCGTGTACGTCATCTACGACCCGGTCGACGGGCAGTGCACCATGGCGGCCGCGGGCCACCCGGCGCCGGCGGTCGTGCGGCCCGACGGCGGCGTCACCTTCGTCGATCTGCCGCAGGGAGCGCCGCTCGGGGTCGGCGGCCCCCCGTTCGAGTCGGTCGAACTGGCCCTGCCGGCGGACAGCACGCTCGCCCTGCACACCGACGGGCTGCTCGCGCGCGGGGACGACTGGGCCATCGACGCCGACCGGGACCGGCTGCGGGCGGCCCTGGAACGGCGCGCCGACTCGCTCGAACTGCGCTGCCGGACCGTGGTCGACGCGCTGGTCCCGGACCGCCCGCACGACGACGTGGCCCTGCTGATGGCCCGCACCCGCCTCCTCGGCAACGATCAGGTCGCCGACTGGGACCTGCCGACCGACCCGGCCGCCGTGGCCGACGCACGCAAGACGGCGACCCGGCAGCTGTCGGAGTGGGGGCTGGAGGAGTTCGCCTTCACGACGGAACTGGTCGTCAGCGAGCTGGTCACCAACGCGATCCGGTACGCCGACGGCCCGATCCGCCTGCGCCTGATCAGGGAGCGCGCGCTGATCTGCGAGGTCTTCGACGGCGGCGCCACCGCCCCGCATCTGCGCCATCCGCGGACCACCGACGAGGGCGGGCGCGGGCTGCTGCTGGTCTCGCAGTTCACCCAGCGGTGGGGCACCCGCTTCGTCCCCGAGGGGAAGATCATCTGGGCCGAGCAGTCCCTGACGGATCCGTCGCCCTGACCAGTCCTACTCACACAGACGCACCGGATCGGCACATAAGTCATACACCGTGGGAAACTGGTCTGATCCCGGTGGTGAGGCGGGAGCCATGAACGAGAAGGCGATCGACTACGAGGCAGTGTTCCAGGGCCTGCCCGGCATGGTGGCGCTGCTGACCCCGGAACTGGTCTACGCCGACGCCAACGAGGACTTCCAGCGCCTGTCCGGGCGCACCCGCGCACAGCTGGTAGGCCGGTACATCTTCGACGTCTTCCCCGACAACCCCAACGACCCCGCCGCCACCGGCATGCGCGACGTCCAGGCGTCCATGCTGCGCGTGGTGGCCACCGGCGAGCGCGACACCATGGCCCTGCAGCGCTACGACGTCGAGGACCCCGTGCGCCCCGGCCACTGGGAGGAGCGCTACTGGAGCCCCGTCAACGCGCCCGTCTTCGGCCCCGACGGGCGGGTGGCCCTCATCGTGCACCGGGTGGAGGAGGTCACCGAGCTCATCCGCCTCCGCGGCACCCAGGGCGGTGACTCCCGGGCGCGGGTCCTGGAGGCCGAGCTGTACACCCGCGCCCGCGAGCTGCAGGAGCTCAACGAACGGCTGCGGCAGGCCCACGCCCGCGAGCGCGAGGTGGCCCTGGCGCTGCAGGAGGCGATGCTGCCCGCCGGCCGGCAGGTGCGCAACCACCGGGCGGCCGTGCGCTACCGGCCCGCGCTCGGCGCGCTGAACGTGTGCGGCGACTGGTACGACGTGGTCGACCTGGTGGGCGGCGACCGTATCGGCGTGTCCGTGGGCGACGTGGTGGGCCACGGCTTGGAGGCCGCCGGTGTCATGGGTCAGCTGCGCAGCGCGCTCAGCGCCACCTCGCGCGTCGCCGACGGCCCGGCGCAGGCGCTCGATGTGCTGGGGCGGTACGCCCATGTCGTCGACGGCGCCGAATCGGCCACCGCGGTCACCACGTTCGTCGACTTCGACGCCCACACGATCACCTACAGCAGCGCGGGCCATCCACCGCCGGTGCTGGTCCACGCCGACGGCCGCGTGGAGTTCCTCGACCTGGCCACCGACCCGCCGCTGGACGCCCGCCCCGATCCGATGCCGAGACCGCAGGCCGTCACCGGCTTCACCGACGGCGCCACGCTGGCGCTGTACACCGACGGCCTGATCGAACGCCGCCGCGAGGACATCGACACGGGCCTGGCCCGCCTGGCCGACTCCCTCGTGCGCCACCGCCAGGCCGACCCCGAACCGCTCGCCGACTCCGTCCTGCTGGAGTTGCTGCCGCCGGGAGGCGCGACGGACGACACGGCGCTGATCATCGTGCGGCTGTGATGAACGAACAGAAGAAGGAGCAGACAAAGGAGCAGATGAACGAGCAGACCAGAAGGCTCCGCGCAAGTGCGGGCGCCCTGCCACCCGGTCACCGTGATCACGCCAAACCGCGCCATCGGGTTGCCGCGCCCCTGCCCATGACACCAGGCTGGTCCGGCGGTCCTCCCCACCCGCAAGTCACGCCGACGGCCGATCTCCTGACCTCCACTCGGGACATTCGGTGTCGGTCGGCATCCGCACGACCCGACCCGGTTCCGGCCTGTCACCCCTGCGCCTACACTGGCAGCCCCACGGCACGCCGGTTGACCTGCCAGAACGCGGCGGTAGGAACTGATCCGCCGGAGTGAGGAGCGACCCCTTTGTTCTACTACGTACTCAAATACGTGTTGTTGGGACCTCTGCTGAGACTGGTCTTCCGCCCTCGAATAGAGGGCCTGGAGCACGTGCCGGCCACCGGCGCGGCCATCGTCGCCGGCAACCACCTGTCGTTCTCCGACCATTTCCTGATGCCGGCGATGCTCAAGCGCCGTATCACCTTCCTCGCGAAGAAGGAGTACTTCACGGGCCCGGGCATCAAGGGACGCCTGACCGCGGCCTTCTTCCGCAGCGCCGGGCAGATCCCGGTCGACCGCACCGGCAAGGAGGCGGGCCAGGCCGCGATCCGCGAGGGGCTCGGGGTCCTGAGCAAGGACGAACTCCTCGGCATCTACCCGGAGGGCACCCGCTCGCACGACGGCCGCCTCTACAAGGGCAAGGTCGGCGTCGCCGTGATGGCTCTCAAGGCCGGGGTCCCGGTCATCCCCTGCGCCATGATCGGCACGTTCGAGGCACAGCCGCCGGGCAAGGTCATTCCGAACCTCCACCCGGTGACGATCCGCTTCGGCGAGCCCCTCGACTTCTCCCGCTACGCCGGCATGGAGAACGAGAAGGCGATCCTGCGCGCGGTGACCGACGAGATCATGTACGCGATCCTCTCGCTCTCCGAGCAGGAGTACGTCGACCAGTACGCGGCCGTCGCCAAGGCCGAGGAGGCCGCCGCCAAGGCCGAGAAGGATCGCAAGTTCCCCCGGATGCCCATCAGTTGACGTGTCGTGTCGTCCGGCAGGCCGGGGCGGCGACCTGACGGCGGGCGACACCACGACCGACACCCGGCGAAGGTGCGGGCTGCCGCCCGCCGATGCCCGCCCGACGGTAGCGGCAGCCGCCCCGGCAGAGTTCGCGAAGGCGCCGGGCGACCCGCCCGGCACGGACGGCTCCAGCAGGACCGCCCGAAGGAGCCGAGCAGCCCAACAGGCCCGGCGCAAGAGCCACCCGCCCGACAGAACCGACGGGGGGCGCGCCCGGACTCGACGAAGACGCACCTCCGCCCGAGAGACAGGCGCCCACCCGGCGAGGCTCATTCGAGAGACTCAAGCACCCCGCGCAGCCGTAACGCGTCCGCCGCCGCGCTCACCAACACGGCGGGAACGGATCCACCCGGCATGCTCAGCCGAGAGACTCAAGCACCCCGTCAAGCACCCCGCGCAGCCGCAGCGCGTCCGCCGCCACCGCGCTCACCAACACGGCGGGACCGGCGAGCGGTAGGACGGCGGCGCTCTCCCCCAGCACCCGAGCCGCCACCGGAGACTCGGCGAACTCGGGGCGGACGACGACGAGTTGGCCGACGGCCCGATGGCCGCCGAGTCCGGCGGGCCCGTCCCAGCCACCCGGTGCACCGGGACCGCAGACAAGCTCCTGATCGAGTACGACCCGACCCGCGACGCTCACCCGGATCCGACTGCTGAGCCGGCCCGGTTCCTCCCCCACCCGCCCGAGCACCTGCTCCTCACGCAGTACGAGCCGCCCCGCCGCACCGACGTCGACGCGTGTCGTGACGTAGAGATCACTGCCTCGGGCGGAGATCAACTGCTCGGGCAGCCAGTGCAGTTCGCCCCCGTCGGCGACGGAGAGCCGTACGTCGTAACGGGCCTCGCCCTTGCTCTGTCCCGGCAGCGCGATGGTGGCGGCCGCCGATCCGACGCGCAGCCGGGCGCCGGCCTGAACGTCGGCCTCCACGGTGAAGTGGTCGCCGCCGAGAGGCCCGCTCATCGCCCCGACGAGCATGACCCGCGCCTCGGCGCCGCTCCCCCGGGTCCGCCGCAGCGCCAGCGGCCCGTCACCCTCCAGCACGGGCAGCGAGGTGCCGCCCCGCCCGTCGTCCCGGGCGGCGATCCGCGCGACGGCCCGTACGCCACCTGTCACGGTCACGCCGTCCACGCCGCTAGCCGCGTCCGCACCCAGTCGGCGACGTCGCGCACGCCGGGCTCGCTGCGCAGCGACTGGAAGACGACCGGCAGTTCGGCCCGCTGCGTCTTGGCGTCGGCCGCCATCCGCGCCAGGTCGGAGCCCACGTACGGCGCGAGGTCGGTCTTGTTGACGACGAGCAGATCGGCGGTGGTGACGCCGGGTCCGCCCTTGCGCGGGATGTCGTCCCCACCGGCGACGTCGATCACGAAGATCTGCGCGTCGACGAGCCCCTTGGAGAAGGTCGCGGTGAGGTTGTCCCCGCCGGACTCGACGAGGATGAGGTCGAGGGGGCCGACCTCGTCCTCCAGGTCCTCGACGGCTTCGAGGTTCGCGGAGATGTCGTCCCGGATGGCGGTGTGCGGACAGGCCCCCGTCTCCACGGCGGTGATCCGCTCGGGCGGCAACACGGCCTCCCGCAGCAGGAACTCGGCGTCCTCACGCGTGTAGATGTCGTTCGTGACGACGGCGAGGGAGAGCTCGTCACGAAGGGCACGGCAGAGCGCGGCAACGGTGGCCGTCTTACCGGACCCGACGGGCCCCCCGAGCCCGATGCGCAGCGCACGGCGCGCCCCGTCGGGACGGTGAGCGTCGGCACTGACGGCGGAGGGGCCGTGGTGGGAGTGGTCGAGGTGCATGGGCGGCTCCTTTGGACTCGGGGCTTCATTCAGCCCGTCCGGCGTTTGAGGACGAGGCCGTTCAGGCCGAAAGCGGGGGTCTGGGGGCGGCAGCCCCCAGGGGCGGGGTCGAAGGGGCGGCAGCCCCTGGGGGATGGGACGGGTAGGGGCGGCGGGGGCGAAAGAACCCTAGGAGGCGAACAGCCGCACACCCCAAGCCGCATGCACCTCCGCCCCGATCTCCAGCAACGGCCCCGAAGTGGCAGGCAACTCGTCGACTCCCCCGTCGACGACCAGTCGCCCCGCCTCCACCGCCCGGTCCACCACCCGATCCAGCTCCGGCGCCAACCGAGCCAGCACCGCCGTGGCGTCGAACGGATCAAGACTCAGCAACCGCACCGTCGCGGAAGCCGGCCCGCTCACACTCTCGTACGCCGCACAGTAAGCCGCCTCGACGGCCCCCAACCCCGCCACCCGGGCCACGACCCCCAGCACAACCGGCTGATGGGCCCCCTTGGGAAACCGCCGCGCGAGGTCATCCAGCTCCGGGGACGGCCACGTCGCCCGAGCGGCCCGCATCAGCTGCCGCCCCAGCTTCCGTGCGGCGAGCCGCAACGCGGGCGACGGCGTACGGGCATCGGCGGCCTCGTCCAAGGCGACCGCGTCCACGCCGAGCGCGGCCGCAGAGGCGAGCGAGGCCGCGACCAGCCCCGCCGTGTGCAGCCGCCCCCGGCAGAAGTCCTCCAGGCTCGCGGCCCCGCTGATCCGACCCGCCTTGACGGCCTCCTCCGCCCCGCCGGAGTGCGCGTGCCCCCCGGCGGGAAAGCGGCCGTCGGCGAGGACGAGAAGTGCTGCCCGTGACATCGAAACCCAGCTCTCAGAACAGGAAGTAGCGCTGGGCCATGGGCAGTTCGGCGGCGGGCGTGGCCTCCACCAGCTCCCCGTCGATGTGCACGGCGAAGCTGTCGGGATCGATCCGTACGTCGGGCCGCGCGTCGTTCTGCCGCATGTCGGCCTTGGTGACTGCACGCGTCGACTCGATGGCCACGAACCGCTTCCCGAGCTGGAGCCGCTCCACGAGCCCGTCCTCGATGGCGAGCGGCGCCACGAAGTTGACGGAGTTCGAGGCGGGCGCCCGTCCGATCGCGCCGAACATCGGCCGGGGCAGGATCGGCTGCGGCGTCGGAATGGACGCGTTGGCGTCGCCCATCTGCGCGTACGCGATCTGCCCGCCCTTGATGACGAGGTGCGGCTTGACACCGAAGAACGCCGGCTCCCAGAGCACCAGGTCGGCGAGCTTGCCGCTCTCCACGGAACCCACCTCGTGGGAGAGCCCCTGGGCGACCGCCGGGTTGATCGTGTACTTGGCGACGTAGCGCCGCACCCGCTGGTTGTCGGCCCGCCCGTCCCCCGGCAGCGCGCCCCGCCGCCGCTTCATCACATGCGCGGTCTGCCAGGTCCGCATGATGACCTCGCCCACCCGGCCCATGGCCTGCGAGTCCGACGAGATGATCGAGATCGCGCCGAGGTCGTGCAGGATGTCCTCCGCCCCGATGGTCGACGGCCGGATCCGCGACTCGGCGAAGGCGAGGTCCTCCGGCACCGCCGGGTTGAGGTGGTGGCACACCATCAGCATGTCGAGGTGTTCCTCGGCGGTGTTGACGGCGAAGGGCCGCGTCGGGTTGGTCGAACTGGGCAGTACGTGCGGCTCGGAGACGACGGTCATGATGTCCGGCGCGTGCCCGCCGCCCGCACCCTCGGTGTGGTACGCGTGGATGCCGCGTCCGGCGATCGCGGCGAGCGTGTCGCCCACGAAGCCGGCCTCGTTCAGCGTGTCCGTGTGGATCGCGATCTGGATGCCGGTCCGGTCGGCGACGGTCAGCGAGGCGTCGATGACGGCCGGGGTGGAGCCCCAGTCCTCGTGCAGCTTGAGGCCGAGCGCGCCGCCCCGGATCTGGGACAGCATCGCCTCGTGGGAGACGGTGTTGCCCTTGCCCAACAGGCCGAAGTTGACGGGGTGTTCCTCCATCGCCTCCAGCATCCGGGCCAGATGCCAAGGGCCCGGCGTGACCGTGGTCGCCTTGGAGCCCTCGGCGGGTCCGGTGCCGCCGCCGATCAGCGTGGTGATGCCGGAGGCGAGGGCCTCGTCGGCGATCTGGGGGCAGATGAAGTGCACGTGCGCGTCGATGGCCCCGGCCGTCAGGATCCGGCCGTTGCCCGCGATGATCTCCGTCTCCGGGCCGATGACCAGATCCGGATGTACCCCGTCCATCGTGTCGGGGTTGCCCGCCTTGCCGATGCCGGTGATCCGGCCGTCGCGGATACCGACGTCGGCCTTGACGATGCCCCAGTGGTCGATGATCACGACGCCGGTGATGACGGTGTCGGGGGTGCCGTCCGCACGCGTGGCACGGGACTGGCCCATGGATTCGCGGATGACCTTGCCGCCGCCGAACACGGCCTCGTCCCCGGCGAGTCCGGGACCGCCGGAACGGTCCTCGTCGATCTCGATCAGCAGGTCGGTGTCGGCGAGCCGGATGCGGTCACCGGTGGTCGGGCCGAACAGGTCGGCGTACGCGGCGCGGGAGATCTCAGGCATCGAGGGCACCTCCGGTCTCGCCGCGCAGGCCGGGCACCACGCGGGCGCCGGCGAGCGGGACGAGTTCGACGTCGACGGGGATCCCGGGTTCGAAGCGCACGGCGGTGCCGGCGGCGATGTTCAGCCGCTTGCCGCGGGCTGCGGCGCGGTCGAAGTCCAGACCGGGGTTGGCCTCGGCGAAGTGGTAGTGGGAGCCGACCTGGACGGGCCGGTCGGCGGCGTTGAGGACGGTCAGACGGGTGACCTCACGGCCTTCGTTGTAGGCGATCGGGCCGTCGGCGAAGAGGATCTCTCCGGGAATCATCGCCGCCCCCTTCAGACGATCGGGTCGTGGACGGTGACGAGCTTCGTACCGTCCGGGAAGGTCGCCTCGACCTGGACGTCGTGGATCATCTCGGGGATGCCCTCCATGACGTCGTCCCTGGTGAGCAGCTTGCGCCCGGAGGCCATGAGCTCGGCGACCGTACGGCCGTCACGGGCGCCTTCGAGGATGTGCGACGTGATGAGGGCGACCGCCTCGGGGTGGTTGAGCTTCAGCCCACGGGCGCGGCGCTTTTCGGCCACGTCGGCCGCCACGTGGATGAGCAGCCTCTCTTGCTCGTGCGGGGTCAGTTGCACGTCCCACCTCACAGTCCTCGCTCCGGACCGTGCGGGGTCCGGTTGCCTCAGCCGCCGGGCAAAGTCCCTGGTGGCGTGGATCGGCAGGCTAGTTGGACCGAGTTTCAAGCAAGTTAACCGAGCTGTGATCCATCAGGGCGTGGCGGACTCGTCCCGCATGCTCATCAACGCGCGCAGACCGTCCCGGAGGACCTCGACCGGGGCGGGCCCGAACAGGGACTGCTGCGCGATGAAGCCCAGCACGGCGGAGATCATCGTGCGGGCCACATGGTC
Organism: Streptomyces sp. NPDC093591; assembly: GCF_044764885.1. NCBI lineage: Bacteria > Bacillati > Actinomycetota > Actinomycetes > Kitasatosporales > Streptomycetaceae > Streptomyces > Streptomyces sp. NPDC093591. The sequence goes on from NZ_JBIWIY010000017.1 coordinate 75,931, forward strand.
CGGCTCCACATCCGTCCGCATCATCCCGGCCTTCTGGTAGCCCTCGACGATCTTCGACCAGGACGCGCGCACCGAGCCGTAGCCCTCGCGCAGGACGGCCGCGAGCTCTTCGTTGCGCAGCGTCTCCGTCCACACCTGGATGACGAGGCGCGGAAACGCGGGGCGCCCGTCGACGACCAGGGAATCGCGGGCGGCGAGTGTCCTGCCGAGGACCGAGGTGATGAGTTCGTCCGGGGGCGGGGGCGGGGTCTGCCGCGCCGCCTCCTCGAAGGCCGCGCGGACCGATCCGAGCACCTCGGCGACGATCGCGCCGATCAGCTCCTCCTTGCCGCTGAAGTACCGGTACACCGCCCCCGCGGAGAGATCGACCTCCTTCAGGACGTCCTGCATGGACGTGGCGTGGAAGCCGTTGCGGGCGAAGCAGATCGCGGCGCCGTCGAGGATCTGCCGGCGGCGGGCGTCGAGGTGTGCCTGGGATACGCGGGCCATGTCACCAACGTAAAACGAACATTCCTTCTTGACAAGAAGCCGCCTGCGCAGGACGGTAGCGACATAACTAAAACGAACGATCCTTCTTTTTGACGGGACCCTTCCCGTCGGGCCCTCCCGTCGGGCCCTCTCAGTCGGGCGCGCCCAGCCAAGCCCTCTCACTCGAACCCTCAGGGAGTTCCCATGTCCACCCGCCGCCTGATCGCGGTCGTCGTCCTCGTCCCCGTCCTGGCCGCCCTCGCCCTGTGGGCCTTCGCCTGGCCCGCCGCCCGAACGGCCCCCCGCGACCTGCCGCTCGGCGTGGCCGGACCGGCCGCCGCCACGGCCCAGGTGGAGAAGCAGCTGGGCCGGCACGAGGGCGCGTTCGAGATCCACCGCTACGCCGACGCGGCCGCCGCACGGGACGCCATAGAGGACCGGACCGTATACGGCGCGATCGTCGTCACCGCCCAGGGCCCCGAACTGCTGACCGCGTCGGCGGCGGGCCCGGTCGTCGCCCAGCTGCTCCAGCAGGCGGTGACCCAGCAGGCGTCGGCCGCCGGTACCCCGGTCAGGACGGTCGACGTCGTTCCCGCTCCCGAGAAGGACCCGCGTGGCGCGGCCCTGACCTCGAGCGTGCTGCCGCTGGCGCTGGCCGGTATCGCGGCCGGCGTGCTGGCGACCCTGCTCGGACTGCGCGGCCTGCGCGCCGTGACCGCCCTGGTCGGCGCCGCCGCGCTGGTCGGCCTGGCCGCGGCGGCGATCGCACACAGCTGGCTGGGAGTCCTCACCGGCGACTGGTGGGCCGAGGCCGGGGCACTGGGCCTGGCGACACTGGCCGTGAGCGCCGGCGTGGCAGGACTGGCCGCCCTTGTAGGCCCCGCCGGCAGCGGGATCGTGTCGGCCGTGGTGATGCTGTTCGGCAACCCCTTCTCCGGCGCCTCGTCGGCGCCACAGCTGCTGCCCGAGCCGGCGGGCGCGATCGGTCAATGGCTGCCGCCGGGCGCGGGCGCCACCCTGCTGCGCTCCGTGTCGTACTTCGACGGCGCGGCAGCGACAGGCCCCGCCCTGACGCTGACCTGGTGGGCAGCACTCGGCCTGGGAGCCGTCCTGCTCGGGAACGCCCTCAAGACGCACACCAAGACCGACACACCCGCGACCGAGCGCGAACTGACCACCGTCGGCTGACCGCGCTCGACGGCGCCACAGCTGCCGCCCCAGCCGACGGGCGCCATCGGCCAATGGGCGCCACCGGACGCGGGCGCCACCCTGCTGCGCCCCGCGTCGTACGTCGACGGCGCGGCAGCGACAGGCCCCGCCCTGACACTGACCTGGTGGGCAGCACTCGGCCTGGGAGCCGTCCTGCTCGGGAACGCCCTCAAGACGCACACCAAGACCGACACACCCGCGACCGAGCGCGAACTGACCACCGTCGGCTGACCGCGCTCGTCGGCCCCACCCCGGCCACACCGAAACGACCGTGCACCCCGTCCTCCGTAGCGGACGGGGTGCACGGTCCTGTTGTTTCCGGAAGTCCGAAGGCCGGCTCTACGAGGGCGGCGCCATAAGTCCGGCGCTACGAGGGACCCGCCCCCCGATGCTCGGCCGCGATTCCGAACCGCTGCCGTTCGCGGGGAGCGGACGCCACCTCGCGGACGCTGGAGACCGCGCTGATCACCTGCTCCTCGGCGAGGTCCGCAGGCTCCCCGAGCTTCTCCAGTCGTTCGAGGTCAGAGGCGGACACAAGGGCGACGAGGGGCTTGCCGTGCCGCGTCACGACGACGCGCTCGCCGCCGTACACCACGCGATTGATCAGTTCGGCGAGCTCAGCCCTGGCTTGCGTCACCGGAATCTCGTAGGCCATGCTCCCCACATTACGTCATGTACGTCCTGTACATTTTTTACAGGCACCCCGGCAAGGGAGCGTGAGCCATGACCCGACCGACCGCCCGTCACGTGCTGCCCGAGTTCACCGAGCGCACGAGTCACGGCACCCGGACCCAGGACCCGTACTCGAAGCTGCTGGAGGAGCGCATCGTCTTCCTCGGCACGCAGATCGACGACATCTCGGCGAACGACGTGATGGCCCAGTTCATGTACCTGGAGCACAAGGACCCCGGCCAGGACATCTCGCTGTACATCAACTCGCCCGGCGGCTCGTTCAGCGCCATGACGGCGATCTACGACACGATGCAGTTCGTCACCTGCGACGTGGAGACGATCTGCCTGGGCCAGACAGGGGCATCCGGGGCGGTGCTGCTGGCCGCGGGCACCCCGGGGAAGCGCTTCGCGCTGCCGGGGGCCCGGATGGTGATCCACCAGCCGGGGCTGCCCGAGCCGATCGAGGGACAGGCGAGTGATCTGGCCATCCAGGCCGACGAACTGACGCGTATTCGGGCCCGCCTGGAGGAGTTGCTCGCCCGGCACACCGGGCGCAGCCGCGAGCAGGTGAACCGGGACATCGAGCGGGACAAGATCCTCAGCGCCCAGGAGGCGCTGGAGTACGGGCTGGTGGACCGGATCATCCCCAGCCGCAAGGCCACCCTCGCCCCGCCCACGGGGCGGTGATCGACCGGTGCTTCCACCCGAGTTGCCGCCGCTGCCCGCACTGACGCGCGCGGAGGGGGAGTTGATCGACCGTTACCTCGATGTGGTGGACCTGCTCGGCCGGATCAATCCGACCCGGCACGGCGACACCTACCGCGGACTGCGCGCCGCCCAGGCGCTCGTCGGCAAAGCGACCGAGCTGCGGGACGCGCTGGCGGTGATGCACCAGCGGGGCGAGACCGAACTGCACTCCCCCACGCTGGCGCGTGCGCTGCGCGTGCTGGACGGGGAACGCCGCACGGCCCGCGTCAGGGTGCCTCCGCGCTCCGACAGTTGACGATTGGTGCAGAACGATTCCGGACGCCTCGGCCCACGGACGAGGCGTCCGGATGGACGTCGAAACGAACCAAAAGGCGTACCCACTTTCGGCGTAGCAACCTGCCCTTTTACGCGCTCCTCCGGTTGCGCAACAGGCATGACCCCAAAGCGGAATGGAAGGCTCCATCGCTGGTCCGAGGCTCGTCGAGCAGCTGGACACCCGGTCGAACACGGGGGTGTCCACCCGAACGGGCGAGTGGTGAGTAACGCCACAAATCCCCGGTTCCGTTGGGTTTTTCGTTCATCCGTGCGTCAAGATCCCTGTCTGACGACAAGCCCCCGCCACAGCGGCGGGGCGGTCCGGGCGGACGCCGAGTCCTGCCGCCGCCCGGATGACCGGTCGACAGGAGTGGATCGGCAGGAGTGGAGGACCCGAGCAAGACGGGTCGCCGGAGCGGACGTTCGTTCGATCCGAGCAACCCTTGGGGTGAAGCCGCGGCAACGCGGCCGGGCAACTTCGCCAGCCCGAATCCGACAGGTCATCCTTCACAGGCGGCTGACGAAGGGTTGCGCATGACTGCGCTCAATCGTGTCCCGTCGCTCATGGCCCGAGCCGGTACGGCCTCGGCTCTCACCATCGCCGCAGTGGGCGGCTCGATCGTGGCGCCCGGCTTCGCCTCCGAGGCCGAAGCCGCCACGCCGGCGACCAAGGCACTTCAGATCGCGGCCTCCAAAAAGGGCTCCCCGTACAAGTGGGGGGCCACAGGTCCGCACAGGTTCGACTGCTCCGGGCTCACGCTGTACTCGTACAAGAAGGCGGGCAAGAAGCTGCCCCGTACGGCGGCCCAGCAGTACAACAAGACCCGCCACATCTCCGCCGGCAACCGCAAGGCCGGTGACCTGGTGTTCTTCCACTCGGGGTCGAACGTCTACCACGTCGGCATCTACGCCGGGAAGGGAAAGATCTGGCACTCCCCCAAGAGCGGGGACGTCGTGCGGCTGCAGAAGATCTGGACCAGGAGCGTCTGGTACGGCCGGGTCAAGTGACCTTCCCGGGGGCGGTGACGGCGGCCTGACGCGCCGTCACCGCCCCGGGGCACCGGACTGAGGGCCAGTCGTCGGAAAGGGCGTCAGACGGCCACCAGGGGCCCTGCGAGGAGCGCCACACCGAAGGCCGTCAGCGCGGCACCGGTGACGGTCGCGACCGTCCGTGCGACGCGCGGCCGGCGCAGCCACCTGCCGAGCCGGTCCACCAGCAGGGCGACGACCTGGAACCAGACGAGCGCGATCGCGACCACGATCAGCGCGAGCAGCAGTGTCCGGGGCAGTGCCGGGGCGCCCGCGGGCACGAACTGCGGCAGCACGCTGAGGAACGTGAGCGACGCCTTCGGATTGAGGGCATTGGTGACGAAGCCCTGCCGCAGCGGTCGCGCGGTGGAATCCTCCTGCGCGGCCTCGCCTTGCGCATGCCGCTGCCGCAGCGTCTGGACGCCCAGATACAGCACATAGACGCCGCCCACCACCTGGAGCGCGCGCAACAGCGCCGGGACGGCCGTCAGGACCGCGGCGACTCCCACCACCGCCAGCGTCACATGGACCAGCAGCCCGGCCCCGATCCCGAGCGCGCAGGCGATTCCGGCCCGGCGGGAGACGAGGGCGTTGCGTACGACGACGGTGAAGTCGGCCCCGGGCATGGCGACCAGGCCGGCTGAGACCCCGGTGAAGGCGATGAGCTGAGCGTCCATGCCGCCAGAGTGCCGTGCACAAGCCTTCAGCAGGTATTTCGAATATTCTGAGGAGTCCTAAAGCATTCGTTTAGGCCCTGGGAGACCCGCATGTACGACCCGACCCGACTCGCCGCCCTGGTGGCGGTCGCCGAGGCGGGTTCGATCACCCGGGCCGCCGAGCGGCTGGGCTACACCACGCCCGCGCTCTCCCAGCAGCTGGCCAAGCTGGAGCGTGAGGCGGGCACCGCCCTTCTGGTGCGGCACCACCGCGGGGCGCGGCTGACGGGTGCGGGCGAGCTGCTCGTGACCCGGGCGCGGCGGGTGCTCGACGAGTTGGAGCGGGCCCGGCACGAACTGGCCCGGCTGACCGGCCTGTCGGGCGGCACGCTCCGCCTGGGCACCTTCCAGACGGCCGGCATCCATCTGCTGCCGCCGGCCCTCAGCGCCTTCCGCCGGGCCCATCCGGACGTGGAACTGACCGTCACCGACTACGAACCCTCGGCCGGTGTCTCCGCCGTGGCGGCCGGCGAGGTCGACCTGGCCCTGACGCACGCCTATACACCGGGTGACCCGGTCCCGCTCCCCTCCTCCGTCGGCACCGAGCCGATCCTGGTCGAAGAGCTGGTCCTGGTCTCCGCCCCGGGCCACGCCCTCACCAGCGGAACCGCACGGCTGCCGCTGACCGAGCTCGCCGGGCAACCGCTGATCAGCATGGCCCCGGACGCTCCGGCCCGCCGGGGCGTCGAGGCGGCACTGGCCCGGGCCGGGGCCACGCCCTCGGTCCTGGTACCGACCCCCGGGTACCTCCTGGTCTGCGCGCTGGCCAGCGCGGGCCTCGGAGTAGCGGTCGTACCGGAGATGGTGGCGCGCACGTCGGTCACTCCGGTGGGGGTGCGCGCACTGGAGGGCGCGGAGCTCCGCCGTACGATCTCGGTCGCTTTCCGGAGCGACGAGGCCGCTCCGGCCACGGACGCCTTCCGAGCGTTGTTGCGCGGGACTTTCAACCGAGCTCAGCTGTCCTGACCTCAGGGGCGCGGGACTGTATCGATATGCGGCTCCGCCGCGCGGGCGCGACCAACCACGACGGGCCCGCAGCCGACAGCCAACCGACCGCGGCGCCGCCTTCACGGCCCTTCCCGCGGAGCGCTGGGCACGGCCTCCGCCGGAACGATCCACGGCAACTCGATGGAGACGGTCTTGCCGCCCTCGCGGGTGGGCCGCACTCTCAGCTTGCCGCCGCACTCCGCGGTCAGCCAGCGGATGATGACCATGCCGCGGCCGTTGTCCTGCTGGACGGCGGCCGGCAGCCGCTTGGGGAAGCGCGGGTGGCTGTCGGTGACGCCGATGCGCAGGTGTTCGTCACGGTCGAGCTCGAGGTCCACCGTGAAGGTGGGTGACTGACCGAGGGTGTGCTGTACGGCGTTGGTGGTGAGTTCGGAGACGATCAGCCGGATGGTGTCGGCCGTTTCCGTGTCCGGTGGCAGTCCCCACTCCGCGAGGGTGGTGACCACATAGGCCCGGGCCGCGGAGACCGAGGCGGGATCGCTCGGCAGAGTGACGGATGCTTCCAGGTGATCTGCCATGGCGACGTCGTCCCTTTCCCAACGGGACCGCAGTCCGACACGGAGCGGATGGTTCGAGTACGGTCCCGGACTGGTGCTTCGTCGCCAGACTGCCACTACCAGGGCCGTCAGGGTGCCGATCCACCAAGATATGCATATATCTGTCGCTCGATGCGGTGAACTCTGCGACGGCAGACCGTATTTGGGCGGCTCGGTTGGAGTAAGGAGTTGCCCATGCAGCACGGTCCCGCGGTGCGCCGCCGGAAACTGGGCGCGGAACTGCGTGCGTTGCGCACCGGGGCCGGGCTCACCAGTGGTGAGGCGGCCCGGCTGGTGGGCTGGCACCAGTCCAAGGTGAGCCGGATCGAGACCGGCGCCAGCGGGGTGAAACCGGCCGATGTGCGGTTACTGCTCGACGCCTACGGAGTGCAGGACTCCCAACTGCGTGAGTTGCTCCTGGTGTTGGCGGGATCGGACGAGGGTGGCGGGCGGCACCACTGGTGGCACGCGTACCGCGGAGTGCTGCCGCCGACGTACCGGGACTTCATCAGTCTGGAGTCCCAGGCGAGCGCGATGCGCACGCTGGAGACCTCCGTGGTGCCCGGGCTGCTTCAGACGCCGGAGTACGCCCGGGCGGTGACGCGGGCCGCCGTGGGCGGGTTGGACGACGCCGCCGACGAACGGCTCGACGCGCTGGTCGCGGTCCGTCTGGCCAGGCAGGACGTGCTGCACGGCGATCCGCCGCTGCAATTGAGCGCGGTGCTCGACGAGGCGGTGTTGCGCCGGGAGATCGGCGGACCCGCGGTGATGGCGCGGCAGTTGAGGCGGCTGATGGAGGCGGCGCGGCTGCCCCAAGTCCGGCTGCAGGTCCTGCCGTTCGCGGCCGGGGAGCACATCGGCATCACCGGGCCTTTCGTTATCTTCTCATTTTCGCGCACTTCTGATCTGGATGTGGTTGTTCTCGACCACTTGACGAGTAGCCTCTACCTCGAACGGAAAGAAGACCTCCAGGCCTACACGGAGGCCTTCAACGCTCTTCGGATCCACGCCCTTTCGCCCGAGGAATCGTTGGATTACATCGCCGCGATAGGCGGCGGCGCGTAAGGAGGCACCATGACCGCACTGCCTCGGAACGTACCTTCCACCACCGATCTGCACGGCGTGCGATGGCTGCGCAGCAGCTACAGCACGGGAGCGAACAACTGCGTCGAGACGGCACGGCCGCATTCCGGTCCCTGGACCGGGCTGCTCGCCGTGCGCGACTCCAAGGACCCGGCCGGACCCGCGCTGCTCTTCTCCCCCGAGAGCTGGGCGGGCTTCACGACCGCGTTCCAGTCCTGACCATTCCGATCAGTTCTGACCAACTCTGATCGACCGACTCTGATCAGTTACGCCAGGTACGGCGGCAGGGCCGTGTCACGCCGACTCATGGTCGTGTCTCGCCAATGACCCGTACAGCGCGTTCGATCTGCCCCTCGGAGAGGTCCGCGCGGGCGGTCAGCCTCAGCCGTGAGATGCCGTCGGGGACGGAAGGAGGACGGAAGCAGCCCACGGCGAGGCCTGCCGCCCGGCACTCGGCCGCCCAGCGCACGGCCCCTTCGGGGGACGGCGCGCGCACGGAGACCACGGCGGCGTCCGGACGTACGGCTTGCAGGCCCGCCGCAGTCAGCCGGGCGTGCAGTTCGTTCGCGACCGCGCGGGCCCGCGCCGCACGCTCCGGCTCGCGGCGCAGCAGTCTCAGTGCCGCCAGGGCCGCGCCCGCCGCCGCGGGGGCGAGGCCCGTGTCGAAGATGAACGTCCGGGCCGCGTTGACCAGGTGGTCGATCACCCGGGCGGGGCCGAGGACGGCTCCGCCCTGGCTGCCGAGCGACTTGGACAGCGTGACCGTCACGACGACGTCGTCGGCGCCCGCGAGTCCCGCCGCGTGCGGGGCGCCGCGGCCGCCGTCGCCGAGTACGCCGAGGCCGTGGGCGTCGTCGACGACCAGCCCGGCACCGTGTTCCCGGCTCGCCTCGGCGAGCCCGGCCAGCGGGGCGGCGTCGCCGTCGACCGAGAAGACGGTGTCGGACACGACGACGGCGGGCCCGTCGTGCGTGTGCAGCGCCTTGCGTACGGCGTCCGGTTCGGCGTGCGCGACGACCTGTGTGGTGCCGCGCGCCAGCCGGCAGCCGTCGATCAGCGAGGCGTGGTTCCCGGCGTCGGAGACGATCAGCGAGCCGTGCGGCGCCAGCGCGGTGACCGCGGCGAGGTTGGCCGCGTAGCCGGACGAGAAGACCAGCGCCGCCTCGAAGCCGCAGAAGTCGGCCAGCTCTCGCTCCAGCTCGGTGTGCAGTTCCGTCGTGCCGGTGACGAGCCGGGATCCGGTAGCACCGCCGCCCCACGTCCGGGCGGCCCGCGCCGCGCCCTCGGTGACCTCGGGGTGCTGGGCCAGGCCCAGGTAGTCGTTGCTCGCGAGGTCGAGGAGCGGCGAGTCGGCGGGGCGGGGACGCAGGGTCCGTACGAGTCCGGCGCGGCGGCGCAGCTCCGCCTGCTCGTCGATCCAGCCGAACGCCATGGCTCCTCCGGGCTTTTGTAGGCAGTGCACAGACACTAGTCGCACGGTCGGCCACCCACGGTGTGGCAATACCCACACATCGAAGTGACAGGGTTGTCCGAAGTCTCCTTGGCTCGGAGCCCCTCCGTACGTCAGGATCAGCTCCCATGGACCTGCTGAACACGCTGGTGGACAAGGGGCTTCGGCGCGAGCTGCCGACCCGCGAGGAGGCGCTGGCCGTCCTCGCCACTTCCGACGACGACCTGCTCGATGTGGTGGCCGCGGCCGGAAAGGTGCGCCGGCAGTGGTTCGGCCGACGGGTGAAACTCAACTATCTCGTCAACCTCAAGTCGGGCCTGTGCCCGGAGGACTGCTCCTACTGTTCCCAGCGGCTCGGCTCCACCGCCGGCATCCTGAAGTACACCTGGCTCAAGCCGGACGAGGCCTCCCAGGCCGCGGCCGCCGGTTTGGCGGGTGGCGCCAAGCGGGTCTGTCTGGTGGCGTCCGGGCGCGGCCCGACCGACCGTGATGTGGACCGGGTCTCCGACACCATCAAGGCGATCAAGGACCAGAACGAGGGCGTCGAGGTGTGCGCCTGTCTCGGTCTGCTCTCCGACGGCCAGGCGGAGCGGCTGCGCGAGGCCGGCGCGGACGCGTACAACCACAACCTCAACACCTCGGAGTCCACGTACGGGGACATCACGACCACGCACACCTACGCCGACCGCGTCGACACCGTGCAGAAGGCGCACGCGGCCGGTCTGTCCGCCTGCTCCGGCCTGATCGCGGGCATGGGCGAGAGCGACGAGGACCTGGTCGACGTCGTCTACTCGCTGCGCGAGCTGGACCCGGACTCGGTGCCGGTCAACTTCCTGATCCCGTTCGAGGGCACCCCGCTGGCCAAGGAGTGGAACCTCACCCCGCAGCGCTGCCTGCGCATCCTGGCGATGGTGCGGTTCGTGTGCCCGGACGTCGAGGTGCGCATCGCGGGCGGCCGTGAGGTGCATCTGCGCTCGATGCAGCCGCTGGCCCTGCACCTGGCCAACTCGATCTTCCTCGGCGACTACCTGACCAGCGAGGGCCAGGCGGGCAAGGCCGACCTGGAGATGATCGCGGACGCCGGGTTCGAGGTGGAGGGCGCCGACCAGGTGACGCTGCCGGAGCACCGGGTGGCGGCCGGGGGCGGCTGTGGCTCGCACGAGAGCGCGGGCTGTGGGTCCCAGGAGAGCGCCGGGTGCGGTGGGCACGAGAGCGCCGGGTGCGGGTCGCACGAGGGGGGCGGTATGTGCGGTACGACCACTGCCGCGCCGGCCGCCACCGAGGCGCGCACCGACCTGGTCGCCGTGCGCCGCCGGGGCGCCGGAACGGACCTCGCGCCCAATGCCTGACCCGCACCCCGTGCCCGACCTGACCGTGCCCGAGCTGCTGGAGCTCGACCGGCGGCACGTCTGGCACCCGTACGGCCCCATGCCCGGCCGCATCGAGCCGCTGGTCGTGGAGTCGGCCGGCGGGGTGCGGCTGAAGTTGGCGGACGGCTCGGGCGAGCTGGTCGACGGCATGTCGTCCTGGTGGTCGGCGATCCACGGCTACAACCACCCGGTGCTCAACGAAGCCGCGCGCGAGCAGCTGTCGCGCATGAGCCACGTCATGTTCGGCGGGCTCACGCACGAGCCCGCCGTACGGCTGGCGAAGCTCCTTGTCGACATGTCGCCCGACGGGCTGGAGCATGTGTTCCTCGCCGACTCCGGTTCGGTGTCGGTCGAGGTCGCGGTCAAGATGTGCCTGCAGTACTGGCGTTCGCTGGGCCGCCCCGGCAAGCAGCGGCTGCTGACCTGGCGCGGCGGCTACCACGGGGACACCTGGCAGCCGATGTCGGTGTGCGACCCCGAGGGCGGGATGCACGAGCTGTGGACCGGCGTGCTCCAGCGCCAGGTCTTCGCCGACCCGCCACCGACGGAGTACGAGGAGTCGTACGCCGACCGTCTGCGGTCGCTGGTCGAGCGGCACGCGGACGAACTGGCCGCGGTGATCGTCGAGCCGGTGGTGCAGGGTGCGGGCGGGATGCGCTTCCACTCCCCCGCGTATCTGCGGGTGCTGCGGGAGGCGTGCGACGCGCACGACGTGCTGCTGGTGTTCGACGAGATCGCGACCGGGTTCGGACGCACGGGCGCGCTTTTCGCGGCGGAACACGCGGCGGTGACGCCGGATGTGATGTGCGTGGGCAAGGCGCTGACCGGCGGCTACATGACGATGGCGGCCACCTTGTGCACGTCTCGCGTGGCCGACGGGATCTCGCGGGGCGAGGTGCCGGTGCTGGCTCACGGCCCGACCTTCATGGGCAATCCGCTGGCGGCCGCGGTCGCCTGCGCCTCGATCGAGCTGCTGCTCGGCCAGGACTGGCCGGCCGAGGTCAAACGGATCGAGGCGGGGCTGCGGGACGGGCTGGCCCAGGCGTCGGACATTCCGGGCGTGAAGGATGTCCGAGTGCTCGGCGCCATCGGGGTCGTACAGCTCGACCACGACGTGGACATGCAGGCGGCGACCGCCGCCGCCGTACGTGAGGGCGTGTGGCTGCGGCCGTTCCGCGACCTCGTCTACACGATGCCGCCGTACGTCACCGGTGACGCGGACGTGGCACGGATCGCCCGCGCGGTGTGCGCGGCGGCGCGGGAGGGCTGAGATGCCGGTACTGGTGATCACGGGCACGGGCACGGAGGTCGGCAAGACGGTCACGACGGCCGCGGTCGCCGCGGCCGCGGTGGCGGCGGACCGGTCGGTGGCGGTGCTGAAGGCCGCGCAGACGGGCGTGCGGCCGGACGAGCGCGGCGACGCGGAGGAGGTGGCGCGGCTCGCCGGTGCCGTGACGGTCGCGGAAGTCGCCCGGTATCCCGAGCCGTTGGCGCCGGCGACGGCCGCGCGCCGGGCCGGCCGCCCTCCGGTCCGCCCCCACGAGATCGCCGAGGCCGCAGCGAAGCTGGCCGCCGAGCACGACCTCGTCCTGGTGGAGGGGGCGGGCGGGCTGCTCGTCCGCTTCGACGAGGCGGGCGGCACGCTGGCGGACGCGGCCGAGCTGATGGCGGCACCGGTCCTGGTCGTCGCGTCGGCGGGGCTGGGCACGCTGAACACGACGGAGCTGACGGCCCGTGAACTGCGCGGTCGGCGGCTGGACCTGCTCGGCGTGGTGATCGGCAGCTGGCCCGAGGCACCGGATCTGGCGTCGCGTTGCAATGTCGCGGATCTGCCGGAGGTGGCGGGGGCGCCGCTGTTGGGTGCCGTGCCGGCGGGTGCGGGGGCGCTCTCGCCCGCCGACTTCCGTGGCGCGGCGCCGGGTTGGCTGGCTCCGCGGCTGTTCGGGACGTGGGACGCGGACGGGTTCCGGGTGCGGGAGGCGCCCTGACGCATGCCCACGGGTGACGCCGTCGGCGATGTCAGACCCTCGTGCCATGCTCGGATCATGGTCAATGCAGACGCGGTCACCGAGTGGGACGCCCTGATCGGCGCGTGGGACGAGATCCGGCACGGCTACTACCTGGGCGATGCGCCGGCGAGAGTACGGGAGTGCGCGAGGAGCCTCGAGGCGAGCGTGGCGGCGGCCGGGCCGGACACGGCGCTGTGGACTCTCGGGCTGGTGCTCATAGGCCCCTACGTGATCTACGCCTACCCGGACGCGGAGGCCGAGGCGCACGTGCTGAAGGCGATGGGTGCCGTGGAGCAGGCGCTCGGGCAGACGCCCTGCGCCCATGACGAGCATCCGTGTGACGACATCGAGGGCGATGACGAGCTGGACAACTTTCGGTACGTCCTGGACATGCTGGCCCACCCGGAGCGGGAAGCCGCCGGTGCAGCGGCCCCGACCGATGGCGAGCTCTGGCCCGACGACGAGTCGGACACCTGGTTCGAACGCCGGATGACACGGGAGATATGGGCCTGCCCCCGGAACCTCGCCGGGTTCGCCCGCGCCTTTACCGAGGCCTAGTCGGCTCGCTCTCGCCGCTCCCGTCCCTCTCCTCGACGATCCGCACCAGTTCGATGCGCGAGCGGATTCCCAGGCGGGTGAAGACGCCGCGCAGGTGGTGGTCGATCGTGCGCGGGCTCAGGGCCAGGCGGGCGGCGATCTCCCGGTTGGTGGCGCCCTCGGCGGCCATGCGGGCGACCAGGAGCTGTTGGGCCGTCAGACGGCCGGCCGGGGCGTTGGGGCCGGGCCGCGCGGCGCCGGCCGGGGTGCCCAGCGCGCGGAGTTCGGTGCGGGCCTGGTCCGCGCAGTGCGGGGCGCCGAAGGAGTCGAACGCCTCCAGGGCGCTGTGCAGGCGGTCGCGTGCCTCCGTACGGTGGCGCAGTCGGCGCAACGCGCTGCCGAACAGCAGTTCCGTGCGGGCGCGTTCGAAGTCGCGTGTGCCGTGGGAGTGCAGGTCGAGTGCCGTGCGGTAGTGGTCCACCGCTTCCTCGCCGGGTGCGAGCAGGGCGCGACAACGGGCGCTGAGCGCCAGGTCGTCGGGGCTGCGCACGGTGCTCGCCCAGCGGTCGTAGTCGGCGTGCGCGACACGGGCGACACGGGTGTCGCCGGTGCGGACGGCGGCCTCGACGTAGTGCGGGGTGGCCAGGTGGCGGACGGCCCGGTGGCCGTGGCCGGGGCCGAATCCGGCGAGGGCACGCAGTCGGGCGGCCGCGGCGGCGAAGTCGCCGGTGCTCAGGTCGAGGAAGGCGAGCGCCCACTGGGCGAGGGCCGCGGGCAGGCCCAGGCCTCGGGCGAGGGCGTACGACCGTGCGGTCGCGGCGCGTTCGCGGCAGACGTCGGCGTCTCCGGTGAGCGCGGCGAACATGGCGAGGGCGGCCTGCAGATGACAGGCGCCGTTGTCCTGCCCCGTGGCGTGGGCCTGCCACAGGGCGTCCGTCGCAGTGGCCTCGCCGGCTCTGGGGCGCCCGGTCCAGAAGTCGGCGTACGCACGGAACTCCATCGCCTGCGGTACGGCCACCGGGACGCCCCGCGCCCGGGCGGAGGCGGCCGCGCGGACGGTCGCGGTGGCCGCACGGGTGTGGTCGCCGAGGAGCAGCTCGGCGATCCCGGCGTGGATGAGGACGGTGGGGTCGCTTCCCGGCTCGCACTGCCCGGCGGCCCCCTTCAGCAGGTCGCGCGCGTCCTCGTAGCGCCCGTCGAAGGCGGCCACGAGCCCGCTCAGCGTGCCGGGCGGCGCGACGCCGAGCCGATCGGCCACGCGGGCGGCCTCGCGCAGGCGGCGAATGTCTCCGGTGTAGATGGCGGCTTCGGTGGCCCGGGCGAGGAGGTGGGCGGTGGGGTCGGGGGTGGAGTCAGGGGCGGGCGCCACGGCTGTGGCTGACGCGGCGGGGTCGGGGGTGGGATCCTCGGCGACGGCCGTGGCCTTGGCCACCGCGGTGGAGTCAGCGGCGGAGGCGGGGGCGGAGGCGCAGGCGTCCACGTCTGACGACTGCACAGGGCCCGCGGCTGCCGCGGTGGCGCAGGCGTCACCGGCCGACGACCGCACAGAGCCCGCGGCAGCGGAGGCGGAGGCGGAGGCGGAGGCGGAGGCGGAGGCGGAGGCGGAGGCGGAGGCGGAGGCGGCCGAGGGTACGGGAGCCTTGCCGACGGAGGGCGTCACCCGCCCAGCAGCGGTGCGCGTCGGGGGCGGGCAGGTCACCGCCGTCAGCAGGGCGTCGAACGCCTCCGGCGCGTTCCCCGCCCGAAGGGCGAGCACCCCGTTCAGCGCGTCGTCGGCGCCTGCGGCAGCCAACCCGCGCGCCCGGTCCCCGTCGCCCGACTGCCAGGCGTAGGCGGCGGCCCGGGCGACCAGGCGGGCCTGCTCGGACGGGTCGGGGCACAGTTCGGCCGCCCGTTCCGCCAGCGCCCGTGCCAGGGACAGCCGACCCGCCTCACCCGCCTTTGCCGCGGCGGCGCCGAGTTCCGCCGCCAGCCGTCCGCTGGGGCCGACCGCCCCCGCACCCCGGTGCCAGGAACGCCACGGCGTCTCCGCTTCGCCGCCGAGCACCCGGGCCAGCAGACGGTGCACGTCCCGGCGGTCGGCCGGGGAACCCGTCTCGTAGGCCGCGATCCGCGCCCAGGCGTCGCGGAACACCACCCCGCCCGCTCCGGCGTGCGCGAGGCCGGCCGCCTCGGCGGCGTCCAGGGGCCGGATGTCGAGGCGGGCGGCCATGACGGCGCGCAGGAAGGCGTCGGTGGGGACCGGGTACTGGTCGGCCGCGGCGAGCAGCAGCAACAGGCGGGTGTCGTCCGGCAACGCCCTTGTCTCCGCCCGGCGTTCGCGCAGCAGGGCCGGGGCCAGCTCCGCCGGTGTCGTCGGGAGCGGGTCGGTGCCCGCAGCCTGCCGGTCGGTCAGGCGCGGGACCAGTTCGGCGGCGGCGCGCACATCGCCGTACACGGCACGCAGCACCCGTACGCGGACGCCCTCGGGAAGGGCGGCGGCCGGCTGTCGCCACTGGTCCGTGAACCGCGGTGGCGAAGTGCGGTCGAGGGGCGGGGGGTTCACCGGAGTCACCACACAAATGACGTTACTGGCGAGTTAATTGAACCGTAAAGACCGGCGATTTCACCGATGCGGCGCGCGTAGACCCGGCTCGACACTCCTGACAACCCCACACGTTTCAGGAGGCATCATGCAGCGCCGCACGCGTCGCATGGCCACGGCCCTCACGGCCCTGGCCTCATCGCTCCTTCTGTCACTCTCCCTCTCCCCCACACCCGCGCACGCCGCCACCCACGACCCCGTCGTCTTCGTGCACGGCCTGAGCAGTTCGGCGAGCAGCTGGGACGACTGGATCGGCTACTTCAAGGCCGACGGCTACACCTCGGCCGAGCTGAACGCCGTGTCGTACGACTGGGCCAAGTCGAACGCCACCACCGCCCAGCAGCTCTCGACCGAGATCAGAAACGTGCTCGCCCGGACCGGTGCCTCGAAGGTCGACCTCGTCGTCCACTCCATGGGCGCGCTCAGCTCCCGCTACTACCTCAAGAACCTCGGCGGGACGTCGTACGTCGACGACTTCGTCTCGACGGCCGGCACGAACCACGGCACCTCCACCGCCTCGTGGTGCGCGTGGCTGTACACCTCCTGCGCGGAGATGAACACCGGCAGCTCGTTCCTGACCGCCCTGAACTCCGGTGACGAGACTCCGGGCAGTGTGTCGTACGCCAGCTACTGGTCGAACTGCGACGACGCGCTCACCCCGGACACCACAGCGATCCTCAGCGGTGCGACGAACGTCGAGGTCGGGTGCGTCTCGCACACCGACATGAACAACGACCACGGCGTGTACGAGCAGGTCAGGGACTTCATCGGCTGAGGCCGGGCCCGCCTGAAGGACAGCCGTACGACAGCCGTACGACAGCCGTACGACAGGCTGACGACCGCCACAGCGACAGCGGGGGTGCGCCGGTCCCGGACGGGGGAGAATCGGGAGTGAGTCCCGTCCCGCCCGCCCGGGAGGTCCCCATGGCCCTACGGTCCCTACGGTCCGCCGGTTCCGGCAAGGTGCCGCGGGATGCCGTGCACCATCCGCTGTTCGCCCGCTTCTACGCCCGGATCAGCGTCAACGCCGAGACACGCATGGGCATGGGCGACGTCCGCGACCGGCTGCTGACCGGGCTGTCCGGCCGAGTGATCGAGATCGGCGCGGGCAACGGTCTGAACTTCGCCCACTATCCGCGTGCGGTCTCGGAGGTCGTCGCCATCGAACCGGAGCGGCTGCTGCGGAAGTTGGCGGTGGAGTCCGCGCTGCGGGCCGGGGTGCCGGTGGACGTGGTGCCGGGCGCGGCGGAGGCGCTACCGGTCAAGAGCGAGGCCTTCGACGCGGTGGTGCTCTCGCTGGTGCTGTGCAGCGTGCGGGACGTGCCGCGGGCGCTCGGTGAGGTACGGCGGGTGCTGCGGCCCGGCGGTGTGGTGCGGTTCTTCGAGCACGGCCGGGGCGGCGGGCGGGCCATGCTCCTCACGCAGCGCGCGCTGGACCGGACGGTGTGGCCGCTGGTGAGCGGCGGCTGCCATGTCTCGCGCGACCCGGTCGCGGCGCTGCGCGAGGCGGGGTTCGAACTCGGCCCCCACCGGCGGGTGATGATGCCGGAGAAGGGGCCGGTGCTCCCCTCGTCGTACTGCGTGCTGGGCACGGCTTGGCGGCCGGCGGAGGAGCAGCCCGGCTGATCACGGGCTCCGCTTCACCGACTCCGTTTCACAGGCTCCACTGGCGCAGTTCGCGCGCGATGTCCTCGACGGAGGCGTCACCACTCTTGACCAGGCGTGCCAGATCGCGCACCTGCTCGGGCGAGGTGACGACCTTGAGGCCGCTGGCCACCAGGTAGGCGTAGGCCACCGCGGAGGCGAACAGCGCGTTGGAGCGCTCCAAGGCCGGGACGTGGATGAGCAGTTGGAGCAGGGCCGCCGCACGGGCCTGCGGACTGTCGTAGACGGGGACATCGAATATCTCCGCCTGATGTCGGGCGACGGCGGCGACGAGAGCGCCCCAGTCGGTGATGTGAGGGTCCCCCGGTGTCCTCTTCTCGGCGAGCATCAGCAGCCAGGCAAGGTCGACGTTCAGATTGCTCAAGGGATCAGCGACGACCTTCGCGCTCCGCGCCGAACTCCTCGGCGAAGACGGACTCGTACTGCTTCATGAAGTCGGCGGCGGCGTCCACGAACGTGTGACCGACCTCCCCGGTGTCCTTGCGGACCAGCTCCTCTATGTAGCGGTTGACACTCATGCCGCGGGCCAGGGCACGTTCGCGTGCCGCGCGGGCCGTGCCCTCGTCGACTCTCACGTTCAACTGGGTCTTCGCCATACTTCGAAGCTAGCGCGCCGGTGCTAGCACCGGCAAGGGGCAGCCGAGAGGCCGGAAGGTGCCCCTTACATCGAAATCAGGGGCCCGACCTGGGGCGGAGAGCGACCGGGACCTTGGGCGGATACCGGATGTGCGGTGGATCACATTAGGCTCGGCTGGGCGAGGAGTCCGTTACGTCCGCGAGGAGGCGGCCTTGTCCACAGCAGCTGCGGAGCACGTCCCGAGCCCTGCGCCGGCCGACGGGACCGCGGCCCGCGCCCGCGGCCTGACCAAGGCGTACGGCTCGGGCGAGACGACGGTACTGGCCCTCGACGCGGTGGACGTGGACATCGCGCGCGGCCGGTTCACGGCGGTCATGGGCCCGTCGGGTTCCGGGAAGTCCACGCTGATGCACTGTCTGGCGGGCCTCGACAACGTCTCGGCGGGGCAGGTGTGGCTGGGCGACACCGAGATCACCGGGCTGAAGGAGCGCGAGCTGACCCGGCTGCGGCGGGACCGGATCGGGTTCATGTTCCAGTCGTTCAACCTCATCCCGACCCTGAACGCGGCCGAGAACATCACCCTGCCCATGGACATCGCGGGCAGGAAGCCGGACGAGAAGTGGCTGGACCAGGTCATCGACACGCTGGGCCTGCGGGACCGCCTGGGGCACCGGCCCGCGCAGCTCTCCGGCGGCCAGCAGCAGCGCGTCGCCTGCGCCCGTGCGCTGGCCTCCCGGCCCGAGCTGATCTTCGCGGACGAGCCGACCGGCAACCTCGACTCGCGGGCCGGCCTGGAGGTGCTCGGCTTCCTGCGGGAGGCCGTCGACCAGCTGGGGCAGACCGTCGTCATGGTCACCCACGACCCGGGCGCCGCCGCCCACTCCGACCTGGTGCTCTTCCTGGGGGACGGCCGGATCGTGGACGAGATGGAGCGGCCGACGGCGGAGGCCGTCCTGGAGCGCATGAAGCGCTTTGACGTGATCCGCGGCCAGTTCGACGGCAGCGGTCCCGCTCCGGGCGCGGTCCCGGCCGACGGCCCGTCGCCCGAGGAGCGCTGACCCCGTGCTCAAGGCGACGCTGCGCAGCTTCCTCGCCCACAAGGGGCGGCTGCTGCTCTCCGCCCTGGCGGTGATCCTGTCCGTGGCGTTCGTCGCGGGCAGCCTGATCTTCTCGGACACCGTCAGCCGCACCTTCGACCGGCTCTTCGCCTCGACCGCCGCCGATGTCACCGTCACCCCGAAGGAGACCCTCGACGAGACCGTGCCCTCCGGGCAGACCCTGACCCTGCCCGCCTCGCTCGCCGACCGGCTCGCCCGGGTCCAGGGCGTGGCGGCGGCCCGCGCGGAAGTGGACGTGGACGGCCTCACCGTCGCCGACGAGGACCGCGAGTCGGTGGGCCCGACCACGGGCGCCCCGACGATCGGCACCGCCTGGAACCCGACCGAGCGCAGCCCCGTGGAGCTCACCTCCGGCCACGCCCCCGAGGGCGACTCGCAGGTGCTGATCGACGCGGACACCGCCGACAGCAAGGACGTGCGGATCGGCGACCGTCTCACGGTCATCGGGCAGGAGGGCTCCTTCCCGGTCGAGGTCGTCGGCATCGCCACCTTCACCACCACCAACCCCGGCGCCGCCCTGGTCTTCTTCGACCCCGAGACCGCGCAGACGAGGCTTCTCGGCGACCCGCGGGCGGCCACCGCCATCTCGGTCGACGCGGGCGAGGGCGTCAGCGACACGGAGCTCAAACGGCGCGTGGCCGACGCCCTCGGCACCGACGCGGGCACCTACGAGCTGCGCACCGCCGAGGAGCAGGCCGAGTCGGACGTCGACCAGCTGGGCGGGTTCCTCGACATCATCAAGTACGTCATGCTCGGCTTCGCCGGGGTCGCCGTACTCGTGGGCGTGTTCCTGATCGTCAACACGTTCTCGATGCTGATCGCCCAGCGCACCCGCGAGCTGGGTCTGCTGCGCGCGCTCGGCGCGGACCGGCGTCAGGTGCGGCGCTCGGTCCTCACCGAGGCGCTGCTGCTCGGGCTGGTCGGCTCGACGCTGGGCCTCGCGGCCGGTATCGGGCTGGCCGTCGGGCTCATCGAGCTGATGGGCCTGATGGGCATGAACATCAGGACGGCCGAGATGGTCATCGGCTGGGGAACGCCGGTGGTCGCGTACGTCGTCGGCCTGGGCGTCACCTTCGTCGCGGCCTACCTCCCGGCCCGGCGCGCTGCGGGCGTCTCACCGATGGCGGCCCTCGCGGACGCCGAGATCGCCGACATCGGGCGGCCGCTGCGGCTGCGCGCGGTGGTGGGCTCGGTGGTCGGCGCGGCCGGTGCGGCGGCGCTCGTGGGGTGTGCCGTGTCGTCCGAGACGTCGTCGGCGGCATCCCTGCTGGGGCTCGGTGTCCTGCTGACCCTCATCGCGACCGTGATCGCGGGACCGCTGCTCGTACGGCCCGTGATCCGGGTCCTCGGCGGGGCCTTCCCGACGTTGTTCGGCCCGGTCGGCCGGATGAGCCAGCGCAACGCCCTGCGCAATCCGCGCCGCACCGGAGCCACGGCCGCCGCCCTGATGGTGGGCCTCGCGCTGGTCGGCGGGATGTCGGTGGCGAGCGCCTCGATGACCAAGTCCTTCGACCAGCAGATCGACAAGACGCTGGGCGCCGACTTCGTGGTGCAGAACAGCAACTTCGTGCCCTTCCCACGGGAGATCACCGACAAGATCCGGGACACCGAGGGCGTGGGGCTCGTCGTACGCTCGCAGTTCACGACCATCGCCGTGCGCCTCCCGGACGGCGACCGCGTGAAGACGACGGCCGCGGGCTACGAACCCGAGCTCGACAAGGTCGCCAACATCACCTACGCGCGGGGCGACTCCGCGGCCGCGCTCGCGGACGGGCACCTCGCCATGGACAAGGACTTCGCCGAGGACCACGGCGTACGGGTCGGCACCACCCTCCCCGTCGACTTCCAGGGCGATCGCCGGGCCGAGCTGACGGTGAGCGCCCTGACCGACCAGGAGTCCGCCGAGGGGTTCGGCGCGCAGGGCGGGATCTACTTCGGCCTGGACACGCTGGAGAAGTACGCGCCAGGCGGGCAGGACGCGGCCGTTTATGTCAACGCCGCCTCCGGTACGAGCCCGGACGACCTGCGGGCCGGCCTGGAGAAGACGCTCGACCCGTACCCCCAGGTGCAGGTCCGGGACATCGCCGACTACAAGGACCTGGTGCACGACCAGATCGCCGTCCTGCTCTACCTCGTCTACGCCCTGCTCGGCCTCGCGATCATCATCGCGGTGCTCGGTGTGGTGAACACCCTCGCGCTGTCGGTCGTCGAGCGCACCCGGGAGATCGGCCTGCTCAGGGCCATCGGGCTGGCCCGGCGGCAGCTGCGCCGGATGATCCGGCTGGAGTCGGTGGTGATCGCCGTGTTCGGCGCGGTCCTCGGCCTCGCGCTGGGGCTGGTGTGGGGTGTGTGCACCCAGCAGGTGCTGGCTTTGCAGGGCATGACGGCGCTGGCGATCCCCTGGGGCACGATCGTGGCGGTGGTGATCGGCTCGGCGGTCGTGGGCATCGTGGCGGCGCTGCTGCCCGCGTTGCGTGCATCGCGCATGAATGTGCTGGCGGCCATCGCGCACGAGTGATGGAATCGCGGGCAGGCACTCAAGTTCCTTGCGGATGAGGAGAGTTCATGTCGCGACCGGATGGCCCGCGCCCGTTCCGCTTCGGCGTCAGCCTGATCACCCCCGCCCCGGCCGACGAGTGGCGGGCCAAGTGCCGCCGGGCCGAGGAACTCGGCTACGACGTGATCCTGGTCCCCGACCATCTGGGCATGCCCGCGCCGTTCCCGGCCCTGGTCGCGGCGGCCGAGGCGACGGAGCGGCCGCGGCTGGGCACGCTCGTGCTCAACGCGGGGTTCTGGAACCCGGCCCTGCTCGCCCGGGAGGTGGCGACGACCGACGCCCTGACCGGCGGACGGCTCGAACTCGGGCTCGGTGCGGGCTATGTGCGGACCGAGCACGACACGGCAGGTCTGCCCTTCGGCAGTCCCCGTGAGCGGGTGGACCATCTGCGGCGCACGGTCGAGGAGCTGGAGCGGCTGATCGGCTCGCAGGAGTTCCCCCACTCTCGGCTTCGCCCGAGCGGGGGCACCCCCATGCCGCAGCCGGCTCAGCAGCCGCGCGTACCGCTGCTGATCGGCGGAAACGGCGACCGCGTCCTACGGCTGACCGCCGAGCACGCCGACATAGCGGCGTTCGGAGGCGCGTACCCGGACCCGGAGAGCACGACCGGCCGGCTCATCCCCGTCACGGCCGAGCAGTTCGACGAACGGGTGGCCCGTTACCGGAAGTTCGCGCAGGGCCGGGCGGAACCGGCGGAGCTGAACCTGCTGCTGCAGATGGTGGCCGTCACGGAGGACCGCGCGGGCGCGGTCCGGCCCCTCCTCGACCGTGTTCCGGAACTGACTCTGGAGCAGGTCCTGGAGCTGCCGATCCTCCTGGTCGGCGCCTTGGAGCAGATCGTCGAGCAGGTGCTGGCCCAGCGGGAGCGGTACGGGTTCTCGTATCTGACCGTCCTGGAGCCGTATATGGAGGCGTTCGCGCCGGTGATGGAGCGGCTGCGCGGCAAGTAGCCGTCCGGATAGTGGAATTGCGCGTCCCGCCTCGTCGCCCGTGATGGGATCACGGCATGACTGATCTGCGCATACGGCCCGCGACGGCCGCCGACCTCGACACGGTGCTGGCCTTCTGGAAGACGGCCGCCGAGGGTACGAGCATCAGCGACGACCGGGACGGCGTGGAACGGCTGGTCGACCGCGACCCCGAGGCGCTGATCCTGGCGGAGCTCGACGGCGAGCTGGTCGGCACGGTGATCGCGGGCTTCGACGGCTGGCGCTGCCATCTGTACCGGCTGGCGGTGCACCCCGAGCGGCGCCGCCGGGGCATCGGCTCGGCACTGCTGACCGCCGCGGACGAGAGGTTCGTACGGCTCGGCGGGCGCCGCGGTGACGCGATGGTGCTGCAGCGCAACGAGACCGCGCACCATGCCTGGCGCGCGGCTGGGTACACGCCCCAGGAACAGTGGCGGCGGTGGGTGAAGCAGCTCACGGACTGATCGCCGGGTGATCAGGCATCGATCACCCGGCAGGAGCACTTTGCTCACCCTTTACTATTGGAAGGTCACTTCGGTCCTCCAATGAAAGGTGTGAGCGTCCGCCCATGGGCGAGCCTCCCAGTACCCGACATCGCGCGTTCCTCCCCACCGTGTCCGACCATGGGACGGAGGTGACCCGATGACCGAAGTGATCCTCCTGCTGGTGGCGATCCTGCTGTCGCTCGCCTGCGGTGCCTTCGTCGCGGCCGAGTTCTCGCTGACCACGGTCGAGCGCAGCGAGCTGGAGCGGGCCGTGGAGCGCGGCGAGCGCGGCGCCGTCGGCGCCCTCAGGGCCGTACGGAATCTGACGTTCCAGCTCTCCGGCGCCCAGCTCGGCATCACGGTCACCAACCTGGTCGTCGGCATGCTCGCCGAACCGTCGATCGCCGCGCTGCTCGCGGGCCCGCTGGAGTCGATCGGCGTCTCCCGCTCGACGGCGAGCTCGATCGCGCTGGTGATCGGTACAGCCCTGTCGACCATCGTGCTGATGGTGGTCGGCGAGCTGGTGCCCAAGAACTGGGCGATCTCCTCGCCCCTGGCCGTGGCCAAGACGGTCGGGAACGCGCAGCGCTGGTTCAGCGCGGTCTTCCGCCCCTTCATCACCCACCTCAACAACACGGCTAACCGCATAGTGCGCCGCTTCGGCGTGGAACCCACCGAGGAGCTGGCCGCCGCGCGCGGCCCCCAGGAGCTCGCCGCCCTCGCCCGGCACTCCGCCCGGGAGGGCGCCCTGGAGGCGGACACCGCCGAGCTCTTCGTACGGACCCTGAACCTGGCCGATCTGACCGCGGAGAACGTCATGACCCCCCGCGTCCAGGTCATCGCCCTGGAGGCCCAGGCGACCTGCGAGGACGTGGCGAACGCGACGCGGGCGACCGGGCTGTCCCGGTTCCCCGTCTACCGCGGCACCCTCGACGCGGTCGTGGGCACCGCGCACATCAAGGACATCCTGACGGTGCCCGCCGAGCGCCGGCCCCGCGTCTGTGTCGCCGAGCTGATGCGCGAGCCGCTCCTCGTCCCCGAGACGCTCACCGTGGACCGGCTCCTCGACCGGCTCTCCGGCAAGCGCACCATGGCCGTGGTCATCGACGAGTACGGCGGTACGGCGGGCGTCGCCACGCTGGAGGACATCGTCGAGGAGGTCGTCGGCGAGGTACGCGACGAACACGACCCGCACGAGACGCCCGACCTCGCCCATGCGGGCAGCGACGACGAGGGCCGGGCGCTGTACTCGGCCGACGGGTCGGCGCGGGTGGACCAGCTCGCGCGCGTCGGGCTGAGGGCACCCGAGGGGCCGTACGAGACGCTGGCCGGTCTCGTCGCGGCCGAGCTCGGCCGCATTCCCGAGGTCGGTGATCTTGTCGAGGTCGTCGGCTGGCGGCTCGACGTGGTGGACGCCGCGGGCCGCAGGGCCGCGCGGGTGCTGCTGCACGCACCGCTCGACGACGAGGCGACCGACCACGAGAAGGAGGGCGGACGATGACCGCCGTACAGCTGCTCATCGGTTTCGCGACGCTGGTCGTCAACGCTTTCTTCGTGGGCGCCGAGTTCGCGCTGATCTCGGTGCGCCGCTCGCAGATCGAGCCGTACGCCGACCAGGGCGACCGGCGCGCCAAGAGCGTGCTGTGGGGTCTGCAGCACGTGTCGGCGCTGATGGCGGCCGCGCAGCTGGGCATCACGCTGTGCACGCTGGTGCTCGGTGTGGTCGCGGAACCCGCGATCGAGCATCTGCTGGAGCCGGTGTTCCACGCGGTCGGCGTGCCGGAGAGCGCCGGGCACGCGGTGTCGTTCGTGATCGCGCTGGCGCTGGCCACGTATCTGCACATGCTGCTCGGTGAGATGGTGCCGAAGAACATCGCGCTGGCCGAGCCGGTGCGCAGCGCCCTGCTGCTCGGTCCGCCGCTGGTCGCGCTCTCCCGTGCGCTGCGGCCGGTGATCTTCACGATCAACGCGTTCGCCAACACTCTGCTGAAGCTGCTGCGCGTCGAGACCAAGGACGAGGTCACCGCGACCTTCTCGGACGCCGAGCTGGCCCGCCTGGTGCGGGACTCGGGCGAGGCCG
This sequence comes from Streptomyces sp. NPDC093591, assembly GCF_044764885.1. Classification (NCBI taxonomy): domain Bacteria; kingdom Bacillati; phylum Actinomycetota; class Actinomycetes; order Kitasatosporales; family Streptomycetaceae; genus Streptomyces; species Streptomyces sp. NPDC093591. The sequence continues at coordinate 101,075 of NZ_JBIWIY010000017.1, forward strand.
GCCTCATCGACGAGCGCGCGCGGGAGCGGCTGCACGACGCTCTGGAGCTGGGCCGCCGGCCGGTGCGTGACGTGGTGCTTCCGCTGGAACGGGTCGTCTACGCGCGCGTGGGCGTCACGCCGGAGGAGCTGGAGCGGCTGTCGGCCGAGTCGGGCTTCTCCCGGTTCCCGGTCGTCGACGAGGCCCGCCGCATCGTGGGCTATCTGCATGTGAAGGACGCGCTGGACGCCTCCCCGCGGGACCTGCCGTTCCAGGTGCGGGACATGCGGCCCATCGCGCGCGTGCGGGAGAGCACGCCGCTGGACGACGTGCTCACGGCGATGCGGGGCAGCCGTACGCATCTGGCGGCCGCGCTCGGCGGCGACGGCCGGCTGGCGGGGCTCGTGACCATGGAGGACGTGCTGCGGGAGCTGTTCGGACAGCGGGCCTGACGGCTGGGATCCGCCTGAGTGCCGGGCTCTGCTCGAGCGCCGGGTCCAGGCGGGTTCGAGACCGACCGACCGATGGGTATGGAGCCGGGTTACCATCTCTGTCGCCATGCAGACGAACCCCACTCACACCAGCCTGGTCGCGGTCGGCGACTCCTTCACCGAGGGCATGTCGGACCTCCTCCCGGACGGCTCCTACCGGGGCTGGGCCGACCTCCTGGCCGGGCGGATGGCCGCCCGCACGCCCGACTTCCGGTACGCCAACCTCGCGGTGCGCGGGAAGCTGATCCGGCAGATCGTCGACGAGCAGGTCGACGTGGCGGCCGCGATGGGCGCCGACGTGATCACGCTGGTCGGCGGGCTCAACGACACGCTGCGGCCCAAGTGCGACATGGGGCGGGTGCGCGGACTCCTGGAGGAGGCCGTGGAGAAGCTCGCCCCGTCGTGCCGGCAGCTGGTGCTGATGCGCAGCCCGGGGCGGCAGGGGCCGGTCCTGGAGCGGTTCCGGCCGCGCATGGAGGAGCTGTTCGCCTGCGTCGACGAGCTGGCCGAGCGGCACGGAGCGATCGTCGTCGACCTGTACGGGGCACCGTCGCTCGGCGACCCCCGTCTGTGGGACGTGGACCGGCTGCATCTGACGGCCGAGGGGCACCGCCGGGTCGCGGAAGCGGTGTGGCAGGCGCTCGGCTACGACCCCGAGGACACCGAGTGGCGCACCCCGATGCCGGCCACGCTGCCGCCGGGGTGGGCCGCCCGGCGTGTCGCGGACGCGCGGTTCGCCCGGCGGCATCTGCTGCCGTGGATCGGGCGGCGGCTCACGGGACGCTCGTCCGGAGACGGGCTGCCACCGAAGCGGCCGGAACTGCTGCCGTACGAGGGCCCGGCGTAGCCGCGGACAGGGGAAAGCGCCCGGTGGTCCTTCGTGGGGTACCGGGCGCTGTCCCAGGTGTGCGCGCTACTGCTGACGCGCGGCCCGGCTTCGCCGGTACAGGAAGGCTCCGCCGACCAGCAGCGCCCCACTGCCGATCACGCCGCCGACGATGGCTCCGGTGTTGGTACCGGTCTCGGGCATCTGGGGGTGCTCCGGCTTCGCGGGCGGCTCGGACGGGGCCGGCTCCGGCTTGTGGGGAGGCTCGCTGGGCTCGCTGGGCGAGGGTTCGGGGGTCTGCGGCTCCTTGCCGTAGCCGTCCGGCTCCTCTTCGCCGTAGCCGCTCGACTCCTCCTTGCCGTAGCCGTAGCCGCTCGACTCCTCTTCGCCGTAGCCGCCCGACTCCTCCTTGCCGTAGCCGTAGCCGCTCGGCTCCTCCTTGCCGTAGCCGCCCGACTCCTCCTTGCCGTAGCCCTTCGGCTCTTCCTTGCCGTAGCCCTTCGGCTCCTCCTTGCCGTAGCCGTGGTCCTTCGGCTTCTCGGCGCCGTACCCGTGGTGCTTCGGCTCCTCCTTGCCGTAGCCGTAGCCGTGGTCCTTCGGCTTCTCGGCGCCATAGCCGGAGTTGCCATATCCGGAGGTGCCCTGCTCGTAGGTCCCGTGTTCGTAGGTGCCGTGTTCGGACGCGGGCTCCGGGTAATCCGGCGAGGTGAATTTGTCATTCAGCTCATAGAATTTGTCCCGCATCGCGCCGAACTTTTCCTGCATCTGGCCGAATTTCTCCTCCAGCCCTTCCGGCCCGTCCGAGTCCCATGGATCCGTACGGCCCGACAGCGCAGCCGCGGAGTTCACCACGGTCCCCTGCATACGCGGGGCGGCGGACGCCCACGTGCCGGATAGTGACAGGGCGCTCGTCGCGGCGGCGGCCACGATCAATCCCCTGGTCAGGGCCTGTCGCATTCTCGTTGTCTTTCTCTCAGGCGGAATGGGGAAGCCAACGTCGGTCATTGACGCGATCTTGTCGATTACCGGGATTTTGCGAGGTCATCGCAGGAGCCGTGATGCCGCACGTTCAAACTCGCCACGACCCGCAGACTATGAACGAGACAGGCGGGTCCCAGAAACCAGGACGCGTCGATGTCCAGGGAATTCACCCGATCGCCGGGTATGCGGCCGGCGGCCTCACTCCAATGGCGACAGCGGCGTCCGTCGCGCGGCGCACCCTCGCGGACCAGCGGAAGGACGGTCTGCAGAGCACGCCTGACCTGGGGTGCTCCGGGCCGTATGCGCCATCGGGGGCCCTCGGGGCGCCGGGTAAACTCCGGACACGTGACTTCTGCGCCCGTCAAGCCCCGCATCCCGAACGTCCTCGCCGGACGCTACGCCTCCACCGAGCTCGCCACGCTCTGGTCCCCCGAGCAGAAGGTGAAGCTCGAGCGGCAGCTCTGGCTCGCCGTGCTGCGGGCCCAGAAGGACCTCGGGATCGAGGTTCCGGACGAGGCGATCGCCGACTACGAGCGCGTCCTGGACACCGTCGACCTGGCCTCCATCGCCGAGCGCGAGAAGGTCACGCGGCACGACGTGAAGGCGCGGATCGAGGAGTTCAACGACCTCGCCGGGCACGAGCACGTGCACAAGGGCATGACGTCCCGCGACCTCACGGAGAACGTCGAGCAGCTGCAGATCCGGCTCTCGCTGGAGCTGATGCGCGACCGTACGGTCGCCGTCCTGGCCCGCCTCGGCAAGCTGGCCGGCGAGTACGGCGAGCTGGTCATGGCCGGCCGCTCGCACAACGTCGCCGCGCAGGCCACGACGCTGGGCAAGCGTTTCGCGACCGCCGCCGACGAGCTGCTCGTCGCGTACGGCCGGGTCGAGGAGCTGCTCGGCCGCTACCCGCTGCGCGGCATCAAGGGCCCGGTGGGCACGGCTCAGGACATGCTGGACCTGCTGGGTGGGGACGCCTCGAAGCTGGCGGACCTGGAGGGCCGGATCGCCGGGCACCTGGGCTTCTCGCAGGCGTTCACCTCGGTCGGCCAGGTATACCCGCGCTCGCTGGACTACGAGGTCGTGACCGCGCTGGTGCAGCTGGCGGCGGCGCCGTCGTCGCTGGCGAAGACGATCCGGCTGATGGCCGGGCACGAGCTGGTGACCGAGGGCTTCAAGCCGGGCCAGGTCGGCTCCTCCGCGATGCCGCACAAGATGAACACCCGCTCCTGCGAGCGCGTCAACGGCCTGATGGTGATCCTGCGCGGCTACGCCTCGATGACGGGCGAGCTGGCGGGCGACCAGTGGAACGAGGGCGACGTGTCCTGCTCGGTGGTGCGCCGGGTCGCGCTGCCGGACGCGTTCTTCGCGCTCGACGGGCTGCTGGAGACGTTCCTGACGGTCCTCGACGAGTTCGGCGCCTTCCCGACGGTCGTGGCGCGTGAGCTGGACCGTTACCTGCCGTTCCTCGCCACCACCAAGGTGCTGATGGGCGCGGTGCGCGCGGGCGTGGGCCGTGAGCTGGCGCACGAGGCGATCAAGGAGAACGCGGTCGCCTCCGCGCTGGCGATGCGCGAGCAGGGCGCCGAGCGCAACGAGCTGCTCGACAAGCTCGCCGCCGACGAGCGCATTCCGCTCGACCGCGCCGCACTGGACGCGCTGATGGCCGACAAGCTGTCCTTCACGGGCGCCGCGGCCGACCAGGTCGGCGTCGTCGTGGGCCGCATCGAGGAGATCGTGAAGCAGCGCCCGGAGGCCGCCGGTTACACGCCCGGGGCCATCCTCTAGCGCGTCGATCGGCATGGCGCGCTTCACAGCCGAGCAGTTGGAGGCCGCTCGCGACCGTCTGGTACCGGACGTCGTCGCGGACGGTCTCCATGTGCTGTTCTGCGGCATCAACCCCGGTCTGATGACGGCCGCGACCGGCCATCACTTCGCCCGCCCCGGCAACCGTTTCTGGCCGGTGCTGCACCTGTCCGGCTTCACGCCGAGGCTCATGAAACCGTCGGAGCAGCGGGAGTTGCTGTCCTACGGGCTCGGCATCACGAACGTCGTGGCACGGGCGACGGCACGGGCCGACGAGTTGAGCGCGGAGGAGTATCGCGAGGGCGGACGGCTGCTGGCGACGAAGGTGACGCGGCTGCGGCCACGTTGGCTGGCCGTGGTGGGCGTCACCGCGTACCGCGCCGCGTTCGAGGACCGCAAGGCCCAGGTGGGCCCGCAGGAGCGGGTGATCGGGGACACGCGCGTGTGGGTGCTGCCGAATCCGAGCGGGCTGAACGCGCATTGGACGGCGGCGACGATGGCGGAGGAGTTCGGGCGCTTGCGGGTGGCGGCGCGAGAGGGCTGACGAGTCATGGTGGGTCGATTTCCGTGACTACTGCCAGAAGCTGCACGTCGTCGGCCTCGTCCCGGTCGGCGACGGCCACCGCGACCCAACGGCCCGTCCCCTCCGCTTCCCACACGTGAGCGACGCGGGCTCGGGCGCTGAGTGAGGCCCAGGGCTCGGGTATCTCCTCTCGCTCGGTGCGCAGCGAAGTGGTCTGCAGATTCAGTGGATCCGTGTCACCCCAGCGGGGCGCGAGCAACTCGTAGAGCGCGTCCCGGTACTTCTCGTACTGCTCCACCGTCGCCGCCCGCATCCCGCAGTCACCCTGGCTCCCCTCTAACACCACGACGTGATAGCCCGGGCCCTCGTCGCCGACGTCCGACGGGCCGTGCTCCGCCGGGAAGGGGCGCAAGCACAGCTCGTCGATGAGGGCGAAGTGCCGTGCGATGTCCATGTGGTCCAGTAAACCCGGCCCCACTGACAATTGGCGTCCTGTCAGGCGTCCCGTCGCCGCACGCTCCACGCCCCCGCCACCAGCGCGGCAGCCGTCCACAGTGCGGTCACCGTCAGGCCCGACCATGGCCCGAGCGTGCCGTCGTAGGTCTGGTGGATCACGATCTGTCCCGCCTTGTCCGGCAGGAAGTCCGCGACGGTGCCCGCGGCATCGCCGATCACGAACGACACCACGAGGATGAACGGGATCAGGATGGACAGCGTGGCGACACCGCTGCGCAGCAGGACGGTGAGACCGGCCGCGAACAAGGCCATCAGCATGAGATAGATCCCGCAGCCCAGGACCCCGCGCACCTGCTCGGCCACGGTGAGCCCGCTCGCCGCGGAGCCGAGTCCCGCGCGTGCCACGAGGAGCGCGATGAAGGCGGTGGCCAGTCCGACGATCAGGGCCGGTACGGCGATGGCCGTCACCTTCGCGGCGAACCACCATCCACGCTGCGGGACCGCGGCCAGCGACAGTCGGAGCGCACCCCCGTGGTACTCCGACGACACAGCCAGCGCGCCGAACGAGATGGCCGCGATCTGGCCCGGCAGCACGCCGGACAGCGCGGTGAAGAGCGGGTCGAAATCCGGCTCGGAGGTCCCGGACGCGCCGGCCAGCGCGGAGAACGCCGTGGTCGCGGCGAGCAGTGCGAGCAGCGCTCCCGGCAGCGAGCGGAGCGTACGGATCTTGAGCCACTCCGAGTGGAGTACGGGCGCGAATGCCATGGTTCAGGCCTCCTGGGGGTGTGCGGTGAACTCGGCCTCGGTCGCGGTCAGATCGAGATAGGCCTGCTCCAACGTGCCTTCCTCGGCGGCGAGTTCGAGGACGGGGACGCCTGCCTGGGAGATCAGGCGGCCGATGTCGTCCACGCGCGCGTGGCGCACGGTCCAGTGCCCGTCCTCGTGCTGGACGGCATCGTGACCGTGTCGGGCGAGGGCGGTCTTGAGAGCGGTGGTGTCCGTGGTGCGGATGCGGACGCGGGGTTCCACGCGCGCGCGGATGAACTCCCGCATCGGGGTGTCGGCCAGCAGGCGCCCCCGGCCGAGGACCACGAGGTGGTCGGCGAAGGACGCGGTCTCGTTCATGAGGTGGCTGGAGACCAGGACCGTGCGCCCCTCCCCCGCGAGGCGACGCAGCAACTGGCGTATCCAGATGATGCCTTCGGGGTCGAGGCCGTTGGACGGCTCGTCGAGCATGACCACCTCCGGGTCGCCGAGGAGGGCGGCCGCGATACCGAGCCGCTGGCGCATGCCCAGGGAGTACGTCTTCACCCGACGGCGTGCGACCGACGTGAGCCCCGTCTCCTCCAGGACCTCGTCGACCCTGCGGTTGGGGATGCGGTTGCTCGCGGCCAGGACACGCAGATGGTCGCGAGCGGTGCGGGAGCCGTGCGCGGCCTGGGCGTCGAGCAACGCGCCCACCTGGCGCAGAGGTTCGTGGAGCGTCGCGTAGGCGCGGCCGCCGATCGTCGCGGTTCCGGAGGTTGGCCGGTCGAGGCCGAGCACCAGCCGCATGGTGGTGGACTTTCCGGCGCCGTTGGGGCCGAGGAAGCCGGTGACGCGGCCGGGCTCGACGCGGAAGGTGAGGTGGTCCACGGCCCGGCGGGTGCCGTACTCCTTGGTGAGGTCTTGGACGTCGATGCTGGTCATGGCAACAGACTGGCCGTCGGGGACAGGTGGGGGCCTCCCCCGTCCGAGGAGATCGTCTCCCCCGTGCGGGGGAGGCCCGTTGTCAGTGGCGGCTGGCACGATGGCGAAATGGTCCGCTTGCTGCGCCCGTTCGGCCGGGCGGTGACGTACACACGAGTGCTGCATCTGTTCATCGCCATCGTGTGGCCGTCGATGCTGCTGTTCATCGAGGAGGCGTGGTGGACCTGGGTGTCGGCGGCCGTGCTGCTCGCCCCGGCCGGGCTGATTCCCGCGATGCGCACCGTGGAAGGGCTGCAGGCGAAGCTGCTGCTGACCGGTCACCGGCACGACAGTGCGAGCGCCGACATCGTCGTCGCCCCGTCCGCCTCCTGGAGCGACCGCGGGCGGCTCGTCGTGTGGCTGGAGGCACGGCTCGTGCTCGGCTGCGCGACCTCCACATTCATCGTCCAACTGATGCTCGCCTCAGTGGACTTGGCGTTGTCGGCGTTCGGCCGCGACGCCGAGGAGGGTGTGCTGCTCTACCTCGACGGCCACCACTGGTGGCACCTCCTGCTCGCGCCCGTGTCGCTGGCTGTGCTGGCGCTGACCGTGGTCGGCTCGGGCCGGATCATCACCGCCCTCGCCCACCGCCTCCTCGGCCCTTCCCCCGCCGAGCGCCTCGCCGCCCTGGAGGAGCGCACCGAGCAGCTCCTGGAACGCACCCGCATCGCCCGCGAACTGCACGACTCCATCGGCCATGCCCTGACCGTGGCCGTGGTGCAGGCGGGTGCCGCGCGCGCGGCGGGCGACCCCTCCTTCACGGACCGGGCCTTGGACGCCATCGAGGAGACCGGCCGGGCCGCGCTGGAGGACCTGGAGCGGGTCCTCGGCATCCTGCGCGAGTCCGAGCGGCCGGTCGGCAGCCGGCCGACGCTCACGGACGCCGACCGGCTGCTGGAATCCGCACGTACCTCCGGCGCGAAGGTCGACGTCGACATGACCGGCCCCCTGGAGACAGTGCCGGGACCGGTCTCCCGGGAGGGCTACCGCATACTCCAGGAGTCGCTGACCAATGTGCTGCGGCACGCGGGCGCCGTCCCGGTACGGATCCGCATCGAGGTCACGGACGACGCCCTGGGTCTGGAGGTCCGCAGTCCGCTCGGCGCCGACATACCCGGGCCCGGCAGAGGCAGCGGCTTGCGTGGCATACGCGAGCGCGCGGCCCTGCTGGGCGGGCGCGCGCGGACCGGTCCCGACGAAGGTGACTGGCAGGTTCATGTTGAGCTGCCGCTCGGTTGATCTGCGAGTTGATCTACGCTGACCGGATGCCGGTCACCGTTCTCCTTGTCGACGACGAACCCCTCGTACGCGCCGGTCTGCGGGCGGTGTTGGAGGCCCAGCCCGACATCGAGGTCGTCGGGGAGGCGGCCGACGGGGCGGCGGTGATCCCGCTGGTCCGTCAGTTGCGGCCCGACGTGGTCGCCATGGACGTGCGGATGCCGCTGCTGGACGGGATCGAGGCCACGCGCGCGGTGCTGCGGACGGTCGACGAGCCGCCGAAGATCGTCGTCGTGACGACCTTCGAGAACGACGAGTACGTGTACGAGGCGCTGCGGGCCGGTGCCGACGGGTTCCTGCTGAAGCGGGCCCGGCCGGCCGAGATCGTGCACGCGGTGCGGCTGGTGGCCGCGGGCGAGTCGCTGTTGTTCCCCGCCTCGGTGCGCCGGCTCGCCGCGCGGTACGGCGACGACGGCGGCAACCGGGCGGCGCGCGCCGTACTGGAGCGGGCCCGGCTGACCGAACGGGAGGCCGAGGTGCTGCGGCTGATGGCACGTGGGCTGTCGAACGCGGAGATCGCCGCCCGGCTGGTCGTCGGCACGGAGACCGTGAAGTCACATGTGAGTGCCGTCCTGGCGAAGCTCGGGGCGCGCGATCGCACGCAGGCGGTGATCACGGCGTACGAGTCGGGGTTCGTGGCGCCGGGGTGATCCGGGCTTGCGGGGTGTGCGGTGAGGCACGACGGCCCTGTCCGGTGGTGTCGGCGTACGGACCGGCCGGTAGGCGCGGCGGGTGCCCACCCCTCGCCCGCGTCCGTCCCGGCGAGTAGCATCCGCCCAACATGCGTACGAGCTGGGAGGACGGACGTTGGGGCGGCTGACCGGCGGGGATCCCTCGCTGCTGCGAAGGATCAATTCCGCGGTGGTGCTGCACGCGCTGCGTGCCACGGACGCCGCGACGCTGACGGAGATCACCCGGGTCACCGGACTGTCCCGCCCGACCGTGGAGGGCGTCGTCGAGGGCCTCATCGAGGCGGGTTACGTCGTCGAGAAGGCCGCCGACGAAAGTGTCGTCCGGCGTCAGGGGCGGCCCGCGCGGCGGTTCCGGTTCCGGGCGGAGGCTGGGCATCTGCTGGGCGTGGACATCGGGTCGCATCGGGTGGCCGCGCTCCTCGCCGATCTGGACGGCCGGGTGCTCGGCTCCATCGCGAAGGACGTCGACGAGACGGCTCCGGCCGACGAGCGGCTGGAACGGCTGCGTACGGCGGTCGCCGAACTGTTGCGCCGGGCCGGTGTCGCGCGCGGCTCGTTGCGGGCCGTGGGTGTCGCGACGCCGGGCATCGTGGAGGCGGACGGCACCGTGCGGCTGGGCGCCGCGCTGCCCGAGTGGACGGGGCTGCGGCTGGGCGAGCGGCTGAGCCGGTCCTTCAAGTGCCCGGTGTTGGTGGAGAACGACGCCAACGCGGCGGCGGTCGCCGAGCACTGGAAGGGTTCGGCGACCGAGTCGGACGACGTGGTGTTCGTGCTGGCCGGGCTGAGCCCGGGCGCCGGTGCGCTGATCGGCGGGCAGCTGCACCGGGGATTCGGCGGGGCGGCCGGCGAGATCGGCGCGCTGCATCTGCTGGGCCGCGAGGCGACTCCGGAGACCCTGCTGTCCACCACGGACGAGCCCCTGAGGCCACTCGACGAGCACGCTGTCGCCGAGGTCTTCGCGCAGGCCCGGGAGGGCGACGAGGGGGCCCGCGCGGCCGTCGACCGCTTCATCCAGCGCCTCGTCCACGACGTGGCAGCCCTCGTCCTCGCGCTCGACCCCGAGCTGGTCGTCGTCGGCGGCTGGGCGGCGGGCCTGGACGGCGTACTGGAGCCGCTGCGGCGCGAGCTGGCCCGCTACTGCCTGCGCCCCCCGAAGGTCGCCCTGTCCCTTCTCGGCGAGGCGGCGGTGGCGACGGGAGCGCTGCGGCTCGCTCTCGACCATGTGGAGGAGCAGCTCTTCGCGGTGGAGGGCACGGTGACGGGACGGCGCTGACGCTCGGCGGTCAGTCGCCGCTCCCGGCGGCGGTGCGGTGCCGGGTGTGCCGGTGAACGCGTCGCGCCCCGGAGCGGGTCCGGGGCGCGAGGCAGGTGCCGGTGCGGCGGTCAGGACGCCCGGCGTTCCGGGTCCTGGTGGATCTCCACGCCGCCGAGGTCGCCGAAGGTCAGCCGGCACGTGTCCGCGCGGTACGTGGCGACGGAGAGCGCCGCGGTGCGGCCCTCGGCGATGTAGCGGGTGGTGACGACGAGGACGGGCGCCCCCGGCAGACGGTCCAGCTCCTTGGCGTCGTCCGCGCGGGCCGAGCCCAGCTCGACGGCGTTCTCCTGCCCCTCGAGGTCCAGGCGCTGCAGCTCGCGCAGCACGGCACGCGCGCGTGCGGCTGCGGACGGGGCGTCGATGGCGGAGAGGTCGGGCACCGACGACTGCGGGATGTAGAGCAGCTCGGCGGCGACGGGCTGGCCGTGCGTCACGCGGGAGCGGCGCACGATGTGCACGGCCTCGTCCCGGCCGATTTCCAGGGCGGCGGCGACGGACGCGGGCGGGACCGCCAGGGTGCAGTCCGCGGGCTGCCAGACGTCGTCGGCCGTCCCCGGCCAGGTGTGCTGCTCGGTGCCGACGGCCACGCCCACGCGGGGCGGCGCGACGGTCGTACCGACACCGCGGCGGCGCTGCAGTCGGCCTTCCAGTTCGAGCTGTTCCAGTGCCTGGCGGAGCGTGGCCCGGGCGACGCCGAAGCGGGCGGCCAGGTCGCGCTCGTTGGGCAGGATCTCGCCCACGGAGAACTCGGATTCCAATGCCTCACTGAGTACGGTCCTCAGGTGCCAGTACTTCGGTTCCGGCACCGATTCCAGCTGCGTGGTCCCCACCCTGTCCTCCGCAATCGCCGTGGCCCGTCGGCGTTTTAGCGCCCTTGTTTATTAAAGGTTGTTGCACTTCTCTGCGACCATAGGGCGGCCCTCACCCTTGGTCAATACCAATCGCCGGGAACGTTCACGGGGACGGGATCGAGCCGCCAAGCCCGGGGCTCGGCGGCGGGAACTACGCCGTGGCCAGGGAGGTCAGCTTGTCGGGGTTACGGATGATGTAGACCGACTGGATCCGCCCGTCCAGGACATCCAGCTGGAAGACGCTGTCGGGCTTGTCGCCGGACCGCACCAGCACCGCGGGGCCGCCGTTGAGCTCCAGGAACCGGAAGGACACATCGGCGACGCCCTTCCGCGCGGCGCCGACGAGGAAACGGCCCACCTTGTCGGCCGTCTCCAGGACCCGCACCGGCGCCTTGGCCTTGCCGCCGCTGTCGCCGACGAGGCGGACGTCCGGGGCCAGCAGGGACATGAGCCCCTCCAGGTCGCCCTCCGCCGCCGCGGCCAGGAACCGTTCGGTGAGATCGCGCCGCTGGACGGGGTCGACCTCGTAGCGCGGCCGCCGCTCGTCGACATGCTTGCGGGCCCGCCCGGCCAGCTGCCGCACCGCCGCCTCGCCTCGGTCGAGCATGGCGGCGATCTCGGCGTACGGGTAGCCGAAGGCCTCCCTGAGGACGAACACCGCCCGTTCCAGGGGCGAGAGCGACTCCAGGACGACGAGGACGGCGAGGGAGACGGAGTCGGCGAGGACGGCACGTTCCGCGCTGTCCGGGACGGTGTGCCCGAAGTCGGTGACGTACGGCTCCGGCAGCCAGGGGCCGATATACGTCTCGCCCCGCGCCTTGACCTGGCGCAGCCGGTCGATGGCGAGGCGGGTGGTGATGCGCACCAGATAGCCGCGCGGTTCGCGCACCTGCGACCGGTCGGCACCGGACCAGCGGAGCCATGCCTCCTGCACCACGTCCTCCGCGTCGGCCACGCGGCCGAGCATGCGGTAGGCGACCCCCAGGAGAACGGGGCGGTGCTCTTCGAAGACGTCGGTCTCGATGTCGGTGGTCACGTCTCCATCCCAGCCGACCCGTCCGCCCGTGTCCAGGCGAATTCGGCGGCGCCGGCCTTGTGGAGTCAATCCCGCGGCACACGGGACGGGTTGAGGGACTTTTCCGGCCTCCGGTCGGCGGCCGCCAGGGGCTACCCGCCGGTAGTAATTGCTGACAAGCTGTCTACGCCGTCCGTCAGCGTGTCCGCGCGTGTCCCAGACGAGGAGCACCCATGTCCGCCACCGTCTCCTTCAAGGTCCCCTCTCCCCACGGCCCGCAGAGTGTGACCGTCGACTACGCGCGCGTGGGGAGCGGCGAGCCGCTGCTCCTGTTGCACGGCATAGGTCACCACCGGCAGGTCTGGAACCCGGTGGTGGACATCCTGGCGGCCGAGCGGGAGGTGGTCTCCGTGGACCTGCCCGGGTTCGGCACGTCTCCGGGCCTGCCGGACGGCCTCGACTACGACCTGGCCACGACCACGGCCGTGTTCGCGGCCTTCTGCGCGGCCATGGAACTCGACCGGCCGCATGTCGTGGGCAACTCGCTGGGCGGGCTCATCGCGCTGGAGCTCGGCCGCGAGAAGCTCGTGCGGTCCGTCACCGCCCTGTCCCCCGCGGGGTTCTGGTCCGAGGCCGAGCGACGCTATGCCTTCGGTGTACTGCTGGCGATGCGGCACATCTCCCGGCGGCTGCCGATGCCCCTGGTGGAGCAGCTGTCCCGGTCGGCGGCCGGTCGTACGGTCCTGACGAGCACGATCTACGCCCGCCCCGGCCGCCGTTCACCCGAGGCCGTGGTGGCCGAGACCCTCGCGCTGGCGCGGGCCACGGGATTCGACCAGACTCTCCGGGCCGGCCGGGCCGTCCGGTTCGCCGACGACATCCCCGGGATCCCGGTCACCGTGGCGTGGGGCACCAGGGACCGGCTGCTCGTGCGCCGGCAAGGGGTGCGCGCCAAGCAGATCATCCCCCGGGCGCGTCTCGTCCGGCTGCCCGGCTGCGGCCACTGCCCGATGAACGACGACCCGGCCCTGGTCGCGCGGGTCATCCTCGACGGCAGCCGCTGACCCGCGCGGGGCGCGCGTCAACGCGCCGGAACCCAGGGCGACTCCGGCGCCGACGAGGGCGCTGCCCAGGGCTTGGGCGGTGCCGTAGGAGCCGGTTCCGACGAGCGGGGCGGTGCAGGCGGCGGCGACCGGGATGAGGCCGGAGAAGAGCGTGGCGCGCTCGGCGCCGATCCGTTGCATGCCCATGTACCAGCACACGAAGCCGACGACGGTCACGACCACCGCCTGCCACAGCAGCGCGACGCTCTCCGTGCCGTCGGGACGCCGCAGCCACGCGGTGCCGTCCAGCAGCAGCCCGGCCACCGCGGACTCGACGGCGGCGACCCCGCACACGGTGGCGGACAGCAGCCGCGGGCCCAGGGGACGCAGCACGGGCACGGCGAGGACCGCGAAGCCGACCTCGCCCACCAGCGCGCACGCGGAGAAGGCGATGCCCGCGCCGTCCGTGCGGCCCCAGCCCTGGACCGCGAACGCGCCCGCGGCGACGGTCAACGCCCCGTACAGGACGGCCCGTTGGGGCCGGCGTCCGTCCAGCAGGGGGACGACGACGGCCACGACCACGGGCGCACAGCCGACGAGGACACCGGGAACCGCGGGTTCGGCGGTGCGCTCGGCGGCGATGACGGCGAGGTTGAAGCCGACCATGCCGACGGCCGCGAGCACCGCGAGGCGGACCCACTGACCGGCGGCCAGTGCCCGCAGCCGGGCCGTGGCGTCCCGGCCGGCCAGCGGGACGAGCAGGAGACAGGCGAGGCCGTAGCGCAGGAACTGGCCGCCCGCGTAGGGGTAGTCGCCCAGGAGGCTGTTGGCGGTGAAGGACCCTCCGACGAGGACACAGGCGAGCGCGGCGAGAAGGGCACCGCGCGTGGTGGTGGCGTTCATGGCAGCGACGCTAGGAACCGCCGCGGTCCGGATTAAGGTCCACTTTCATGACTCCATCGGAGACCAATTCCGCCGGCCGGCCGCCGCGGTCCACCACGACGCCGTGCGCCGCCGAGCCGAGCAGGCCGACGCCCTCGGCGGGCAGCGCGGAGCGTCACGTGCCGTCGCCCGCCTGGGAGTTGCTTCTTCCCGCCGCGTCGGCGCCCGCACGCGCGCGTGGGCGTTCGCTGCAGGCGGCGCTGCGTGAGGCGGTGCGGTCGGGGCGGCTCGCGCCGGGTACACGGCTGCCGTCGAGCAGGGATCTCGCCGCCGACCTCGGAGTGTCGCGCGGGCTGGTCACCGAGGCGTACGAGCAGTTGACGGCGGAGGGCTATCTGCGCAGCGGCCGGGGTGCCGGAACGTGGGTGGGCGACGCGGTACGGGCCGCCGGGCCACGCGCGCGTGACCTCGCGCCGCGCTCCACCGACGCCAGGGCCGACTTCGTGCCCGGGACGCCGGACATGTCGCTGTTCCCCCGTGCCGCGTGGGCGGCGGCCCAGCGCGGGGTGCTGGCCGAGCTGCCGCACCACGAGCTCGGCTATCCCGACCCGCGCGGGCTGCCCCGGCTGCGTACGGCGCTCGCCGAACTCCTCGCTCGCCGCCGGGGCGTGGTCGCGGACCCCGAGCGCATCGTGGTCGTCTCCGGGGTGGCGCAGGCGACGACGCTGCTCGGCTTCGTGCTGCACGCGCGCGGGATGCGCGAAGTCGGCGTCGAGGACCCGGGAAGCCCGCAGCACGACGCCCTGTATGCCGCCGCCGGCGTCACGACCCTGCCGCTGCCGCTGGACGAGGAGGGGCTGGCCATGGGCCCGCTGCGGGAGTCGGGCGTACGGTCCGTCGTCACGACACCGGCCCACCAGTTCCCCACCGGCATCGCCTACTCCGCCCGCCGACGCACCGAGCTGCTCGACTGGGCGCGGTCCGTCGAGGGCGTCGTCCTCGAGGACGACTACGACGGGGACTTCCGGTACGATCGCGCCCCCGTCGGCGCGCTCCAGGGGCTCGACCCCGAGCGCGTCGCCTACACGGGCTCGGTCAGCAAGTCCCTCGCTCCGGGTCTGCGGCTGGGCTGGCTGCTCGTACCGGAGTCGCTGGCCGAGGACGTCGTCGAGCGCAAACGGACCATGGACCTCGGGCATCCGGCCCTGGACCAGGCGCTGTTCGCCCGGTTCCTGGAGCGTGGTGACTACGACCGCCAGCTGCGCCGCTGCCAGCGGGCGTACCGGGAGCGTCGTGACACGCTCGTCGCGGCTCTGGAGGAGCATTTTCCGGGCGCGGAGGTGACCGGGATCGCCGCGGGGCTGCACGTCATCGCGGCCGTGCCGGAACGGTTCGGACCTCAGGAGCGGTTCCTCGCGCGCGTGGCCGCCGCCGGGGTCGCGGTGCGTCCACTGACGGACTACGCACACGCGCGTGCCGGTGACGGGAGCCGGCCGGGCGTGCGGCTCGTCCTGGGATACGCGCACCTGTCGCCCGCGCGGATCCGGGCGGGGGTACGGCTGATGGCCGAGGCGGTCGCCGGCCGCCGGGACACCGCGCCCACCGGCGGGTGACCGGAACCGTACGTCCGCCTGTCTCCCGCGTGACTCCCCGGTTTCCTTGCGGAAGCGGTCAGTTGTTCACTTGTGGTTTCCGTGTGCGCTGCGGCGCACCAGTAGTTGTGGCACTGCACACTGGCCGGATCCCGCCCCTGGAGGCCTCCATGTCACACCGTCCGTTCCCGGGTCGTCGCAGCGTCCTGCGCGGCTCGCTCGCCGCCTCGGCGGCACTCACCCTGCCCACGGCGCTCGGCTCGGCACCGGCGTTCGCCCTGTCGGGACGCCCCAAGGCGGGCTGGGGCGTGCAGACGGGAGACGTGACCTGCGACTCCGGGCTGGTGTGGGTGCGTTCGGACCGTCCGGCTCGGATGGTCGTCGAGACGTCCGCGACGGAGTCGTTCCGCAACCCGCGCAGATGGCAGGGCCCGCTGCTCGGCGCCGACACCGACTTCACCGGCACGACCCGGCTGCGCGGTCTGCCGTCCGGCGAGCAGATCCACTACCGCGTGCTGCTCGCCGACCCGGACGACCCGCGCCGCACCGGGGAGCCGGTCACCGGCACGTTCCGTACGGCCTCCGCGCGGCGGCGTGACGGCGTGCGCTTCGTGTGGTCGGGCGACCTGGCCGGGCAGGGCTGGGGCATCAACCCGGACTTCGGCGGCTACCGGATCTACAACGCGATGGCCGCGCTGGACCCGGACCTCTTCCTCTGCAGCGGCGACAACATCTACGCCGACGGCCCGATCTCGGCCTCGGTCGCCCTGCCCGACGGCAGCACCTGGCGGAACATCACCACCGAGGAGAAGTCCAAGGTCGCCGAGACGCTGGCCGAGTTCCGCGGCAACTTCCGCTACAACCTGCTCGACGAGAACCTCAAGCGGTTCAACGCCCAGGTCCCGTCCATCATCCAGTGGGACGACCACGAGGTGACCAACAACTGGTACCCCGGTGAGATCCTCGGCGACGCCCGCTACACGGAGAAGAACGTCGACGTCCTGGCCGCTCGCGCCCGGCAGGCGTTCTCGGAGTACTTCCCCATCTCGACGCTGCGCCGCCCCGACGGCCGGGTCTACCGGGTGGTCAACCACGGTCCGCTGCTGGACGTGTTCGTGCTGGACATGCGGACCTACCGCAACGCCAACTCGACGGACGACCAGGCCACCGACGCGCAGGGCATCCTCGGCGCCGAGCAGCTGGACTGGCTCAAGCGCGAGCTGTCCCGCTCCCGGGCGGTGTGGAAGGTGATCGCCTCCGACATGCCGCTCGGTCTGGTGGTACCGGACACCGGCGACGGCAAGCCGAACATCGAGGCCGTCGCCCAGGGCGACCCGGGGGCCCCGCTGGGCCGTGAGCTGCAGATCGCCGAGCTGCTGCGGTTCATCAAGCACCGCAGGATCACGGGCACGGTGTGGCTGACCGCGGACGTGCACTACACCTCGGCCCAGCACTACCAGCCCTCGCGGGCGGCCTTCACCGACTTCGAGCCGTTCTGGGAGTTCGTCTCCGGCCCGCTCAACGCGGGCGCGTTCCCGGCGAACACCCTGGACAACACCTTCGGCCCGGAGCGGGTGTTCCTTAAAGCGCCGACGACCGCGAACGTCTCGCCCGCCGGGGGCTACCAGTTCTTCGGCGAGGTCGACATCGACGGCGGCAGCGGCGAGCTGACGGTGCGCCTGCGCGAGTCGGACGGCACCGTGCTGTTCACGCAGGTGCTGCAGCCGGGCCGGGTCGGTCAGTAGATCCCGTAGCCTGAAACCCGTGCCGCGCACCGGTGTCATCCCCCGGGGCGCGGCACGGTCGCACCGGTCGGGCCCGCAACGTAATTGAAAAACCTACAAATTAGACATAAGCGTTCTTTACCGCCCCGTCACAAGGCGTTCGTGATCACGCAACACCGTTCCTTCACAGTGGGTGCATGAGTCGAGACATGTCTGATGTGACGCGTGCGAAGCACGGACGTCCTGTACACCACTGGCGGCGTGACGTCATCGAACTCGCCGCGCTCTTCACCGCGGTGGCGGCGGCCGACGCCGTGGCGAACCTGATCGGGCACGGGCCCGACGGACCGACGCTACTGCTGGTCTCGGCGGCCGTGCTGGTCGCCACGGCGGGGTTCCACACATGGTGGGCACGCCGCCACGGTCACGCACCGCCGACAGGCGATACCGGTGCCCGGCCGCGCTCCGAGAAGCGGGCCGGGCAGTCGGACACCGGACCGTCGGACCAGGCACGGGACACGGCCGAGACGGCGCCCGGGGACAGCGCGCTGTGGCGGATGCGGACGACGGTGAAGGACGAACCGGGATCGCTGGCCGCGCTGTGCACGGCCCTCGCCGAGCTGCGGGTGGACATCCTGAGCCTGCAGACGCATCCGCTGGCCGAGGGCACGGTGGACGAGTTCCTGCTGCGTACGCCCGGCGGGCTCGCGGCGGCCGAGATCACCCGGACGGTCTCGGTGGCCGGCGGCGCCGGGACCTGGATCGAGCGGGCCGACGCCCATGACCTGGTGGACGCGCCGACCCGGGTGCTCGGCCTCGCCACCCGTACCGCCCTGGACGCGGCCGAACTTCCGCTGGCGCTACGGCAGTTGCTGGGCCGGTGCACCATCCGGTCGCTGCCCGCCGGGCCGGCCGGGGGCGGCCGGGGGCCGGAGCCGGTACCGACGGAAGGGGCCCTGGAGGAGACCGTGATGCGGCTGCGGGCGCCGGAAGGCGGAGTGATCACCGTGGAGCGGCCGTATCTGCCGTTCACGCCGACCGAGTTCGCGCGGGCGCGGGCGCTGGTGGAGCTGGACGCGCGGCTCGGCCCGCGCGTGCCGCGCAGCCAGGACGTGCTGACGTTGCCCGAGGGCAACGACATCACCGTGCGCCGGGCGGACACCGGTGATCTCCGGGCCGCCAGGGAGATGCACGAGCGGTGCTCGGCGCGGACGCTCGGGATGCGGTACCACGGGCCGGTCGGTGACGCGGACCGCTATCTCAAGCATCTGCTCAGTCCGCGGTTCGGGCGGACGCTCGCCGTGCAGACCGCGTCGGGACGTGTCGTCGGGCTCGGTCATCTGCTGTGGGACGGTGACGAGACGGAGGTCGCGCTGCTCGTCGAGGACGCGTGGCAGCGGCGGGGCATCGGCAGCGAGTTGCTGCGCAGGCTGGTGGGGATGGCCCTCGACGCGGGCTGCGAGAGTGTGTACGCCGTGACGCAGTCGGCCAACACCGGGATGGTCGCGGCGATGCGGGGGCTGGGGCTCCCCCTCGACTATCAGATCGAGGAGGGGACCCTCGTCATCACGGCGCGGTTGGCTCCGCCGGTTGAGCCGGAGGACGGCGTGGTTGAGGTTGCGGAGCGAGTGTCGAGTGCGGGTGAGTTGGGTAAGGCCTGAGCGCCGTAGGGGTTAGTGAAGGCCGGCGGCTGCGGGTTCGATGTGGCTTGTCGCGCCCCGCGGCGGAGCCGCATGTCGATACGGTCCCGCGCCCCTTTGGGGGCGCGTCCGCGCCCCCAGTGCCTCATCAAGGTCCGCCCACAGATCGTCGGCATCCTCCAGACCCACCGACATCCGCAGCAACCGTTCGCTCACCCCGGCGTCCCGGCGGTCGTCCGCGTCCACGATGCGGTGGCTGATGGACGCCGGGTGCTGGATCAGGGTGTCGACGCTGCCGAGGCTGACGGCGGGGGTGATCAGGCGGACGCCGGCGATGACCTCGTGCGGGTCGCCGTGGACCTCGAAGGCGATCATCGCGCCGCCGATGCTGGGGTAGTGGACGCGGGCAACGCGCGGGTCGGCGGTGAGGCGGCGGGCGAGTTCGGCGGCGGTCGCGGAGGCGGCCCGGACGCGGACCGGCAGGGTGGACAGGCCGCGCAGCAGCAGATAGCCGGCCAGCGGATGCAGGACGCCGCCCGTGGCGAACCGTATCTGCCGCAGCCGTCCGGCGAACTCCTCGTCGCAGGCCACCACGCCCGCCATCACGTCCCCGTGTCCGCCGAGGTACTTGGTGGCGCTGTGCAGCACCAGCCGTGCGCCCTGTTCGGCGGGGCGCTGGAGGACCGGCGTGGCGAAGGTGTTGTCCGCGAGCAGCGGGACCGAGCCGCAGGCATGGGCCACCGCCCGCAGGTCCACCTCGGCGAGGGTCGGATTCGCCGGGGACTCCACCATCACCAGACCGGTGTCCGGGCGCAGCGCCTCCGCGATCCCGGCCGGGTCGGTCCAGGTCACCTCCGAGCCCAGCAGTCCGGCGGTCAGCAGGTGGTCGCTGCAGCCGTACAGCGGACGTACGGCGACGACGTGGCGCAGGCCCATCGAGGCCCGTACGAGAAGAACCGCGCTCAGCGCCGCCATCCCGCTGGCGAAGGCGACCGCCGCCTGCGTGCCCTCGAGGCGGGCCAGGGCGGTCTCGAAGCGGGCGACGGTCGGATTGCCCAGGCGGCCGTAGACGGGCGGGCCGTCCGGCTCCGCGCCGGTCGTGGCGAACGCGTCGATGCGGGCGGCCTCGCCGCGGCTGTCGTAGGACGGGTAGGTGGTCGACAGGTCGATCGGCGGGGCGTGCAGTCCCTGCCGGGCGAGGTCGTCGCGGCCGGCGTGCACGGCCTCGGTGGCGAGTGCTCTGGGGGCGGGGCGGCGTACGCCGTCGTACGCCTGCGTGTCCAGGGGCGTGTCCATGACCGAAGGGTGAACACCGACCGGGCGACAGTGGCGATGCTCCGTGTTACGTTCGGCCAATGGCCGAATCTGTCGTACTGGACCCGGTGGATCTCCAGCTGCTGAGACTTCTGCAGAACGACGCCCGGGCCACCTACCGCGACCTCGCCGCTCAGGTCGGGGTCGCGCCGTCGACGTGCCTGGACCGGGTGACGCGGCTGCGCCGGTCGGGCGTGATCCTCGGGCACCGGCTTCAGCTCGATCCGGCGAAGCTCGGGCGGGGGTTGCAAGCGCTGCTGTCCGTGCAGGTCAGGCCGCACCGACGGGAGTTGGTGGGGCCGTTCGTGGAGCGGATCCGCGCTCTGCCGGAGGCGCTGACCGTCTTCCACCTCACCGGTCCCGACGACTACCTCGTCCATGTCGCGGTGGCGGACATGGCGGATCTGCAGCGCCTGGTCCTGGACGAGTTCACCGCCCGCCGGGAGGTGGCCCGGGTGGAGACCCGGTTGATCTTCCAGCAGTGGGACTGCGGCCCCATGCTGCCGCCTTCGCCCTCAGCTCAATCCGAGTGACGTACCGCGGCCCTCGTATGAGGATGGACCGCATGTCTGAGACCAACAGCCCGCTGCCCCGTGAGGTCGCCGACGCCTACGTCGACGAACTCATCGCCCTCGACCCGGTCACTGGTACGTATCTCGGCGTGAAGGAGAGTTCGAGCAAGCTCCCCGACCTCTCGCCCGCGGGCCAGGAGGCGCTCGCGGACCTCGCGCGGGCCACGCTCGCGCGGCTCGACGAGGCCGAGCGCCGGCCCGGCGCGGACAGTGACATCGAGCGCCGGTGTGCGCGCCTGCTGCGTGAGCGGCTGACCGCCGAACTCGCCGTGCACGAGGCCGAGGAGGGCCTGCGCTCGGTCGGCAACATGGCCACCCCCGCGCACTCGGTGCGCGAGATCTTCACGGTCACACCGAGCCGGACCGACGAGGACTGGGCGGCGATCGCCGAGCGGCTGCGCGCGGTTCCGGCCGCGTACGCGGGGTACCGCGAGTCCCTCGCAATGGGTCTGGAGCGCAAGCTGTACGCGGCCCCGCGCCCGACCGCCACCTTCGTCGAGCAGCTCACCGAGTGGGCGGACACCGGCGAGGGCCGCGGCTGGTTCGAGGACTTCGCATCGGCCGGTCCCGAGTCGCTGCGCGCGGAGCTGGACGAGGCCGCCCGCGGGGCGACGGCCGCCGTGGTGGAGCTGCGCGACTGGATGCGCGATGTGTACGCGCCGGCGGTCGAGGGCGCGCCCAACACGGTGGGGCGCGAGCGGTACGCCCGCTGGGCCCGTTACTTCAACGGCATCGACCTCGACCTGGACGAGGCCTACGCGTACGGCTGGTCCGAGTTCCACCGGCTGCTCGGCGAGATGAGGAAGGAGGCCGAGAGGATCCTCCCGGGTGCCGCGACGCCGTGGGTGGCGCTGGCCCACCTCGACGAGCACGGCAAGCACATCGAGGGCGTCGACGAGGTCCGTGAGTGGCTCCAGGGCCTGATGGACGAGGCGATCGAGAAGCTCGACGGCACGCACTTCGAACTCGCCGAGCCGGTACGCAAGGTGGAGTCGTGCATCGCCCCGCCCGGCGGCGCCGCCGCTCCGTACTACACGGCCCCGTCCGAGGACTTCTCGCGGCCCGGCCGTACCTGGCTGCCGACGATGGGCCAGACCCGGTTCCCGGCCTACGACCTGGTCTCGACCTGGTACCACGAGGGCGTCCCGGGGCATCACCTCCAGCTCGCCCAGTGGGCGTACGTCGCGCAGGACCTCTCCCGCTACCAGGCCACCGTCGGCCACGTCAGCGCCAACTGCGAGGGCTGGGCGCTGTACGCGGAGCGGCTCATGGACGAGCTCGGCTTCCTCACGGACCCGGAGCACCGGCTCGGTTACCTCGACGCGCAGATGATGCGGGCCGCCCGGGTCATCGTCGACATCGGCATGCACCTGGAGCTGGAGATCCCGGCCGACTCGCCGTTCCACCCGGGCGAGCGCTGGACGCCGGAGCTGGCCCAGGAGTTCTTCGGCTCGCACAGCAGCCGTCCGGCGGACTTCGTGGAGAGCGAGCTGACCCGCTATCTGACGATCCCGGGCCAGGCGATCGGCTACAAGCTCGGCGAGCGGGCGTGGCTGCTGGGCCGCGACAAGGCGCGCCAGCGGCTCGGGGACGCCTTCGACCTCAAGGCCTGGCACATGGCGGCGCTGTCGCAGGGTTCCCTGGGCCTGGACGACCTGGTGGACGAGCTGGCCGCGCTCTGACGGTCACCTTGTGATCAGCGCCGGAATCCGCCCTCGGAGTCGATGACCTGACCGGTGATCCAGCCCGCCTCGTCCGTCGCCAGCCAGGCGATGAGGCGGGCCGGGTCGTCGGGGACGCCCCACCGGCCGGCGGGGAAGCGGGCCGCCACGGCTTCGTACGCCTCGCCGGTCAGGTAACCCGTGTCCACGGGGCCGGGGTTGACGGTGTTCACCGTGATCCCCCGCTCGGCGAGCGTGGTCGCCAGGGAGCGGGTGATCGAGGCGAGGGCGCCCTTCTGGAGGGCGTAGGCGATCTCGCCGGGCATTCCGTCCGCGATGTCCTGGCCGGAGGTCATCATCACGACGCGGCCGCCGGGGCCGGCCGGCCTCAGCCGGGCGTGTGCCTGGACGAGCAACAGCACCGAGCGGGTGTCGACCGCCCAGTGCGTGTCGAGCATCGCGGCGTCGATGTCGTCGAGGGTGCCGTCGGAGCCGCTCTGCGCGTGGTTGGCGATCAGGATGTCGAGCCGTCCGCCGAGCGCCGCGGCGGCCGTGGCGACCAGTTCGGCGGGCGCGGCCGGGTCGGAGAGGTCGCCGGGGCCCGCGAGGACCTGGGCATCCGGGTCGCCGAGCGCCTCGCGCACGGAGGCGACGACCTCCTCTGGCCGGTCCGCTCCCCACGGCATGGCGGCGTCATGCGGCACATGGTGGTGCAGATAGACGCTCGCCCCGTACGCCGCGAGCCGCCGGGCCACGGCATGACCGATACCGGCCCGTCTGCTGGCCCCGGTGACCAGGGCGGTCCGTCCCCGCAGGGGCAGAAGGTCGCGGCGCAGGGACTCGGGGGCGGGGTGCGGAAGTCGGGGCATGGCAGTTCATGATGGGGAACGGCCGGGTCCGGCGCACCTGGTTATTCGCGCGGGCCCCGCAGGGTCAGTGCGGCAGCCGTCGGAGCTGGACGAGACCCAGCCAGGTTTGCGGGCCGGGCTGCACCTGGGCGGCGCGGACCGCGTAGGCCCCGGGCTCCAGGGCCACCCTCAGATGCTCGGTCCGTTCCGTATCCGGTCCCGGCCAGGCCGAGTCGAACAGGACCACCGTTCCCGGCACGTTCCAGCGCACCTCGTGCCCCCAGACGGCCGTGGCGAGGGCGGCCGGAACCCGGGCCAGCAGGTCCTCCTCGGAATCGCCCGCGCACCAGCGTACGAAGGCGCCGTGGTCGGGCAGGTAGGAGGTCGAGGCGGGCTCGTCACCGAACACCAGCGCCGCGCTGTCCCCCACGGGCAGGAGTCCGACGGACCCGTCGACCTCGCAGGCCCGGTCGTAGTCCGAGGCCGTCTCGTCGCCGTCGGCGCCCGCCCAGAACGGCAGCACCGTCTCGGGTACGGCTATCAGAGGGCCGCCTCCCGACTCCACCCACTCCACCGCGCCCGGTTCCGCGTATCGCACCATGGCAGCAGAACCTACACGCACCGCGGGCCCGCCCTCTCACCGCGCCCAATCTCCCCCTCAGCAACCGCAGTTGTCGGCGTCCACCGGTGCCGTGAGCGGGTCGGGGGTGCGGCGCTCGCGGCCCTGCCAGGTCTCGAACTCGAACCCCTCGCGCGCCCAGTACTCGAAGCCGCCGAGCATCTCCTTGACCTGGTAGCCGAGTTCGGCGAGGGCGAGTGCCGCCCGGGTCGCGCCGTTGCAGCCGGGGCCCCAGCAGTACGTCACGACGGGCACGGACTTGTCGAGGAGCTGCTCGGCCTGCTCGGGGATGAGGGCGGTGGGCAGGTGGATCGCGCCCGGGATGTGGCCCTGGTCCCAGGACTCGGTGGAACGGGAGTCCAGGACCACGAACCCGGGGTCACCGTCGGCCGCGAGCGCGGCGGCGACGTCGGACACGTCGGCGTGGAAGACGAGGCTCGCCCGGAAGTAGGCGGCGGCCTCGGCCGGCGCGGCGGGCGCCACCCGCAGTACGGGGTTCACGGTGGTGGCGGTCATGATCTGGTTCCCTCCCGGCGGACTCGATCCCTGGCGGATATCGGTGACCAGAAATCTACGGCCGGTGATCCACTTCCTGAAGTGCCGTTCCACGGCGCGGACCTTGATCCGGCGGGGATTCCCCTGCTATTCCTCGGACATGACCGCGTATTCCCCGGACGCCACCGACTGGCGCATCCTCGACGTCCTCCAGCGCGAAGGCCGCGCCAGCTTCGCCGAACTGGCCCGGGCCGTCTCCATGTCCGCGAGCGCGGTCACGGAACGGGTGCGGCGGCTGGAGGAGGCGGGCGTCATCCAGGGGTACGCGGCGGTCGTCGACCCCGAGCGGCTGGGCCTGCCGATCCTGGCCTTCGTTCGCCTGCGCTATCCGAACGGCAACTACAAGCCGTTCCACGACCTGGTCGCCGCGACACCGGAGATCCTGGAGGCGCACCACGTGACGGGCGACGACTGCTTCGTCATCAAGGTCGCCGCGCGGTCGATGCAGCACCTGGAGGAGGTGTCCGGCAAGATCGGCACGCTGGGCTCGGTGACGACGAGCGTCGTCTACTCGTCCCCGCTGCCCCGTCGGCCGCTGGGGCACTGACGTTCCCCCGGCCGCCTCCAGCCCGCAGCCGCCTCCGGCGCCTGTTCAGCACCGGACCCGGCTCAGCACTGACCGAGTCCCCCCGCGGCCGGATCTTCCTGGAGCGCGGTGGCCGTGACCCAGCCGAACTCCCCCGACCTGAGGCTGAGCCGCACCCATAGGTCACTCGCGGAGCCGTGGGCGTCGACGGACTCGCCGTAGCCGTAGCACGTCGCCGGATACTGGCCTCCCGCTGCCACGTGGCTGACCTGGGCGCCGGCGGACGAGGGCGACTCGCGAACCGGTGCGTCCGCGAGGACGATCACCGTGGTCGTGCCGGTGTCCTCGGTGGGCGAGGGGGTCGGGGACGGCGACTCCGTCACCATGGGCGGGTCCGCGTCCGGTGCCACGGTGAGGGTCACGACGGTGCCTTCGGCGACTTGCTCGTCCGCGGCCGGGTCCTGCCCGAGGACGGTACCGGGGGCCGTGGCGGGGGCCGTGCCGGGGGCGGCGCTGCCGGAAGGCCCGTCCTGCGTCTGCACCTGGAGCCCCTGCGCCGAGAGGGTCTGCGTGGCCTCCTGGACGGACATGCCCGTCACCGTCGGAACGACGACTTCGGCGTCCTGGGTGCCGGGGTCGTCCGGAAGCGGTTCGTCCCGCGTGCCGTCGGTTCCGGGCAGACGTACGATTCCCGCGTCCTTCTCGTCGACGTCGACCAGTTGGTAGCGCTTCACCTCCTCCTTCACCTCCGGGCGCTCGACCTTGACGATCTTCTCGGGGTCGTACGACCGCCACTTCCTGCTCTTGCCCTTGAACTTCACGTCGGCGCTGTCGAGATCGTGCTCGAACGCGTCGAGCGGGTTGCCGCAGCTGCACTGCACGACGGGCTGTCCGTACAGGTCGACCAGGACAGCGATGCCCGCTTCGAGCAGGGCGTGGAAGGGTACTGCCTTGCCCTTCTTGTAGTCGTGGTTCTTCACCAGGGTGTCGTTGCGCAGCACCACGGGCGTGAGCTTCTTCACGAAGCCCTCGATCTCGTCGGTGCCTATGCCCTGCAGCCTGGCCCACTCCTCGGCCTTTGCGCGGTGAGCGGGGTCCAGGAGGAAGCGCACGAGTTTCTTCTTGGCGCAGCCCCTGTTGGTCCGCGAGCCGCCGTACAGGCCGGGCTGGTCGCCCTTCTTCGTACCGCCCTCAAGGGCGAGTTCCCCGCCGACCAGGGCGTCTGTCCCCAGACGGAGCGCCTCCTGGAAGAAGGGCGCGGCAGCCGGCGCTCCGCGGGCAACCGCCTTCACGGCCACCTTGGTCAACACCCTTGTGCAGGCGGTGGACGTCAGACCGAGAGAGAGCGTGATGAGGATCGCCGTCAAGGCGACGGACGCACGGGTCCCCCGTACAGGTTTCATGGTCATTCCTCTTCTTGTGAGGCTGTGGCCTCGCGTCAGCGGGTGCCGGCCGAGAGCGTCCAGCCCTGGCGGCACGTCGATCCGAAGGTGCCGTCGTCGCAGCCCTCGACGATGAAGCGGTAACTGCCCGTCGTGTGCTTCTGCACCCGCGCGCGGCCGGAGGTGCCGCCGCGCAGCTCGCGCTGTTCTCCGCGGGGCTCGTAGGAGCTGTAGTAGCGCAGGAGGAAACGGTCGTAGCTGTACGGCGCGGTCGTTCCCCAGTCGGCGAAGGCGTAGCCGCGCCATTCCCAGGCGGCGATGACCATCTGCGTGCCCTGACCCGGTGACCAGGTGATCTGGCCGTTCTCGAAGGTCTGGCGCTTGCCCTTCCACACCCCGCCGACGGTGACGTTCTTCGTGGTGTCGATCGGGCATCCGAGCCAGCCGTTCGTGCCGCCGAGGTCCTGCCAGCGGTCGGCGATGTACTCGTTGCGGCTGATGGGCCTGCACTCGTCCGCCGCCGACGAGTCCGCGGCGGCGGGAACGGTGCCGGTGAGCACGGCGGCGATCGTGACGGCGGCGGCTGCGAGAGAGCGGCGGGCGGTGACAGTGCGCATGGTGGTCTCCCAGGTGTGGTTCGTGGAGTTCCGGGTGGATGCCGGTCCCTGGACTGTCCCGGAGCAGCCGCTGTCACCGCATCGAAGCTGGCACGGGAGCAACTCTGCGTGTCAGCACGGATACTGAGGGCCCCGCTCCGCCTCTACCGTTGGGCCATGCCCTGGCCCCGTCGCCTCTCCCTGGCCATCGCCCTGCTCACCGCGGTGACGATCGTGGCGTGCTGCGTTCTGACGGCAGCCGTCCCGGGCGTCTCGGCCGGCCTCCTGTTCGGGCTGGTCTCGGCCGTGGTCGCGGGCTCGCTCTCCACCGGCCTCGGTGTGTTCGTCTCGCGCCGCCGTCCCACCAACCTGGTGGGAGTCCTGCTCACGCTCATCGGCTCGGTACCGCCGCTGGAAACCCTCCTCGACGTCTACGCCCACGTGAGCCTCACCAGCCCGCTACCGGGCGCCGAGACGGTCCATCAGGTGGCCGCGGGGATGTGGACCCTCTGGTACGTGCCGGTCCTGCTGCTGATGCTGTTCTTTCCCGCCGGCCGACTGCCCGCGGGCCGCTTCCCGCGGCTGGTTCTGTACGGCGTGCTGATCTTCACGCCCGTCTTCATCCTCGTGGCCGCTCTCGACCCGACGCCCTACGACCCGCCGTTCGAGGAGTTCGGCCATCCCCTGCCCACGCTGCCCGAGTCCGTGATCTGGTTCCTGCTGCTGCCGCTGCTCGGCGTGTTCATGGCCCTGCTGGTCTCGTCGGCGCTGGTGATGCGCCACCGCTACCGCGCGGGCGACCGGGTCGAGCGGGCCCAGCTGAAGTGGTTCGGGCTGGGCGTCGTCGCGCTGCCCGGCACGCTTCTGCTGTGCTGGGCCAACTACCTGCTGTTCGGCGAGCTCACCGCACTGATCTGGGTGGGCCTGGCAGCTCTGGCTCTCGGTGTGCCCTCGCTGACCGCGCTCGCGATCCTGCGCCACGACCTTTACGACGTGGACCGTGCCGCGAGCGCCGTCGTGACGTGGAGCCTGGTGACCGCCGGGCTTCTCGCGGTCTACAGCGCCGCGTCCTTCACCGGCGGCCTGGCGCTGGGGCGGGGCAGTGCGGTGGTGACGGCCGGTGTGACGGCGCTGGTCGCCGTCGTCCTGGTGCCGGTGAAGAACCGGGTGCGCCGGTGGGTGGACCGGCGGTTCTACCCCGTACGGCAGCGGGCGCTGGCGGCGGTGGCGGCGCTGGAGCGTGAGGTGCATGCCGGACGGGCACGGCCCGAGCAACTGGAGGAAGTGCTGCGGGACGCCCTGCGCGAGCCCCGGCTGCGGGTCGGTTTTCTGCTGCCGGGCGGCACGCGGTTCCACGACACGGCCGGCACCCTGGTGGCGCGCGGTACCGAGGTACGGCTCGCCGGGCGCCCCATCGGGATCATCGACGGACCCTGCCCACGCGAGGTGGCCACCGCCAGCGCGCTGCTCGTCGAGACCGTACGGTTGCGGCTCGAACTCCGCCAGGCGCTCAGCGAGGTGGAGGCCAGCCGCGGTCGGCTGCTACGGACCGGATACCGCGAACGGCGCCGCTTGGAGCGGGACCTGCACGACGGTGCGCAGTCGCGGCTGGTCAGCCTCGGCATGGCGCTACGGCTCGCGCAGCGCCATCTCGACGACGGCAGCGTCGACGTCGACGGACTCCTCGATCAGGCCGTGGCCGAACTGGGCACGGCGGTCGCGGAGTTGCGTGAACTGGCGCACGGGCTGCGGCCCAGCTCCCTCGACGACGGGCTGGGCCCCGCCCTGGAGTCCCTGGCGATACGCGCCCCGGTGCGGCTCGACTGGCGGCTCGACGGACGCGTGCTGCCCGACGACATCGCCACCACCGCGTACTACGTCGCGAGCGAGGCCGTCACCAACGCCGTCAAGCACGCCGAGGCCACGAGCATCGCGGTCGTCGTCGGCGAGAACGGCGACGGGGCGCTGCGTGTGATCATCCGCGACGACGGGCGCGGCGGGGCCGACGCCCGCGGGGGCTCGGGGCTCTCGGGGCTCAGGGACCGGGTCGCGGCGCTCGGCGGACTGCTGCACGTCAAGAGCAGCCCCGGCGGCGGGACGACCGTGGAGGCGGTGCTGCCATGCGTATCGTGATCGGTGAGGACTCCGCACTGTTCCGGGAGGGCCTGGCACGGCTGCTCGCGGACGCCGGCCACGACATCGTCGCCCGCGCCGCCGACGCGCCCGCGCTCGTCGCCGCCGTCACCGAGAACCGCCCCGACCTGGCCGTGATCGACATTCGTATGCCACCGGACCTCACCGACGACGGCGCCCGCGCCGCCCGGCGGATCCGGGAGGGCTTTCCCGAACTCGGCATCGTGCTGCTCTCGCAGCACATCGAGACGCGCAATGCCGTGGAACTGGTGGCCCAGGGCCGTTTCGGCTACCTCCTCAAGGACCGTGTCTTCGACGTGGACGACTTCCTGGACGCCCTGCTCCGCGTCGCCGGGGGTGGCTCGGCCCTGGACCCGGAAGTCGTCGCCCGCATGATCGGCGCCCACCGCGACCCCCTCGCCGCGCTCACCCCCCGCGAGCTGGAGGTCCTGGCCCTGATGGCCGAAGGCCACACCAACCTGGGCGTCGCACGACGCCTGTGGCTGACCGAGCGGACCGTGGAGACCCATGTCGCCTCGATCATGGCGAAGCTGGGCCTCGGCATCGGTGCGGAACACAACCGCCGCGTCCTGGCGGTCCTCGCCTACCTCACTGCCCGAGGCGGCCGGTAAGGAGCGGAGACCGACCGCAACGGGATCCTGCCGTTCACGAGCCTTCAGCGCCCCCTCGCTCAGTGCCCCCGCTGCCGCAGCACCGACCCCGATCTCCCCTTCACGACCTCCAACTGCGCGTGGATCCGCCGCCGCAGATCGGCGACATGGCTGACGATGCCGACGCTGCGGTCGCGTTCGCGCAGTGAGTCGAGGACGTCGAGGACCTCGTCGAGGGTCTGGTCGTCGAGGCTGCCGAAGCCCTCGTCGATGAAGAGGGTGTCGAGGCGGACTCCGCCGGCCTCGTCGGTGACGACGTCCGCGAGGCCGAGGGCCAGGGCGAGGGAGGCGAAGAACGTCTCGCCGCCCGACAGCGTCGCCGTGTCCCGCTCACGCCCGGTCCAGGCGTCGACGACGTGCAGCCCGAGCCCGCTGCGGCCGCGGCCGGCCCGGTCGTCGGAGTGGACGAGGGTGTAGCGGCCGGACGACATGCGCTGCAGCCGTACGGTCGCGGCGGCGGCGACCTGTTCGAGGCGGGCCGCGAGCACGTACGACTCCAGGCGCATCTTGCGTTCGTTGTCCGCCGAGGTGCCCGCGGTGAGGGAGGCGAGGCGGGCCACGCGGTCGTACTCCTCGCGCAGCGGGGCGAGTTGGCGTGCGGCGGTGGTCGCGCGCGCGGACAGCCGGTCGAGTTCGGTGCAGCGTCGGGCGGCCGCGTCACGCGCGGAGGCGGCGTCGCGGACGCGCTGTGCCGCCGCGGCGGCGGCACGCTCCGCGGTGACCAGGTCGGCGGGCGGTTGCTCGGCGGCGGCCGCGGTGTCGGCCTCGGCGAGGACGGCACGCACGGCGGCCTCCTCGGACTGCCAGGCGTCCAGCCGTCGTTGGAGCTCGCGGTGCGCGGCGTCGTCGAGGAGCGCGGCGGCCGCGGCCTGCGGGGTGTCGAAGCCCGCGCGGAAGGCGGCGTCGGCCAGGCGGGCGTCGGCGTCCTTGAGCCGCTGGGCGGTGTCCTCGGCGGCGCGGGCGGTGTCGGCGGCGTCGGTGAGCAGCGTGACCTGCCGCTCCAGCTGTGCGGCCCGCGCGGCCACGCTGTCGGCGGCGCCACGGGCTTGGGCCAACTCCGCTTCCAGGGCGCCCTTCTCGCGGTCCAGCCGCTCGCGGTGGCCGACCCGGGCGGCGGCGCGGACGGCGGCCTGCTGGTGGGCGGCGGTGCGCCGCTCGTGTTCCGCTTCGGCCCGCCGGAGCTCCTCGTGGACGGAGTGCAGCGCGGAGGCGTCCCTGCGGGCCTGGGTGAACAGCCGCTCCAACTTGTCGGCGGCTTCCGCGAGTTGGCTTGTCGGCAGGTCGCCGGCCTCGGCACTGGCGGCGGCGAGGGCTTCCCGTACGACGCCCAGGCGCCGTTCGTGCTCGGCGTGCCGCTCCTCTGCCTGCTGGTAGGCGGCCAGTGCCCGCTCCTCGGCTTCCCGGTCGACGTGTCCGACGTCCTTGCGGGCGGGTGCGGGGTGGTCGACGGCACCGCAGACGGCGCAGGGTTCGCCGTCTTCGAGCTGCGCGGCGAGTTCGGCGGCGATGCCGTTCAGGCGCTGCTCCTTGACGTCCAACCAGTGCGCCTTTGCCTTCAGCGCCGACTCCTGGGCGTGGGATGCCTGTCGGACGGCTGTTTCCGTGTCGCCGGCCAGCTCGTCACGCATCCGCGCGGCGGCGAGCCGCTGCCGCGCGGGCTCGCGCTGCACGGCCAGTTGTTCGGCGCGGCTCGCGGCCTCCTGCGCGGACTCGATACGGGCGTGCAGTGCGGTCCTGGTCTCCTCCCATCCGGCGAGCCAGGCCTCCGCCTCCACCCGGACGTCGTCGTCCGCCCGCTCCTGGTGGTCCAGATCCGCGCGCTCCGCGACGAGTTCGGCCAGCCGCCGCTCGCCGCGACGGGCCGACTCCAGGCCGCCCAGCTCCTCGGCGACCCGACGCGCGGCGGCGGCGAGCCCGGCGGCACCGGCGGCGGCGAGGGTGTCCGGCGGCCGGGCAGGCGTGTGCGCCTCAAGGGCCCCGCCCCGGCCGCCGGCCGTGACGTCCTCCGGCCGAAGAGCCACCTGCCCGGCTCCGGGATCGCCGCCGGGTCCGGTCCCCGCGCCCCCGTCCGGCCCAGCTCCGGCGTCTGTGTCGCCGAAGGCGCCTCGCAGCAGCGCACGCGCGCGTGCCTCCGCCACGGCCGCCCGCCGGTGTTCGGCTTCGGTGGCCTCCCGCAGCTCCAGCGCCGGTGCCACGGCCTCGGCCTTGCGGGCCCGCTCCATGCGCGCCTGCGCCTCGCGGTGCGCGTCGGCCCGCTCCTGAAGCAACCGGGCGCGCTCGCGCGCTTCGGCGAACCTCCGCTGCAGCCGGGCCACTTCGCGTACGTCGGCCAAGGCATGGTCGGCGGCGGCCTGGGCGGACTCGGCGGCCAGGAGGCGGCAGTGGGCGACGGTCAGCTGCTCACGGGCGGTGCTGCGGGCGACGGCGGCGGCACCGAGGACTGCGTCGGCCAGGCCCGGCTCGCCCGGTGCGAGGTCGGGCAACGGCATGGCCTCGCCCGCGGCCTGCTGCATCCGGTGGGCGTCGGCCAGCAGCGCGGCGTCGCCGTCCCGCACCTGAGCCTCGGCCGCCCGTCGCCGCTCGGCGAGGCGCTTTTCCACCTCGGCGAAGCGGTGGGTGTCGAAGAGGCGGCCCAGCAGCTTGCCGCGGGCCTCGGCATCGGCGCGCAGGAAGCGTGCGAAATCGCCCTGGGGCAACAGCACGACCTGGCAGAACTGCTCGCGGCTCATGCCGAGCAGCTGGGTGACCTCCTCGCCGATCTCCTGGTGCGAGCGGCTGAGGTCCTTCCAGGTCCCGGCCTGCGCGTCGTACTCGCGCAGCCAGCTCTGCGCCTTGTCGAGCGTCGTGCCCGTGCCGCGCTTCTTGGGGCGCTCCCAGGGCGGCTGCCGGGTGATCTCCAACCGGCGTCCGGCGACGGTGAGTTCGAGGCGCACTTCCGTGCGCGTGCCGGCCGCGGCGTGGTCGCTGCGCAGGGTCATGCCCTGGCCGCTCTGGCGTGCGCCCGGGACGGAGCCGTAGAGCGCGTAGCAGACGGCGTCCAGGACGGAGGTCTTGCCGGCGCCGGTGGGTCCGTGCAGCAGGAAGAGCCCGGCCGCCGACAGCGCGTCGAAGTCGACGCTCTGGGAGCCGCCGAAGGGCCCGAAAGCCGTCACATCGAGCCGATGCAGCCTCATCGCGCGACCTCCCGCACGGCCTCGTCGGCCCGCACCGCGTCGAAGGCGTCCCGCAGCACGCCCTGTTCGTCCTCGTCGGGCCCGGCCCCGCGCACATGGGCCACGAAGTCCTCCGCGATCTCCTGCTCGCTGCGGCCCGCGAGCCGCCGCGCATAGGACACCTCGGGGTCGTCCGGCGCCCGCTCGGGGGCGAAGACCAGGCTGAGCGTGTGCGGGAAGCGTTCGGCGAGGCGGGCCATGGGGTCCGCGGGGCGCACCGCGTCCGTGAGCGTCGCCTCGACCCACGCCTCCTCGTGCCGCGCGAGCTCGGGATCGGCGAGCAGTTCCTCCAGTGTGCCGCGGATGCGGGCCAGCGCTCGCGGCACCGGGCAGTCGACGCGCTCGGCGGTGACCGCGCCGTCGGCGTCCAGGTCGACGAGCCACATGCTCTTGCGGTGGTCGGCCTCCGAGAAGGAGTACGGCAGCGGCGAGCCCGAGTAGCGGACGCGCTCGGTGATGGTCTGGCAGCCGTGCAGATGCCCCAGTGCCGCGTAGTCGACGCCGTCGAAGACGCCGGCCGGTACCGCGGCCACCCCGCCGACGGTGATGTCCCGCTCGCTGTCGCTGGCCTCGCCCCCGGTGACGAAGGCGTGCGCGAGGACGACCGACCGCGTGCCGCGCGCGCGTGTGGCGAGGTCGGCGCGCACCCGGTCCATGGCTGCGGCGAGCACGGCCTCGTGGCCGGGCTTGCCGACGCCGAACTCGTCCTTCACCAGGGCGGGTTCGAGATACGGCAGGCCGTAGAAGGCCACGTCGCCGAAGTCGTCCTGGAGCACGACCGGTGTGCCGCACGCCGACGGGTCGGTCCGCAGATGGATGCCCGCGCGCCCGATCAGCCCCGCGCCCACACCGAGCCGGCGGGCCGAGTCGTGGTTCCCGGAGATCATCACCGTCGGCACGCCGAGGTCGGCGAGCCGGTGCAGGGCGTCGTCGAACAGCTCGACCGCGGCGAGCGGCGGCACCGCCCGGTCGTACACGTCTCCCGACACGACCACCGCGTCCACGCCGCGCTCGCGCACGGTCGTGACGAGATGGCCGATGAACGCGGACTGGGCGCCGAGCATGGTGACCCGGTGGAACGCCCGGCCGAGATGCCAGTCGGAAGTGTGCAGAATTCTCAAGGCGCCGCTCCGACCTGCATGTTTCCCCCTAATCCGCCCCCGGACCCAGCACGGTCCTCGTTGTCAGCACCGACCACGCTAGCGCCGGTCAGTACCTGATCCATCACGGACCTCAGTCTGCCACCGGCATCCGGCGTCAGATGACCATAGATGTCTGCGGTGATCTGGATGGGGGCGCGGCCAAGCCACCTCGACACTGTGGGGTGCGCTCTCGCATAGTCCACGAAGGCGTACAGATCGGCCGAGGCCACCGTCGGCGCACGATGCGACGAGGTCGCCGTATCTCTCCTAACGGCGGCTGCGCACAAGCAGACAGAGGAAGTACGGCGTGCCGATCACCGCCGTCATAAGGCCGGCGCCGAGCTGGGCCGGTGCGATGACGGTTCGGCCGACGAGGTCGGCGGTGCAGACGAGGACGGCGCCGAGGAGTACCGCGACCGGCACGACCCGGGCGTGCTGACGACCCACGAGGGCGCGGGCCGCGTGAGGTGCCACGAGCCCCACGAAGCCGATGGTGCCGGCGGCGGCCACGGCGGTGGCGCTGAGCAGGACGGCAAGGGCGAGGAAGGCGAGGCGTCCTCGTGCGAGGTTGAGCCCGAGGAGCCGCGGGGTGTCCTCGTCGAGCGACACGAGGTCGAGCTCGGTCCGCCGCAGGGCCGTGGCGGTCACACCGATGGCGAGGACGGCCGCGAGGGGCGCCACATCGGGCAGGGTCCGCCCGTAGGTGGAGCCCGACAGCCAAGTGAGCGCCTTCGTCGCGTTGAACGGGTCGGTGAGGATGATGAGAAGGCTGATCAGGGCGGCCGCACCGGTGGCGACACCGAACCCGACGAGGACGAGCCGGTTCTGCTGGAACCCTCCCCGAGCCGCGAGCCCGAAGACGAGGACGGAGCTGAGCGCGGCGCCCGCGAACGCCGCTCCGGCCACGCCCCACGATCCGACGGACGGCACGGTCGTCACGAGGAGGACGGCGCCGAGCGCGGCGCCGCCCGAGACGCCGAGGATGCCCGGCTCGGCGAGAGGGTTGCGGGTGACGGCCTGGACGAGCGTTCCCGCCAAGGCGAGTGCCGCGCCCGCGAGAAGGGCGGCCAGCACGCGGGGCACCCGTGTGTCGAGGACGAAGGTGACGGTCTGACCGGCCTGTCCCTGCGCCCAGTTCGCCACGTCGCCCAGCAGGAGCTTGCTGTCGCCCAGCAGTACGGCGGCAATGGTCACGCCGACGAGTACGGCCACCAGGACCGCCGTGGTGATGAGGAAGACGGCCCTGCTCCTGATGCGCAGCCGGTCGGGCGCGGCCCCCGCCGTGTCGCGGACCCGCGTGGCCATGACGATCAGGAATACGGCGCCGACGAGGCTGGTGACGACGCCGGTCGGCACGGCGACCGCGGTGTCCGCGGGCACCACGGCGCGCAGCAGCACGTCGGAGCCGAGCACCAGGGCCGCACCGGTGAGAGCGACGACCGGCAGGCTCGAACGCGTCCGGGTGAACGCGCGGAACCTGCGGGCGAGGGGGCGGACAAGGGCGGGGGCGCACAGGCCGACGAAGCCGATGGGCCCGGCGAGGGTGACGGCGGCCGTGGAGAGCAGGGCGGCGAGGACGACCGCGGTGATGCGGGTGGCACGGACCGGGACGCCGAGGCCGCGGGCCGCGTCGTCACCGAGGCCCAGGACGTCGACGCGGCGGGCGATCAGCAGCAGTCCGGCGAGGCCGGCGAGCCCGATGGGGGCCATCTGCAGCACGCCGCCGAACCCGTTCTGGGCGATGCTGCCCTGGTTCCACTGGTAGAGGCCCTCGGTCTGCTGGGGGAACAGCAGGAGCAGGCCCTCGGTGACGGCGGTGAGGCCGAGGGTGAGGGCGCTGCCCGCGAGGACCAGCCGTACGGTGCCGGCGCCCAGGCCCGACAGCCCGAGCACGACGGCCGCTGCCGCGAGGCCGCCGGCGAACGCGACGCCGGAGGAGGCCAGGAGCGGCAGCGAGACGCCGGTGGCGGCGACCAGGCCGAGGGAGAGGTAGGAACCCGCGTTGACGGCGAGGGTGTCGGGCGAGGCGAGGACGTTGCGGCTGACCGACTGCAGGGCGGCGCCGGCCATGCCGAGGACGGCGCCGACGAGGAGCCCGGCGGTCATTCTCGGCAGCCGGGAGGCGATGACGACGGAGGCGTCGTCGGGGTCGGCCCGGCCGGTGAGCGCCTTGAAGACCTCGGGGGCGCCGACCGCGGCCGTGCCCTGCGTGATGTCGACGACCGCGAGGGCCGTGACGAGAAGGAGTAGAGCGGCCGTCACCGCGGCCGCGCCCGTCCGGGACGTGGCCGCCGACGGACGGGTGGCGGGAGGTGTCGCGGTGACGGCCATGGTGTTACTTCGTCAGCGCGGCGACGAGGGCGTCGATGTACTGGTTCATCGACTCGGGACCGCCGAACATCCAGATGCCGTCGGGCATCCGGTGGACGTTGCCCTTCTTCACGAACGGCAGCGACGTCCACACCTTGTCCTTGGCCAGGGCGCCCTTCTCGGTGAACGGCGTGCTGCTCTTGTCGCCGTCGTTGGCGATGTAGGCGAACTGCACGTCGCCGAGCTTGGTGAGGCCCTCGACGTCGGTGGAGCCGAGGCCGTAGTCCTTGTCGCCCTCGACCGTCCAGGCGTTCTTCAGACCGAGCTCCTCGCTGACCGCGCCGATGAGCGAGCCGTTGGTGAAGGGCCGGATCGAGACCTGGTTGGAGACGACGTAGCCGTCGGCGAAGGCGTACTTCGCGCCGCCGAGACCGGCGTCGGCGAGGGCCTTCTTGCCCTCGGCGACCTTCGCGTCGAACCCGTCCTTGAGCTTCTCCGCCTGCTCGGTGGTGCCGGTGGCCCGGGCGATGAGGTCGACGTTCTTCTTCATCTGCCCGATGGGGTCGGCGGCGTCGGCGGAACGCACCTCGATGACCGGGGCGACCTTGCGCATCTGCTTCACGGCGGCCGGCGGCAGGTCGGTGCTGGCGACGATGAGGTCCGGCTTCAGGGAGGCGATGGTGTCCATGCTCGGCTCGCCACGGGTGCCGATGTCCTTGGGCTCGTTCTTCAACGGGACCGCGGTGTCCCAGGTCTTGTAGCCCTTGACGTCGGCGACGCCGACCGGGTCGACACCCAGCGATATCAGGAGCTCGACCTCGTGCCACTCGGTTCCGACGACCTTCTTGGCGGGCCCGTCGAGTTCGACCTTGTTGCCGGTGGCGTCGGTGAGGGTGATGCGCTCGGTGCTCTTGCCGGCCGCGGCGTCGTCCTTGGCAGGCTCGGTGGTTCCGCAGGCGGACAGGGCGAGGGCCGCGGCGGTGGCGGCCGCCGCGGTCGTGAGGAGGCGTCTCATGAGGGTGTGCTGAGCCTTTCGGTCCGCGAGTGGTGTCGGCCGATCGCGCGGGTGCGCAGCCGGCCCGTGAGGGGGTCGGTGTCGACGTCGATGCGGATGCCGTACGTGTCGGTCAGCCGCTGTGGCGTCAGTACGTCCTCGGGGCCGCCGTCGGCGATGACCCGCCCCTCGTGGAGCAGGACGATCCGGTCGGCCACGGCCGCGGCCTGGTCGAGGTCGTGCAGGACGGCGCCCACGGCGATCCCGTGGTCGTCCGCCAGATCGCGCATGAGGTCGAGGAGTTCGACCTGGTAACGCAGATCGAGGTAGGTGGTCGGCTCGTCGAGCAGGAGTACGCCCGTCTCCTGGGCGAGACAGCCGGCCAGCCACACGCGTTGAAGCTGTCCACCGGAGAGATGCTCCGCACCGCGTTCGGCGAATTCCGCGACGCCCGTCATCGCGAGCGCGCGGTCCACCGCCGCCCGGCCACCCGGGTCCGCCCTGCCCCAGCGGCCCCGGTACGGGTACCGGCCGAACTCGACGACGTCCCGTACCGTCAGCCCGCTGGGCGTGGGGCGGCCCTGCGTCAACAGGGCCACTCGGCGCGAGAACTCACGCGGAGTCAGCGCGAGGCCGTCGGTGTCGCCGTCGATGGTGAGCGTGGCGGTCCTGGGCCGCTGCAGCCGCGCGATGGTACGCAGCAGCGTCGACTTGCCGCTGCCGTTCGGCCCCACCAGGACGGTCACTTCGCCGGGCCGCAGCGTCATCGAGGCGTCGTGTACGACATCGACGCCGTCGTACGCCACGGTGACACCCGTGGCCGACAGTTCATGGCCGTTGTGACGTGTGACCGCGGCACTCTCTTCACCTGCATGCACCCGGCGAGGTTAGCCTAACCTTATCGCATAGCGGAAGGTGCCCCGAAGGGACGCCACAAGAGGAAAACCGGCCAAGAGATCGGGGCGGCCGAGGAGAGGTGTTGTGTGCGCGGACAGCGTCGCGCTCGGAACGGGGCC
This sequence comes from Streptomyces sp. NPDC093591, assembly GCF_044764885.1. NCBI lineage: Bacteria > Bacillati > Actinomycetota > Actinomycetes > Kitasatosporales > Streptomycetaceae > Streptomyces > Streptomyces sp. NPDC093591. The sequence continues at coordinate 139,448 of NZ_JBIWIY010000017.1, forward strand.
GAGCACGCCGTATCGCCCGCGCCGGCGTCCGACAGTGTCGTGCCGCGCGAGGTGGAGGGGCGACTGCGGTTGCGCGGCGTGTCGTACGCCAGTACGAGCCTCCAACGCCTCATGAACATCAGGCCGGCGAGCTGCGCTTCGCTCTGGCGTCGCCTCGCCCGCCGAGCGGAATCAGTGTCTCCAGATGGGCTCCCTTGACCCAGGCCTCCGGCCGGTCCCGGTGCAGGGCCACGATGTTCTGCCGCAGCGCCTGCCTTGCGCGGCTTTGGTGAACGTACGGCAGGTGGTGACGAACACAGCGACATCCGCGCCGTGCTCAAGGCAGGCGGTGCCCACACGCCAGCACCAAACCAGCACCGGCACCGGCGACGAGCGCATCGACGACGAGGCTAACGGCGGCCTGACACGCTCGCCGTACGCCCGTTACGGATATTTCACCCCTGCCGCCGCTGCCTGACCAGGCGCGGCTGCCGTCGGCCGGTCACGCGTCCCCGTACGCCTCTCCCCCGAGCTCGAATCCCGCCGTCCCCGCCGTCGCATCCGCGAGCCACGCCCGGAACGCGTCCACGTCGGCGTCCGGCAGACCGATCTCGATCGTGACCGCCTCCCCGTACCGCACGTCCCGCACCTCGCGCCCGGTCGACCTCAGGTCGTTCTGCACCTTGCCCGCGCGCTGGTGGTCGACGGTCACCGTGGCCAGCCGGAAGCGGCGCCGGGTGAGCGTTCCGAGGGTGTCCAGCGCCTCGCCCACGGCACCGCCGTACGCCCGGATCAGCCCGCCCGCGCCGAGCTTGACGCCGCCGTAGTAGCGGGTGACGACGGCGACGACGTACCGCATGTCGCGGCGCAGCAGCATCTGGAGCATGGGTACGCCGGCCGTGCCGCCCGGTTCGCCGTCGTCGCTGGCCTTCTGGATCGCGGCGTCGGCGCCGATGACGTACGCCCAGCAGTTGTGGGTGGCGTCCGCGTGCTCCTTGCGCCGGGCGGCGACGAAGTCCTGGGCCTCCTGTTCGGTGGCCGCCGGGGCGAGCGCACAGATGAAGCGTGAGCGGTTGACCTCGGTCTCGTGCACGCCCGCGTGGGCGACTGTGCGGTACTCGTCCTGCATCCGGCCAGCCTATGCGGCGCCCCTCCGGCCGCCCGCGCGGGAGGCGCTCACTTCTTCTTGCCCCGTGCCACCATCACGCCCGTCAGCAGCGCCATGCCGGGCGCGAGGGCCCGCCAGGTGGTGCCGTGCCAGGCCAGTACGGCGATCGCCGATGTGGGGAACTTCGTACGGACCTGGTCCAGGGCGTCGTCGAGACCGTCCCCGGCGAGTTCGAGGACGAGCTCCTCCAGGCCGGGGTTGTGCCCGACCAGCAGCAGCGTCTCGACCTCGGAGGGCGTCTCCCGCACGACCTCCAGCAGGTCGGGGACGTCCGCCGCGTACAGCCGCGGCTCGTGGCGCACCGGCGGCGGCGTGCCCCACTGGGCGGCGGCCAGTTCCCAGGTCTCACGCGCGCGTACGGCGGTCGAGCACAGGGCGAGGTCCGGCAGGCAGTCGGCCTCGGCCAGCGTCCGGCCCGCGACCGGGGCGTCCCGGCGGCCGCGCGGGGCGAGGGGGCGTTCGTGATCGGCGACTCCGTCCGGCCAGGCGGACTTGGCGTGCCGCAGAACGACCAGACGGCGCAGCGGGCCGGCTCCGATACGGGCGCTCATGCCGGGGTCCCGATGTCACGGGCGAGGTCGAGGCCGAGGAGACGGTCGGCGTAGGCGTACGTCTCGAAGCGGGCGCCGTCCGGCAGGTCCGGCGAGGTCTCCACCCAGCGCAGGACTCCCAGCACCCCGGGCACGTCGAGGTCGTCCTCCCAGGCGGTGCGGAGGTCGGCCCGCACCCCGTCGGGGATGGGCCGCGACGGCCGCTGCGCCCAGGCGGCGACGGCAGCGCGCCAGCGTACGAGCGTGTCGTGGGCGTCGGTGAGTGCGGCCCTGTCGAGCCGTACGGGCACGCCGGTGCGCCGCGAGAGCAGCGCGAGACGCAGGGCGGCGGGGTCGGCCTCCTCGGGGGGCGCCTGCGCGTGCACGGGCGCGACGGCGACCCGTACTCCGTCGGGCTCCGCGCCTGCCTCCCGCACGACGTGGATGACCTGTGCCTCGCCCAGTCCAGACGCGGCGTCCCGGCCGTCCTCGAAGGGCCGGATGCCGAGCGCCGCGGCCCCGGCCCGCAACTCCGCCTGCTGCCGCTCCTCGTCGAGCAGCGCCCAGACCGGCGTACCGCCGAGTTCCAGGGCACGGACGAGGAGATCGGCGACCAGCAGGATCCGCAGGGCGGTGATGTCGAAGCCTTCCGTATGCGCCTCGATCCGGGTCAGGCCGCGGCGGGCGGGGGCGGCGTCGACAGGCTCGCCGGTTCGGGCGTCGGTGATGCGCAGCACGGAGCGAGCGTAGGCGGACGGACCGCCGTGCGCAGCCATCCGGCCCGCTTTCCGGACATCGTGGCGGACCTCTCGGCTGCCGGGAGTTCGCTGGTCATCCATGGTTGTACGGCCCACTCACGCGCGTGTACGGGCCGCTCACGCGCGCGTGGCACCCACTCACGCGCCCGGCGCGCATGTCGTACCCGGGCATCGCCACCCCCTGCCGTGCGGACTGCCCGCACGGTACTGCGCGGCAGCCCGCCCGGACAGGAGTTCGGGCCGCGGCTACGGGAGTTGTCCCTCGCCGACCGCGCGGGAATCGCGGCCTCGCCGCAGCAGGGCCGCCGTGTAGACGTCCGCCGTCGCCGTCGCGGCCGTGGCCCAGCCGAAGGACCGGGCGTGCCGGACCGCGGCCTCGCTCATCCGGACCGAGCGGGCCGGGTCGTCGGCGAAGCCGTGGAGCGCACGCGCGTAGTCCGCCGGGTCGTGCCCGGGTACGAGAACGCCGCTCACCCCGTCCCGTACGGCCACCGGCAGCCCGCCGACCTCGGCGGCGATCACCGGGGTGCCGCAGGCCTGTGCCTCGACGGCCACCAGTCCGAAGGACTCGCTGTGGGACGGCATGACCAGGACGGAGGCCGCCCGGTACCAGTCGGCGAGCCGGTCCTGCCCGACCGGCGGCCGGAACAGCACGACGTCACCGATGCCGAGCCGGGCCGCCAGCTTCTGCAGTCCCTCCGGCTTGGCCAGGCCGCTGCCGCTGGGCCCGCCCACGACCGGCACCACGATCCGCTCCCGCAGCCACGGCCGCTCCGCCAGCAGCCGGGCCACCGCGCGCAGCAGGACGTCGGGCGCCTTCAGCGGCTGTATGCGCCCTACGAACAGCGGGATCAGCGCATCCTGCGGGAGGCCGAGGCGGGACCGGGCGGCGGCACGTCCGGCCTCGACACCCCGGGCGTCGGGGCGGAAGCACTCGAGGTTGACACCGGGATGGACGACGGCGACCCGGGCGGTGTCGGCGTCGTAGTGACGGAGAAGTTCGTCCGCCTCCTTCTCGGTGTTGGCTATCAACCGGTCGGCGGCCCGTACGACTTGGGTCTCGCCGAGCACGCGGGCGGCGGGCTCGGGAGTGTCGCCGTCGGCCAGGTTGGCGTTCTTGACCTTGGCCATCGTGTGCATGGCGTGGACGAGCGGTACGCCCCAGCGCTCGGCGGCGAGCCGGCCGACGTGGCCGGAGAGCCAGTAGTGGGAATGGACGAGGTCGTAGTGGCCTGGACGGTGGTCGGCCCAGGCCTGCGTGACGCCGTGCGTGAAGGCGCAGAGCTGGGCCGGGAGGTCCTCCTTGGCCAGGCCTTCGTAGGGTCCGGCGGCCACGTGCCGTACGAGGACCCCGGGCGCGAGTTCGACGGTGGGCGGGAGTGCGGCGGAGGTGGCCCGGGTGAAGATCTCCACCTCGATGTCGATGGCGGCGAGGCGCTTGGCCAGTTCGACGATGTAGACGTTCATGCCGCCCGCGTCGCCGGTTCCGGGCTGGTGCAGCGGCGAGGTGTGCACGCTGAGCATGGCGACGCGACGGGGGCGGTCGTGGGTGCCGGGTGGTCGCGGACGGGGCGGGGCGACGAGGGTGCTGCCGTGGGTGCGGCTGCGCCGGATCCCTTCGAGCCGGGTCACGTGACGGCCCCTGCCGTTGCCCCCACACGCAGGTCGAGGCGCTGCTCGCCCGCGTACACGTTCATGGAACTGCCACGCAGGAAGCCGATGAGGGTGAGCCCCGTCTCCGCCGCCAGGTCCACGGCGAGGGAGGACGGCGCCGAGACCGCCGCCAGCACCGGGATGCCCGCCATGACCGCCTTCTGCACCAGCTCGAAGGACGCCCGCCCGGACACGAGCAGGATGGCGCGGGACAGCGGCAGTTCGCCGTTGCGCAGCGCGCGGCCGATCAGCTTGTCGACGGCGTTGTGCCGGCCGACGTCCTCGCGCAGGTCGAGGAGCTCGCCCTCGGGCGAGAACAGCGCGGCGGCGTGCAGACCGCCCGTGCGGTCGAACACCCGCTGCGCCGCCCGGAGTTGATCGGGCAGGTCGGCCAGCATTGCCGGGGTGACCCGGACCGGGGGTGTGTCGGCGATCGGCCAGCGTGCCGTGGTGCGTACGGCGTCCAGGCCGGCCTTACCGCACAGGCCGCACGACGATGTGGTGTACACGTTGCGTTCGAGCGTGATGTCGGGCAGCGGTACGCCGGGGGCGAGTTGCACGTCGACGACGTTGTACGTGTTCGAGCCGTCCTGGGTGGCGCCCGCGCAGTACACGATGTTCGCCACGTCCTCGGCGCGGCTCACGACGCCCTCGCTGACCAGGAAGCCGGCGGCGAGCGCGAAGTCGTCCCCGGGGGTGCGCATGGTGATCGCCAGGGGCTTGCCGCCGAGCCGGATTTCCAGCGGCTCCTCCGCCACCAGCGTGTCCGGGCGCGTGCTCAGCGCGCCGTCGCGGATGCGCACCACGCGCCGTCGCTCGGTGACCCGTCCCATGGCCTCACTCCCAGTTCTGTCGGTGGACGTCGTTCCCGCTGCGGGCTCGGGCGTCAGCCCCCGATGGCCGACATCGGCCGGTCGGGCTGCCGGAAGGAGTCGATGAGCATGGCTGCGGCCCTTTCCCCGTTCCGTCCGTCTCTCTCCTCAGCACTCGATGACGTTGACGGCGAGGCCGCCGCGGGCGGTCTCCTTGTACTTGACCTTCATGTCGGCGCCGGTCTCCTTCATGGTCTTGATGACCTTGTCGAGGGAGACGTGGTGGCGGCCGTCGCCGCGCAGGGCCATGCGGGCGGCGGTGACGGCCTTGACCGCGGCCATGCCGTTGCGCTCGATGCAGGGGATCTGGACGAGGCCGCCGACCGGGTCGCAGGTGAGGCCGAGGTTGTGTTCCATGCCGATCTCGGCGGCGTTCTCGACCTGTTCGGGGCTGCCGCCGAGGACCTCGGCGAGAGCACCGGCGGCCATCGAGCAGGCCGAGCCGACCTCGCCCTGGCAGCCGACCTCGGCGCCGGAGATGGACGCGTTCTCCTTGAAGAGCAGGCCGATGGCGCCCGCCGCGAGGAGGAAGCGCACGATGCCGTCCTCGTCGGCACCCGGCACGAAGTCGAGGAAGTACTGCAGGACGGCGGGAATGATGCCGGCCGCACCGTTCGTCGGGGCGGTGACGACCCGGCCCCCGGCCGCGTTCTCCTCGTTCACGGCCATCGCGTAAAGGGTCACCCACTCCATGGCGCGGCCCGCCGGGTCACCCTCGCTGCGCAGTGCCCGGGCGGCCGCCGCGGCCCGCCGACGGACCTTCAGACCGCCGGGGAGGATGCCCTCGCGGCCCAGCCCGCGTGCGACACAGGCCTCCATGACCCGCCAGATCTCCAGCAGGCCCGCGCGGATCTCCTCCTCGGTGCGCCAGGCCTTCTCGTTCTCCAGCATCAGCGCGGAGATCGACAGACCGGTGTCCCTCGTCAGACGCAGCAGTTCGTCGCCGCTGCTGAACGAGTGGGTCAGCACCGTGTCGTCGGGCTTGATCCGGTCCGCGCCGACCGCCTCCTCGTCGACCACGAAGCCGCCGCCGACCGAGTAGTACGTCTTCTCCAGCAGCGGTACGCCGTCGCCGTCGTAAGCGAAGAGGATCATGCCGTTGGCGTGGTACGGCAGCGACCGTCGGCGGTGCAGGACCAGCTGCGTCGAGGCGTCGAAGTCGATCTCGTGGGCCGGGCCGATCTCGGCACCGAGGAGGCGGATGCGTCCGGTCCCGCGGATCCGCTCCACGTCCAGGTCGGCCTGGGCGACGTCGACCGTGTGCGGCTCGTAGCCCTCCAGGCCGAGCAGCACCGCCTTCGGGGTGCCGTGGCCGTGGCCGGTCGCGCCGAGGGAGCCGAACAACTCGGCCCGTACGGCGGCGGTCTGGGCGAGCACGCCGTCCTGCTTCAGCCGGGCCACGAACATCCCGGCGGCGCGCATCGGACCGACGGTGTGCGAACTGGACGGGCCGATGCCTATGGAGAACAGGTCGAAGACGCTGATTGCCACGCCATACTCCGTGGGAGGGGAGGGGCGCACCGAGCTGTCACGGCACGCCACTGCGGGAGGGTGTCGGTTACAGGCCGGGGTAGAGCGGGTGCTTGTCGGCCAGCGCCTTGACCCGGGCCTTGAGGGCGACCGAGTCGTGCGACGGCTTGAGCGCTTCGGCGATGACGTCCGCGACCTCGGCGAAGTCCTCGGCCGTGAAGCCACGGGTGGCCAGGGCCGGGGTGCCGATGCGCAGGCCCGAGGTCACCATCGGCGGGCGCGGGTCGTTCGGGACGGCGTTGCGGTTGACCGTGATGCCGACCTCGTGCAGGCGGTCCTCGGCCTGCTGACCGTCCAGCTCGGACTCGCGCAGGTCGACCAGGATCAGGTGCACGTCCGTGCCGCCGGAGAGCACGTTCACCCCGGCCGCGCGGGCGTCGTCGGCCGTCAGCCGCTCGGCGAGGATCTTCGCGCCCTCGACCGTACGACGCTGACGCTCCTTGAACTCCTCGCTCGCGGCGACCTTGAAGGACACCGCCTTGGCCGCGATCACATGCTCCAGCGGACCGCCCTGGAAGCCCGGGAAGACCGAGGAGTTCAGCTTCTTCGCGAAGGACTGCTTGGCGAGGATGATGCCGCCGCGCGGCCCGCCCAGCGTCTTGTGCGTCGTGGACGTGACGACATCCGCGTACTCGACGGGGTTCGGGTGCAGGCCCGCCGCGACCAGACCGGCGAAGTGCGCCATGTCCACCCACAGGTACGCCTCGACCTCGTCCGCGATCCGCCGGAACTCGGCGAAGTCCAGCTGCCGCGGGTACGCCGACCACCCGGCGATGATCACCTTCGGCCGGTGCTCCTTGGCCAGCCGCTCCAGCTCCGCCATGTCCACGAGACCGGACTCGGAGTCCACGTGGTACGGGACGACGTTGAACTGCTTGCCCGAGAAGTTGATCTTCATGCCGTGGGTGAGGTGGCCACCGTGCGCCAGGTCCAGACCCAGGATCGTGTCGCCGGGCTGGGCCAGCGCGAACAGGGCGGCCTGGTTGGCCGAAGCACCGGAATGGGGCTGCACGTTGGCGTACTCGGCGCCGAACAGCTCCTTGATCCGGTCGATGGCGATCTGCTCGGTGACGTCGACGTGCTCACAGCCGCCGTAGTAGCGACGGCCCGGATAGCCCTCGGCGTACTTGTTGGTCAGGACCGAACCCTGCGCCTCCAGCACTGCGACGGGCGCGAAGTTCTCGGAGGCGATCATCTCCAGGGTCGACTGCTGGCGCTCCAGCTCGGCGTCGACCGCGGCGGCTACCTCCGGGTCGAGCTCGTGAAGGGGCTGGTTGAACAGGGTCATCGGCGGTCTCCTTGGGTGTGGGCGCAGTGGGCGGCGTAGGCGTCGGCGGACAGCGCGCCGGCGATGTTCTCGACGCGCAGCCGGAACAGCCAGCCGCCGGTGTAAGGGGCGGCGTTGACGACGCCGGGGTCGTCGGCCAGCGCGGTGTTGACTTCCAGGACCCGGCCCGAGGCGGGGGCGTACAGGCCGCTGACGGCGGTCAGTGACTCGATCCGCCCGCAACTCTCCCCCGCCTCGACCCAGGCACCGACCGCGGGCAGCCGGAGGTCGACCACGTCACCGAGGGCCTTCGCCGCGAACGCGGTGATGCCGACGGTGGCGTTGCCCTCGTCCACGACCAGCCACTCGTGGTCCCAGGTGTAACGCAGGTGCCGCGGAATGCTCGGGGCGGTCTCCCCTTCGGATTCCCGGGAGAGGTGGGGTACGGAGGTCATGACACTACGGCCGCGGCGGCGGGGACGAGAGTGCGGCGGAGCCGGTTGAAGAACTTCGGCTGGTTGAGGGAGAGCACGGCGACGGGGGCGCCCTCGCGCCGGTAGACGGCCGTGAAGGTACGGCTGTCGAGGTCGCCCTCGACGACCTCGGGCTCGGCGCCGGGGGCGACGTATCCCGCGACCTGGATGCGCGACTGGTACTGGTCGGACCAGAAGTACGGCGCGGTGAGCGGGGCCTCGGCCGAAACACCGGTCAGCAGCGTGCGGGCGGCGGTCTTCGCCTGCTCGGTGGCGTTGCTCCAGTGCTCGATGCGGGCGTGCCGTCCGGTGAACGGGTGGGGGCAGCGGGCGACGTCACCGACGGCGACCACGCCCGGGACGCCGGTCGAGCAGCCGGAGTCGCACACCACGCCGTCGTCCACCTGCACACCGGAGCCGGCGAGCCAGTCGGTGTTGGGCCGCACGCCCACGCCGGCCACGACGATGTCGGCGGGCAGCACCCGCCCGTCCGCCAGCCGTACGCCCGTGACCCGGCCCTCGCCGATCAGTTCCGCCACGCCGGTTCCGCACAGCAGCTGAACCCCGTGATCACTGTGGAGAGAGGAGACCACCAGCCCCATCTCACGGCCGAGTTGGCGCTCCAGGGGTACGGGAAGTGCCTCGACGACGGTGACGTGGAGCCCGAGCCGGTGCGCGGTGGAGGCCACCTCGGCACCGATGAACCCGGCGCCGATGACGACGACCCTGGGCATGCCGTCGAGCAGTTCGGTACGCAGGGCCTGGGCGTCGTCCAGGGTGCGCAGGGTGTGGACGCCGGCCAGCCCGTCGGTGCCGGGGAGGGTGCGGGGGGCGGCGCCGGTCGCGATGACGATGCCGTCGGTGCGCACATGGCGTCCTCCGGCCAGGGTCACGGTGCGGGCGACGGGGTCGAGCCGCACGGCGCGCTCGCCGAGCAGCCACTGCGCGTCCAGGACCTCGTACTCGTCGGCGTCGCCGAGCGCGAGCCCCTCGGCGTCGATGTCTCCCTTGAGGAAGTCCTTGGACAGCGGGGGTCGGTCGTAGGGGGTGTGCCGCTCCTCCCCCACGACGACGATCTCGCCGTCATAGCCCTCTGCGCGCAGCGCGCGGACCGTGCTCAGTCCTGCCAGCGACGCTCCGACGACGGTGATGCTCCTCATGCCGGCTCCAGACGGGGAGTTGTCTCACATAACACAACGACATTCGCTATACGCAACATGCTTTCCGCGCGGTGCGGGCGTTGTCAAGGGAGGCGTCGCATATCAATTTCCGATGATGCTCTACGTTGCGCGATTCGCAACCCATACCGCGGGGCAGCACAATGGCCCGCCCACCTGCCGGAGGGGCCGCAACAGCAGGTGGGCGGGCGTTCTGGGGTGGGTTCAGTGCGTGGGACGCACCTCGAGCTTGTTCTGCAGCCAGGTGTGGAACTCGCCGATGTGGTGCTCGCTGGGCACCAGGACGCCGCCCTTGGCGTACGCCTTCGAGCTCATCGCCGGCTGAGTGCGCTCACAGGCGTCGAAGTCCTGCTGGTTGACCCGGTGGAACAGCTCCACCGACCGGTCCACGTCCTTGCCGCTCTCCACGACGTGCGGCAGGTACAGCCAGTCGCACTCGACGACCGTGCGGTCGGGTGCCATCGGGTACATCCGGTGGAAGATCACGTGGTCGGGCACGAGGTTGATGAAGACCTGCGGCCGGACGGTGATGGCGTAGTAGCGGCGGTCCTGGTCCTCGGCGACGCCCGGGATGCGGTCCAGGCCCTCGGAGCCGTCCACCGTGAAGCCCTGGACGTCCTCGCCGAACTCGGCTCCGTGGCCCACGTAGTACTGGGCGGCGTAACCGTCCGCGAACTCCGGGAGCACCTCGGTGAGTTCGGGGTGGATCGTGGCGCAGTGGTAGCACTCCATGAAGTTCTCGATGATGAGCTTCCAGTTGGCCTTCACGTCGTAGGTGATACGGCGGCCCACCTTCAGGTCGTCGATGCCGTAGCGCTCGATCGACTCGACGTCGCCGAGCCGCTCGACGATCGCGCCCATCACCTCGGCCTCGAAGGACGGCGGCTCGTCGGCGAGGCACACCCACACATAGCCGAGCCACTCCCGCACATGGACGTTGATCAGGCCGTACTCGGTCCGGTCGATGTCCGGCATGGACGTCAGGTTGGGGGCGGCGACCAGCTTGCCGTCCAGGCCGTAGGTCCAGGCGTGGTAAGGACACTGGAAGGCGCGTTTGACCTCGCCGGACTCCTCGGTGCACAGCTTGGCGCCGCGGTGCCGGCAGATGTTGAGGAACGCCTTGATCGAGCCGTCCCGCGAGCGGGAGACGAGCACGCTCTCACGTCCGACCTGGTAGGTGCGGAAGGCGCCGGGCTTGGCCAGCTCGGGGGCCCGGGCCACGCAGAACCACATGGCCTCGAAAACCCGCTCCTGCTCCTGGGCGAAGACCTCGGGGTCGGTGTAGTACTCGCCGGACAGCGTGGGGATCAGGCTGGGCGGCAGGTTCGTGATGGTCATCGTGTCACCTTCGGAAGATCCAGATTCGGAAGATTCAGATTCGGGAGACGCGGTTTCGGGAGACGCAGACGCGCACGCGGCCGGGGGATCACGGGCACGCACTTCGCTGAGGTGGCGTTCGGTCCGCGCTCGTCCCAGGTTCAGCGCCGGATGCGGGACATGCCGGGGTCGAAGAGCGGCTCGGCGGCGGTGACGGCCGGGACCTTGGCGCCGAAGTACTCGATCTCCAACGGAGTTCCGGGTGCGGCGTGTTCGGCGGGCAGCCAGGCGTACGCGACAGGGGCGCCGATGGTGTAGCCGTAGGCGGCGCTGGTCACGTAGCCGACCGGGCGACCGGCCACGTACACCGGTTCGTGCCCCATGACCACGGACTGCTCGTCCTGGACGACCAGCGGGGTGAGCCGACGAGTGACCGTCTCGTCGCTGATGCCCTCCAGGGCGGCCTTGCCGGTGAAGTGGTCCTTGTCGCGGCGGACGGCGAAGCCGAGTCCGGCCTCGTAGGGGTTGTGCTCGGTGGTCATGTCATGACCCCAGGAGCGGTAACCCTTCTCCAGGCGCAGGCTGTTGAAGGCGCTGCGGCCGGCGGCGACGATGCCCAGCTCCTGCCCGGCCTCCCACAGGGTGTCCCACAGTCTGACGCCCAGGTCGGCGGTGGTGTAGATCTCCCAGCCCAGCTCACCGACATAGCTCAGCCGCATCGCCGTGACCGGGACGTCGTCGAGGTAGGCCTGCTTGGCCTTGAAGTAGCCGAAGCCCTTGTGCGAGAAGTCGGTGTCGGTCAGCGGCTGCACGAGGTCGCGGGCGCGCGGCCCCCATACGCCGAGACAGCAGGTGCCGGAGGTGATGTCCCGTACCTGCACGGAGCCGTCACCGGGCAGGCGTCGGCGCAGCCAGTCCAGGTCGAGGTTGCCGTTGGCGCCGATCTGGAAGCGTTCCGTCTCCAGGCGGGCGATGGTCAGGTCGCTGCGGACACCGCCGGCGGCGTCGAGCAGCAGGGTGTAGGTGACCGAGCCGACCGGCTTGTCCAGCTGATTGGTGGTCAGTCTCTGGAGGAAGGCGAGCGCTTCGGGGCCCGTGACCTCCAGCCGCTTCAACGGGGTCATGTCGTACAGGGCCACGCGCTCACGCGTGACCAGGGCCTCGGCACCGGCGATCGGCGACCAGTAGCGGGACGCCCAGTCGTCACGGCCGGGGACACGGGCGACTTCGGGCAGGTCGGCGTTGGCCTCGTACCAGTGCGGGCGTTCCCAGCCGCCGCCCTCCAGGAAGACCGCGCCGAGGGCCTCCTGACGGGCGTGGAAGGGACTGGTCCGCAGCGGGCGCGGGCGCTGCGCGGGCTGCAGCGGGTGCAGGATGTCGTACACCTCGGCGAAGCTCTGGCAGCTGCGCTCCATGACGTACGACGGGGCCAGTTGGACCTCCTCGAAGCGGTTGACGTCGCACTCGTGGACGTCGGTGCCGGGGCGCCCGTCGACCAGCCACTCGGCCATCGCCTTGGCCACGCCGGCCGAGTGGGTGACCCAGACGGCCTCCGCGAGCCAGAAACCCTGCACGTTCGGCGACTCGCCCATCAGCGGCATGCCGTCGGAGGTGAAGGAGAAGATGCCGTTGAAGCCCTCCTCGATCTTCGTGTCGGTGAGGGAGGGCAGCAGCGCGAGGGAGTCGGCCCAGGCGCCCTCGAAGTCGGCCTCGGTGAAATCCAGCGAGGACGGCATCGCGGACTGGCTGGGGTGCGCGACGCCGTCGAGGGAGACGGGAATGGGGCGGTGGGCGTAGGAGCCGATGCCGATGCGGTCGACGAGTTCGCGGTAGTACAGGCCGGCGTCCTGGTTGCGCAGGATCGGCAGGGACGCCTCGGTGCGCTCGTCATTGCGGCCGGTGAGCAGCGGGAGTTCGGTGGTGCGGGCGTACTGGTGGGCCATGGGCACCAGCGGCACCGGCTGCCCGACCATCCGGCCTATCCTCGGGCCCCAGAACCCGGCGCAGGAGACCACGATGTCCGCCGGGAAGGTGCCCTGGTCGGTGACGACCGCGCTGACCCGGTCGCCGGTCGTCTCGATGCCGGTCACCGTGTGGTGGGGGTGGAAGCGGGCGCCGCGGGCCGTGGCCAGGCGGGCCTGGGCCTCGCTCGCCCGCAGCGCCTTGGCCAGGCCGTCGCTGGGGATGTGGAAGCCGCCGAGGACTCGCTCGGGGTCCAGCAAGGGGTGCAGTGCGGCGGACTCCTCGGGCGTGAGCAGGCGGCTGTCGACGCCCCAGGAGCTCAGCCAGCCGTGCCTGCGCTGGATCTCCGCGAGGCGCTCGGGGCTGGTGGCCACCTCCAGGCCGCCGACCTGGTTGACACACCACTGCCCGTCCAGGGTCAGCGCGCTGTACTTCTCGACCGTGTACCGGGCGAACTCGGTCATCGTCTTGGACCCGTTGGTCTGGAACACCAGACCGGGGGCGTGTGAGGTGGAGCCGCCCGTGGCGAAGAGCGGGCCCTGCTCCACAACGGTGACGTCCGTCCAGCCGCGTGCGGTCAGTTCATCGCTGAGGGCGCACCCGACGATGCCGGCGCCGATGATGACCACCTTCGGCTGTGCCGCCATGGTCTTCCTCCAGGTTCGTAGTGCGGTGACAGGCCTTGGTACTGAGGCGACGGGCGGGATCAGTGGCCGCGGGCGATCCACTCGTCGAGGTGAGGTGCTTCGGCCCCGATCGTGGTGGTGGGGCCGTGGCCGGTATGGACGGTCGTGTCGGCGGGGAGCGTGAGCAGCCGGTCGTGGATGGAGGCGATGATCGTGTCGAAGTCGGAGAAGGAGCGGCCGGTGGCTCCGGGGCCGCCCTGGAAGAGGGTGTCGCCGGAGAACAGGGCGCCCAGTTCCGGCGCGTACAGACAGACGGAGCCGGGCGAGTGACCTGGGGTGTGCAGCACCTGGAGCACGGTGCCGGCGACGGTCAGCTCCTCGCCGTCGATCAGCTCCCAGAAGTCGGGCACCCGCATGCCGTGCACCGTCTTCCACAGCACCGCGTCGGCCGGGTGCAGCAGGATGGGCGCGCCGTAGCGGGCGGCCAGGGCGGGAGCGGCGCCCACGTGGTCGTTGTGCGAGTGGGTGCACACGACGGCGACCAGGCGCCGGTCGCCGACGGCGGCGGCGATCACGTCGGCGTCGTGTGCGGCGTCGACGACGAGGATTTCGTCGTCGTTGCCGATCAGCCAGACGTTGTTGTCCACCTCCCAGCTGCCGCCGTCCAGTTCGAAGGTGCCGGAGGTGACGAGTCGTTCGATGCGCGCGGTCACAGGACCACCACCGAGCGCAGGACGTCGCCGTGGTGCATCCTGGCGAACGCGGCCTCCACGTCGTCCAGGGCGATGGTCTCGGTGACGAACTCGCCCAGGTCGAAGCGGCCCTGGAGGTAGAGGTCGATCAGGGCGGGGAAGTCCCGGGAGGGCAGGCAGTCGCCGTACCAGGAGGACTTCAGCGCCCCGCCGCGGCCGAAGACGTCCAGCAGGGGCAGGTCGAGGGTCAGTTCCGGGGTGGGGACGCCGACCAGGACGGCGGTGCCGGCCAGGTCGCGGGCGTAGAAGGCCTGCTTGAAGGTCTCGGGGCGGCCCACCGCGTCCACCACGACGTCGGCGCCGAAGCCACCGGTCAGCTCACGGATCGCCTCGACGGCGTCGGTCCGGGAGGAGTCGACGGTGTCGGTGGCGCCGAACTGCTCGGCCCACTTCAGCTTCCGCTCGTCGACGTCCACTGCGATGATCCGGCTCGCACCGGCCACCTTGGCGCCCGCGATCGCGGCCATGCCCACGCCGCCGCAGCCGATCACCGCGATCGAGTCGCCGCGGCCCACGCCGCCGGTGTTGACCGCGGCGCCGAACCCGGCCATCACCCCACAGCCGAGCAGGCCGGCCGCGGCGGGCCGGGCGGCCGGGTCGACCTTGGTGCACTGGCCGGCGGCAACCAGGGTCTTCTCGGCGAAGGCGCCGATGCCGAGGGCCGGGGAGAGCGGGGTGCCGTCGGCCAGGGTCATCGGTTGGGTGGCGTTGTGGGTGGCGAAGCAGTACCACGGCTCACCCTTGCCGCACGCCCGGCAAGTGCCGCAGACGGCACGCCAGTTGAGGACGACGAAGTCGCCGGGCGCGACGTCGGTGACACCGTCGCCGACCGACTCGACGACACCGGCCGCCTCGTGGCCGAGCAGGAACGGGAACTCGTCGTTGATCCCGCCCTCCCGGTAGTGCAGATCGGTGTGGCAGACGCCGCAGGCCTGCACCCGCACCAGGGCCTCACCGGGGCCGGGGTCCGGCACCAGGATGGTCTCCACCGAGACCGGTGCGCCCTTCTGCCGGGCGACGACGGCGCGTACCTCGTGTGTCACGGTCGATCTCCTCGTCGGGGACGGCCGAATGCGATCTGTCGGGATCTTCGGCCTGATGTTCTGGATGGCGGGAGGACATCGATCGCTCCCCGGAGCGATCGACGAGGGAGGGAGCAAGGGAACTTCACCCCAGCCCGGGCGGGATCCAGGGGGCCAAGCCGGCGCTCGGGTTGCGCATTACGCAACTCTCTTCGCTATAAGCAACGACCGACCAAACTGTCTCCCTGCGCACACCCACTGTCAAGAGGCTGGTCGCGCGAACTTGCCATCCCGTCGGAAAACGGACTCCGGGCACCCGGTCAGGACCGCCCGAGACCGCTCCTCCGCAGACTGTCGCGCCGCTCCCCGCCTGCCGTCGCGGGCCGCGTGGAGCCGGACAGGGCGCCGGCCTCCGCCAAGCGCGTTGCCGTCAAGACGGGGCACCGGACCCCTTACGACTTCCACGCGCGGCGCCCCACACCCTCACCGCGCGGGCACCCCCGCCCCCTTGACGATGCCTCATCTCGCCCACAGATGTTGCAAATTGCAATGAAGGTTCCACATGAAGAAACGCCACACCGCCGCAGACCAGGGTCGAGATCTCGGAGCACCTGAACCACTTCCGCCGGACCACCCCTTGACCGCTTGGTCATCCGCACTCAATCATGTTGCGCATAGCTCACCGTGTTGCGTAATCCGCACCACTCGACGACGGAGGAAGGCAATGTCTCCTCGACCGCAGCCCGGCCGTGAGTTCATCCTCACCCTTTCGTGCCCTGACCAGGCCGGTCTCGTCCACGCCGTGACCACCTTTCTCATCAGCCACTCCGGCAACATCCTGGAGAGCCGGCAGTTCGACGACCGGCTGCAGGACCGCTTCTTCATGCGGGTCCACTTCGACGTCACGGACCCCGGCATCTCCCTGGAGGACCTGCGCACCGGCTTCGGCTCCGTAGGCCAGGCGTACGGGATCACTTGGCAGCTGCATGACGCCTCGACCCCGACGCGCGCGCTGATCATGGTGTCGAAGTTCGGCCACTGCCTGAACGACCTGCTCTTCCGCAAGTCCACCGGCGCGCTCAACATCGAGATCCCGGCGATCGTCTCCAACCACCGCGACTTCGAGCCCCTGGCGCAGAGCTACGGCATCCCCTTCCACCATGTCCCGGTGACCAAGGAGACCAAGGCCCAGGCCGAGGCACGGCTGCTGGAGCTCGTGCGCGAGCTGGACATCGACCTGGTCGTGCTGGCCCGCTACATGCAGATCCTCTCCGACGACCTGTGCAAGCAGCTCGACGGCAAGGCCATCAACATCCACCACTCCTTCCTGCCGAGCTTCAAGGGGGCCCGCCCGTACGTCCAGGCGCACCAGCGCGGCGTGAAGCTCGTCGGGGCCACGGCCCACTACGTCACGCCCGACCTCGACGAAGGCCCGATCATCGAGCAGGACGTCGTCCGCGTGGACCACTCGCGCGACCCCGACGAGCTGGTCACCATCGGCCGCGACGTCGAGGCCCAGGTGCTCGCCCGCGCCGTGGAGTGGCACAGCGAGAGCCGGGTGCTGGTGAACGGGAACTGCACCGTGGTCTTCCGTTGACGAGGCGGGCCGTGCAACCATGCGGGCGGCCGGATCCGGCCATTCCCGCCGTCTTCCACGGCCTCTGCGGGATGCATCAAGGCCCATGGAACCCGTGAAGACCCATACGTATAGTTGCGCCATGAGCAACTACACCGCAGATAGCGAAACGGCGGGTACCGCGGTGAACGGGGTGCAGTCCGTCGACCGCGCCGTCAGCGTCCTGGAGATCCTCGCCCAGCGCGGCGAGGCGGGCGTCAGCGAGGTGGCCGCCGAGATCGACGTGCACAAGTCCACCGCGTTCCGTCTGCTCGGGGCCCTGGAAGCGCGCGGCCTGGTCGAGCAGACGGCCGAGCGGGGCAAGTACCGGCTGGGCTTCGGGATCGTACGCCTGGCCGGCGCCGTCACGGGCCGCCTCGACATCACCCAGCAAGGCCGCACGGTGTGCGAGCGGCTCAGCGAGGAGATCGGCGAGACGGTCAACATCGCCGTCCTCCAGGAGCACTACGCGGTCAACCTCTATCAGGTACGCGGCCCGGGCGCGGTCGGCACCCACAACTGGGTCGGCCAGCTCACCCCGGTGCACGCCACGTCGAGCGGCAAGATCCTGCTGGCCCACCTGACGGAGAAGGAGCGCGCCGGCGTGCTCGCCGCGTCGGGGACGCAGAAGCTGACGCCGCACACCCTGACCTCGCGGGCCAAGCTGGAGAAGAACCTGGCCGAGGCGCGCGAGCGCGGATACGCGGTGGCGCTGGAGGAACTCGAGATCGGGCTGCACGCCATGGCGGCCCCGATCCGCTCCCGCGACGGCGAGGTGATCGCCGCCCTCAGCGCCTCCGGCCCCACATACCGCTTCACCGAGGAACGCATCCACGAGCTCGCACCCGCGCTGATCAGCGGCGCGGACGAGATCAGCCGCCGCATGGGCCATCTCGGCTGAGGCCTCACAGGGCGCCCGGGGCGATGGCCTTTCGGCCGCTGCGGCGCCGGCCCGACGGCGTTCGGCCGCCGCGGCGCTCAGTCCAGCGGCGACCGTGCCGACGCCGCCGCCTCGACGCCCCAGCGGGCCGTCACGCGCACCGCGTCCGCAGTCGACGCGACGTCGTGGACGCGTAGACACCAGACGCCCTGTGCGGCGGCGAGCACGGACACGGCGGTGGTCGCGGCATCGCGCAGCCGCGCGGGACGGGGCTGTCCCGTCGTCCGGTCCGCCAGCAGGCTGCCCAGGAACGACTTGCGTGACGCGCCCACGAGGACGGGATGTCCCAGGGCCATGACGTCTCCGAGGCGGCCCAGCAGCTCCCAGTTGTGGTCGGGCGTCTTGGCGAAGCCCAGCCCGGGGTCGACGACCAGGCGATCGGGCGCCACCCCCGCCTCCAGCGCGGCATCGATCCTCAGCCGCAGCTCGTCGAGCACATCGGTGACGACGTCGTCGTAGACGGCGTTCGCCTGCATGCCGGCGGAGTGTCCACGCCAGTGCATCAGCAGGTACGGCATGCCCGCGCGGGCCATCAGCGGCAGCATCCCGGGGTCGGCGAGACCCCCCGAGACGTCGTTGACCAGCCGCGCACCCGCGTCCAGCGCACGTGCGGCGACCTCCGCCCGCATGGTGTCGACGCTCACGACCGCGCCCGCCGCGGAGAGTTCCCGGACGACGGGCAGGACGCGTCGCAGCTCCTCCTCGACCGTCGGGCGTGCCGCGCCGGGGCGGGTCGACTCGCCGCCCACGTCCACGATGTCCGCGCCCTGTTCGAGCAGCGCGAGCCCGTGTGCGACGGCCGCGTCGGCGGCGAACGCCAGCCCGCCGTCGGAGAACGAGTCCGGCGTCACGTTCACGACACCCATGACCAGCGTCCGGCCGGGGCATGGCAGGCCGTGCGGGTGGAGTACCGGTGTTCCCGGCTGCCGTACCGGTGTTCCGGGGTCGAGTGGTGTGGTGGCGTGGGCGGTGGCGGTGGCGGTCACGGGCGTCCGACTTTCGATACGTATGGCGGAACATGCTGCGCAAAGCCCTGTGGGAGCTCCTGAGCGGAGCTCCCACAGGGGCCGGCGGGGTGCGGGCCCGCCGGGCTTTCTCAGAGGTACCCGTCGGGTCTTCTCAGCGGTACTCGGTCGCCGCGTCGAGCAGCCAGTCCGCCAGATAGCCGGCGAACGTCGAGCGCACCAGGACCCAGAATCCGGCCCTGGGTTCGTCCCGGGCGACCAGGACGACCTGGGTGCGGCCCAGGGTCGTCTGGGCACAGCGGCCGGAGCCGAAGACCCTCGGATGCAGGTCCAGCGGACAGCCGTGGGCCAGCAGCTCCTGGGCGCGCGGGCCCGTGACCAGGAGCGTGGTGCGCTGTGCGGAGACGTCGGTGACGGAGAGGTGCTCGTCGCCGGCGGCCTCCCGGATCCGGCTCTCCAGCTCCCGCTCGCTCCCCGGCGGTCCCACCAGTAGCCACTCGTCCGGGCCGAGCCACAGCGCGGTCAACTCCCCGGCGCGGACTACGGTGTTCGGCTGGAGCGGCAGTTGCAGGTCCAGTGCGAGCCCGACGGCTGCCGCCGCCGCTCCCTTGGCGTCCAGGCGCACGTTGAGCTGGGCCAGGAAGGGGAGTTCGGCCAGCCGGATCGCGCCCCCGGACGAGCGGGTCGCGGCGGCCAGGCGGTCCGCGACCTGCGACAGCGGGCTGCGGAGCGGGACGGTAAGGGCGGTGTCAGCCATCGCGGCGAGCTCCCTCGGGGTCGTAGAGGACAGGACCGGCGACGGTCACCGGCACCAGTTGGTCGCCGACTGGGGCGTACAGCCGCTCACCGATGCGGTCCCGGCCGCCCTTGATCAGGGCGAGCGCGAACGTCCGGCCGAGGGCGGCGCTGCGATAGCTGGAGGTGACATGGCCGAGCATGGGGACGGGCGGGGCCGGCAGCACACCGTCGGCGACGAGGTGGGTGCCCTCCGGGAGGAAGGTGCCCGGGTCCTCGGGGAGCAGGCCGACCAGGTGCTTGCGGTCGGGGCGGGACGTGTCCGCGCGGGCGTAGGACCGCTTGCCGACGAAGTCCGGCTTCTTCTTCGACACCACCCAGCTCATGCCGAGGTCCTGCGGGGTGACGGTGCCGTCGGTGTCCTGGCCGATGATCGGGTAGCCCTTCTCGGCGCGCAGGACGTGCATGGTCTCCGTGCCGTACGGGGTGATGCCGTACGGGGCTCCGGCCTCGTACACGGCTTCCCACAGGGCGAGGCCCTGCCACGGGGACACGTTGATCTCGAAGGCGAGTTCGCCGGAGAAGCTGATCCGGCAGACCCGGGCCTCGATGCCCGCGACGGTCGTCTCCCGCCACGCCATGAACGGGAAGTCGTCGTTGGCCACGGCCAGTTGGGGCGCGAGGGAAGCGAGGACCTCACGGGACTTCGGACCGACGAGCGCGACCGTCGACCACTGCTCGGTCACGGAGGTGCAGTGCACCTTCAGCTCGGGCCACTCGGTCTGGTGCCACTCCTCCATCCAGTCGAGTACGGCGGCGGCGTTGCCCGTCGTCGTGGTGACCAGGAAGCGCTCGGGGGCGACGCGGATCACCGTGCCGTCGTCGAAGACCATGCCGTCCGGGCGGCACATGACGCCGTAGCGGATCATGCCGACCTTCAGGGTGCTCATCATGTTGGTGTAGAGCCGGTCGAGGAAGACGCCGGCGTCCGGGCCCTGCACGTCGATCTTGCCGAGGGTGGAGGCGTCCATGAAGCCGACGCTCTCGCGGGTGGCGGCGCACTCGCGCAGTACGGCGGCCTCCATGTCCTCGCCGCCTCGCGGGTAGTACCAGGGGCGCTTCCACTGGCCGACGTTCTCGAACAGGGCGCCGTGCGCGACATGCCACTCGTGGATGGCGGTCGTGCGCACCGGGTCGCTCAGCACGCCCCGGTCGCGGCCCGCGAGGGCGGCGAAGGAGACCGGCGTGTACGGCGGGCGGAACGTGGTCGTGCCGAGCGCCGAGATGTCCACGCCGAGCAGTTCGGCGACGACGCCGCTGGCCAGCACGCCGGAGGTCTTGCCCTGGTCGTTGGCGGTGCCGGCCGTGGTGTAGCGCTTGGTGTGCTCGACCGAGCGCAGACCGGCGCCGGTCGCGCGGGCCAGGTCGTCGACGGTGACGTCGCGTTGGAGGTCGACGAAACGGGGGGCTTCGTCCGTGCCACCCGGGACGACGTAGACGTGCATGGGGGGCGTCTGCCGTGGCTGTGCGGCCACCTGCGGGAGGCGGGGCGCCTCGGGTGTGTAGCCCTCGGCCTCGACGGCACGGGCACCGGCGGCCGCGCCCTGTGCCAGGACCGTGGCAGGGTCGAGGACACCGCTCGCGCTGCCCGCGACCTCGACCTGCTGTCGGCAGGTGTCGGGGACGAACGAGCCCAGCGTCTCGTCGTGGCACAGCTTGCCGCCGGACTGGCTGAACAGGTGCGCCACCGGGTTCCAGCCGCCGGAGACCAGCAGCAGGTCGGCGGCGAACTCCCGCCGCCCCGCGGACTCTCCGTACGGCGCGACGGTCACGGCGGTGAGGCGGGCCCCGCCCTCCGTGCCGGTGACGGCGTGCCCGGCCAGCACCTCGATGCCGGCCGCCCTCGCGCGCTCGGCCCACTCCCCCGGTTCGGGGCGGGTGTCGACGATCGCCGCGATGGCGAGTCCCGCCGCGGCGAGGTCCACGGCCGCCTCGTACGCGCTGTCGTTGGTGGTGAAGACGACCGCGTGGCGTCCGGGCAGGGCGCCGTGGCGGTTGACGTGGGTGCGGGCCGAGGAGGCCAGCATCACGCCGGGGCGGTCGTTGTTCGCGAAAGCCAGCGAGCGCTCGTGGGCACCGGTGGCGAGGACGACCCGGCGGGCGCGGATACGCCAGACGCGTTCGCGGGAGACGTTCTCGGGGGCGGCGCCGCCGAGGTGGTTGGTGCGGCGTTCGACGGCCAGGAGGTGGTTGTCGTCGTAGTAGCCGAAGACGGTGGTCCGGGGCAGGACGCGGACCTCGGGGGCGGCGTCGAGCTGCTCCGTCACCTCCCGTACCCAGTCGAGGTGTTGGGCCGTGCCGAGGAGGCTGCCGCCCGGCTCCGGCTGGTCGTCGGCGAGGATGACGCGGGCGCCGCTCTTCGCTGCCGCCGCGGCTGCCGCGAGGCCGGCCGGGCCGGCGCCGACGATCAGCAGATCGCAGTGGGCGTGTACGGCGTCGTAGCGGGCGGGGTCCGGGTCGGTGGCGAGGCGGCCCTGGCCGGGGAGGCTGGTCGCGACCAGGCCGTCGTACAGCTCGACGGTCGTGGCGGGGAGCATGGGCTCCGGGAAGGGTTCCTCGATCTGGATGACCGCGTTGGGTTCTTCGACGCCGGCGGAGAAGATGCCTCGGGGGCGGCCGAGCTTGATGCTGGTGCCGGCCTGGATGACGCCGTTGGCGAGGAGGGCGGAGGCGAGGGTGTCGCCTCGGTAGCCCTGGTATTCGGTGCCGTCGAAGGTGAAGGTGAGGGGGGTGTCGCGGTCGATTCGGCCGCGGGTCGCGTGGCGGAACGGCTGACCCGCGGCGGAGCCGCTGATGGATGCAGCGCCCCCGCCGCCCCTACCCGTCCCATCCTGAAGGGGCTCCGCCCCTTCGACCCCGCTGGGGGCTGCGCCCCCAGACCCCGCTTCGGCCTGAACGGCCTCGTCCTCAAACTCCCCCAGAGGGGGCACCCCCAGACGGGCTGGAAGCACTGGCCTTGGCTCTGGAGTCGCCGGACGCTCCTCTCCCGTCCTGTACACCGTCAGGATCTCGTTCGTCGACGTGTCCCGTACCGCGTTGAACCAGCGGCGGCAGCCCGCCGCGTGGCTCCAGCGTTCGGCGAAGGGGCCCTTGGGGTTGTCGCGGAAGAAGAGGTAGCGGGCCCAGTCCTCGTCGGAGAGGGACGCCGGGGCCTCCGGGTACGGCACGTGGGCCTGGCCGCCGTAGTGGAACTCGGACTCGTCGCGGGGCCCGCACCACGGGCAGGGGATGAGCAGCATGGTTCGGCTCCCTAGTGGGCCACCGCGGCAGCGCCGTGCTCGTCGACGAGCGCGCCGGTGGTGAAACGGTCGAGCGAGAAGGGGGCGTTGAGAGCGTGCGGGGTGTCGTGGGCGATGGTGTGGGCGTAGACCCAGCCGACGCCCGGGGTGGCCTTGAAGCCGCCCGTTCCCCAGCCGCAGTTGAGATAGAGGTTGTCGACGGGGCTGAGCCCGATGATCGGTGAGGCGTCGGGGCTGGTGTCGACGATGCCGCCCCAGGTGCGCAGTACGTGGGCGCGGGCGAAGACGGGGAACAGCTCCAGGGCCGCCGCCATCTGCTCCTCGATGATGTGGAAGGCGCCGCGCTGGGTGTAGGAGTTGTACGCGTCGATGCCCGCGCCCATCACCAGCTCGCCCTTGTGCGCCTGGCTGACGTACACGTGGACGGCGTTGGACATGACGACCGTGGGGTGCACCGGCTCCAGTAGCTCGGAGACCAAGGCCTGCAACGGGTGGCTCTGGATGGGGAGTTCGATGCCCGCCATCGCCGCGAGGACCGAGGTGTGGCCCGCCGAGCAGAGCGCCACCTTGCCGGCCGCGATGGGGCCCAGGTTCGTCTGGACGCCGACCACCCGGCCGCCGATCACGTCGAGGCCGGTGACCTCGCAGTTCTGGATGATGTCGATGCCGGCGGCGTCGGCCGAGCGGGCCAGGCCCCAGGCGACGTAGTCGTGTTTGGCGATGCCCGCGCGCGGCTGGTAGGTGGCGCCCAGGACCGGGTAGCGCACGTCCTGCGAGATGTTGACGATCGGGCAGACTTCTTTGACGCCGTCCGCGTCGAGCCACTCCGCGTCCACGCCGTTGAGGCGGTTGGCCTCGACGCGGCGGACGCTGTCGCGGACGTCCTGGAGGCTGTGGGCCAGGTTCAGCACACCGCGCTGGGAGAAGAGGATGGGGTAGTCGAGCTCCTCCGCCATGCCCTCCCAGAGCTTGAGCGCGTGCTCGTAGATGCCGGCGCTCTCGTCCCACAGGTAGTTGGAGCGGATGATCGTGGTGTTGCGGGCCATGTTGCCGCCCGCGAGCCAGCCCTTCTCCAGCACCGCGACATTGGTGATGCCGTGGTTCCTGGCGAGGTAGTGCGCGGTGGCCAGGCCATGTCCGCCGCCACCGACGATCACCACGTCGTACGACTTCTTGGGCTCGGGATTGCGCCACAGGAAGTCGGGGTGGTCGGGGAGGTCGGCGCCTGGGGTACGGGAGTTCATCGGACGTCTCCGTCTTCTGAAAGGGCTGCTGCGAGGTGCGGATCCTGCGGGTACTCGGGGACGTGCGCGTTCATAGGGCGGTGGCGTTCCTCTCGGCGGCCTCGACGACGTTGGCCAGCAACATCGCTCGGGTCATGGGGCCCACACCGCCGGGCATCGGCGCGATCCAGCCGGCGACCTGGGCGGCGTCCGGGTGGATGTCGCCGACCAGGCCCTGGTCGGTGCGGGTGATGCCGACGTCCAGGACCGCGGCGCCGGGGCGCAGCATGTCCTTGGTGACCAGTCCGGGCGAGCCGGCGGCGGCGATGACGATGTCGGCCTCTCGGGTGTGCCAGGCCAGACCCTTGGTTCCGGTGTGGCACAGGGTGACGGTGGCGTTCTCGGAGCGGCGGGTGAGGAGGAGGCCGATCGGGCGGCCGACCGTGATGCCCCGGCCGATGACGCAGACGCGCGCTCCGGCGAGCGGTACCTCGTGGCGGCGGAGCAGTTCCACGATGCCGCGCGGGGTGCACGGCAGTGGTGCCTCGACGCCCAGGGTGAGCCGGCCGAGGTTGACGGGGTGCAGGCCGTCGGCGTCCTTGGCCGGGTCCATGCGCTCCAGTACGGCGTTGGCGTCCAGGTGGCGCGGCAGCGGGAGCTGGACGATGTAGCCGGTGCAGGCCGGGTCGGCGTTGAGCTCGTCGATCGTCTCCTCGACCTGCTCCTGTGAGGCGTCGGCGGGCAGGTCCCGGCGGATGGAGGCGATGCCGACCTGGGCGCAGTCGCGGTGCTTTCCGCCGACGTAGGCACGGCTGCCCGGGTCGTCGCCGACCAGGACCGTGCCGAGGCCCGGCGGACGGCCGTTCGTGGCCGTCAACTTCGCCACGCGCTCCGCCAGTTCGCGGCGGATGTCGGCGGCGGTCGCCTTGCCGTCGAGCAGCTGTGCGTTCACCGGCGGTGTTCCTTCCATCGGGGTCGACGCGGGGTGTCAGCCACGGAGGCGGGACATGGTGGGGTCGAACAGGGGCTCCTCGGCGACGACCGCCTCGACGCGCTGGTCGAAGTAGCCGATCTGTACGGGCGTGCCGGGGGTGGTGAGCT
Source organism: Streptomyces sp. NPDC093591 (assembly GCF_044764885.1). NCBI lineage: Bacteria > Bacillati > Actinomycetota > Actinomycetes > Kitasatosporales > Streptomycetaceae > Streptomyces > Streptomyces sp. NPDC093591. Next base: position 164,413 of record NZ_JBIWIY010000017.1, read on the forward strand.
CGGCCGGGAGCCAGGCGTAGGCGATGCCCTTGCCGATGGTGTAGCCGTAGGCGGCGCTGGTGACGTAGCCGACCGGGCGGTCGCCGTCGTACACCGGCTCCTTGCCGAGGACGACCGACTGCGGGTCGTCGATGGTGAGGCAGGTCAGCTTGCGCCGGACGTCGGACTTACGGCGCTCCAGCGCCGCCTTGCCGATGAAGTCGCCCTTGTCGAGCTTGACGGCGAAGCCGACGCCCGCCTCGTAGGGGTCGTGCTCGTAGGTCATGTCGGTGCCGAAGGAGCGGTAGCCCTTCTCCAGGCGGAGGCTGTTGAAGGCGCCGCGGCCGGCGATGACGCCACCGAGGGGCCTCGCCGCCTGCCACAGGGTGTCCCACAGCTTCTGGCCCTGGTCGGCGGTGGTGTACAGCTCCCAGCCGAGTTCGCCGACGTACGACAGCCGCATCGCGGTCACCGGGACGCTGCCGATGTAGGCGCGCTTGGCGCGGAAGTACTTGAGGCCGTCGTTGGTGAAGTCCTCGTCGGTGAGCGGCTGGAGGACCTTGCGGGCCAGCGGGCCCCACAGGCCGATGCAGCAGGTGCCGGCGGTGATGTCGCGGACCTGGACGGTGCCGTCGGCGGGGAGGTGGCGGCTGAGCCAGTCGAGGTCCAGGTTGCCGTTGGCGCCGATCTGGAAGAGGTCGCGGGCGAGGCGGGCGACGGTGACGTCGCTGCGGATGCCGCCGTCGTGGTCGAGGAACAGGGTGTACGTGACCGAGCCGACCGACTTGGCGACCTTGCCGGTGCACAGCCGCTCCAGGAACTCGGCGGAGCCGGGGCCGCTCACCTCCAGGCGCTTGAGGGCCGTCATGTCGTACATCGCGACGGTCTCGCGGGTGGCCTGTGCCTCGGCGCCGACGATGGGCGACCAGAACTGCGCGGCCCAGTCGTTGGGGGTGGGGATGTTGCGGCCCTCGACCAGCTTCGCGTTGGCCTCGTACCAGTGCGGGCGCTCCCAGCCGCTCGCTTCCAGGAAGAAGGCGCCGTGCTCCTGCTGGCGGGCGTGGAAGGGGCTGGTGCGGATCGGGCGCGGGTCGCCGGACGGCTGGAGGGGGTGGAGGATGTCGTAGACCTCGACGAAGTTCTGGCAGTCGCGGGCGAGGACGTACTCCGGGGACAGCTGGTGCGGCTCGAAGCGGTTGACGTCGCACTCGTGCAGGTCGAAGGACGAGCAGTGGCCGTCGACCAGCCATTCGGCCATGGCCCGGCCGACGCCCGCGGAGTGGGTGACCCAGACGGCCTCGGCGACCCAGAAGCCCTTGACGTCCCTCGACTCGCCGAGGAGCGGGAAGTTGTCGGTGGTGAAGGAGAACAGGCCGTTGATGCCCTCCTCGACCTTCGCCTCGCGGGTCGAGGGGAGCAGGGACTGGGTCTCCGTCCAGGCCGGCTCGAAGTCCTCCTCGGTGAACTTCAGGACCGAGGGCATCTCGGCGTTCTCGTCGAAGGCGCGGATGTCGTCCGCGGAGATCGGCATCGGGCGGTGGCCGTAGTAGCCGATGCCGATGCCGTCGAAGCGGTCGCGGTAGTAGAGGTCCGCGTCCTGGTGACGCAGGATCGGGCGGACCGCCTCCTCCGTCTGGCCGGCGAGGGCCGGGACGGGGCCGGTCCAGGCGAGCTGGTGGGCGAGCGGGGTCAGCGGCAGGTTCATGCCGACCATGCGGGCGATCTTCGGGCCCCAGATGCCGGCGCAGCACACGACGATGTCGGCGGGGATCTCGCCCTGGTCGGTCAGGACGCCGGTCACCTCGCCGTCGGTCTTCAGTACGTCGAGGACCTCGTGGCGGGCCAGGAAGCGCACGCCGCGCTCGGTGGCCCGGCGGATCTGCGCCTCGACGGCGAGGACGGCCTTGGCGAGGCCGTCGGTCGGGACGAGGAGGCCGCCGAGGACCTTGTCGCGGTCGAGAAGCGGGTGCTTGTCGACGCACTCGTCGGCGGTCAGGATCCGGGACTCGATGCCCCAGGCGGTGATCCAGCCGTGCCGGCGGTGCAGTTCCGCGAGGCGCTCCGGCGTGGTCGCCACTTCGAGGCCGCCGACCTGGAGGAAGCAGGGCTTGCCGTCGACGTCGAGGGAGCAGAACTTCTCGACGGTGTAGCGGGCCAGCTCCGTCATGGTCTTCGAGGAGTTCGTCTGGAAGACCAGGCCGGGGGCGTGCGAGGTCGAGCCTCCGGTGGCCGGGAGCGGCCCCTGGTCGACCACGGTCACCTCGGTCCAGCCCCGCGCCGAGATCTCGTCCGCGAGCGCCGCGCCGACGACTCCCGCTCCGATGATGACCACACGCGGTCCCGCCATCGCCGCACCTCCGGTTGAGTTGCTTTCTGCGCAACATGATTCAGGTTGCGCAACTCAATGTGCCTGCCGTCCAGGTGGGTGTCAAGAGGTCCGGTGACGTCGGAGAACGGCCTGGAAAAACAGGAATGCCCGGTGGGCGGTGCGCGTCCGTACGCACCGCCCACCGGGCATCCGTGAAGGGCCTACTTGATCCAGGCCTCCACCTTGTCGCGGTTGGCCTCGACCCACTTCTTGGCCGCCGCCTCCGGGGTCATCTTGTCCACCGCGATGTACTTCGCCACGACGTTCTGGTCGTCGTTGGTCCAGCTGAAGTTCTTCACCAGGTCATAGGCGGGGCTGCCCGACTTGGCGAACTTCGCGCTGACGATCTTGTCCAGCTTGTACACGGGGTAGTCGCAGTCGACCTTCTCGGGGTCGGCGTCGCAACCCGTCTTGTACTCGGGCAGCTTGACCTTCTTCAGCTGCACCTCGGACATGAACCACTGCGGCTCGTAGAAGTAGCCGATCACCCACTCCTTGTCCTTCTCCGCCTTGCGGAAGGCCTGGATGAGCGCGGTCTCGCTGCCCGCGTACACGACCTTGAAGTCCAGCTTCAGGTTCTTCACCAGCGCCTCGTCGTTGGTGACGAACGACGGGTCGCCGTCGAGGAGCTGGCCCTTGCCGCCGGACTCGGAGGTCTTGAACTTCGCCGCGTACTTGTCGAGGTTGTTCCAGTCGAGGATGTCCGGGTGCGCCTTGGCCAGCCACGGCGGCACGTACCAGCCGATGAGGCCTTCGTTGCCGGTCGGGCCGGCGTCGACCGCGGTCTTCTGGTCGGTGATGTACTTCTTCTTCAGGTCGTCGTGGCCCCAGTTCTCCACGACGGCGTCGACCTCGCCCGTCCCGAAGCCCTGCCAGGCGATCTCCTCCTTCAGATCCTTCTGGGTGACCTTGCAGCCGAGGTCGTGCTCCGCGACGTACGCGATGACCGCCGCGTTGGCCTCGTAGCCCACCCACGGGTTGACCGCGAGGTTGAAGGTGCCGCACTTGCCGGAGCCGCCCGAGCCGCCGGCGTCCGAGGAACTGTCACCGACCTTCGCGCCACCGCAGGCGGAGAGGGTCAGTCCGATAACAGCTGCGCCCGCTATGCCGGCCGCGCCGACTCTCCACTGTCTTGCTTGCCTTGCCATGGTCCGTTGCTCCTTACGCGCTGGTACGCCGCGCCGCTGCCTGAGTGATCCGGTCGAACATGACTCCGAGAAGGACGATGGCGAGCCCTGCGGCGAGCCCCTTCCCGAACAGTTGTCCCTGCGAGAAGCCGGCCACGACGTCGTAGCCGAGGGCGCCGGCGCCTACCAGGCCGCCGACCACAACCATCGACAGCACATAGATCAGGCCCTGGTTGGTCGCGAGAGTCAGGGCGCCGCGTGCCATCGGCAGTTGAACCTTGGTGATGATCTGCCAGGTGTTGCACCCGGCGGAGGTGGCCGCCTCCACGGTCGTCGCGGGCACGTTCCGTACGCCGTCCGCGATGATCTTCATGGCGACGGGAGCCGCGTAGACGACGGCGGCGACGATCGCCGTGAAGCGGGTCGCGCCGAACAGTGCGAGGAACGGCACGAGGTAGACGAACGGCGGCATGACCTGGGCCGCGTCCAGGGTGGGCCGGATCAGCCGGTCCACCAGCGCGCTGCGTCCCATCCAGACGCCGAAGACGACGCCGAGCAGCATCACGAGCACCGTGGCGACGAGGGTGGACGCCAGCGTCGTCATGCCGTCCGACCACACGCCGGTGCCGACCAGCAGACCCACGCAGACGGCCGTGGTGATACCGGCGCGCCAGCCGCCGAGGACGACGGCGAGCGCGATGAGTGCCGCGCCGACGAGCCACCACGGGGAGTCCGTGAGCAGCGCCTGGAACGGGTTGAGCAGACTGTTGGTGAGGGCGTCCCGGAAGGCGTTGGTGACGCCCGAGAGGTTGTCCTGCACCCAGGTGGTCACGCTGTCCGCCGTGCTCCTGATGGTGCTGCCGGTGCTCCCCTCGCCGGGGAACTCCGCGGCCCACAGATAGGTGTGGGACAGATAGGCCAGGACCGCCGTGACCGCCGCACCTGCCGCCAGCAGCGGGCGTCGCCAGGTGCTGAAGCGGTTCTTCGAGAGGCGGGCGGCCTCCTCGCGTGCGCTCGCCGCGGTGGTGACCCGGTCCAGCACGATGGCCATGACGACGATGGCCAGCCCCGCGTTGAAGGCCGTGCCGACGTCGAGCGTCTGGAGCGCCTGGACGACGGTCTTGCCGAGGCCGGGTGCGTCGATCAGGGCGGCGATGGTCACCATGGCCAGGGCGGCCATGATGGTCTGGTTGACGCCCATCACCACGGTCCGCTTGGACATCGGCAGCAGGACCTTCATGAGGGACTGCCGTCGCGTGGCACCCAGCGAGTCGGCCGCCTCCACCGTCGTCTCCGGGACGGAGCGGATGGCGTGCGCGGTGATGCGGATCGTCGGCGGCGCCGCGTAGATCAGCGTGGCGATCGTGGCGGAGGCCGGGCCGATCTGGAAGAACAGCGTCAGTGGGGCCAGGTAGACGAAGGTCGGCATGGTCTGCATGAGGTCCAGGAAGGGCGTCACGAACCGGTTGAACCGGTCGGACAGCCCCGCCCACACACCCAGCGGGATCGCGAACACCAGCGCCACGAAGACGGCGGAGACGGTGAGCGCCAGGGTGTCCATGCTCTCCTGCCACAGGCCCTGCAGGCCGAGGAAGGTGAAGCCGGCCACGGCCAGCAGAGCGACCCGCCAGTTGCCCACGGCCCAGGAGACATAGCCGGTGATGCCGATGACACCGAGCCAGCCGATCTGCGGGACGGGCCGGCCGACGGACGGCTGTGAGATCAGCTCCTGGACGAAGGTCACCAGGGTGTCGATGACCAGGCGGATCTCGTTGAAGAAGTAGAGAAAGAGCGGGTTGGAGTTGCGGTTCGCGCCGATCGAGTCGTTGACGTCGTTGAACCAACGGTGCAGGTCGGTCAGGTCGGCCGCCCCCAGGGAGAGGGTCTGCTTGCCGCGCAGGACGACGAACAGCACCAGCCAGACGACCAGGATCGCGCCGACCACCATGGACCGGCTGACCTTGCGCACGCTCTTGGCGGGAGCGGGCGGCTCGACAGTCCCGGTCTGCTGCGGTTTCTCGGTCTTCTCCACGGCGACGGTCATCACGCGCCGCCTTCCTGCCCGGCGACCACCGCGAGGATCTCCTCGTCGCCGACGATGCCGAGCAGCTTGCCGTTCTCGACGACCTTGACCGGCTTGTCGGCCGCGAGCACCGCCCGGGTGGCCTCCTTCACCACGACGTCGGGGCCCAGCTCGGGACCGTCCAGGGCGTCGCCGTCCGCCGGCGGGCGCATGATCCAGCGCAGGGTGAGCACGTCGCCGCGCGGCACGTCCTTGACGAACTCGCGGACGTAGTCGTCCGCCGGGGCGCCGACGAGCTCGTCGCCGGTGCCGCACTGGACCATCTTGCCGTCGCGCATGATGAGGATGCGGTCGCCCAGCTTGAGGGCCTCGGAGAGGTCGTGGGTGATGAACACCATCGTCTTGCCGACCTCGTGGTGCAGGCGGATGACCTCGTTCTGCATGTCACGGCGGATCAGCGGGTCGAGGGCGGAGAACGGTTCGTCGAAGAAGAGCACGTCCGGGTCGCCTGCCAGCGCGCGGGCCAGGCCGACGCGCTGCTGCATACCGCCGGACAGCTGGTCGGGGTAGGAGTTCTCGTAGCCCGCGAGGCCGACCAGCTCGACGACTTCCTGGGCGCGCCTGGTGCGCTCGGCCCTGCCCATACCGCGGATCTCCAGACCGAACGCCACGTTGTCGACGACGCGGCGGTGGGGCAGCAGACCGAAGTGCTGGAAGACCATGGAGAACTTGCGGCGCCGCAGATCGCGCAGGCGCTTGTCGTCGGCCTGGCGGATGTCCTCGCCCTCGAAGACGATCTCTCCCGCGGTGGGTTCGATCAGCCGGGTCAGACATCGCACCAGCGTGGACTTGCCGGAGCCGGACAGGCCCATGACGACGAAGACCTCGCCGGGCGAGACGTCGAAGTGGACGTCGCGTACGGCGGCGGTGCAGCCGGTGCGGTCCATGAGCTCGCGGCGGGTGAGCCCGCACAGCTCCTCGGAGTCCGGCACCTGGTCGGCCTTCGGCCCGAACACCTTCCACAGCCTGCGCACGGAGATGACCGGGGTGGAGCCCGAGTCCTGGGGCGTGCCGCGCCGCTGCGGCACCTCGGTCTGTGTGGTCACGTTCGACCTTCTTTCGGCGTTCAGCCGCGGAACCAGTGCTGCGGCCGGGGTTGGATGTTCTGCCAGATGTGCTTGGGCTCTCGGTACTCGTTCAGGCCGGTCGGTCCCAGCTCCCGGCCCACCCCCGAATGCCCGAAGCCACCCCATTCCGCTTGCGGCACATAGGGGTGGTAGTCGTTGATCCACACCGTGCCGTGGCGAAGCCGCCGGGCGACGCGCTGGGCCTTGCCGGCGTCCTGCGTCCACACGGCGCCGGCGAGTCCGTACTCGGTGTCGTTGGCGATGCGTACGGCGTCGTCCTCGTCGGTGAAGCGCTCCACGGTGAGCACGGGCCCGAAGGACTCCTCGTGCACCACGCGCATGTCCTGCCGGCACTCGTCGAGGACGGTCGGCGGGTAGTAGTGGCCGTCTCCCAGCGCGGGGTCGTCGGGCCGGGCGCCGCCGCAGCGCAGTACGGCGCCCTCGGCGATCCCCGCGGCGACGTACGCCTCGACCTTCTCCAGGTGCTGGGCGGAGATCAGCGCTCCGGTCTCGGCCTCGGGGTCGAAGGGGCCGCCGAGGCGGATCTGCCGGGCTCTGCGGACGACCTCGTCGACGAACCGGTCGTGCAGACAGTCCTCGACGATCAGCCGGGCCCCGGCCGAGCAGACCTGGCCCGAGTGCAGGAACACGGCCGTGAGGGCGAAGTCGACGGCCGTCTCGAAGTCGGCGTCGGCGAAGACGACGTTGGGGTTCTTGCCGCCGAGCTCCAGCGCGACCTTCTTCACGCTCGCCGCGGCGGTGGCCATGATCCGCTTGCCGGTCTCCAGGCCCCCGGTGAAGGAGACCATGTCCACGGCCGGGTCCTCGCAGAGCGGTGCGCCCACCTCGGGCCCGGTGCCCAGGACGAGGTTCGCGACGCCCGCCGGGAGCCCCGCCTCCTCCAGCGCCTTCATCAGCAGGACGGAGGTGGAGGGGGTGAGCTCGCTGGGCTTCAGAACGATCGTGTTGCCGGCGAGCAGCGCCGGGGCGACCTTCCAACTGGCTTGCAGCAGCGGGTAGTTCCAGGGGGTGATGAGCCCGCACACACCGACGGGCTCGTACACGACGCGGCTGACGGCGTCGTCGCGGCCGGTGTCGATCGCGCGGCCGGCGTCGGTGCCCGCGAGGCCGCCGTAGTAGCGGAAGCAGGAGACGACGTCGGCGATGTCGTACTCGCTCTCCACCAGCCGTTTGCCGGTGTCGAGGGACTCGGCGCGGGCGAACACCTTGGCGTCGCGCTCGAGAATGTCGGCGGTGCGCAGCAGCAGCGCGCCGCGCTCACGTTCGGGGGTGTTCGGCCAGTCCCCCGCGTCGAAGGCGCGGCGGGCCGCGGCGATCGCGGCCTCGGTGTCGGGGCGGGTCGCCTCCGATACGGTCGACGCGAGCGTGCCGTCGGCAGGACATCGGATGTCACGGTGCCCACCGGCGACCGGGTCCCGCCATTCGCCATCCACGTACAGGTCTGCCACGCGACGAGCCTTTCAATGGAAATTCGTTGCGCATCGTGCACCCGATTGCTTGTGGTGGAACACAGTGTCGAATGGGCGGACCGGCGTCAAGAGGTTGGCTGATGACGATTTCGCCATGCGCACCTTTACCCACCCGCCCTTGACCACAAGCGGCGCCGAGCCGACCATGTTGCGTATCGCTCACCATGTTGTGCATTACGCACCAACGGAGGCCGCACATGTCCCCTCGACCGCACCCTGGCCGCGAGTACGTCCTGACCCTCTCCTGTCCCGACAGCGCGGGACTGGTGCACGCCGTGAGCGGCTTTCTCGTCAGGAACTCCGGCAACATCCTGGAAAGCCAGCAGTTCGACGACCGACTTCAAGGCCGCTTCTTCATGAGGGTCCACTTCGACGTTTGCGATCCCGACGTCGATCTCGAACAGCTGCGTTACCGGTTCGGTCCCGTGGCCCAGGCCTACGGCATCACCTGGGCGCTGAGCGGCGCGGCCACACCGACCCGGACGCTGATCATGGTGTCCAAGTTCGGCCACTGCCTGAACGACCTGCTCTTCCGCGTGCGCACCGGCGCCCTCAACATCGAGATCCCGGCGATCGTCTCCAACCACCGGGACTTCGAGAAGCTGGCGGAGACGTACGGCATCCCCTTCCACCACATCCCGGTGACCAAGGACACCAAGCCCGAAGCCGAGGCACGGCTGCTGGAGCTCGTGCGCGAGCTGGACGTCGACCTGGTCGTGCTGGCCCGCTACATGCAGGTCCTCTCCGACGACCTGTGCAAGGAGCTGGAGGGCCGCGCCATCAACATCCACCACTCCTTCCTCCCCAGTTTCAAGGGCGCACGCCCCTACGAGCAGGCCTACCGGCGCGGAGTGAAGCTCGTCGGCGCGACGGCGCACTATGTGACGCCGGACCTGGACGAGGGGCAGATCATCGAGCAGGACGTGGTCCGGGTGGACCACTCGCTCGACCCCGGCGACCTGGTCACGGTCGGGCGGGACGTGGAGGCGCAGGTGCTCGCGCATGCGGTGAAGTGGCACAGCGAGAGCCGCGTGATGGTGGACGGCAACCGCACGGTGGTCTTCCGCTGAGAGGCCCGCACAGCGGGGCGGGACCGGATTCCGGTCCCGCCCTTGTCGTATGCGGCTCGGCAGCGCCCCTGAGGGGCGCTGGACTGTATCCACATGCGGCTACCGCCGCGCGGGCGCGACCAGCCACGACGAGCCCGCAGACGACGGACGACCCTTCCGTCTCAGCCGCCCAACCGGTCAAGCACAGCGCAGCGCCACCGCTCCGTCTCGGCGATCTGGTTGAACGTGAACAGGTGCAGTCCGCTCACTCCCGCCGAGGGTGCGGTGAGGGCCTTCGCCGTGCGGGTCAGCAGCCGCTCGGGCGCATACCCGCCGGGGGCCGCGAAACGCGCGAACCACGAGGCGTGCTTCGTCAGGAAGCGCGTCGACTCCCCCACCCCGATCTTCGTGGCCATCGCCAGCAGCTTCGCCCGCTGCACGGGCCCCGCGACGCCCACATGGACCGGCAGAGTGATGTCCCGGCGCCGTATACGAACGAGCCACTCCCCCAGCACCCGCGGGTCGAAGCACAGGTTGCTCACGATGTACGTGGCGTGCTCGCGCTTGTCCCACATCGCCTGGACGGTGACGTCGTCGTGGATGAGCGGATGGCTCTCGGGGTAGCCGGTGACGCCGACGCGGGCGAAGGGGCTGCCCAGCTCGCTCAGCCTGCGCAGCACGGGAAGCGCCCCGTCGTAGACCCCGGCCGGCGGGTCCGAGTCACCTGCGGGGACGAAGACGTCGTCCACGCCGGCCTCCCGGAGCCGGCCCGTGACCTCTTTCAGGTGTACGTCGTCCCGCAGCAGCCGCGCCGGCACGTGCGGGACGACCCGGTAGCCGTGTGCCGCGAGCCGGGTGGCGAGGTCGAGGGTCGGTTCCAGGCCCTTGACCGGCGACGCCGTCACGGTGACGACGACGTCGCGCGGGACATGGGCGAGGACCTTGTCCTCGGTCGCCTTCGCGGGCAGCACCTCGTAGCGGACGCTTCGCAGCAGCGCCCTCAGCCCTGTGGCACTCAACACCTACTCCGTTTGCTTCTGGACGTCACGGTGGCGGTAGTACGCGGCCTTCGACGGCGCCAGCGGCTCCTTGCCGAGGATCAGGTCGGCGGCCTTCTCGGCGACCATCATCACCGGGGCGTAGATGTTGCCGTTGGTGACGTACGGCATCACCGACGCGTCGACGACCCGCAGGCCCTCCACGCCGTGCACGCGCATGCTGGTGGGGTCGACGACCGCCATCTCGTCGGTGCCCATCTTGCAGGTGCAGGACGGGTGCAGGGCGGTCTCGCCGTCCTTGGCCACCCACGCGAGGATCTCCTCGTCGGTCTCCACGGACGGTCCGGGTGAGATCTCCCCGCCGTTGTAGGGGGCGAGCGCGGGCTGGTTGAGGAGCTTGCGGGCCACCCGGATCGCCTCGACCCACTCACGGCGGTCCTGCTCGGTGGAGAGGTAGTTGAAGCGCAGTGCCGGGTGCTCGCGCGGGTCCTTGCTCTTGATCTTCACCGAGCCGATGGCGTCGGAGTACATGGGTCCGACGTGCACCTGGTAGCCGTGGCCGCCGGCGGGCACGGAGCCGTCGTAACGGACCGCGATGGGCAGGAAGTGGAACATCAGGTTGGGGTAGTCCACGTCCTCGTTGCTGCGGGCGAAACCGCCGGCCTCGAAGTGGTTGGTCGCGGCCGGGCCCTTCCGGAACAGCCACTGCAGGCCGATGAACGGGGCCCGCCACTTCGCCAGGTACGGCTGCATGGAGACGGGCTGCTTGCAGGCGTACTGGATGTACACCTCCAAGTGGTCCTGCATGTTCTCGCCGACGCCGGGGAGGTCGTGCACGACGTCGATGCCCAGCGCCCGCAGTTCCTCGGCGTTGCCGACGCCGGAGAGCTGGAGCAGCTGCGGGGAGTTGATGGCGCCGCCGCACAGGATGACCTCACCGGCGCGGACCTGCTGGAGCGCGCCCTTGCCGCGCTGGTACTCGACTCCGACGGCGCGCTTGCCCTCGAAGAGGACGCGGGTGACGAGGGCGCGGGTCCTGACGGTGAGGTTGGGCCGCTTCATCGCCGGCTTCAGGTACGCCTTCGAGGCCGAGAGCCGGCGTCCGCGATGAACATTCCGGTCGAACTTGGCGAAACCTTCCTGCCGATAGCCGTTGACGTCGTCCGTGGGGGCGTAGCCCGCCTCCTCGGTGGCCTTGAGGAAGGCGCTGAAGAGGGGGTTGGACGCCGGCCCGCGTTCGAGGACGAGAGGGCCGTCATGTCCGCGGAACTCGTCGTCGGGGTCGGCCGCGAGACAGTTCTCCATGCGGCGGAAGTACGGCAGACAGTGCGCGTAGTCCCAGGTCTCCATGCCCGCATCGGCGGCCCAGCGCTCGTAGTCCATGGGGTTGCCGCGCTGGAAGATCATGCCGTTGATGCTGCTGGAGCCGCCCAGCACCTTGCCGCGCGCGTGGTAGACGCGTCGGCCGCCCATGTGCGGCTCGGGCTCGGACTCGTACTTCCAGTCGTAGAACCGACTGCCGATCGGGTAGGTCAGCGCCGCGGGCATGTGGATGAAGACGTCCCACGGGTAGTCCGACCGGCCCGCCTCCAGGACCAGGACCCGGTTGGCCGGGTCGGCGGAGAGTCTGTTCGCCAGTGCACTGCCGGCCGAACCGCCGCCGACGATGACGAAGTCGTACTGCAAGGGAGCCATGGTGCCTCGTCTCGCTCGCGCCGTAGATGTGCGAGGCATGCTAGACCCAGTCGCGCGATACGCACCAGGTTGCGAACGGCGCAACTTCCAGGCCTTCGTTTCGACGGCGTTACTTGCAGTGACGTTGTTTACTGCGCGTATAGTTTCACTGTGAGCAACTACAGCCCTGACACAGAAACGTCGAATTCGCAAACGGGCGGCGTCCAGTCGGTCGACCGCGCCATCAGCGTCCTGGAGATCCTCGCGCAGCGTGGCGAAGCGGGCGTCAGCGAGGTGGCGGGCGAGATCGAGGTGCACAAGTCCACCGCCTTCCGCCTGCTCGGCGCCCTGGAGGCACGCGGTCTGGTGGAGCAGGCCGGCGAGCGTGGCAAGTACCGGCTCGGCTTCGGCATCGTTCGCCTGGCGGGAGCGGTCACCAGCCGTATCGACATCACCCAGCAGGGCCGGCCGGTCTGCGAACGTCTGGCCGAGGAGCTCGGCGAGACGGTCAACATCGCGGTCATGCAGGAGCACTACGCGATCAACCTGTACCAGGTGCGGGGTCCGGGAGCCATCACCGCGCACAACTGGGTCGGCCAGCTCACCCCGCTGCACGCCACCTCCAGCGGCAAGATCCTGCTGGCGTATCTGCCCTCCAAGGAGCGCGCCGCGCTGCTGTCCGAGGCCGGTATGAAGAAGGTCACCCCGCGCACCATCACCGCGAAGACGAAGCTCGAGAAGAACCTCGCCGAGGCCCGGGAGCGGGGCTACTCCTTCACCCTGGAGGAGCTGGAGGTCGGTCTGCACGCGATGGCCGCCCCGGTCCGCAACCGGGACGGCGAGGTCATCGCGGCACTCAGCGCCTCCGGGCCCGGCTACCGGTTGACCGAGGAGCGCCTGCACGAGCTTTCCCCGGTGCTCCTCAAGGGCGCCCAGGAGATCAGCCACCGGATGGGCTACCTGGGCTGAGTCACCGGCGGATTCACCCCTGAGGGGTACCCAGGCGCTCGTTCACCCAGTCGTGGAACGCGCCGATGTGATGCTCGCTGGGCACCAGCACACCACCCTTGGCATACATACGGGAGCTCATTCCGGGCTGCGTGCGCTCACAGGCGTCGAAGTCCTGCTGGTTGACGCGGTGGAAGAGTTCCACGGACCGGCTGACGTCCTTGCCGCCCTCGACGACATGCGGCAGATACAGCCAGTCGCACTCGACGATCGTGCGGTCCACCGCCACCGGGTACATCCGGTGGAAGATCACGTGGTCGGGCACGAGATTGATGAACACCTGGGGCCTGACGGTGATCGCGTAGTAGCGGCGGTCCTGGTCGTCGGCGACCCCGGGAATGCGGTCCAGGCCCTCGGAGCCGTCGACGGTGAAGCCCTGGACCTCCTCGCCGAACTCCGCGCCGTGGCCCACGTAGTACTGGGCGGCGTAACCGTCCGCGAACTCCGGGAGCACCTCGGTGAGTTCGGGGTGGATCGTGGCGCAGTGGTAGCACTCCATGAAGTTCTCGATGATGAGCTTCCAGTTCGACTTCACGTCGTACGTGATGCGCTTGCCGACGGAGAGGTTGTCGATGTCGTAGCGCTTGATCGACTCGACGTCGCCGAGGCGGGAGACGACCTCACCGACGACGTCCTCCTCGAAGGACGGCGGGTTCTCCGCGAGGCAGACCCAGACGTAGCCGAGCCATTCGCGCACGGCCACGCTCACCAGGCCGTACTCGGTACGGCCGACGTCGGGCATCTTGGTGAGGTTGGGGGCCGCGACGAGCTTGCCGTTCAGGTCGTACGTCCAGGCGTGGTACGGGCATTGGAAGGCCCGCTTCACCTCGCCGGCCTCCTCGGTGCAGAGCTTGGCTCCGCGGTGCCGGCACACATTGAAGTACGCACGGATGCTGTTGTCCCTCGCCCGGGTGACGAGGATGCTCTCGCGGCCCACGTCGACGGTGCGGAAGGCACCGGGCTTCGCCAGTTCGGAGGCGCGCGCCACGCAGAACCACATGGTCTCGAATATGCGCTCCTGCTCCTGGGCGAAGATCCCCGGGTCCGTGTAGGAGGAGCCGGGAAGAGTGGCGATCAGGCTGTCCGGCAGGCTGGTCGAGGTCACGGTGCACTCCTCGGGGGAACGTCGTGGAGGGGTCATTCACACGCCGGGAAGAGCGACTCCGGACGGTGTTGTGCATGAAGCAACGCTGCGTGCCATGCGAAACCGCAGCATGGGATGCCGCTGGGGCGGTGTCAAGATGCGGGCGGCGTTCAGGACGCGGGTGGCATCAGGACGCGGTGGCAGCGAGTTGCTTGCGCCAGCGGGTGAACAGCCGCGGCTGGTTCATCCCGAGTACGGCGACCGGGGCTCCGGCCCGCCGGTAGACGGCGAGGACGTCGCGGTCGTCCGCGGCGCCCGCCTCGATGGTGACGCTGTCGGCGCCGGCGGCGTGACCGGCGAACTGGATCTTCACGCCGTACTGGTCGGACCAGAAGTACGGCGGCCGGGGCACACCGGGTTCCACCGCACCGCCCGCGAGCAGTGTGGCGACCGCGGCGTCGGGCCGCTCGCGCGCGCCGGTCCAGTGCTCGACCCGGCGATGGAACCCCGCGCGCGGGTCGTACCAGTTGGCGCAGTCACCGACCGCGACCACACCGGCCAGGCTGGTGCGGCCGTCGGCGCCGCACTTGACGCCGTCGTCGAGAGCGATGCCGGAGTCCGCCAGCCACTCGACGTTCGGGCGGGCACCCACACCCACCACCACGATGTCGGCGGGGATGCCGCGGCCGTCCTCCAGCAGGACGGCGTCGACGCGGGTCTCCCCGCTCAGCCCCTTGACGCCCACACCGCACTCCAGCCGTACGCCGTGGTCGGCGTGGAGGGCGGAGACGATGGCGCCCATCGTCTCGCCGAGCGGTCCGGCGAGCGGGGTCGGGGCCGCCTCGACGACGGTCACGTCGAGCCCGAGGACGTACGCGGTGGAGGCGACCTCGGCTCCGATGAAGCCTCCGCCGATCACCACCAGGCGTCCACCGCGGGCCAGTTCGTCCCGCAGGGCTCGGGCGTCGTCCAGGGTGCGCAGCGTGTGCACTCCGGCCAGGCCCTCGGACCCGGGGAGGGTGCGTGCCGCCGCGCCCGTCGCGATGACGACGCCGTCGGCCCGCACCTCCCGCCCGTCACCGAGCCGGACGACACGCCGCGCGTGGTCGAGTCCGGTGGCCCGGACGCCGAGCAGCCACTCCGCCTGAAGGTCCTCGTCGTCCGTCTCCAGGGCGAGTTCGGCTTCGCCGAGCGTGCCGGACAGGAACTCCTTGGACAGCGGGGGCCTGTCGTACGGGCGGTGGAGCTCATCCCCGATGACGACCAGCCGGCCGCCGTAGCCCTGCTTGCGCAGTGAGCGCGCCGCCGACAGCCCGGCCAGCGAGGCGCCGACCACGGCGACCGTCCTCACGCGGGACCCCCGGCGAGCCGGGCCGCGATGCAGGGCGGCAGGTTGGGCGCGTCCGTGGACAGACGGACGTAGACCATGCCGTCCTCGACGACGACCTCGTGCGTCCGGACCGGGAGCTTGGCCGGCGGGGCGTCGACCGCGCCGGTCCTCAGGTCGAACTTGGAAGCATGCAGCGGGCATTCCACCTCGCAGCCCTCCAGCCAGCCGTCGGCGAGCGACGCGTCCTGGTGGGTGCAGGTGTCGTCGATGGCGAAGAGTTCGCCGTCGTCGGTGTGGAACACCGAAACCGGCGGATCGATGTCGAGCCGGTGGGCCTCGCCTCGCGGAAGGTCCTCGAGACGGCACGCGGGAATCATCATGACACCTCGGTGCGTATAACGAAACGGATTGCGGTAAGCGCAACATCAGTCTGGGGCGGCCCAGAACCCTTGTCAAGGCGTTCCGAGGGCCCTCTGAGGCCATTCATCGCGTTGCGCCATGAAAAACCAACCTCACATAGAACAACAGCAGCCCGCCGCTTCGGCTCGCGGTGACCGCGAGCCGAGGGCGGGCGTGTGAGGGTCGCAGGCGGCGTCAGAAGCCGCGGTCGACCCACTCCTGCAGGTGCGGGGCCTCGGCCGCGACAGTGGTCGTGTCACCGTGCCCCGTGTGCACGACGGTGTCCGGCGGCAGCGTCAGCAGCCGGTCCCGGATCGAGTCGACGATGGTCGGGAAATGGCTGTACGACCGCCCGGTCGCGCCCGGTCCGCCGGCGAACAGGGTGTCGCCGCTGAAGAGCGCCTTCAGAGCCGGTGCGTACAGACAGACCGCCCCGGGGGCGTGGCCGGGCGTGTGCAGCACGGTCAGCTCGACGCCGGCCACCGTGAGGCCCTGGCCGTCGGTCAGTTCGGCGTCCGGCGCCCGGTCGGGGTGGGTCTGTTTCCACAGCGGCAGGTCGTCCGGGTGCAGGAGGACGGGGGCGCCGGTGCGGGCCGCGAGTTCGGGAGCTGCGTCGATGTGGTCGTTGTGCGCGTGGGTGCTCACGATCGCGATGAGGCGCCGGTCGCCGACGGCCTCGGCGATGGCGTCGGCGTCGTGCGCGGCGTCGATGACGATCGCCTCGGTGTCGTCGCCGACGATCCACACGTTGTTGTCGACGTCCCAGGTGCCGCCGTCCAGGGAGAACGTCCCCGAGGTGACGAGGTGTTCGATGCGGGCCGCCATCAGAGGACCACCACCGAGCGCAGCACGTCGCCGTGGTGCATCCGCTCGAAGGCCTTCTCGACCTCGTCCAGCGCGATGGTCTCCGTGACGAAGGCGTCGAGGTCCAGGCGGCCCTGCAGGTAGAGGTCGATCAGCATCGGGAAGTCCCGGCTCGGCAGACAGTCGCCGTACCAGGAGGACTTCAGGGAGCCGCCGCGGCCGAAGACGTCCAGCAGCGGCAGTTCGAGCTTCATCTCGGGGGTCGGCACGCCGACCAGGACGACCGTGCCGGCGAGGTCGCGGGCGTAGAAGGCCTGCTTGTACGTCTCCGGGCGGCCGACCGCCTCGATGACGACGTCGGCGCCGTGACCGTCGGTCAGCTCGCGGATCGCTTCGACCGCGTCGGCGGACTTGGAGTTGACGGTGTGGGTCGCGCCCAGCTTCGAGGCGGTCTCCAGCTTGCGGTCGTCGATGTCGACCGCGATGACCTTGGCCGCGCCCGCCAGGTTCGCCCCGGCGATCGCCGCGGCCCCGACACCGCCGCAGCCGATGACGGCGACCGAGTCGCCCCGGCCGACGTTGCCGGTGTTGATCGCGGCACCGATGCCCGCCATCACGCCGCAGCCCAGCAGACCGGCGGCGGCCGCCGACGCGGACGGGTCGACCTTGGTGCACTGCCCGGCCGCGACCAGCGTCTTCTCCGCGAACGCGCCGATACCGAGCGCGGGCGACAACTCGGTGCCGTCGAGCAAGGTCATCTTCTGCTCGGCGTTGTGGGTGTTGAAGCAGTACCACGACTCCCCGCGCAGACAGGCACGGCACTGGCCGCACACCGCACGCCAGTTGAGGATCACGAAGTCGCCGGGCGCGACGTCGGTGACCCCCTCCCCCACCGACTCCACGATGCCCGCGGCCTCATGGCCCAGCAGGAACGGGAAGTCGTCGTTGATGCCGCCCTCTCGATAGTGCAGATCGGTGTGGCAGACCCCGCAGGCCTCGATCTTCACCAGCGCCTCACCCGGACCCGGGTCAGGCACGACGATCGTTTCCAGGCTGACGGGGGCGCCCTTGCCCCGCGCGACGACAGCACGGACCTGGTGCGTCATGGCCACTCCTCGGCTGATCGAGACTTGAAATCGGATGTTGCTCATTACGGCACACATCTCGCGTGTCGCAACACAGCATCGTGGAGCGCCGACCGGGGGTCAAGGAGCGCGACGAGGTTCCCTCGGCCGGGCGGGATCGCGGTGGGAGCAGCACGAACGCCCGGCGGGGCCGGGGCCGACCATGTCGGTGCCACGGCCCCGCCGGGCGCGGGTCCGCCGCTCTCAGTGAGCGGGGGTGGAGGGCTCCGTGGGGTGCACGGGGTCCTGGGACTGCTGGGGCTGTTGGGACTGCTGGGGCCGCGTGGACTCCGCGCCGTCGTTGCACGCCACGGGGCCGATGCGCAGCTCGAAGTCGCCGTCGTACTTTTCGTGACCGGCGATGACAGCCGTTTCGATGGCCTCCTTGCCGATCCGCCCGCGGATGATGAGCGGGTCCTGGCGCAGATCGCGGGTGAGGGCGATACAGAGGCCGACCATCACCAGGGTGAAGGGCGCCGCCGCGAGAATGGTCAGGTTCTGCAGTCCGGTGAGCGCGTCGCCCTTGCCGCCGCCGATGAGCAGCATGATCGCGGCGACCGCACCGGTCAGCACGCCCCAGAAGACGACGACACCGCGGGTGGGTTCCAGGGATCCGCGCTGCGAGAGCGTGCCCATCACGATCGAGGCTGCGTCGGCGCCGGAGACGAAGAAGATGCCGACGAGGATCATCACCACCACGCTCGTGACCGTGGCGACCGGGTACTGCTGGAGCACGTCGAAGAGCTGGCCCTGCGCGGTCGAGGCGTCACTGAGGCGCTTCTCGTCCTGCAGGTGCATCGCCGAGCCGCCGAAGACGGCGAACCACAGCAGGCTGACGGTGCTGGGGACCAGGATGACGCCGCCGACGAACTGCCGGATGGTCCGGCCACGGCTGATGCGCGCGATGAACATGCCGACGAAGGGCGTCCAGGAGATCCACCAGGCCCAGTAGAAGACCGTCCAGCCGGCCAGCCAGTCGGCGACGCCTTCACCGCTCGACGCCTCGGTACGCCCGATCATCTGGGTCAGGTCGCCGAGGAAGGCGCCTATGGAGGTGGGCAGCAGGTCGAGGATGAAGATGGTCGGGCCGACGAGGAACACGAAGAGCGCCAGGGTCACCGCCAGCACCATGTTGATGTTGGACAGCCACTGGATGCCCTTCTCGATCCCGGACACCGCCGAGGCGACGAACGCCACGGTCAGCACCGCGATCACGGCGACCAGCAGGCCGGTGCCGACGGATCCCAGCCAGCCGAGTCCGGTGAAGCCGCTGCCGATCTGCAGGGCGCCGAGGCCCAGGGAGGCGGCGGAGCCGAAGAGGGTGGCGAAGATGGCGAGGATGTCGATGACCCGGCCGCCCCAGCCGTTCGCCCGCTTCTCGCCGATCAGCGGGGTGAACACGGCACTGATCAGCTGCCGCCGGCCGCGCCGGAAGGTGCTGTAGGCGATCGCGAGACCCACCACCGCGTACATGGCCCACGGATGCAGCGTCCAGTGGAAGAGGGTGGTGGCCATGGCGGTCTCCATGGCCTCGTTGGCGTCGGCCGGGTCGGTGCCCGGCGGTGGCGTGACGAAGTGCGAGAGCGGTTCGCTCACGCCGTAGAACATCAGGCCGATGCCCATGCCCGCGCTGAACATCATGGCGATCCAGGAGACGGTGCGGAACTCGGGCTGCTCGCCCTCCTTGCCGAGCGTGATCCGCCCGTACCGGCTGACCGCCAGCCAGAGGGCGAAGACCACGAAGCCCGAGGCCGCGAGGACGAAGGCCCAGCCACCGTTGCGGATGGTCCCGTCCAGGAGCTTTCCGGACACGCTCTCCAGCGTGTCGGTCGCGGTGGCTCCCCATACGACGAAGGCGAGGGTGAGGGCCGCGGCAACGCCGAAGACGATCAGGTCGGTGCGGGGGCCGGCGGACCCCGCCGGGCTTCCTGGGAGATCCGCGGCAACGGGATGGCTGTGCCTCCCGTCCCTTTCGCGGGTTTTGCTCATCAGCTCGTCCTTTCCACAGACGGCAGTGGAGTCTTTGTCGCGGACGACGACGGGGGAACTCGTCGGTGATTCCGCCTGACCGACCGGCACGCCGGAGCGGATGGGAGAACGACGAGAGGAGGGGAGGCGGAGCGGCCGCCATGGTGCGTCGTTGCGAATAATGCATCTTGATTCACTATGGGCAACAACCATCTGGGCGCCCGGGAGGGCTGTCAAGGGGTCGGACGTGCCGAGTTGCCCGACCGCGATCGACCCGTGACCATGAACGCCCGCAAGCGCGGTTACGCCGACCCGACGAGCCGTCAGCCGTCAGCCGTCAGCCGTCAGCGCGGGAGGGCAGGCGGGAGCCGCGCCGGTACGCACCCGACGCCACCGTCAGCAGCCGCCGCGCTTTGAGCCGCGTCTCGGCCCACTCGCGCTCGGGGTCGGATCCCCAGGTGATCCCGGCCCCGGTACCGAAGCGCAGTAACGGACCGCCGGGAGCGGTTGCGGTCGATCCAGAACGTGCGGATGCCGACGGCGAGTCGACCCGTGCCGCGGTCGGCGTCGACCCAGCCCACGCCACCGCAGTACGGGCCGCGGGGCGCCGTCACCAGCGCCGCGATGATGCGCAGCGCGCTGGACTTGGGGGCGCCCGTGACGGAGCCGGGCGGGAAGTTACCGGCGAGCAGCTCGGGCCATCCGGCACCTTCGGCGAGTTCGCCACGCACCGTGGACACCAGATGCACCAGGCCGGGGTGTGCCTCGACGGCGCACAGTTCCGGGACGGTCACGGAGCCGGTGGCGCAGACGCGTCCCGGGTCGTTGCGGACCAGGTCCACGATCATGACGTTCTCGGCGTGGTCCTTGTCGAGGAGGTCCGCGGCGGTGCGGCCGGTGCCCTTGATGGCGCCGGAGACGACCGTACGGCCGTCCCGGCGCAGGAAGAGCTCGGGCGAGGCCGTGGCGATCTCCATGCCGTGCGCGGGCAGGCGCACGGTGTCGGCGTAGGGCGCGGGGTTGCCGCGCGCCAGCAGGGTGGTGAGGGCGTCGACGTCCGCGCGCTCCGGGTCGGGCAACGGCGCGGACAGCACCCGGCGCAGGTTGGCCTGGTAGACCTCGCCGGCCGCGATGTGCTCACGGCAGCATCGATTATGCGGCTGCGCCGCGGGGCCGCACCCCGGCGATGTAGGCGGCCCGGTCGAGGGAGGACGTCCAGTCGTCCGGGGCTGGGCCACGCCACGTACCGGGCTCGAGAGCGGGCACGGGTTCCCGGCGTACGTCTCCGAAGCGCGCGCACACCAGGCGCCCCTCGAAGTCGGCGACCACGGCCCAGAACCCGGTGGAGTCCAGGGCCGCGGGGTCGCTGGTCACGTCCCGGAGGTCGGTGGCGACGAGACCGCCGAAGCGGGCCAGCGGTGCGAGGTCGTAAGGGCGTCCACTCATCGGTCACCACCTCTCCGGAGGGGAACGACGAACGGCAGGGATGTACGTCCCCGTCGTTCAGCGGCTGGGCTACGCGTCGGCGGACACCTGTCCCACTCAGACCCGTTCCAGTCGGACCCCTTCCGGTCGGAGCTGTTCCAGTCGGACGACGATGGACTTCGACGTGGGGGTGTTGCTGATGGCCGCCGTGGAGTCCAGTGGTACGAGGACATTGGTCTCGGGGAAGTAGGCGGCGCAGCAGCCCCGGGGGGTCGGGTACGACACGGCCCGGAAGGCCGGTGCCCTGCGCTCCACTCCGTCGCCGTACTCACTGACGATGTCGACCATGTCCCCGTCGGCGAGGCCGCGCTCGGTGAGGTCGTCGGGGTGCAGGAAGAGGACCCGGCGGCCCTGCCGGATGCCGCGGTAGCGGTCGTCCAGGCCGTAGATGGTGGTGTTGTACTGGTCGTGGGAGCGCAGCGTCTGCAGCAGCAGTCGGCCCGGCGGGACCTTGGGGCTCTCCAGCGCGTTGGCGGTGAAGTTGGCCAAGCCCGTGCTCGTCGTGAACCGGCGCTCGTCGCGGGGCGGGTGGGGCAGGGCGAAGCCGCCCGGCTGCCGCACCCGGGCGTTGAAGTCCTCGAAGCCTGGGATGACGCGTTCGATGCGGTCGCGGATACGGTCGTAGTCCGCCTCGAACTCCTCCCACGGCACCTGCGGGTCGGCTTCGCCGAGGGTGGCCCGGGCCATCCGACAGATGATCGCGACCTCGCTCAGCAGGTGCTCGGACGCGGGCGCGAGCCGCCCCCGCGACAGGTGCACCATGCCCATGGAGTCCTCCACTGAGACCAGTTGGGGCCCGCCCGGCCGCAGGTCGGCCTCGGTGCGGCCGAGGCACGGCAGGATGAGGGCCTGCTCCCCCGCGATGACGTGCGAGCGATTGAGCTTGGTGGAGATCTGGACGGTGAGCCGGCACCTGCGCAGGGCCTGCTCGGTCAGGTCGGTGTCGGGGGCCGCGGCGACGAAGTTGCCGCCCAGCGCGACGAAGATCTTCACGTCGCCGTCGCGCATGGCGCGGATGCTGTCGACCGCGTCGTGGCCGTGGCGGCGCGGGGGCGTGAAGGCGAACTCGGCGCCGAGCCGGTCCAGGAAGGCGGCGTCCGGCTTCTCGTAGATGCCCATCGTGCGGTCGCCCTGCACGTTGGAGTGGCCGCGCACCGGGCAGAGGCCGGCGCCGGGGCGGCCGATGTTGCCGCGCAGCAGAAGGAAGTTGACGACGTCCCGGATGGTGGGCACGGAGTGCTTGTGCTGGGTCAGTCCCATCGCCCAGCAGACGACGATCTTCTTGGCGGCCAGCACATGGCCGAACGCGGTCCGGATCTCCTCCTCGGGCAGACCGGTGGCCTGAAGGATCTCCTCCCACGACGCCTTGCGGGCGTGCTCGGCGAACTCCTCGAAGCCATGCGTGTACCGCTCGATGAAGGAGGTGTCCAGGCAGCTGCCGGGCGACTCGTCCTCCGCCTCCAGCAGCATGCGGTTGAAGGCCTGGAAGAGCGCCTGGTCGCCACCCAGCCTGATCTGCAGGAACTGGTCCGCCAGCTTGGTGCCGCCGCCGATGACACCGGACGGCTTCTGGGGGTTCTTGAACCGGAGCAGCCCCGCCTCGGGCAGCGGGTTGACCGCGATGACGCGCGCGCCCTGCTGCTTGGCCCGCTCCAGCGCGGAGAGCATCCGCGGGTGGTTGGTGCCCGGGTTCTGGCCGACCACGAGGATCAGATCGGCCTCGTAGAGGTCTTCCAGGCTGACGCTGCCCTTGCCGATGCCGATGGTCTCCACCAGGGCCGAGCCGCTGGACTCGTGGCACATGTTGGAGCAGTCCGGCAGGTTGTTGGTGCCGAAGCCGCGGACGAAGAGCTGGTAGAGGAACGCGGCCTCGTTGCTCGCCCGTCCGGAGGTGTAGAAGGCGGCCTGGTCCGGGTGGTCGAGCGCGCCGAGCTCGCGGGCGATCACTGCGAACGCCTCGTCCCAGGAGATCGGCCGGTAGCGGTCGGCGCCGGCCGGGCGGTACATCGGGTGGGTGAGCCGTCCCTGCTGTCCGAGCCAGTAGTCGCTGCGCGGAAGCAGGTCCTCCAGGGTGTGCTCGGCGAAGAACTCCGGCGTCACCCGGCGTACGGTGGCCTCCTCGGCGACGGCCTTGGCGCCGTTCTCACAGAACTCCGCCTTGTGCCGGTGGTCGGGCTCCGGCCAGGCGCACCCCGGACAGTCGAAGCCCTCCTTCTGATTCACCCGGAGCAGCGTGAGCAGGCTGCGGCGGGCCCCCATCTGTTCGCCGGCGTGCCGCAGCGAGGAGGTGACCGCGGGGAGGCCGGCGGCGTACTCCTTCGGGGGGCCGATCCGCAGACGGGCGTCGCCGGGGTCCTCAGCAGGTGGCTTGCGAGTCATCTGTAGCGCTACTCCGCGGTGTAGGGAATAAGCTCAGTTGCGCAACACACAACAGTACCGCCATACGCAACGCGTCTAAGGAAGCCCGACTGACGACCTCCTGTCAAGGCCGTCCGGCAGGATCACCGGACGGCCATGCGGCTCAGGGACGGTCAGTTGCCGTCGCGGTGTGCGTGTGCTTCGGCGAGGAGGAGGTAGCTCGCGGCGGTCCAGGTGTAGGCGCGGTCGCGCAGGCCCGTCCCGGTCAGGGCGTCGAAGTTCTCGGCGAAGCCGTGGGCCTCGCACAGGGCGCGGAAACGTACGCTGATCTCGTCGGCGAGCCGGTGGTGCCCGGCGCGGCGCAGACCGTCCTCGACGAGGACCGTGGCGGGTGCCCAGATGGGGCCGCGCCAGTAGCCGTCGGAGAGGTAGTGCGGCGAGGTGGTGACTTCCGTGGCCAGCCCATATGGGGTCAGGTGGGCCTCGATCCGGGCGGCCAGCACACCGCTGACCTCCTCCGGCAGATGCTCGCCCAGCACGATGGGCATCAGGTCGAGGAGGCCGGCGCTGTCCCAGTTGTCGCCGCTGTCGACGCCCCGGGCGACGAACCGGTCCCCCTTCCAGAGCTCGTCGAGCATCGCCGTCTGGGTCGTCTCGGCGGCCCGCGTCCACCGGCGGGCGGCGTCGGGTCTGTCCAACCGCGTTGCCAGGTCGGCGAGTTCGCGGAGCTGGAGGACGAGGAAGGCGGCCAGGTCCGCGGTGACGACGACGCGTTCGGGGTCGAAGGTGGTGGCGTTGTCCCAGCCGCTGTCGTTGCCGTGCTGATAGTGGGGCAGCGCGGCACCGGGGGCGCGCCGTGCGGTGAGCCAGAAGTCGGTCCAGCGCTCCAGCCTGTCGTACGTCTCGGCCAGTTCCGCCCGGCCCGGCGGGGTGGTCAGGCGACGGCGCAGGTGGCCGAACGCCCAGCCGTGGATGGGCGGTTTGACGAAGTTGCGCAGGACCTCGGAGTGGGTGACCGAGTCGGGCAGCGCCCCGGTCCCGTCCTGGTGGTCGAAGGGCAGGTGGAACTGGTCCCAGGCGAGTTCGGGGCAGCCGGGGGCCAGGGCCAGGGCGTTGAAGCAGTGGTCCCAGCTCCAGACCTTGTCCATCCAGTGCTTGGACATGAGGACGGCGGGCCGGGTGACCAGAGCGACCGGGCGCACCGTCGCGGACCACAGGACGTACGCGGCGAGTTCGGCGGCCGGGGTCGCGGCCGAGCGCCAAGGGGCGACCCTGTCGACGAACTCCGCGTAGGAGTTCCGCGCGGTCTCGACGACCTTGCCGAAGGTCAACGTCGAGGCGTACGGAGGGCGGGCGGTGTCGAGTTCTTCGACCGCGATCTCCCAGGGCACCCCGGCGTCCGAGCCGGCGGCGACGGTGAGGCCGCGGTCGGCGTCGCCCAGGGCTTGGGCTCCGAACGTGTCGGCCGTGCCGGAGAGCACGGTGACGCGGTAGCGGCGCCCGGTCTCGTACGACGTGAAGACGTACGCGTCGGCGGCCGCGTCACGGAAGAAGTAGGTGCCGCTGAACGGGGTCAGCTTCCGGGCCGCCGCGCTGACACGCAGCGGCATCCCCGCACCGCGCAGCCGTACGGAGTCCGGCGACTCGTAGGCGAGGTCGACGCGGCCGGTCGCGCCGATCCAGCTCAGCAGGCCCGGTCCGGCCTCCACGCGGGTCTCGGCCCGCTCGCCCGTCGCGGCGTCGAGCGGCATGAGGCGCAGGACGGCGTGCATGCCGTTCTGGTGCGAGACCAGGTGGAGGTCCTCGGCGCGGGTCTTCTCCGCCACCACGGGGGAGATGCCGAACCAGGATCCGTAGGTGCTGAAGGGGATGTCGTCGACGGAGAAGTCCGGGCCGGGGCGGTCGGCGGTCATGACAGGTCACTCGTTTCTCGGGCAGGGGAGGCCGACCGTCCGGGGGCGAACGGACGGTGGCCGTTGGGGGCGAGGCGGAAGGGGTCAGTCCTTGACCGCGCCGGCGGTCACACCGGCGGCGACATAGCGCTGGGCGAGGACGAGGATGACCGCGGCGGGCAGCGAGGCCACGACAGCGGTGGCCATGATCGCGTTCCACTCCTGGTTGTTGTTGCCTATGTAGTGGTAGATGCCGAGGGTGATCGGCTCGTGGGCGCCGCCGTTGACGAGCGTGCCCGCGAAGACGAAGTCGGACCACGACCAGAGGAACGCGAACAGGGAGACCGTGACCACGGCGTTGCGGCTCATGGGCAGGACGATCGACCAGAAGGTGCGCAGCGGTCCGGCGCCGTCCGTCTTCGCGGCCTGGAGGAGCTCGCCGGGGATGCCCGACATGAACGCGGTGAAGATCAGCACCGCGAAGGGGACGGCCAGGGTGGAGTCGGCGACGATCAGGCCGGGGACGGACTGGAGCAGCCCGAGCTGCAGGTAGATGGCGTAGAAGCCCATCGCCATGATGATGCCGGGGATCATCTGGGCCGCCAGGAGGAGGAAGTTGAGCACACCGCCGCCGCGGGGGCGCAGCTTGGCCAGGGCGTAGCCGGCGGGGGCGGACAGCACCACGGTCAGGACGACCGTGCCCAGGCCGATGACGAGGCTCGTGCCGAGATACGGCAACTGCTCGTCGAGGACTGTGCGGTAGCCCGCGAGTGTGCCATGGACGGGGAACAGGTCCGGCGGGCTCTTGCGCATGTCCTGGTCGCGGGTGAACGACACGTTCAGCATCCAGTAGACCGGGAAGAGCATGATCGCGGTCAGCAGGACACCGACGGCCGTCTTCCCCCACGTACGCTTGCCGCTTCGGTTCATGACAGCGCCTGCTTTCTCTGCACCCGGACGTACACCAGGCCGAATACCAGGGCCGCGACCACGAGCAGGTTGCCGACGGCCGCGCCCGGGCCGAAGGCGGGCACGAGGTTGCCGAAGCCGAGCTGGTAGGACCAGGTGGCGAAGGTCGTGGACGAGTCCGCCGGGCCGCCCTTGGTCATGATCCAGATGATGTCGAACACCTTGAGCGTGTAGACGAGGCCCAGCAGAAGGGTGATCGCGGACACCGGGCGCAGCAGCGGGAAGGTGATGCTCCAGAACCGCCGCCAGGCACCCGCCCCGTCGAGGGCGGCGGCCTCGTACAGCGCGGCCGGGACCGACTGGAGGCCGCTGTAGAGCACGACCAGGTTGAACGGGACGCCGATCCAGATGTTCGCGATGATGACCGAGGTCAGCGACCAGGACGGCGAGGTCAGCCAGTTGACCTGGTCGACGCCGACGGCGCCCAGCAGGGCGTTGACGACACCGGATTCGCTGTTGAGCATCCACGACCAGGTGGAGGCCGACACGATCAGTGGCAGCAGCCAGGGCACGAGGAAGAGTGCCCGCAGGGTCGCCGACAGCCGGAAGTGCTGGTTGAAGAAGACCGCCAGGGCCAGACCGATGACGTACTGGAAGAACAGGCACACGGCGGTGAACACCACGGTGTGCAGCAGGGCCGGGGCGAACGTCGGATCGTCGAAGACGGTCCGGTAGTTCTCCACGCCCGTGAACGGCGCGTCGCCCTGGACGAAGGAGCGGACCGTGTAGTTGCGCAGGCTCAGGTCGATGTTGCGGTAGAGCGGATAGGCGTAGAAGAGGGCGAGGTAGAGGGTCACCGGGGCGAGGAAGGCCCAGGCGGCCCACTGCTGGGAGCCGGGGCGGCGCCGCGCCCGGGGCGGTGCGGAGGGGGCCGCACCGCTGAAGCCCGGGGTGGCCCCGCGGTGCGGCGCTTCGGTGGTGTGACTCATCAACGGACCCTGATGTGCGGTCACTTGACGGCGGACTGGGCGGCGGTGAGCGCGTCCTTCGGGGACGTCGAGCCGCTCAGGGCGGACTGGACGGCCTTCCACATCTGCTCGGAGATCTTGGGGTACTTGGTGCCCAGGTCGTCGCTGGTGCGCCCCTTGGCCGCCTTGACCGCGTCGACCCACGGCTTCAGATCGGCGTTCGACGCGATCTGCTTGTCCTGGACCTCGCTGGTCGGGGCCACGTAGGACAGGGTGGTGTCGGTGTCGTAGAGGTTGTCGGTGCTGGTCAGACAGGTGACCAGCTTCTGCGAAGTGGTGTATCGGCCGGTGTCGCCCTGGACCGGGACGGTGACGAACTCGCCGCCGGTCGGGGCCGAGGCGTTGCCTCCGTCGGCGCCGGGGATGGGCAGGACGCCGTAGTCGAAGCCCGCCTTCTCGGCGTTCGCGAGCTGCCAGGTGCCGTTCTCGGCGAAGGCGTAGTCGCCGCTCGCGAACTCCTGCCAGCTGGTGGTCTGGGTGTTGTTGATGACGGAGTTGGGCGCGTAGCCCTTGTCGAGCCAGTCCTTCCACAGGGACAGCGCCAAGACGGCCTGGGCGGAGTCGAGTTCGGTGAGCTTCGCGCCGGATCCCCAGAACCAGGGCAGGAACTGGAAGCTGCCCTCCTCGGTGCCGATCGCGGAGAAGGTGATGCCCTTCTTGCCCGCCTTCTTCACCTTCTCCAGTGCCGCCGTCAGCGACTTCCAGTCCTTGACGGAGGCTATGTCGACGCCGGCTTCCTTCAGCACCTCCTTGTTGTAGTAGAGGGCGAGGGTGTTGGCGCCGATCGGTGTGCCGTACGTCTTCCCGTCCGACTGGCCGGCGGCGAGCAGGTTGGGGTCCACCTTGGAGGTGTCCAGCTTGTTGTCGTCGGTCGTGGTGAGCACACCCGCCTCGGCCAGGGTCGACACCACCGGGTTGTCGACGATGAGGACGTCCGCCGAGTTGTCCTGCTGCGCGGCCAGCAGCGCCTTGTTGGACAGGTCGCTGGTGTCGAAGGCGGTCCGCTTGATCTTGACGCCGGCCTCGGTGCCGCAGGAGTCCAGCAGCTTCGCCCAGGCCGAGCTCTTGTCGAACTGCGGGTACGGGTCCCAGATGGTGTACGTGCCGCTGTCCGCCGCGTTCGACCCGGTGCCACCGGAGCCGCCGCCGCAGGCGGTGGCGGTGGTGGCGACCGCCAGGGCGGTGAGGGCCGCGGCGGTCAGACGGCGCTGTCTGGAGGAGCTGTTCATTGCGGGGCTTCCTTTGTTTTGGGCATGCCGGTGCCGAGGGCACGGGGCGAGGGAAGAAGGGCACGGCGAACGGCGCCATGGGACGGTTCAACGCCCGGTGGAGTGAAGTGAGTTGAGAGAACTACGCGGGTGCGGTCAGAGCTCGATACCGGTCCCTGCGGGCCCGGTGCTGGCCCGCAGGGAGATCGGCGGCACGAGGAGGTGGTGCCGGGGCGGTCCGTCGGGCTGGTCGAGCCGCTCCACCAGCAGTTCGACCGCGCGCCGGCCCATCTCCTCCGCCGGCACGTCCGCCGCGGTGAGCTGCGGGGTCACCGTCTCCGCCCAGCGCCCGGCGACGACCCCGGTCACGGAGAAGTCGCGCGGCACATGGCGGCCCGCCAGGGCGAGCCCGCGGTAGAGGCCGCCGAG
Organism: Streptomyces sp. NPDC093591; assembly: GCF_044764885.1. Taxonomy (NCBI): domain Bacteria; kingdom Bacillati; phylum Actinomycetota; class Actinomycetes; order Kitasatosporales; family Streptomycetaceae; genus Streptomyces; species Streptomyces sp. NPDC093591. The sequence goes on from NZ_JBIWIY010000017.1 coordinate 193,274, forward strand.
GGCCGCCTCGTTCAGCGTGACCAGGGCCGTGGTGGCCGGGTCGTCGTGCAGGATGCGTTCCACACAGGCCTGGCCCGAGGCGGCGTCGTCCCCACAGCAGTACGTCCGCACTGTCAGCCCGCGTTCGGCCGCGGCCTTGGTGAAGCCGTCCAGGCCGCGGTGCGCGGACTCGTATCCGGCCCGCAGCAGTTGCTCGGGCCGGTTGACGAAGGCGACCCGGCGGTGGCCGAGGTCCGCCAGATGGTGGACGCACGCCGCCGCGAGTGCGGTGTGGTCCAGGCCCACCCACCAGCTGCCCTCCTGATGGGCGGTGCGGCCGATGGCTACGGAGGGGAAGTCCAGGGCGGCCAGGTGATCGACCCGGTCGTCCTCCAGTCTGATCTCCATCAGGATCGCGCCGTCGACGCGCCGCTCCCCCAGCAGCCGCTGGAAGGAACGGTCGCTGTCGACGCCGCTGGGCGAGAGCAGCACGTCGTAGTCGTAGGCCGCGGCGGCCTCCACCACGCTGCCGATGAAGTCCAGCTGCATGCCGGTGTAGTGGTTGCCGGCCGGCGGGAAGACCAGGCCGATCGTGCTGGTCCGCCCGTTGGCCAGGGCGCGGGCACTGGCGCTGGGCCGGTAGCCCAGCTCGTCGACGACCTGCTGGATCTTGCGGCGGGTGTCCTCCGAGACCGGGCGTTTGCCGCTCAGCGCGTAGGACACGGTGCTCCGCGAGACACCGGCCCGCCGGGCGATCTCACCGATGTTCACGGGACTCCTTCGTCGAACCGGTTCGAACGCGGACCGTTGTCGAACCGGTTCGCGTGAAGTGAAGGTAGGAACCGCCCGGGCGCCTGTCAACACCTCTGGCCGCACTTTCGCGCCCGGACGATTCGCCCGGCAGAACCTTGTGCCAGAGGGATTGATGCCCGGGAGCTCCGGTGCTAGCTTCGCGAACCGGTTCGATGAAGTGATCCTTCCGACGTCCGAGAGCCTCTCCCGCGCCTTCCCTGGAATGCCGGGCTCGCCCTCCCGCTGCACGACGAGATCCCGCACCTCAGCGGTTCGGACGATCGAACCGGTTCGACAGACGGTTTCCGACAGATGCCGACCCCGACCCAGCACCCGTTACTCGAGGATTGAGGACGCAATCCATGCCATCCGCTGAAAGACCCGCCCGGCGCCGAGCCCCGGCCGCCATGGCCGTCGCTCTCGGCGCGGGCCTGCTGACCGCACCGGCCGTCCCCGCGCAGGCGGCCGACGCGCCCCAGCCCGCCGCGCGCTACACCTTCGACGAGGACGACCTCACGTCCGGCAGGATCACCGACAGCTCCGGCAACGGCCTGACGGCGACCCTGGTGAACGGCTCCACCGCCCAGTCCGTGGCGGGCACGGACGGCGGCAGGGCCCTGGCCCTGCCCGGCGGGGCGCCCACCTCCGACGGCGCGTACGTCCGTCTGCCCCGCGAGATCGTCGGCGACGCGACCGACCTGACGGTCTCGGCCCGCGTGAAGTGGAGCGGCGACAAGTCGTCCTGGCAGCGAATCTTCGATCTGGGCACCAACACCACCAAGTACCTCTTCAGCACCCCGTACAACGGCGGCGGCCTGTTCCAGACCTCCGTGACCACCGGCGGAGGCGGCGCGGAGGCACAGGTCCGCGGCTATGCGGCGCTTCCCGCGAACGAGTGGCGGACCGTCACCGTCACCCTCGACACCACGGCCGGCAAGCTCACCACCTACCTCGACGGCGTGGCGGTCTCCTCCGCCGCGACCGGCATCAAGGCCAAGGAACTGCTGGACGGCTCGGCCACGGCGGCCGGCTACATCGGCAAGTCCTTCTGGCCGGACCCGCTGCTCAAGGGCGCGATCGACGACTTCACCGTGTGGCACGCGGCGCTGAACGCCGAGCAGGTGGCCGGTACGGTCGGGAACATGCCGACGGTCCAGGACCTCTCGAAGACGTCCTTCGAGGTGCGTACGACGACCGGTACCGCCCCGTCCCTACCGCCCGCCGTCCGGTCCTCCTTCTCGGACGGCTACGACCGCGACCTGCCGATCACCTGGGACGCCGTACCGTCCGACAAGTACGCCCGGCCGGGCACCTTCACGGTGGCGGGCACGGCGGCCGGGCGCGACGTGAAGGCCACGGTCACCGTGGTCCGCGAGGGGCAGCTCACCGTCGACCTCGGCTCGGACACCGGCGCCTTCCACGGCGGCGCGTCCGGCACCCTCTACGGCCTGTACGGACCGGACGTCCCCACCAACAACCTCATCGAGGGCATGGGGCTGCGCACGGTCTCCACCAAGGCGCAGGACGGACCGCAGCACCCAGGTGCCGACGCGCTGGAGGTGGTGCAGCCGCTGGCGGACTCCACCGACGGCGATGTGTACATCTACATGACCGACATCCACCGCGGCTTCCCGTACCAGTGGCCGGGCGACACCCCGGCGCAGAAGCTCAAGCTCTACCGGGAGAAGCTGGCCAAGCAGGTCGACCAGGTCCTGCAACTGCCGAAGCAGTACCAGGACAACATCGTCTTCGTGCCGTTCAACGAGCCCGAGGGCAACATGTTCGGCACCGGCGAGTGGAGCTACAACAAGGTCAGCTGGCTCAACGACCCCGACGACTTCTTCGCCGCCTGGGACGACGCCTACAAGCTCATCAAGGGGAAGATGCCGAGCGCCCGCATCGCCGGCCCCAACACCAGCGTCCTCTACGACCAGGTCAAGGGCTTCCTCACCCACACCCTCGCCGCCGACACCCTCCCGGACGTCATCACCTGGCACGAGCTGAGCCACCCGGAGGCAGTGCGCGAGAGCGTCGCCAAGTACCGGGCGTGGGAGAAGGAGCTGTTCAAGGGCACCGAGCGGGAGGGCAGTCAACTCCCCATCAACATCAACGAGTACGCCTTCAACTACCACACCTCCGTCCCCGGCCAGATGATCCAGTGGGTGTCCGCGATCGAGGAGTCCAAGGTGGACGCCGACATCGCCTACTGGAACATCGACGGCAACCTCTCCGACTCGGCGGTGCAGTCCAACCGCGGCAACGGCCAGTGGTGGCTGCTGAACTCGTACGCCTCGATGAGCGGACACACGGTGCGGGTGGCGCCGCCGTTCCCCGGCGAGAACTACACCATGCAGGGCGTCGCCACGCTGGACGCGAAGAAGCGGCAGGCCCGGCTGATCTTCGGCGGGTCCGCCGGCAAGGGCCACATCACCTTCGCGGGCGTCCCGAAGAACGTCTTCGGGGACAGCGTGCACGCCTGGGTCCGCGAGATCGAGTGGAGCGGGCAGGTCGGCGACAACTCCGGCCCGAAGCTGCTGACGGAGACGGGCCTGAAGGTCGGTGACGACGGCGAGGTCGTCGTCGACTTCGGTGACGGCGGGCTGCCGACGCTGAAGGAGTCCTCTGCGTACGAGATCGTCCTCAGCCCGACAGGAAAGGCGAGGAGCACGCAGTCCCCGCCGGTGCGCTGGCAGGGGTCGTACGAGGCGGAGGACGCCGCCCACACCGGGTCCGGCTACTCGAAGAACGGCCCGGAGGGGTCGCCGCGCGATGTGTCGAAGTTCTACACCTCCGGCGGCTACGACGTCGGCGGTCTGCGCACCGGCTCGGACGTCACGCTCGACTTCACCGTTGACGCGCCCGAGGACGGCACCTACGACCTGAGCGTCTTCGCCAACTCCCTCAACACCTTCGACAAGGTGAGGGAACAAGGACCCACCAACGTCTTCCTGCGCGTGGACGGCAAGGCGGACAGCGAGCAGGAGCTGCATCTGCCGCTCGGCTACAAGTGGGTGGTGTGGGACCACACCGACACCAAGGTCCAGCTCACCAAGGGCAAGCACACCCTGACGCTCGCCGCGAAGAGCCTCGACGGCAAGCGCGCCACCAAGGGCGACGCCATCGTCGACCGCATCACGCTCTCCCTGTCGGCGGCTTCGGCCGCCACCCAGGTGTACGAGGGCGAGCTGGCCTGGCTCGACGGGGGTGCGCGGCCCGTCTACGACCTGCCGAAGCAGGCCGCCGCTCCCGCCACCGGCTCGGGCGCGGTCCGGCTCCCGAAGGACGGGACCGCCACGTTCTGGGTCTACTCGCCCGCCGACCGCGAGGCCACCCTCAAGGTCGACACCCTCGGCGGCACGGGCGCCCGGCTCGCCGTCAACGGGCACGACGTCCTGCGCCTGTCGAAGGGGAAGCGCAGTGTGGCCGTCTCCCTGTCGGGTGGCGTCAACAAGGTGACGCTGACCGGGGGTTCGTCCGCCACCCTCGTCGATCGGCTCACGGTCACCCCCACCGAGGGCGCGCTCCCGGCGCGTACCTACGAGGCACAGGACGCCGAGCTCGTGGGCTCGGCCACGCTCGCCCCGCTGTCCCTGGCGACCGGCGGGACGGCGATCACCGGCATCGGCGGCGCCCCGGGCAACGACAACACGGCGACGTTCACCGTCTCCGCCGACCGCGCCGGCCTGTACGCGCTGCGCATCCGCTACTCCAACCCCGAGCAGTCCGAAGCCACCCACTACAACCCGGACCCGCTCGCGCGCCACGCCGACATCACCGTCAACGGCGGCGAGATACGGCGCGTCGGCTTCCCGCACAGCTTCCATCAGAACAACTTCTGGGAGCTGACCGTCCCGGTCCAGCTCAGGAAGGGGCAGAACACGATCGCCTTCCGCTCCGAGGAAGTGCCGAACTTCGACGGCGCCACCTACGCCTCGGACACCTTCCCCGGCGTGCTGCTCCGCTCCCGCAACGCGCCGCTGATAGACCGGCTCACGGTCGCGCCCTACGCGCGGGAGGTGCGATGAGGTGAACACCACCGGCGGCGACCCTCGCCGCCGGTGCCACAAGCAGGCGCCCGGGTCGGTCACGCTCCGCCGCTCGAAGAGGAACCGGCTCGTCCGGCCCGGGAACACGGCATGATCATGGGATGAATGGCGTGGAGGACCTGACAGGCGGTGGGGACGTGAGTGAGCAGGCGGAGATCTCGTCGCCGAAAGAGGCGGCGGACAACGCGCTGGTGCTGGCGTTCGGGCGGCTGCAGGGGGCCGCGAACAGGCTGGAGTACATCCTGGGGCGGGCCCTGGAGCGGGAGTGCGGCATCAGCCACCTGATGTTCGAGGTGCTGCTGATCCTCGGGCGGACCGGTGAACCGGGGATGCCGATGCGGGCCATCGCCCAGGAGCAGGTGCTGACCACGGGCGGTGTGACACGCCTCGTGGACCGGATGGAGGCGGCCGGGCTGGTCGAGCGCGCCGAGGACCCCGGCGACCGGCGCGGTCGGCTGGTGCGCCTGACCCCGTTGGGCGAGGAGACCACCGTGCGCGCGTCCCGGCTGCACGTGGAGAACATCCGCCGCTACTTCCTGGCGCCGCTGCCGCCCGAGGACCGAGAGCGGTTCGCCGAGAACCTGCGCCTCCTCAGCCACTCGGCCCGGGACGAGCTGCCTCGCCTGCCCTGAGGCGCTCATCGGGCTGCGGCCGATCGGCAGCGCCGGCGCACTGAGGAGAGCGGACAGAGGTGTGGCCACGGTTACACGAACATGGAAATATCTGACTCGTCAGCTACTGTTCTGTCAGATGAACCGCTCGCATCCGGCGGGCGCCGTGCCGAGGTTCTCCATGCAGCTCATCTACGTCTTCGATGCCTATTGCGGCTGGTCGCACGGGTTCTCCGGCACCCTGCGCGAGGTCGTCTCCCGCCACCCGGAGCTGCCGGTGGTGGTGGTCTCCGGCGGCCTGTTCACCGGGCCCCGCCGGCTGCCGATCGGCGAGTTCGGCCACGTCCGGGGCGCGAACGCCAAGATCGCCGAACAGACCGGCGCCGAGTTCGGCGACGCGTACGAGCGACTGATCGCCGACGGATCGTTCGTGATGGACTCCGAGGACGCCGCGCGGGGAGTCGCCGCCCTGCGGCGGATCGCCCCCGACCGTACGGCCGAGCTGGTCATGGCCATGCAGCGGGCCTTCTACGTCGACGGGCTGAGCCTCTCCGACCCCGCGACCTACCGGAAGCTCGCCGAGCAGGCCGGGCTGGACGCCGACGCCGTGGTCACCGCCTTCGAAGCCCCCGAGGCCCGGGCGGCGGCACAGGCCGACTTCCACCTCGGGGCCGAACTGGGCGTCACCGGCTTCCCCACCCTCCTCGCCGTCGACGGCGACCGTGTCACCCCCCTGGCCTACGGCCACGCCACCGCCGACGAGGTCGACGCACGGCTCTCGGCCGTGCTCACCCCCTGAACCTCTCCCCCGTCGCCACCCACCACGTCCCGTCAAGGAGCCACCGATGAGCACCCTGTCCTTCAAGGTCCTGGACCTGGACTTCCCGGCAGGCAGCAAGAACAAGACCGCCACCCTCGTCACCGGTGAGAACGAGGCCCTGCTCGTGGACGCCGCCTTCACCCGCGCCGACGGCCACCGCCTGGCCGCCGAGATCCTCGACTCCGGCAAGACGCCGGCGACGGTCTTCATCAGCCACGGCGACCCCGACTTCTACTTCGGCGCCGAGGTCATCGCCGACGCCTTCCCCGACGCGCGGTTCGTCGCCACCCCGCAGACGATCGAGCACATCCAGCACTCCTACGAGGGCAAGCTCAAGGCATGGGCGGCCCTGGGCCAGAACCTCCCCACCCGCCTGGTCGACCTCGAGCCGCTGACCGGCGACCTCACCCTCGAAGGCCACCTCTTCGAGCTCAAGGGCGGTCCGGCCGCGCTGCCCGACCGTCACTACCTGTGGCAGGCCGAGCAGCGCGCGCTGCTCGGCGGCGTTCTGCTCTTCCAGCAGGAGCACGTCTGGGTCGCCGACACGGCCACCCCGGCCGACCGCGCCGCCTGGATCGATCTGCTCGACGAGATGGCCGCCCTCCAGCCGGAGCTGGTCGTCCCCGGCCACCGCCTGCCCGATACCGCCGCCGACGCCTCCGCGATCACCGCGACCCGTGACTACCTCGTCGCCTTCGAGGAGGAGCTCGGCAAGGCCGCCGACGGTGCCGCCCTGACGGACGCCCTCGTCAAGCGCTACCCGGGCCACGGCATGGTCATCGCCGCGCAGATCGGCGCGAAGGTCGCCAAGGGCGAGATGAAGTGGGGCTGACCCCCATGGCCCACGACAGCACCGACTTCGCGACCTCCACCGCTCCCGCCGACGTCGTACGCCGCCAGTACCTGGCCTCGGCCAACCGTGACCTGGCAGCCCTGCGCGCCACCCTCGCCCCCGACGTCGAGTGGACGGAGATGGCCGGCTTCCCCCTCGCCGGCACCTATCGCACCCCCGACGGCGTCACCAGCAACGTCATGGAGAAGCTCGGCCAGGACTGGGACGACTGGATCGCCCACGACGACACCTATGTCACCGAGGGCGAGAACGTCGTCGTCCTCGCCCGGTACACCGCGACCAACAAGGCGACCGGCAAGGCGATCGACGTCCGCGTCGCCCACCACTTCACCGTCTGCGGTGGGCTGATCGTCCGCTTCGAGCAGTTCGTCGACACGGCCCTCGTCCGCGAGGCCATGGCCGACTGACTCAACTCCCCTCCCAAGGCCGGGTAGTTCGCTGCTCGGCGGGAGATCGCAGGGCAGCACCGGCCGCCGTCGTGACGCACGAGGGCGGCCGCACCCGCTGCGGTCGGCGCCTGACGGACGGGAAGCCCGCCACCGCCGGGAATCACCGCGCACCACCCGCTGTTGTCCGGGAGAGCAGCCCTGCCCGAATCCCAAGGAGGCCGAGCGTGTACGGCGACCCGGCGACAGTCCGCAAGATCCTCACCGAGCTCGGTGACACCTGGGCGATCGTGGGTCTGTCCACGAACGAGCGGCGTGCGGCGTACGGGGTCGCCGACGTCCTCCAGCGCTACGGCAAGCGCATCGTGCCCGTGCACCCGAAGGCGGAGACGGTCCACGGGGAGCCGGGATACCCCTCTTTGGACGCGATCCCCTTCGAGGTCGACGTCGTCGACGTGTTCGTCAACAGCGAGCTCGCCGGTGCCGTCGCCGACGAGGCCGCGGCCATCGGCGCCAAGGCCGTCTGGTTCCAGCTCGGCGTCATCGACGAGGCCGCGTACGACCGCGCCCGCGCCGCCGGCGTCGACATGGTGATGGACCGCTGCCCGGCGATCGAGATCCCGCGCCTGGGCTGACCGGGCGACGACGATACGCCGATTCCCCGCCGATCCACCGAGCCACCCCGGAGCCCTCCCCTCCCCACGTCAGCCGCCCCATAATGCTCGGGTGACTTCCACCTCCCCCCACACCAACTCCGGTGCCCCGCAAGGCTTCCCGGTCGTCATCGTCGGCGCCGGACCGGCCGGTCTCACCATCGGCAACATCCTGCGGGCGGCGTCCGTCGACTGTCTGGTCCTGGAGACCGAGACACGCCAGTTCATCGAGCAGCGGCCGCGGGCGGGGGTCCTGGAGGAGTGGGCCGTACGCGGACTCCAGCGGCGGGGCCTCGCGGACACCTTGCTGGAGCGGGCGCAGCGGCACACCGAGTGCGAGTTCCGGTTCGCCGGGGAGCGCTACCGGTTCGAGTACGGCGAACTCACAGGGGTTCATCACTGGGTCTACCCCCAGCAGTTCCTGGTCACGGACCTGGTGCGCGAGTACGCGGACGTGCGCGGCGGCGCCATACGCTTCGGCGTGCGGGACGTGGAGCTGCACGACCTCGACACCGACCGCCCCTGGGTGTCGTACACCAGCCCGCAGACGGGTCAACGGGAGGTGGTGCACTGTGACTTCGTGGCGGGTTGCGACGGGGCGCGCGGGGTGACGCGCACGGCGCTGCCGGCCGACCGTGCCCACATCTCCCGCAGCGACTACGGCATCGGCTGGCTGGCGCTGCTCGCCGAGGCGCCGCCGTCCTCCGACTGCGTCCTGTTCGGCATGCATCCGAACGGGTTCGCCGGGCACATGCCGCGCAGCGCCGAGGTGACCCGCTACTACCTCGAGTGCCCGCCCGGCGACGACCCGGAGAACTGGTCGCACGACAGGGTCTGGACGGAGCTGCAGCAGCGGCTCGGCGCGAACGGCGCGCCACCGCTGACGGAGGGGCGGCTGATCGAGAAACGCGTACTCGACATGCACAACTACGTGGTCGAGCCCATGGTGTTCGGCCGACTCTTCCTGGCCGGTGACGCCGCTCACCTGACCGCCCCCATCGCCGCCAAGGGCATGAACCTCGCCCTGCACGACGCCTTCCTGCTGGGCGACGGTCTCGTCGCCCACCTCACGAAGGGCGACGGCACCGGCCTGAACGGCTATTCGGAGGCCTGCCTCGGCCGGGTGTGGGACTACCAGGAGTTCTCCCACTGGCTCTCCGAGGTCTACCACGGCACGTCATCGGGCGACCCCTACCGCGCGGGCACCACCCTGGCACGCCTTCGCCGCATCTTCGGCTCCCCGACAGCGGCCAGGGCGTTCGCGGAGCAGTACCTGGGCAAGAACGCCGACTACTGACCACGCCTCGGGGTCCCCCCCCCCCCCCCCCCCCCGGTCAGTCGTGCAGGGGCCGGTCGCTGAGCCGGTGGTCCGCCACGTTCAGCGCCTCGTCGACGAGGCGGCGCAGATGGCCGTCGCGCAGGGAGTAGATCACCCGGCGCCCCGCCTTGCGCGTGTTCACCAGGCCCGCGAGACGCAGCCGGGCCAGGTGCTGACTGACGGCCGGCCGGGCCGCGCCGCAGGCCTCGGTGAGCGTCGTGACGTCGGCCTCTCCCGCCGTCAGGGCGTGCAGCAGCGTGAGGCGGGTGCGGTCGCCGAGCAGAGCGAGGAGTTCGGCGGCGAGCGCGAACTGTTCCTCGCCGGGGGTGCGCGGGTGCGCATCGTGCGCAGGTGACAGGTGCATGCGTGCGCTCATACGCACATAATGGCGTCGTGGGCGGTCACGCGTCCACTCCCATCGCACCTGAAGGGGATCGCTGTGAGCGACGGGCACGAGCACGAGCACCACGACCACCACGCCGATCACAGGCACACGCACGAGCACCACGAGCACGCACACGAGCACCCGCACGGGCAAGGGCACGGGCACCAGCACGAAGACGGGCACACCCCGTCCCCCCTGCGCCACCGCCTCACCCACCTCCTCAAACCCCACTCCCACGAGACCGCCGACAAGCTCGACTCCGCCCTGGAGTCCTCGGCCCGCGGCATGCGCGCGCTGTGGGTCTCGCTGGCCGTGCTCGGCGTGACGGCGCTGGCACAGGCGGTCGTGGTGGTCGTCTCCGGCTCGGTGGCGCTGCTCGGCGACACGGTGCACAACACCGCGGACGCGCTCACCGCCGTACCGCTCGGGATCGCCTTCATACTGGGTCGGCGCGCGGCGACGCGCCGTTTCACCTACGGCTACGGGCGGGCCGAGGACCTCGCGGGCATCGTCATCGTGCTGACGATCGCCGCGTCCGCGGCCTTCGCGGCGTGGACGGCCGTCGACCGCCTCCTCGATCCGCGCCCGGTGGAGCAGATCCCGGCCGTGGCCGTGGCCGCGCTCGTCGGGTTCGCGGGCAACGAGTGGGTGGCCCGCTACCGGATCCGGGTGGGCCGGGCGATCGGCTCGGCCGCGCTGGTCGCGGACGGACTGCATGCCCGGACGGACGGATTCACCTCACTGGCCGTCCTGTTGAGCGCGGGCGGCGCGGCGCTGGGGTGGCAACTCGCGGACCCGATCGTGGGGTTGGCGATCACGGCCGCGATCGTCCTGGTGCTGCGGGACGCCGCGCGCGAGGTGTTCCGGCGGGTGATGGACGCCGTGGACCCGGCCCTCGTGGACCGGGCCGAACAGGCGCTGCGGGAGGTCGGGGGCGTACGCGAGGTGGGCGAGCTTCGGCTGCGCTGGATCGGGCACCGGCTGCGCGCCGAGGTGGCGGTCGTCGTGGACGGCGAGGCGACGGTACGGCAGGCGCACGCCATCGCGGTCGACGCCGAACACGCCCTGCTGCACGCCGTCCCCCGGCTCACCGCGGCCCTGGTACACGCGGATCCGGCACCGGTGCCGGGCGAGGCGGATCCGCATCTCGCCCTGGCGCACCACACCGCGGCCTGAGCTCAGGCGACGCCGAGCCCCTCCAGTACGACCGCCCCCGGAATCTCCGCGAACGCCTTGCCCGGCACCAGCAGTTTGCCGCGCCGGCGCCCGCTGCCGACCAGGACGTACGGGAGGTCGACGACGGCCGAGTCCACCAGCACCGGCCAGCCGTCGGGCAGTCCGATCGGGGTGATGCCGCCGTACTCCATGCCGGTCTCACCGGTCGCCGTGTCCATCGAGGCGAACGACGCCTTGCGGGCGCCGAGTTGACGGCGTACGACGCCGTTCACATCGACCCGGGTGGTGGAGAGGACGACGCACGCGGCCAGCGTCGCCTCGCCGCCGCGCTTACCCGCGACGACCACGCAGTTCGCGGACTGTTCGAGCAGTTCCCGCCCGTAGTGCTCCACGAAGACGGCGGTGTCGGCCCACTCGGGGTCGGTCTCGACGTAGACGATCTGGTCGGCGGGGACGCTGCCGCTCCAGTGGCGTACGGCGTCGGCGACCGGGCGGGTGAGCTCGTCGAGGCAGTCGGGGGCGGGAGTGGCGTTGTCGAAGTGACCGATGGGTGCGTCCATGAGCGCACGCTAACAGCACCCGGCAGGCCGTCGGCCGGGAGTCTCAGCGGACGGGCGGCACCGACACCGCGAGCACCCACTCCGCCGGGACGTCGCCCTGATTGCCGTACGTGTGGGGGGCGTTGGCCTCGAAGGTGGCGCTCGCCCCGGCCGGGACGCGGTACTCCGCGTCCTCGACGGTGAGGGTCAGCTCGCCCGCCGTCACGTGGACGATCTCGAAGGTGCCGACGGGGTGCGGGTCCGAGCTGCTGCTCTCGCCCGGCATCATCCGCCACTCCCACATCTCCAGCGGGCCCGGCGCCTCGGTACCCGCGAGGAGCCTGCTGTAGCTGCCCGCGTCGGTGTGCCACAGCCGCACCACCTGGTCGGCCGAGACGACGCGCACCTTCGGGCCCTGCTCGTAGTCCAGCAGAGTGGTGATGCTGATCCCGAGCGCGTCGCCGATCTTGATCACCGTGCCGAGGCTGGGGTTGGTGCGCGCCTGCTCGATCTGGATGAGCATGCCGCGACTGACGCCGGCCCTGGCCGCGAGCACGTCCAGGGTGAAGCCGCGCACCGAGCGCCAATGCTTGACGTTGCGCGCCAAGGACTGGGTCAGCAGGTCGAGGTCCGCCACGTTCCGCCCATCGTCGTTCCGGCCATCGCTGAGCCGCCCACCACTTCCGAAGTCAAATATTCTGGATGACAGGGTTCAGTTCACTGCACTACGGTGAGGTGCACCCCATCGCGCACCGAACTGTACTGCGAGGCCCTCGTGACAGCACTCTTCGCCCTGGCCACCAGCCTGTTGTGGGGGCTGGCCGACTTCGGCGGCGGACTGCTGGCCCGGCGCACCCCGGCGCTCACGGTGGTGGTCGTCTCACAGGCGATCGCCGCGGCCGTGCTCGGCGTGATCGTGGTGGCCACCGGTGGCTGGAGCGAGGCCGGCGACCAGCTGTGGTTCGCGGTGGCCGCCGGTGTGGTGGGCCCGGTCGCGCTGCTCTGCTTCTACAAGGCGCTCGCGCTGGGCCCGATGGGCGTGGTCTCCCCGCTCGGCACGGTGGGGGTGGCGGTCCCGGTCGGTGTGGGCGTCTTCGTCGGTGAGCGGCCCGGCCTGATGCAGATCGCGGGGATCGCGGTCGCCGTGCTGGGGGTGGTGCTGGCGGGCGGGCCGCAACTGCGGGGCGCCCCCGTGCAGCGGCAGGCCATCCTCCTCACGCTGATCGCGGCCTTCGGCTTCGGTGCGGTGTTCGCGCTGATCGCGGAGGCGTCGACCACCGTCACCGGCCTGTTCCTCGCGCTCTTCGTGCAGCGCGTGGTCAACGTCGCGGCGGGCGGCCTCGCGCTGTACGTCTCCGTGCGGCGGGGCGGCACCGCCCTCCCGCACGGCGGCTTCCCCTGGCGCTCACTGCCGGCGCTCGCCTTCGTCGGCCTCGCCGACGTCGCGGCGAACGGCACCTATGTGGTCGCCGCCCAGCACGGCCCGGTCACCGTGGCCGCCGTACTCGCCTCGCTCTACCCCGTGGTGACCGCCCTGGCCGCGCGCGGCATCCTCAGGGAGCGGTTGCGTGCGGTGCAGGCGGCGGGTGCGGGGCTCGCGCTGGTCGGCACACTGCTGCTGGCGACCGGCTGACTCAGGTCTCCGCGTCCACCTGGGCGAGTCGAGCAGCGGCTTCGTCGTCCAACGCCGCCAGTTTCGCCGCCGTCTCCTCGTCCAGCCCGGCCAGCGCCTGCAACTGATCGGGAGTGACGCCGTCGGGGATCGGCACCGGCGCCGGGGTCCGCAGCGGCGGCTGCCAGCCGTCGTCGGGCGTCCAGCGCCGTACGACCCGGGCGGGCGCCCCCGCCACGACGGCATGGTCGGGCACGACGCCCCGGACCACCGCACCGGCCGCGACCACGACGTTCCGCCCGATCCGCGCGCCGGGCAGGATCACGGCCCCGGTGCCGATCCAGCACCCCGGGCCGATCTCGACCGGCTCCATGCGCGGCCACTGCCTGCCGATGGGCTCGTGGGGATCGTCGTACGAGTGGTTCGTCGACGTGACGTAGACGTACGGCCCGAAGTAGCAGTCGCTTCCGATGGTGACCGTCGTGTCGGCGATGACATGGCTGCCGCGGCCCAGGACGACGCCGTCCCCGATGCGCAGGATCGGCTCCGGGCCGAGGTCGAGGTCGGGCATCAGACCGGCGGTCAGCGTCACCTGCTCGCCGACGATGCAGTGGGAGCCGAGGTGGATCCAGGGTTCGCCGAAGACCGTGCCGAGCGGGAAGGCGAGCCGGGTGGCTTCGCCGATCGAGCCGAAGCGGAAACGGCCGGGGTGCTCGGCGGTCACCGAACCCGTGCGCTGCGCCCAGGCCCAGCCCGCGTGGACGGCGCGCTGCGCGAGGCCGCGCCGCCAGGACGAGAACGTGTTCTTGCGCTTGAGCACCCGCTTACCGTACTGACCGTTCGGCGCCCTCATGAGGTGCGGGGGCTGTGATCTTCGCCCCACCGGGTGGCGGTAGCGTTCCGGTGTACCGCGGACGACAGGAGACGGTGATGACGCACAAGGCGCTGATCAAGGGCATCGGCGGCAGGGAGCCGAAGATCGACACGGAGGCTTTCGTGGCGCCCACGTCCGCGGTGATCGGGGATGTGACGCTGGAGGCCGGGGCGAGCGTCTGGTACGGCGCGGTGGTGCGCGGTGACGTGGAGCGCATCTCCGTCGGGGCTCAGTCCAATGTCCAGGACAACTGCACGCTGCATGCCGACCCCGGTTTCCCGGTCAGCATCGGGGCGCGGGTGTCGGTCGGGCACAACGCCGTGGTGCACGGGGCGACCGTCGGGGACGACTGTCTGATCGGCATGGGCGCGACCGTGCTGAACGGCGCGGTGATCGGGGCGGGGTCCCTGGTCGCCGCGCAGGCGTTGGTGCCGCAGGGGATGCAGGTGCCGCCGGGGTCGCTGGTGGCGGGGGTGCCGGCGAAGGTGAAGCGGGAGCTGACCGAGGAAGAGCGCCAGGGTGTGACGCTCAACGGAACGATGTATGCCGAGTTGGCGAAGGCGCACCGGGAAGAGCACGGGGCGTAGAGGTCGTAGCCGGCGCGGTCCGCGAGTGATGTGTGGCTGATCGCGCCCACGGCGGCGGAGCCGCACATCGATACGGCACCGCTCCCCTGAAGGGGCGCCTCAGTCCCCGGCGGCCACGGGCTCTGGCTCGTGCTGTGCGACCTGGGCCTTCTTCGCCTTGCGCTTGAGGATCAGCATCGACGTCAGGCCGATCAGGACCGCCGCCACCAGGCCCAGCCACGAGAAGCGCTTCAGCCAGGACTCGGCGACCACGCCTACGTAGTAGATGACCGCGGTCGTGCCGCCCGCCCAGAGGATGCCGCCGAGGACGTTGGCGATCAGGAACTTCCAGTACGGCATCCGCAGGACGCCCGCGAGGGGGCCGGCGAAGATGCGGAGGAGGGCGACGAAGCGGCCGAAGAAGACGGCCCACATGCCCCACTTCTGGAAGGAGCGCTCGGCGGTGGCGATGTGGCCCTCGCTGAAGTGCTTGGGGAATTTCCCGCCGAGCCAGGCCAGGAGTGGGCGGCCGCCCTTGCGGCCGATGGCGTAGCCGATGGAGTCGCCGATGATCGCGCCCGCGGTGGCGCACGCGCCGAGCACGACCGGGTCGATCTCACCGTGCTGTGAGGCGAGCAGCGCCGAGGAGACCAGAATGATCTCGCCGGGCAGCGGGATGCCCAGGCTCTCCAGACCGATGACCACGCCGACCAGCAGATAGATGGCGAGCGGGGGCACCGTTTCGAGCCATTCCTGGACGTGCAACGCCGCTTCCTCTCATTGCCTGGACTCTGTGTTTCCCGGCGCACGCTCGACTGTGAGCGTGCGCCGGGGCAGCCTACCCGCTCTGAGTGACGGTCTCGGTGTCCCACAGGTTGCACTGGTGCTCACGGTGCACGGCGGTACTCAGTGCGTTACCGCCCGCGGAGCCCGTCCGCAGCGTCAGCACCGTCCCGGGCCGGGTCGGCATCACGGGCTGGCCGGCGGCCCGCGGCACCCCGTCCCGGACGAAGGAACCCCAGTACTGGATCATCTGCCGCGCCAGCGTCCGCTGCTCGGCGTTCAACGGTGACCGAAGGCCGAAGTGCTTGAAGAGGTACTGCACCTCGTTGACGTGGGTCGCGCCGAAGTCGAAGTCGGTGTCGAGGTTGCGCAGGGAGGCGAAGGGCGGGGAGGCGCGGTCG
The DNA here is from genome assembly GCF_044764885.1 of Streptomyces sp. NPDC093591. NCBI lineage: Bacteria > Bacillati > Actinomycetota > Actinomycetes > Kitasatosporales > Streptomycetaceae > Streptomyces > Streptomyces sp. NPDC093591. The sequence continues at coordinate 209,068 of NZ_JBIWIY010000017.1, forward strand.
GCGAACTCGTACGCGTAGACCCTGCCGCGTCCGGCGAGCGTGCCGTCGAGGCGGAGGGCCGGGCAGGCGAACAGCTGGTCGCCCTGGGCCGTGGCGTAGGCGATGGTCGGGGAGGGGTACGACGAGAGGGGGTAGCGCGCGAGCGCCTCCTCGCCGTAGTCCGCCCGCATGACCGTCGGGTACTGGTCGGCGGTGAGCGGGGTGCCGTTCAGGTCGAAACGGGCGAAGGCGAACAGCCGGCCCTCGTCCTGGTTGGCCCCGTTCATGACCGGCACACCGGCCGCTGCCCCCTGCGCGAACGCCTCCTCCGGCTGCCGCGGCAGGAAGTCGCCGCCGGCCACCGGCGCCCAGTCGAAGCCGCTCTGGGCGGCCAGGACCTCGTCGGCCGGCTTGGCGCGCAGACAGGCCAGGTCGGCACAGCCGAGTTTCCGCGCGAAGGCGGCGCCCTGCGCCACGGCCGTCTCGTGCGCACGCGCCCCGCAGTCGCCGTACGCCCCGCTCTGGATGATCCCCGCCCGGAACAACCCCTTCGCCCTCGGCGAGGCCAGCTGGGTGCAGACCGAGCGGCCGCCCGCCGACTCGCCCGCGATGGTCACGCGGCCCGGATCGCCGCCGAACCGGCCGATGTTGGTCCGCACCCAGCGCAGTGCGGCCTGCTGGTCGAGCATGCCGAAGTTGCCGGAGACCCCGTCGCGTGCCTCGCCGTCGAGACCTGCCGTGGCGAGGAAACCCATCGCCCCGAGGCGGTAGTTGACGGTCACGACGACGGTGCCGGTCTGCCGTGCGAAGGTGTCGGGGACGACGTCCTGACCGGCCCCGGCGGTGAGGCCTCCGCCGTGGAACCAGACCAGTACGGCCCGGCGTGCGGCGCCTTCGGGGACGTACACATTGAGGTCGAGACAGTCCTCGGTGTGGCTGGGCCGCTCGTAGCCGGGGTCCCAACTCGTGCCCTGCACGCACTTGTTGCCGAAGCCCCCTGCCGGACGCACCCCTTGCCAGGGCCGGACCGGCCGCGGCTCCTTCCAGCGAAGCCTGCCGACGGGCGGCTCCGCGTAGGGGATGCCGAGGAACTGCCGTCCCTCGGCGGTGGTTTCGCCTCTCACCCAGCCCGCATGGGTACGGACGACAGGGGGATCGGCGGCCTGCGCCGGTACGGGAGTGATGAGCACGGCCACGAGGGCCGACAGCGCGACGGACATACGACGGATCACCGGTCCACCTCCAGCTGCTGAGTGCGGCGGGAAAACTATGAGCGCCGGTGGCTCGTGTCAATGAAGTGAACGAGAAACGGCTGAATGGCACCAGGAGTCGAAGGAGGGGCCACCCCGGCGGAGTGGCCCCTGAGCCCCCTTGACTAGTGGAGGGCGGAATCGACCGTCGTCGTGGCGGTGCCGACGACGGCGGACACTGTGGCCGGCGCGTCGGCCGGGAGGGCCACGACGGCATCGACACGGGTGGCGGGTTCGGCCTGACCGCCGGCGAGGGAGCCCGAGTCGGAACCGGAGCCGGAATCGTCCTGGACGTAGCGCGTCTCGTACTGCGGCTCCGTCTCCTCCTCCAACTGGTCGGACTCGTCCCGCGGGGAGTCGGCCTCGGGTGGCACGGGGGCGGCGGCGTCCGGGGACTCGGGCTCGGGCTCTGCAGGCGTGCCGTGCGCCCGCTCCTCATCCGGGTTCTCCCCCTTCTCCCCGGGCCCGGCCTTCCGTACGTCCGCGAGGCGACCGTCGAGCAGCCAGCGTTGCGCCGGGGAACCGTCCCGTTCGGTGACGACCACGCTCTCGCCCTTGCCGCACGCGACCGCCAGCCCTTCGGACCGGCGCAGCAGGAGCTCCCCGTGGACGGTGAGGTCGTAGCTCACCTCGCCTGCGTGCGCGAGGCAGTCGGCCAGGACGACGGTGCCCGCGCCGGGGTCGGAGTCGAGGCAGTAGGCGGGGGCGGCGGCGCTGCGCAGCAGACCGTCGCCCTGGTACGACCACTGCTGGGACGCGGCGGACGAGCATTCCGCCAACTGGGCTCGGGCACCGCTGCGGACCTTGCCGTCGTGGAGGTCCAGGCACAGACCGCGGTCGAGGTTGCGGAGCCTGCCCTGGGCGATCGCGACGGGTTCCTCGGCCGAGGCGGCCGATGGTGTTCCGCCGGACGGGGACGAGGGCGGGGAGACGGCGCCGGGCTGGACGGACCGGCCGCTGGGCGCGCCCCAGGTGGCCCCCTGGTCGGGAGCGCCGTTCTCCTCGGACCAGCCCTTGACGGTGAGCACGGTCACCAGCAGGGCGAGGGAGGCCACGCCGACGCCCACCGCGACGGCCTTCGCGCGTCCGCGCGGTAAGGGAAGAGGTGCCGGGCGGTGCCGTCCGCCGCGGCGGGGGCGGGCGTCGGGCGCCGATCCGGAGCCGCCTCGCCCGGGCCGGGAGTCGAGATAGCGCCGGGCGCCCCAGCCGAGCACGGTTTCGGCGAGGAGCACTTCGAGGCCGCCCTCGAAATGGCTGAGCTGCTCCGCGGCGTGCCGACAGTAACGGCACTCCATCAGATGCTGCTGGACATCGGGCAGCAGGGCCCCGCCGCGGCGAATGGGGACGTCGAGGAGGCGGTTGTAGTAGCGGCATTCCCGGGTGGGCGCGAGTTCGCCGTGGGCGCGGACACAACCGCGCCGGAATTGCTCTCGCACTCCCTCCAGCGCGGCCGACGCGGTGCCCGCGTCCACCCCCAGCAGACCGGCGGGTATGGTTATCGGTTCCGCCTCGACCTCGGTGTGCCAGAGGAGGCATTGCGAGGCCCCCGACAGCGCCCGGAATGCACGCTCGGCGATTTGCCGCCTTTCGGGCGTCACGGACCGCGCGGCACGCAGCCCGCGCCCTCCGGTCGGTTTGCCGAGTTCCGGCAGGAGGGCGGAAATGCCGTCATCGGCGGCCCACTCCTTCACCATGTCCCGTACGGCGGCGAGGAGTTGGGGGCGCAGCGCGCCGGGGGCGGGCCTGCCGAGCACACGGTGGAACGCCGCTGCGGCCACCATGGAGGCCGAACTCGCCGTGGACACCAGGCAGATGGACGCGTAGTCGTACGTGGCGCGCCAGTGCCGGGCCATCAGCAGGGCGACGGCACGGGGGGCCGTCGCGGCCTGCCCCAGGCTCGCGAGGAGATTGCGGTCGGACTCTCCGGGGCTCACCCCGGGTCGTGGCGGGTACGGCGGTCGTGGGGGGTAAGGGGACTGCACTGAACCATTTCCTTCCCAGCCGCAGAACGGCATGCGAAATGCGCGTCCGTCGGAAAAGCAGGTGCCTGATTGGTGCATACCTATGCCGCGTCACTTGTGGACCGGCTATCGGGTCGCTCACTTTTGCACAAGCGATGCACAGGAACAAGAAGTTCGAGTGACCAATGTTCAAAAGGCGGGGAATTCAGAAAAGTTACCGGCGGTATCGGCACCAGCTTTCGACATCGCCGACGAACCGGCGCCAAGTTGTGTGCGCCCGAGAACCATTGGTCCACGGAATCTTCAACTCCGCTTGTCGCACAGCAAGCTCCGAGGTTCCTCTCGGCGCGCTCTCATCCCCGTGTACCAGCATGAGCCGCATGATCGTCCCCCACACGACACCCACCCCAGATTCGGACGGCACGGCCCGTACCCCCCGCGCGGTGCGCAAGGCGGTCGTCCCGGCCGCCGGCCTCGGCACGCGGTTCCTGCCCGCGACGAAGGCGACGCCCAAGGAGATGCTGCCGGTCGTCGACAAGCCGGCAATCCAGTACGTCGTCGAGGAGGCCGCGGCGGCCGGGCTCGACGACGTCCTGATGATCACGGGCCGGCACAAGCGGGCCATCGAGGACCACTTCGACAACGCCTTCGAGCTGGAGCAGGCGCTCACCGCCAAGGGCGACTCCGTACGCCTGGACGCGGTGCGCGACCCGGCCCGGCTCGCCGACATCCACCACATCCGCCAGGGCGACCCGCTAGGACTCGGTCACGCGGTGCTGTGCGCCCGTCATCACGTCGGCGACCAGCCGTTCGCCGTCCTGCTCGGCGACGACCTCATCGACCCGCGCGAGACCCTGCTCAGCCGGATGCTGGAGGTCCGCGACCGCTACGAGGGCAGCGTGGTCGCCCTCATGGAGGTCCCGCCGGAGCAGATCCACCTCTACGGCTGCGCGGCCGTCGAGCCGTCCGGCGAGGACGGCGTGGTCCGCGTGACCGGCCTGGTGGAGAAGCCGTCGCGCGAGAACGCGCCGAGCCACTACGCGGTCATCGGCCGCTATGTCCTCGACCCGGCCGTCTTCGGCGTCCTGGAGCGCACCGCGCCCGGCCGCGGCGGCGAGATCCAGCTCACTGACGCTCTCCAGGAACTGGCGACGGGCGGCACGGTCCACGGAGTCGTGTTCGACGGGTTGCGCTACGACACCGGCGACAAGGCGGACTACCTGCGCACGGTGGTACGGCTGGCGTGCGGCCGGGCGGACCTGGGCCCGGAGTTCACGGCCTGGCTGAAGGAGTTCGTGGCGGGTCTGGAGAACGGCGGCGAGCAGGAGCGGAACCGGCTCGCCGCTTGAGCGTTCGCCAGGCCACCGCCCGCTCGCACGAAGAGGCCGTTCGCGGCACGAGGAGGCCGCCCGCGGCACGAAATGGCACAGGGGCCCCACACGGGGCCCCTTCCTACTGCCGTACGGCCGGCTCAGCCGTTCGGGCGCAGGGTCCAGACGACCGTCATCTCGCCGGTCACGGCCCCGTCGCCGCGCCGGATCTCGATCGCCACGGGGAACTCGGGCCGCTCCCCCGCGTCCAGCTCCGCGACGACGTCGGCAGCGGGGCGGCCCAGCGTCGCGGTGGCGGTGACGGTGCCCATGGCGAGCTTCTTGTAGGCGATCTCGGCCCGCACCGCGAGCGGCACGGCACGCGAGAGCTGGTCGCCGAACGCGGCCAGCACGATCGTGCCACTGGCGGTCTCGCCGAGCGTGAACATCGCGCCGGCGTGCGGCCCGCCCACGTGGTTGTGGTACTCACCCTGGTCCGGCAGAGCCACCACGGCCTTCTCCGGCGTGGTCTCCAGGAACTCGAGGTTCAGGGTCCGGGCCATCGGCACGGTGGCGGCGAGCATCTCGCCGATCGACATCTGGTCTGCGCTCATGGCGGCCATGTTACCCACGAGTAGAATCCGGGGAACAGGCCTGTGTGACGAGCGTCGTGTCACAGCCCGAAGCGGCGAGTGCCGTGCAGGGCCGCTCCCCCGCCGCTGGAACCCGCCTCGCCTCAGCCGATACTGAAGGCCCCGTCGGGGGGCTCGGGTGACGGTACGGCGTCCGCGTCCCGCACCGGCCGCGCGCCGCCGATGAACCGGCGCAGGGCCGGACCGTGCTCGACGCGGGCCGGAAAGGCGTCGGAGGCGGTGAGCCGGGCCAGGGCGGCCGTGTCGAGGGGCCGGTGCGCGGCGATGAGCACCGCGTTGCCGAAGCGCCGCCCGCGCAGGACGCCCGGTTCGGCGATCAGCACCAGCTCCTCGAACAGCGTGGCACAGGTGGCGAGTTGGGAGCGTAGGAAGGCGAAGGGCGCGGCATCGGCGAGGTTGGCCAGATAGACACCGCTCCCCCGCAGCACGCGCGCGGCGTGCCGGACGTACTCCACCGACGTCAGATGTGCCGGCACCCGTGACCCCCCGAAGACGTCGGCGACGAGCACGTCGACCGAGTCGTCCGGGGCCGCCTCCAGCCAGGCACGGGCGTCCCCGGCGTGCAGCCGGATGCCGGCCCCGTCCGGGACCGGCAGCTGCTCGGCGACCAGCTCCATCAGCCCCCTATCGGCCTCGACGACGTCCTGCCGCGAGCCGGGCCGGGTCGCCGCCAGATAGCGCGGCAGGGTGAGTGCCCCGCCTCCGAGGTGCAGCACGTCCAGGGCCCGCCCGGCCTCGGCAACGGTATCGAGCGCATGCCCGAGTCGGCGCGCGTACTCGAACTCCAGGTACTCGGGTTCGTCGAGATCGACGTACGACTGAGGAGCCCCGTCGACCGTGAGCAGCCAGGCCCGCTTCCGATCGACGTCGGGCATCAGCTTGGCGGTGCCGTAGTCGACGGACCGGGTGACGGGTATGGGGTCATTCACCTTCATATTGTGCCGGGGATTCCTTACGGGGAGCACGGAGAGCGCCCCTCAAAGGGGCGCGGGGCTGTGTCGATATGCGGCTCCGCCGCGTGGGCGCGACCAGCCACAACGGCCCCGCAGCCCCACGCGGCGAGCCACCCTCACACGACGGCAGTCACGGTCCCCGCCCCGACAGTCCGCCCACCCTCACGGATGGCGAACCCGAGCCCCGGCTCCAAAGGCACCTCCCGCCCCAGCTCAACAGTCATCGTGACCGTCTCCCCGGGCCGGGCTACACCCACCTCGCCGAGGTCGATGTCCCCCACCACATCCGCCGTGCGGATGTAGAACTGCGGCCGGTACCCACTGGAAACCGCCGTCGTACGACCGCCCTCACGCGCGGACAGCACATACACCTGCGCGGTGAAGCGCCGACTCGGCACCACACTGCCCGGCGCGACGACCACGTGCCCCCGCCGGACCGCGTCCCGGGGAACCCCCCGCAGCAGCAACGCCACGTTGTCCCCGGCCTGCGCCTCGTCCATCGGCTTGCCGAACGTCTCCAGACCGGTGACCACGCTCTCCAGCCCGGCCCCGAGCACTTCGACCCGGTCACCCACCCGCACGGTGCCCCGCTCGACGGCCCCGGTCACCACCGTCCCCCGGCCGGTGATGGTGAGCACGTTCTCGACGGGCAGCAGGAACGGCGCGTCCACATACCGCTCCGGCATCGGAACGTAGGTGTCCACCGCGTCGAGCAGCGCCTCGATCGACGCCGCCCACTTCGGGTCCCCTTCCAGCGCCTTCAGCCCCGAGACCCGTACGACGGGCGCGGCGTCGCCGCCGTAGCCGTGCTCGGTGAGCAGGTCGCGGACCTCCAGCTCGACCAGGTCGGTGAGCTCCTCGTCACTCGCGTCGGCGTGTGTGAGGGCGACGACGATGTGGTCGACGCCCACCTGCCGGGCGAGCAGTACGTGTTCGGCGGTCTGCGGCATGATCCCGTCGAGCGCGGAGACGACGAGGATCGCCCCGTCGAGCTGCGCGGCGCCGGTGACCATGTTCTTGACGTAGTCGGCGTGGCCCGGCATGTCGACGTGCGCGTAGTGGCGGGTGTCGGTCTCGTACTCGACGTGCGCGATGTTGATGGTGATGCCGCGCGCGGCCTCCTCCGGCGCCCGGTCGATACGGTCGAACGGGACGAACTCCGTGTTGGCGGCGGATCCGCGCTCGGCGAGGACCTTGGTGATGGCGGCGGTCAAGGTGGTCTTGCCGTGGTCGACATGGCCCATCGTGCCGATGTTCAGATGCGGTTTGGTGCGCACGTATGCCGTCTTGGACATGGCTGTACCTCGAAGTCTCTGCGTAGAAGAGGGGACCCCAAGGACTCGCCGACCCTCCCCCTGCGGGGTCCGCCGGACTGTCCGGAGAGGGTCAGCTTCGAGCGCCGTCGGCTGCGGTCAGGAAGACCGGAACGGCAGCCTTCGGAGCATCCGCGACTGCGGATGCTGCGAGGACGAAGGCGTGCCGGAACATGAGGTCGATCATCGTCGACGGCGTGCCCGACGTCGAATGGTTTTTCGTGGATGAGGAGTTCGCGGCCTGCGCCAGGTTCCGCCGCGGCTCACGCCCCGATGTTCTTCAGCGCCTCCCGCACCGACAGCGGCGCGAACCGCCCTCGCTCCCGCGCCAGAAAGGCCCGTACGGCCTCCGGGTCGGTCTTGGCGTACTCGCGCAGGCACCACCCGATGGCCTTGCGGATGAAGAAGTCGGGGTGCCCGGACTGGCGCAGGCAGTAGCTGAAGAGGCGTTCGGTATCGGTGCGTTCCTTGTAGCGCAGCTGGTGGAGCAGCGCGGTGCGGGCGACCCACAGGTCCTCGTCGACGATCCAGGCGTCCATGTCCGCCGTGAGCTTCGGGTCGGCCGCGACGAGCCCGCCGACGACGTGCGCGGCGAGCGCGTCGACGGTGTCCCACCAGGGGACGGTGGTGACGAGGTGCCGGGCCACCGGCAGGAAGCCGGAGGAGCAGCGCCCCACGTGGCGGCGCAGATAGTCGACGGCGAAGTAGTGGTACTCGCGCTCGGGCAGTTGCCAGCAGCGCAGCGCGACGGCGGTGCAGTCGGTCTCGTCGGGGCGCGGTGTCCCCTGAAGGACGGTGCGGGACAGGGCACGGCGCTCGGGGGTGGGGATGCCGAGGAAGGGGGCCACGTCCTTCATGTACGCCCGGGCGGTGACGGCCCGATGCGGATCCGCCGCGGCGGCGTAGGCGGCGGTGAGCCGCTCCAGAACCGTGTCGGCGAGAACGCTGCGGGGAACTTGCAACGTTCCCGCACCTGTGACGCGCATGAGACGAACCATACGGCGATCACACATCTTCGTCAGTTACTGTCGCCGAATGCTCGACGATGCCACCACCCGCTCTGGGGGCACCGCAACGGCCCCTCCCCGGGCCGCCGCCACGGAGCTCGCCGTCAGCGTGCCCCTGCCGGCGCCCATGCCCGCAGGCTTCACCACGCGCTGCTCGAGAGTGCTGTTCTCGCCGTGGGCGCGGCTGTCCCTGCTCGTGGTGCTGCTGGCGGCGGCCGCGTCGTCCGTGCTGCTCTTCGAACCGCAGAAGCTCCTGGCGAACGGCTGGCCGCCGCACGTGGAGGGCGGGGCCGCGGTGGTGTTGTTCGCGGTGGCGTACGGCCTGGTCACGGTGGCATTCGTGCCGCGGCCGCTGCTGAACCTCGCGGCGGGCGCGCTCTTCGGCTCCGAGTGGGGCATCGGCGCGGCCCTGGCGGGCACGGTGCTGGGGGCCGGCCTCGCCTTCGCGCTGGGCCGGCTGCTCGGCCAGGACGCGCTGCGCCCGTTGCTGCGGGGCCGGTGGCTGAAGGCGGCGGACGGCCAGTTCAGCCGGCACGGCTTCCGCTCGATGCTGGCGGTGCGGCTGTTCCCCGGGGTGCCGTTCTGGGCGGCGAACTACGCCGCGGCCGTCTCCCGCATGGGCTACCTCCCGTTCCTGCTCGCGACGGCGCTCGGATCGATCCCCAACACCGCCGCGTACGTCGTCGCAGGCGCCCGTGCCTCCGCTCCGACCTCGCCGGCCTTTCTGATCGCGCTCGCCTGCATCGCCCTGCCGGCGCTGGCGGGCGTGGTGGTGGCCTGGTGCAAGCGCCACCACCTGCGGGGCCGCTGAACCGTGGCGCCGCCCTCGGGACCGGCTACCGGCTACACCGTTTCCAGGATCATCGCGTTGGCGAGGCCGCCCGCCTCGCACATCGTCTGCAGGGCGTAGCGGGCGCCGCGCTCGCGCATCGCGTGCACCAGGGTCGTCGTCAGCCGGGTTCCACTGGCGCCGAGCGGGTGGCCGATCGCGATCGCGCCGCCGTGGACGTTGACCTTGGCGAGGTCGGCGCCGGTCTCCTGCTGCCAGGCCAGCACCACGCTGGAGAAGGCTTCGTTGACTTCGAACAGGTCGATGTCGTCGAGGCGCAGGTTCGCCCTGCGCAGAACCTTCTCGGTCGCCGGGACGACTCCGGTGAGCATCAGCAGCGGGTCGGATCCGGTGACGGCGAAGCTGTGCAACCGGGCGAGCGGGCGCAGGCCGAGCCTGGCGGCGGTCTCGCTGGAGGTGATGAGCACCGCTGAGGCGCCGTCGTTGACGGGGCTGGCGTTGCCCGCGGTGACGTTCCACTCGATCTGCGGGAAGCGCTCGGCGAAGGCCGGGTCGTAGTAGGCGGGCTTGAGGCCGGCGAGGATGTCGGGGGTGCTGCCGGGGCGGACGCACTCGTCGCGCGAGACGCCCTGCAGAGGCGCGACCTCGGCGTCGAAGAGGCCCTTGTCCCAGGTCTCGGCCGCCTTGCGGTGCGAGGAGACGGCGAACGCGTCCATCTGCTCGCGCGTGATCGACCATTTGGCGGCGATGAGCTCGGCGCTGATGCCCTGCGGGACGAGGCCCTCGGGGTAGCGCTCGGCGATGCCGGGGCCGAAGGGGTCCTTGCCCGGTGGCACGTTGGACCACATCGGCACGCGGCTCATCGACTCCACGCCACAGGCGACGACCAGGTCGTAGGCGCCCGCGATGACGCCCTGGGCGGCGAAGTGCACGGCCTGCTGGGAGGAGCCGCACTGGCGGTCCACGGTGGTCGCCGGGACCGTCTCCGGGAAGCCCGCCGACAGGGCGGCGTAGCGGGTGGTGTTCATGGCCTGCTCGCCGACCTGGTCGACGGTGCCGCCGATGACGTCGTCGATGAGCGCCGGGTCGACGGCTGAGCGTTCGACCAGGGTGCGCAGGGTGTGGGCGAGGAGTTCGACGGGGTGGACGTGCGCCAGGGAGCCGTTCGGCTTGCCCTTGCCCATCGGGGTGCGTACGGCTTCGACGATGACTGCGTCGCGCATGGTGCGGGCCTCCTTGGCCGCCGGGGCGATTACCAGTGAGTAGGAAATCCGAACTCACCATAGCCCGGCAGGTTGGAAAATCAAACCCATTTAGTTGGAAACCCGAACCCTCCCCTAAACTGAGCGCCATGGCCGCCACCAAAGACCCGCGCCCCTGTTCCATCGCCGACGCCCTGGCGCTCGTCGGCGAGAAGTACTCCCTGCTCGTCCTGCGCGAGGTGTGCCTCGGCAACGGCCGCTTCGACCAGCTCGTGCGCAACATCGGCGCCCCGCGCGACATCCTGGCCACCCGGCTGCGCCGCCTCGTCGACGCCGGCATCCTGACCAAGCGCGCCTACAGCGAGCGCCCGCAGCGGTACGAGTACCGGCCCACGCAGGCAGGGCTGGAACTGGAGCCGGTCCTGATGACCCTCATGGCGTGGGGCGACCGCCATCTCCGCAAGGACGACGACCACCCCATGGTGATCGAGCACGTCTGCGGCAACGAACTGGTCCCGCTCGTCACCTGCCGGGCGTGCGGCGACCCGGTGCAGCACGAGGACCTCACGGCCCACCCCCAGGCGCCCGGATGGACGGTGGCGGGACCCTCGGCGGCCTGATCCGGCACGACCGCGTCCACCGCACCCGTCTACCAGGGATGCGTCTCCAGATACTTGACGATCTCTCCCCGGCTCCAAGCCCCGTCGGCCACGACGACCCGGTAACGGCGGGTGAGGGTGTCACCGGGGGCGAGCTCCAGCTCGTCGTGGAACGCCCAGGACGGAGCCACGCCCGCGAAGGGCTCGTTGCGTACGAACCAGTGGGCCGGGTGGGCACCCCGCTCGCCGGCGTGGTCGTTCTCCGGGGCGTGCGCGAAGACGAGGGTCGCGTGGCCGTCGGTGCCGTCGTGCTCGCCGGAGTACGCCAGCCAGGGAGCCTGCTCGCCCATCAGATCGGTGCCCTCGGCGTCCGGGGCGATGATCCGGCCGCCCTGGAAGGAGCGCGGGCCGCGCCAGAACAGGCCCGTGTAGCCGGCCATTTCCCGCCCGGCGGTGGTGGGACTGCCGAACCGCAGCGGCTCGTCGCGCCGGTTGGTCACGGCGCTCGTCCAGGTCAGGGCCCACGACCCCGACTCCGGCTCGATGTCGTGCACCTCGACCCGACGCTGTTCGTCCGCCCACAGCTCACCGCTGTGGGGATGCCAGGTCAGCCGCTCGGCGATGACGACACGGCCACCGTCCGAGGCGACCTCGTCGAACCCGACGTGCGCCATGGACCCGACGCGCTCGGGCAGTTCGAGATAGCCCTGCCCATGGACGTAGGTGTTGCCGCCCCACAGGTTCGCGCCCGACAGATGTGAGGCCGTCAGCGACAGGCCCTTGTGCCACCGGTGGTCGTGGGGCCGGTAGTCGGTGACGACGTCACCGGCGAGGGTCCGCAGCGGGTGGAGGTACGGCTTCGGGGCCTCCCAGGCGGCCTCCGGCCCGTAGACGTAGGCGAGCAGTTCGACGCCGGTGAGCGGCTCGGTCACCGTGACACGGTCGCCGTGCGCATGGACGACACGCAGCCCGGTCACGCGGCGGCCTCCTCACCGGAGGCGATCTGCTCGCCGGAGGCCTCTTGCTCGCCGGAGGCCTCTTGCTCGCCGGAGGTCTCCTGCTCCCCCGTGCCGGGCGCCCAGCCGGGCGCACCGCCGTGCATCGCCGTATAGAAGGGGTCGCCGGGGCCGATCTCCCCCGCCTTCACCGTCGTATCGGTGAACGCGGACTTGTACAGCGCGGCGATCAGCTCCAGGCTCGTACGCCCGTCCGCGCCACTGCTGCGCGGCCGCTCCCCCGCCCGCATGCTCGCGATCAGTTCCCGCAACTGTTCCAGATGCGAACTGGGCACGTCCGCGCCGAAGTCCCGCCATGCCGCGGCCTCGGCGTCCGGCACGCCACGGGCCGGGGTGATGGCCCAGTTGTCGTTGCGGTGGCCGTAGAGGTGGGTGAGTTCGACGGTGGCCCGCTCACAGTCGAGGCGGATGCGGCTGACCTCGTCGGGGCTCAGCACGCTGTTCACCACGGTTGCCATCGCGCCGTTCGCGAACCGCACGAGGGCGGTCGAGACGTCCTCCGTCTCCACGTCGTGCACCAGCCGCCCGGCCATGGCCCGCACCTCGCTCCACGGTCCGAGCAGGTCGAGCAGCAGATCCATCTGATGGATCCCGTGCCCCATCGCGGGACCGCCGCCCTCGGTCCCCCAGCGGCCCCGCCAGGGCACGGCGTAGTAGGCGGTGTCGCGGTACCACGTGGTCTGGCAGTGCGCGACGAGCGGCCGCCCCATGGCCTGCTCGGCGAGCAGCCGCCGTACGTGCCGGGTGCCCGAGCCGAAGCGGTGCTGGAAGACGATCGAGGCGTACGGGCCACCCTCCTTGCCCTCCTGCGCCTCGACGGCGTCGAAGTCGGCGAGGCTCGGCACCGGCGGCTTCTCGCACCACACCCAGGCACCGGCGCGCAGCGCGGCGACGGTCTGGTCGCGGTGCAGGGTCGGCGGCGTGCAGATGGTGACCAGGTCGGGCCGCTGCTCCCGGAGCATCCGGTCCAGGTCGGTGTAGGGGTGGGGCGTGCCGGCCGCGGTCGCGGCAACCTCCGCGCAGAAGCCCTCGGCCGACTCCGCGTCGATGTCGACGGCGGCGACGAGCTCCGTCTCGCCCTCCTCGGCGAGCCTGGCGAGCGCGGGCAGGTGGGAGTCGCGCGCGATGGCACCGGTGCCGATCACGGCGACCCTGATGCGGCGGCCCGGGAGCGGGGCGGGACGGGGATGGTGCGTTCCGGGGGCGGTCTCGGATGTGGCCATGGACGTGATCGGACTCCTCCGGGACGCGGGCACGCGCGGAAACCAGACAGCAAGCGCTTTCAGCTCGCAGCAACGTAAGCGGCGGCCCCTGTGCAGGTCAACACCGGTTTGGCCGGGACGGGCGAGCCCTCCGCCGAACCCCCCTGTGCCGGAGCCGTCATCGCGGGACGCTACGCTGCCCCTCGACACCCGCGATCACTGCGCCGCCGACGCGGTGTCCCCGTCGCCTCTTCCACCATCAGCACTTGGACTCCGTAACTTCATGTCTTGGTTTGAATCGCTCATCCTCGGACTCGTCCAGGGGCTGACCGAGTTCCTCCCCGTGTCCTCCAGCGCGCACCTGCGGCTGACCGCGGCGTTCTCGGGCTGGGAGGACCCCGGTGCGGCCTTCACGGCGATCACCCAGATCGGCACGGAGACCGCGGTCCTGATCTACTTCCGCAAGGACATCGGGCGGATCATCTCGGCGTGGGCGCGGTCGCTGACCAACAAGGAGATGCGGCAGGACCACGACGCGCAGATGGGCTGGCTGGTGATCGTCGGCTCGATCCCGATCGGTGTGCTCGGCCTGACACTCAAGGACCAGATCGAGGGCCCGTTCCGCGACCTGCGCATCACGGCGACGATGCTGATCGTGGTCGGCATCATCATCGGCATCGCCGACCGGCTGGCCGCACGCGACGAGTCCGGCGGCCGGCACCGCGCCGCCAAGCAGCGCAAGGGCCTCGAGGACCTGGGCGTGAAGGACGGCCTGATCTTCGGGCTGTGCCAGTCCGCGGCGCTCATCCCCGGAGTCTCCCGCTCCGGCGCCACCATCAGCGGCGGCCTCTTCATGGGCTACACCCGCGAGTCGGCGGCCCGCTACTCCTTCCTCCTCGCGATCCCGGCCGTCCTCGCCTCCGGCCTCTTCGAGCTCAAGGACGCGATGGAGAGCGACCACATCACCTGGGGTCCGACGATCTTCGCGACGGTGATCGCCTTCGCGACCGGTTATGCCGTAATTGCGTGGTTTATGAAGTTCATTTCAACCAAGAGCTTCATGCCGTTCGTCTGGTACCGCATCGCGCTCGGCATCGTCATCATCGCCCTCGTGGCCACCGGCGTTCTCAGCCCGCACGCGGCGGAATCGGCGGGCTGACCGGGGCGGCACGAAAGCCCGTGACCAATCACATACGTTGTGCGTAGCCGTCCGGTAGCGCACTGTCAGTCCTTGCCCCTAGGCTTGTCCGCATGTCCCCCCATTCCTTAGGCCCTGGTTCCGTGCGGTCTGCTGCCGAGGTGAACGAGGAGATACGCGCCCTGTGGCTACGCGCGGGCGGCTCCCTGTCGGCCCAGGAGCGCGCGGAGTACGAGCTGTTGGTGGTCGAATGGGCGGCCGCCATCCGCGGTGAGGTCATCGAGGCGGCCTGACGTCGAGACGCCGGGGCGCGAGACTCCGAGGCGGCGAGACTCCGGGGCGGCCAGCCCCAGTGATGATCCGCCGCAGTCTGGGCGCTCACATCGCCTCTGGGCGCGTAGTCGTCTTCACGCTCGCAGACGCGCGAGCACCTCGTCCTCCATCGGATACGGCCGCTCATGTGGCAACAGCTCGGCCGCACGGTCCAGTTCACCAGCCCGCACACGCGCGTGGATCTCCGTGGCGAGCGGTGTCACGTCCTCGATGCCGACGATCCATTCGTCCGCGTACCGGGCGGCCGCCTCGCCGGTGAGCCCCAGCTGCAGGGACCGGTGCGGCAAGGGGTTGAGGCGCAGATCGCGCTCCGGATCCCACTGCACGCGCGCGGGTGCCGTCCTCAACTGCCGCTTCCAGGCGCCCTGGTCGCCGTGCAGGCCAGGGACGTAGTGCGAGAGGCACGCGTGGTGCAATGCCCAGGCGAAGCCGTCCCGGCTGATCTCGACGGCGAGGACGGTCTCCTGGTTCTCCTTCGTGGCCCAGCCGCAGCGGTACATCATCCAGAGGAACGACGGCTTGATCCATGTCATGCGGTCGCGGCTCCAGGACGCCGGAAAGCGGCCGTCGCGGGCGGCCGACCGGCCGATCTCGGGGCGGTAGGCCTGGTAGACGGTCACCGTGGACTCGGTGTGGTGGGCGCGTATGCGGAACCTGGGTTCCGGCCGCACCGGCTGCACGGCCCGGTCGTCCTGATCGTTGGGGTCGTTCGGGGCGCTCTGATCGTTCGGGTCGCTCTGATCGTTCGGTTCGTTCTGGTCATTCACGGGGAACAGCCTCGCCCCCGCCCCCGCCGACATCCACCGAATATCGCCGCACGCCCTCTTGGCTCCGACCACCTCATGCCCAACACTGAGCCGATGACGCAGCGTGTGGAACTCGCCACCCTGAGGGACCGGCTCGCGGTCGACGAACTGGTCACCGACTATGCCGTGGCCGTCGACGACGGCGACTGGGCGGCGTACCGGAGCCTGTTCGTCCCCGGCGGACGCGCGGACTACCGCTCGGCCGGTGGCATCGAGGGCGACGCCGGACAGGTAGCCGCCTGGCTCGCGGAGAGCATGCGGGTCTTCTCGATGCGGCAGCATCTCATCGTCAACCGCCGGGTGCGCTTCGGCATCCTCGAGCAGGACGACGGCGACACGGCCCGGGTCCAGGCCGAGTACATCAATCCGATGCGGTTCGCCGAGCACGGCGACGCCGCCTCCGCGCCCGACTTCGTGTGCGGCGGCCGGTACGCCTTCGGGCTGCTGCGGACGTACGACGGCTGGCGGCTGCGCGAGGTGGTCGTGCAGGAGAAGTGGCGTCGGCTCCCCGACCGGATCGCGCCGGCGATGACCGACTGAGCGGCGACCCGCTGTCCGTTGTCAGTGCCGACGAGCACACTGGAAAGACCACGAGGCAGGGAGGCCACCGCATGAAGACGATCAGCCACTGGCTCGCTTCGCCGTGGCGGCGTTCGGCCGCCGCCGCGCTGGCCGGTGCGCTGCCCGTGCTCGCCTATCCGGAGCCGTCGCTGTGGTGGTTCGCGTACGTCGCCCTGGTCCCGTGGATCGCGCTGCTGCGCTCCGCGCCGACCGGACGGCGGGCGCTGTACGACGGCTGGTGGGGCGGGTTCGGCTTCATGCTGGCGATGCACCACTGGCTGCTGCCGAACCTTCATGTGTTCACGTTCGTCATCGCCGCCCTGCTCGGCGCGCTGTGGGCCCCCTGGGGCTGGCTTGTACGGCGTTTCCTCGCCGCGAGGCCGTCCCCGGGCCGGGTCGCGGCGGCTCTTGCCGTGCTGCCGTCGGGCTGGCTGCTGATCGAACTCGTCCGTTCCTGGCAGGGCCTCGGCGGGCCGTGGGGTGTGCTGGGCTCCAGCCAGTGGCAGGTGGAGCCCGCGCTCCGGCTGGCGTCGGTGGGCGGGGTGTGGCTGATCAGCTTCCTGGCGGTGGCCGTCAATGTCGCGGTGGCCGTGCTGGTGGTGGTGCGCAGGTGCCGGGTGCCCGCGGTGGCCGGGCTCCTCGCCACGGCCGTCGCCACCTCGGCCGCGTGGGTGTGGTCACCTCGCCCCGACGTCGACGGCCGGGTCCGGATAGCTGTCGTACAGCCCGGCGTGATCCAGGGCGCCGGCGGCCCCGACCGCCGGTTCGGCCGGGAGGAGCAGCTCACCCGCGAGCTGGCCGGCCAGGATGTCGACCTGATCGTCTGGGGCGAGAGCAGCGTCGGCTACGACCTCGGCGACCGGCCCGACTTCGCCCGGCGGCTCGCCGCGCTCTCTCGCGAGACGGGGGCGAACATCCTGGTCAACGTGGACGCGCGGCGCTCCGACAAGCCCGGCATCTACAAGAGCTCGATCCTCGTGGGCCCGGACGGCCCGACCGGCGCCCGCTACGACAAGATGCGGCTGGTCCCCTTCGGGGAGTACATACCGCTTCGCTCGATGCTGGGCTGGGCGACCTCCGTGGGCGAGGCGGCGGCCGAGGACCGCAGGCGCGGCACGCAGCAGGTCGTGATGGATGCCGGGCAGGGGCTGCGGATCGGCCCGATGGTCTGCTTCGAGTCGGCGTTCGCCGACATGAGCCGCAACCTCGCCGACGACGGCGCCCAGGTGCTGATCGCCCAGTCGGCGACCTCGACGTTCCAGCAGAGCTGGGCCCCCGAGCAGCACGCCTCGCTGGCCGCGCTGCGCGCCGCCGAGACCGGCCGGCCGATGGTGCACGCGACCCTGACCGGCGTCTCCGCCGTGTACGGCCCCGGCGGGCAGCGCATCGGTTCCTGGCTGGGCACGGACGCGAGCACGAGCGCGGTCTACGAGGTGCCGCTGGCCGACGGTGTCACGCCGTACGTCCGTTACGGCGACTGGCCGGTGCAGGCGGCGCTGCTGATCGTCGCCCTCTGGGGCGCGAGCGAGGGCATACGGACCCTGCGGTTGCGGCTCAGGCGGCCCGCTCCTGAACCGCGTGTACAACCCGCTCGCACAGCTCATGGGTCGACAGCGCGTCCCGGGCGCTGAGCACCTTGCCCGCGCGCACGGCGTCGAGGAAGGCCAGCACCGCCTGCTCGATGCCGCGCTGCCGGGCCACCGGCACCCAGTCACCGCGCCGCCGGACGGTCGGCTGGCCCTTGTGGTCGACGACCTCGGCGAGGTTGAGCACCTGACGCTTGGTGTCCTGCCCGGACACCTCCAGGATCTCCTCGGCCGAACCGCTGAGCCGGTTCATCACGCCGAGGGCGGTGAAGCCGTCCCCGGCGAGCTGCAGCACGACGTGGTGCAGCAGACCGCCCTCGACGCGGGCGCGCACGGTCACGTCGTCGACCGGGCCCGGCACCAGGAAGCGCAGGGTGTCCACGACGTGGATGAAGTCGTCCAGGATCATCGAGCGCGGCTCTTCCGGCAGCCCGATGCGGTTCTTCTGCATCAGGATCAGCTCGCGCGGATGGTCGGCGCACTGCGTGTAGCCGGGGGCGTAACGCCGGTTGAAGCCGACGGCGAGGCTCACGTTCCGCCGCTCGGCGAGCGCCACCAGCCGCTCGGAGTCGGCGAGATGGTAGGCGAGCGGCTTGTCGACATACGTCGGCACGCCCGCCTCCAGCAGCCGGGTCACGATCTCCGGGTGCGCGACGGTGGGCGCGTGCACGAAGGCGGCGTCGAGGCCCTGGGCGAGGAGCGAGTCGAAGTCCGCGTGCCGCCGCTCCGGCGGCAGATGGAGGCTGTCGGCGACCCGGGCGAGCGTCGCGGGCGTACGGGTCTGCAGATGCAGTTCGACCCCGGGCTGGACGCCGAGCACCGGCAGATAGGCCTTCTGCGCGATGTCACCGAGTCCGATGCAGCCGACCTTCACGGGGTGTTCTCCTCTGGTGGGTGCCTGCCGGGGCCTTCCCCGCAGCATACGGCGCCTGTGTGGGCCGCCGGCCGGCGATGCCCGCGAAGCCCCTGGGGGACGGCAGGGCCCGGCCTCGCACCGCGCCCGGTCACCGTCACCTTGACGGCCTGGCGGGCTACGACACGTCGACGCGGCAGGCCGACTCGCGTGTACGGCGAGATCGTCGGCGCGGGCGGCGGACGGTCCTCGATGACGATTGCCACGCCGCCCCGGCGTCGGCGGTCCGGCGGCGCGGCATCCCCCACTTGGGCGACGCTTGAGCGCGGGCCCTGGCGACCGCGATGAGTTCGACGGACCCGGCCCGGCACGTGCCGTCCCTGGTCGGCTGGGCGGAGGGGCTGATGTTCGACCGCGTGGCCGGGTCCATCGGCACCGAAGCGCCGGGACTGGCGGAGGCGCGGGCAGGACCGCGCGAGCTGCCGGTCGGCTGCCCGGCCGACGACACCGGGCATTCGGGCACTCGGGCACTCGGGCACTCGCAGAACTCCTGGCACCCGCCGCGACCGTAAAACTCCTGGTGGCCTCACGGGAGTTGAGCGAGGATTCGGGAATGACCATAGAACGCAATGAGCCCTCCGCCACCGCCGACGAGCGCACCATGCTGGAGGGCTGGCTGGACTACCACCGGCAGACCCTCGCCTGGAAGTGCGAGGGCCTGACCGACGCCCAGCTCAAGACCGCCTCCGTGGAGCCGTCCGAGCTGACCCTGCTGGGGCTGGTGCGGCACATGGCTTTGGTGGAGCGGTACTGGTTCCACGAGATCCTCCTGGGCGAGGACCTCGGAGTGCTCTACGCGACCGACGAGGACCCGGACGGCGACTTCCACTTCTCCGAGACCGACACCTGGGAAGAGGCGCACACCACCTGGCGGGCCGAGATCGAGAACGCCCGGCGCAACATGGCCGGTGTCGGTCTCGACGAGATCTCCAAGGGGCGGAGCCGACGCACCGGCGAGCAGTTCAATCTGCGCTGGATCATCACCCACATGATCGAGGAGTACGCCCGCCACAACGGCCACGCCGACCTGATCCGCGAGCGCCTCGACGGCGCCACCGGCGACTGACGTCAGCCGCGAGGGGCCCGCGCCGCCCGTACGGGGACAGAGATCACCCGTCCGGAGCAACCTCTGCTCGTCCGGAGTCCCAACGGCAGCCGGAACCAGCAGAGTTGCGCGGGTGCATCGAACGACGACCACCGCAACGCTCCTGGTCACCGTGGCCGTCTCGGCCCTCTCGGGCTGCGTGACGATCCCGCGCTCACCGTCGCCCGGCCCGCCGACGGCACCGTCCCAGCCACCGGCGACCCATCCGGGCGAGGAGGCGGACCCGCGGATCGTGCAGGCACCGGCTCGCGAGGCGCTGGCGCACACCGGACCGTCCCCCAGCCCGGCCCCCACCACGCCCGCCGCACAGTCCGCGTCCCCCACCGCCCCGTCGGCGGCGCACACACCAGGAGCCCCGCGCTCGCACACCCATCCCCGTCCCCACCCCCATCCCCGCCACCAGCACCGGGAACCCCACCGCCCTGCCGTCGACACCCCGAAACGGCCGCACATCGAGACCCCCGACATGCCCGAGTCGGTCCGCAACGAGGTCCCGAGAGGGAACGCGGACCTCTGCACGCTGGGCAAGAAGTACGGCGGCTGGAGGGCGGACAGCCCCGAGTCGAGGATCTGCGAGCAGACGTACGGCCATTGAGGTGCGCGGCCGCTACGGCCCCTCCCCCAGCCACGCCTCCAATCGCCGCAGCTCCGCCCGCACCCCGTCCCCGTAGCTGTCGTCCCGCAAGGCCCCCACCGCTCCGCGCGCCCGGCGCAGATGCACCCGGGCGGCCTCCGCGCGGTCGAGCTTCACATAGTCGGCGGCCAGATTCAGATGCAGCGAGGGGTACAGGGCCCGGACGGCAAGCGCGCCGCCGGCGCCCTCGGCCTCGGTCAACGCCCGCAGATCCCAGGCCAGTTCGTCCGAGGGGTCGTCCTGGGTGTCCGCCAGGTAGTGCGCCAGCGTGCAGCGGTGCAGTGGGTCGCCGTCCTCGCCGAGCTCGGTCCACAGGTCCAGCAACCGGCGACGGGCCTCCTCACGGTCCCCGGCGTGATGCAGAATGACGACCTGCCCGATCCGCGTCAGCACCGCGTCCGGCGCCGCCTGCTCCTGTTGCTCCGCCACCGCGTCCTCCGGGCCCTCGTCGGCTGGTCCCTCCCGACGCTAACGGCCCGCACCGGCAATCCCCGTCAGGCGGCTCCGTACGGCACCGGGCCGGACCGGCGAAGGACCGGCCCGGTGGAACGGATCAGCCCAGGTCGGGGATGCGCCAGTCGATCGGCTCGTGCCCCTGCCGGGCCACCGCCTCGTTGATCTGCGTGAACGGGCGGGACCCGAAGAACTTCTTCGCCGACAGCGGCGAGGGGTGCGCCCCCTTGACCACGACATGCCGCGTCTCGTCGATGAGCGGGAGCTTCTTCTGCGCGTAGTTGCCCCACAGCACGAAGACGGCCGGGTCGGGCCGGTGGGCCACGGCCCGGATCACCGCGTCGGTGAACTTCTCCCAGCCCTTGCCCTTGTGCGAGTTGGCCTCACCGCCGCGGACGGTGAGCACGGCGTTGAGCAGCAGGACGCCCTGCTGGGCCCACGGCATCAGATAGCCGTTGTCGGGGACGGGGAGGCCGAGCTCCTCCTTCATCTCCTTGTAGATGTTGCGCAGCGACGGCGGTGTCTTCACGCCGGGGCGGACCGAGAAGCACAGGCCGTGTCCCTGGCCCTCGCCGTGATACGGGTCCTGACCGAGGACCAGGACCTTGACCTTGTCGTACGGCGTCGCGTCCAGGGCGGCGAAGACCTCGTCGCGCGGCGGATAGACGGGACCCCTCGCCCGCTCCTCCTCGACGAACTCCGTCAGCTCCTTGAAGTAGGGCTGCTGCAGCTCGTCACCCAGAACCCCGCGCCAGGACTCGGGCAGCATGGCGATGTCGGTCACGTCAACTTCCTTACGATGTGCGGCGAACGGTGAGAGGTGACCGCCGCGCGGTCACTTCCAGGCCTTTGAACCTACAGGCGGGCACTGACAATCGCCCCGCCCACCGCACATCGGGCCGCTACCAGCTGGTCTTGCGGTACAGCTCCCCCACCAACATGATCGTCGACGGGTCCAGCGCCCGCTCCGCGCCCGAGATCTCCGCGCTCGCGGCCACGTACTGCCGGCCCTGCCACAGCGGCAGCAGTCGCGCGTCCTCGACGAGGATCCGCTGGGCCTCCTCGAAGTCCTTGACCACGTTGGCGCGGTCGCTCTGGGAGCGGGAGTTCGGCAGCAGCGTCTCGGTGATCTTGGGCGTCACGTACGGCGTACCGAGCGCGTTCTGCTTGCCGACGAACGGCGCGATGAAGTTGTCCGCGTCCGGGAAGTCGGGGAACCAGCCACGACCGAACACCGGGTACTCGCCGTTCTGGTAGCCCGCGACGTACGTCTTCCAGGGGCGGCTCTTGAGGGTGATCTCGAAGAGACCGGACTTCTCGAGCTGGCTCTTCAGCTCCTGGAACTCGGCCTTGGTGGCGGAGCCGTAGCGGTCGGTGGTGTACCAGAGCTCGAGCGGGACGGGGGCCGTGATGCCAGCGTCGGAGAGGATCTTGGCGGCCTTGGCCTTGCTGGGCTCGCCGTAGTCGTCGAAGAAGCCCGTGGTGTGTCCGGTCAGCCCCTTGGGGACCATGGAGTACAGCGGCTCGACGGTGTCCTTGTAGACCTTGTGGGCGATCGCGGGGCGGTCGATGACCTGGGCGATGGCCTTGCGGACGGCGGACTTGCCCGCCATGGGGTCCTTGGGGTTGAAGACCAGGTAGTTGATCTCGGTGCCGGAGCCCTCGATCAGCTGGAGTTCGTCCTCGTCGTCGGTCTGGAGGTCGACGATGTCGTCGGCGGCGAGACCACGGATGGCAACGTCGAGTTCCTTGGCGCGCAGCGCGGCGACCATGGTGGGCGAGTCCTGGAAGTAACGGATGGTCACCGCATCGTTCTTGCGCTCCGCGTACCCCCGGTAGCCGTCGTACTTGACGAGCTCGGCCTGCTGGCCCTCGTCGTAGGACTCGAGGGTGTACGGCCCGGAACCGACGATGGTGGCGTCGTCGCGCAGCTTGTCGGCCGGGTAGTCGTCGGGGTCGACGATCGACATGGCGGGCGTGGCGAGTACGAACGGGAAGGTCGCGTCGGCCTTGTTGAGGTGGAAGACGACCTCTCGGTCGTTGAGCACCTGGACCCGGTCGAGGCTGCCCAGCAGACCGGCGGGTCCGCCGTTGACGTTGATCTCCCGGATCCGGTCGATCGAGTGCTTGACCGCCTTCGCGTCGAGAGTGTGCCCGTCGGAGAACTTCAGGCCCTCGCGCAGCTCGCACTTGTACTTCATGTTCGAGCTGTCGGTGAACTGGCAGCTCTCGGCGGCGTCGGGCTCGGGCGTGGTCGCGCCGGAGGGGTAGCTCAGCAGCGTCTGGTAAACGTTCCGGAACAGTTCCCAGGAGCTGTCCCAGGCCGCGGCGGGATCAAGGGTGCTGGGGGCGGCGGTCGTCCCCACGACGATCGCGCCCTCCTCCTCCGTCGAATCGGACGAGAGGACGCCGCACCCTGCCACCAGGGACGATATGGACGCGATGGCCGCCACCTGCCGCAGGCGTCGGATCCGGTTGAACACGCGCACGCTCCTCGATCTGCCATGCCAAGGGTCGGCAAAACATACCGCAGTGTTCCGGCCGGTGGACCTCCGGTCTCAGGAGCACTTGGTCACCTCTGTGTTGACTACGTTGTCAAGGGCTGTTGATCTCCCTTGATACGCAGACACGGGCGCCGCTGGTGTCCAGCGGCGCCCGTGCCCTGAGTCCCGTGTCCTGAGCCCCCTGCGTCAGCCGACGCCGGCGTTGAGGAAGATGCCGCCGTCGACGACGAGCGTCTGCCCGGTGACCCAGTCCGACTGGTCCGAGGTGAGGAACGCGGCGGCGCCGCCGATGTCGGAGGGCACGCCGAGCCGGCCCAGCGGGTAGGACGCTGCGGCCTCCGCCTCGCGGCCCTCGTACAGGGCCTGGGCGAACTTGGTCTTCACCACGGCCGGGGCGATGGCGTTGACCCGCACCTTGGGCGCGAACTCGTGCGCCATCTGCTGGGTGAGGTTGATCATCGCGGCCTTGCTGACGCCGTAGGCGGCGATGAACGGCGAGGGCGCGATGCCCGCGACGGAGGCGATGTTGACGATCGCGCCGCCGTTGTCCTTCTGCCAGGCGTGCCAGGTCTTCTGCGCGAAGCCGAGCGCCGAGATCACATTGGTCTCGAAGACCTTGCGGGCCACGTTCAGGTCGAGGTCGGCGAGCGGGCCGAACACCGGGTTCGTGCCCGCGTTGTTGACCAGGTAGTCGACCCGGCCGAAGGCCTCCATGGCGCGCTCGACGGCGATGGCCTGGTGGGCCTCGTCGTGCGCCTTGCCGGCCACGTAGACGGCGCGCTCCGCGCCGAGCTGCTCGACGGCCTCCTTGAGGGCGTCCTCGCCCCGGCCGGTGATGACGACGCGGTCGCCGCGCGCGACGAGCGCCTCGGCGACGCCGTAGCCGATGCCGCGGCTGGCGCCCGTGACGAGGGCGACCTTGCCGGAGAGTTCAGGCAGTGCAGTCATGTCCGTGTGTCCCCAGTTCCCTAGTCGAGCGGTCCGCCGGCGACGTACAGCACCTGACCGGAGACGAAGCCGGCCGCCTCGCCGGTGAAGAAGGCGATGGCGTTGGCGATGTCCTCCGGCTCACCGACCCGGGCCACGGGGATCTGGGTGGCGGCGGCGGCCTTGAAGTCCTCGAAGCCCATGCCGACGCGCTCGGCGGTGGCCTTGGTCATCTCGGTGGCGATGAAGCCGGGGGCGACGGCGTTGGCGGTGACGCCGAACTTGCCGAGCTCCTTGGCGAGGGTCTTGGTGAAGCCCTGGAGGCCGGCCTTGGCGGCGGAGTAGTTGACCTGGCCGCGGTTGCCGAGCGCGGAGGACGAGGAGAGGTTGACGATCCGGCCGAAGCCCGCGTCCACCATGTGCTTCTGACAGGCCTTGGACATCAGGAAGGCGCCGCGCAGGTGGACGTTCATGACGGTGTCCCAGTCGGCGACGCTCATCTTGAACAGCAGGTTGTCCCGGAGCACGCCCGCGTTGTTGACCAGGATCGTCGGGGCGCCGAGCTCCTCGGCGATCCGCGCGACGGCCGCCTCGACCTGCGCCTCGTCGGAGACGTCACAGCCGATCGCGATGGCCTTGCCGCCGGCCGCGGTGATCTTCTCCACGGTGTCCTTGCAGGCGGCCTCGTCGAGGTCGATCACGGCGACCGCGCGGCCCTCGGCGGCCAGTCGTACGGCGGTGGCGGCGCCGATGCCGCGCGCTCCGCCGGTGACTACGGCGACCCGCTGCTCAGTGGTGGACATGGATGACTCTCCTCGGGTGAGCGACCGCTTAGTACCTTCGATGGACGTGACGCTAGAAGTCCTGGCACGCGGTGTCAACGGCCACCGCGCGCATGTGATCCATTACCTGATCCGTAACCCGATCCGTCACTTCACCAACAGATCGAGCAGCCGCTGCGCCTCGGCCGCCGGATCCGAGGTGAGCCCGGTGTGCACGGGCCCCGGCTGGACGACGGTCGAACGGGGCGCGATCAGCCAGCGAAAGCGCCGGCCGGCGTCGTCGGCCCCGGCCTGCCCGGCAGCGTCGCCGCCCGCGCAGACGCCCTCGACGGCCCGGAGCGCGGCCCGCACCCCGGCGACATCGGCGGCGGGGTCCAGCGCCCGCAGTCGGGGCTCGTCCAGGTGGGTCCGGGCGGCGACGAAGGACCGGGCGCGGCAGTACACGAGCACGCCCGCGTTGAGGCACTCCCCGCGCTCGATGCGCGGGACGACCCGCAGCAGCGCGTACTCGAAGACGTCCTGTGTGCGGGAACGGGTCCCCAGGGTGCGCTCGCTCACTTGATCCCCTCGATGCGTTCGTGGATGACGGCGGCCCGTGCGACCAGCGGCTGCGCGTATGCCTTGCGGAGTGCGTCCGCCGACTCGAATCCCGGCTCGTCCACCAGCCACACGCCGGGGATCTCGGCGGTCACCTCGGCGAGCAGTTCCTCGGTGACCTGCGGCGCCAACTCGGCCGCGGCTGCCCGGACATCCGGGGCGAAGGAGGCCAGGGCGTGGTCGGAGGCGTCGTACGGGCGCGCCGCCGAAGTCTGTGCCCCGGGCCAGTTGTGCTGCCAGATCATGGTCGCGCCGTGGTCGATGAGCCACAACTGGCCCCGCCACATCAGCAGGTTGGGGTTGCGCCAGGAGCGGTCGACGTTGTTCACCAGGGCGTCGAACCAGACGATCCGGCCGGCTTCTTCCGGGCTCACCTCGAACGCGAGGGGGTCGAAGCCGAGCGCGCCGGAGAGGAAGTCCATGCCGAGGTTGGTGCCGCCGCTGGCCTTGAGCAGCCCCTGCACCTCCTGGTCGGGTTCACCGAGTCCCAGCACCGGGTCGAGCTCCACGGTCACCAGGCGGGGCATCCGCAGGCCCAGCCTGCGGGCGAGTTCACCGCAGACGACCTCGGCGACCAGGGTCTTGCGGCCCTGTCCGGCGCCGGTGAACTTGATGACGTAGGTCCCGAGGTCGTCGGCCTCGACGAGCCCCGGCAGCGAGCCGCCCTCACGCAGGGGCGTGATGAAGCGGGTCGCGATGACTTCCTTGAGCATCGCCCCAGGTTACTGGCGCGGAGGCGGGGCACGGGACGGCCCGGGCGGGCGACGGCGAGTTCGCGCCGACAGCAGATCGACAGCCCCGGACAGTGAACCGACAGCTCCGCTTTACCCACCTCTTCGCCGGCCGGGGTCAGGATTTCGACTGCGTCTGAACAGCAGGTCCGCAAGGGCCGTACCTCTCGCCAGATCAAGAAATCCGCGGAAGGAACGTCAGCATGACCAGCGAATCAGTTCAGCCGGTGTCGGGCCCGAGTCGCCGTACCGTCGTGGCGGCGGTCGGCTCGGCGGGGCTCGCCGTTGCGCTGACCGCGTGCGGGTCGGACGACGACACGTCCGGCTCGTCCACCGAGCAGGGTGCCGCCGGCGGTGGCGCGACCACCGAGGCGGGCGGCGGCTCGTCCAGCGAGGCCGGTGCCGGCGGTACGGCGCTCGCGAAGACCAGCGACATCCCGGAGGGCGGCGGCAAGGTCTTCAGCGACGAGAAGGTGGTGGTCTCGCAGCCGACGGCCGGTGACTACAAGGCCTTCTCGACGATCTGCACCCACCAGAACTGTCCGATGACGGACCTGGCGGGTGACACCATCACGTGCGCCTGCCACAAGAGCCAGTTCTCCGTCCTGGACGGCAGCGTGAAGAAGGGGCCCGCCACCGAGCCGCTGGCCGCCAAGCAGATCAGCGTGGCGGGCGACTCGATCACTCTCGCCTGACCTGACGCGGACGCTTGAAGCCGTCCAGTACCTCGTCCGTGGTCGCGACCGTGGCGACCAATGCGAGGGTGTGGCGGATCATCGCGGGGGTGTAGTCGGAGGGCACTCCCGCGATGGCGTCCCGGGGTACGACCACGACGTAACCCCGGTTCACGGCGTCGAAGACGGCGTTGGGGATGGCCACGTTGGCCGAGACACCGGTGACGATCAGTGTGCGGCAGCCGAGGTTGCGCAACAGGGCGTCGACGTCGGTGCCCTGGATCGGGGACAGGCCGTGCAGCCGTCGTACGACGAGGTCCTCCTCGGCGACCTCGATCGGCGCCGCCACGCGGACCGCCGACGAACCGGACAGCTGCTGGACGGGGAGCCGTGCCGCGGCCCGGAACAGGCGGGCGTTGCGGTTGGCGCCGCGGCCGTCGGGGCGGCGTTCGGCGACCGCGTGGACCACCTGGACGCCGTCGGCATGGGCGGCCGCGACCAGCCGGGCGACGTTGGCGAGGGCGCCCGAGGAGCGGGCCTGCTCGGCGAGTTCGGGCAGTGCGCCGTCCGGTCCGACGACGCCCTGCTGGCACTCGACGGTGAGCAGGACGGTGGTCGAGGGGTCGAGGAGGTCGCTGAGTTCGGCGTACGACGGCATGGGTCCCCCTGTGGCCGACGGCGGCGTGGGCCGGGAGCGTAGCCACCTTCGGATGAGGACGGAACCACCATTGCGTGCGGACGGAAGACGACCCATCCTTTTCTGACGTGATGTCAGAGGATCTCTCCTCTGACACGACGTGAGAGAAGAGGGGGCCGTATGACCGTCACTGAGCAGCGCCGGGGCCGGAAGATCATGATGACGCCCGGTGAGCTGGACGAGTTCCTCACCAGCCAGCGCACCTGCCGGGTCGCCACGGTGTCCGCCGACGGCTTCCCGCATGTCAGCGCCCTGTGGTTCGCCTGGGACGGCACCTCGCTGTGGCTGTACTCGGTCGTCCGCAGCAAGCGGTGGGCCGAGATGCGCCGCGATCCGCGGGTCGCCGTCGTGATCGACACGGGCGAGGAGTACGAGCAGCTGCGCGGCGTCGAGCTGTCCGGGACCGTCGAGTTCGTGGGCGAGAGTCCTCGCGTCGGCGAGCTGCGCGCCGAACTCGACGTGCCCGAGACGCTGTTCGCGCGCAAGAACTTCGGCCTCGACGAGATGCCGCACGACGGCCGGCACGCGTGGGTGCGGCTGACGCCCGAGAAGATCGTGTCCTGGGACTTCCGGAAGCTGGGAGCGCTGTAGCCGGCGTCAGGAGACGTTCGCCCCCGCCTCCTGCAGCGCCCGTACCGCCGCCCGGATCGACGGTCGGCGGTCGGCGTCGGCCCGCCAGACGACGTACACATGGCGCCGCACCCGCTGCTTCAGCGGCACGGTCACGACCCCCTCGGGCATCGGGTGCCGTCCCAGCAGCGGTGCGATGCACACACCGAGTCCGGCCGCGACCAGCGCCAGCTGGGTGTGGGTCTCGGGGGCGCGGTGGCCGAGCAGCGGCTCGATGCCCTTGGAGCGCAGGGTGAACATCAGCCACTCGTGGCAGAACTCGCCCTCGCCCCAAGTGATCCACTCGTCCTCGGCGAACTCGGCGAGGTCGACCTCGTCCCGGTCGGCGAACCGGTGCCCCGCGGGCATCGCCACGTCGGCCGGATCGTCCAGGATGTGCGCCTTCACCAGGCCCTCGGGCAGCGCCATCGGCTTGTTGTACCAGTCGAGCACGACGGCCAGGTCGAGGTCGCCGCGGATCACCCCGGCGATGCCGCTCTCCGGCTCCAGCTCGCAACTGCGCACGCGCAGCGCGGGATGCGCCGTGCGCAGGGCGGAGAGCGCGGCCGGGAACAGCCCTCGGGCGCCCGTCGGGAACGCCGCCAGCCGCAGCTCGCCGACGACCTTCCCGCGCTGCGCCTCCAGGTCGGACTGGGCCAGCTCCACCTGCGACAGGATGCGCGCCGCGTGCTCGGCCAGCAGCCGGCCCGCGTCGGTGAGCCGTACACCCCGGCCGTTCTTGGCGAGGAGCTGCTGGCCGACCTCCCGCTCCAGTTTCGACATCTGCTGCGACACGGCCGACGTCGTGATGTGCAGCCCCTCGGCCGCGCCGCTGACCGAGCCGTGCCGGGCGAGGGCGTCGAGGGTGCGCAGGCGCTCCAGATTCAACATGTAAGCAATGCTACGAGATATCACGTGCGAAATCTCGATTGTGCTACGAGATCGGCTGCAGCATCGTTGCTGCCATGACCACCGCCACCGCGTCCCGCAACCCGGCCGAAGCCACCGCCCGCCCACTCCCCCGCGCCCGCCTCGACTGGCGTCTGCGCTTCGCCGCCCTCTCCCTGATCTGGGGCTTCAGCTTCCTGCTCATCAAGGTGGGCACCGACGGCTACGCCCCCTTCCAAGTCACGCTCGGGCGGCTGGTGTTCGGTACGGCCGTACTGGCCGCGGCGATGGCGGTGAAGCGGGAGCGGCTGCCGCGCGGGGCGCGCACGTGGGGGCATCTGACGGTCGCCGCGTTCCTGCTCAACGCGCTGCCGTTCTCGTTGTTCGCGTACTCCGAGCTGACGATCCCGTCCACGCTCGCGGGCATCTGCAACGCGACCTCGCCGCTGTGGGGCATGGCCCTGTCCCTGGTCGCCCTCTCGGAGGACCGGCCGACGCGGGTCAGGGTCGCCGGTCTCGGCATCGGCTTCCTCGGTGTGCTGACGGTGCTCGGGGCGTGGCAGGGCTTCGCCGGGCTGGATGCCAGGGGGACGGCGATGGCGTTGCTCGCCTCGTTGAGCTACCCGATCGGCTGGATCTACGTCCGCCGCACGCTCGCCGGGTCCAGCGCGTCGCATCTGTCGCTGACGGGAGCGCAGTTGTTGCTGGGCACCGTCCAACTGGCCGTTGTGACGCCGGTGTTCACGTCCGTGCCGAGCAGCTTTCCGGTGCTGCCTCTGCTCTCGATCGTGGCGCTGGGTGCGCTGGGTACGGGGCTCGCGGTTCTGCTTCAGTACGGACTGGTCGCGGAGGTCGGGCCGACCACGGCTCAGATGGTCACGTACTTCATTCCGGTCATCGCGACGGCCGCGGGGGTCGCTGTCCTCGGGGAGTCGCTTCGCTGGACCACGCCGGTCGGTGCGGTGATCGTTCTTGTGGGGGCGGCGCTTACTCAGGTGAAGCGGGGCGTCTAGGGGGTGGGGTGCGGGGGGTGTCGGCGCCTGCAGGCCGAGCGTGGCTGGTCGCGCCCACGCGGCGGAGCCGCACATCGACACAGCCCCGCGCCCCCGAAGACGGTTGACCGCACCTGCTCCTGTCTAGACGTAGCCCCTTGCCGGTGCTGGGCCCACCGCCGTCGCCACTGCCTCGGCCAGCGGACCGACCTCATCCGCAGCGAGCGTCGCGATGGTGATCCGGATCCCGGGCGGCGCGTTCATACGGAACCGCGCGCCCGGCGCGACCGCCCAGCCGGCGTGCAGCAGCCGGGCCACCGCGCCCGTCTCGTCGGGCACCGGAATCCACACGTTGAGGCCGCTGCGTCCGTGTGCCGTGATCCCCCGCTCCGCGAGCGCGGCGATCAGCGCGTCCCGGCGACCGGCGTACGCCTGCGCCACCACCCTCGGATCGACAGCGCCGTCGGCCCACAGCCGCGCCAGGACCCGCTGGCCGATGCGGCTGATCCAGCCGGGGCCGAGGCGCTGGCGGCCGCGCACCCGGTCGACGGTGACGGCGTCGCCGGTGAACACGGCGAGCCGCAGGTCCGGGCCGTACGCCTTGGCGGCCGAGCGGACGAACGCCCAGGAGCGGGTGACGCCGGCCAGGGCGTGCAGGGGCAGGTCGACGATGCCGTGGCCGTGGTCGTCCTCGATGAGCAGGACGTCCGGGTGGTCCTTCAGCACGGATCGGAGGGCACGCGCGCGTGCGGCGCTCACGACCGCACCGGTCGGGTTCTGCGCCCGGTCGGTGACGATCAGAGCGCGCGCCCCCGCTTCCAGGGCCCGGCGCACGTCGTCCGGGAGCGGCCCCTCGTCGTCCAATCCGACAGGAACCGTCCGCAGCCCGATGGCCGGGACGAGGTCGAGCAGACTGCCCCATCCGGGATCCTCGACGGCGACGGCG
This sequence comes from Streptomyces sp. NPDC093591, assembly GCF_044764885.1. Taxonomy (NCBI): domain Bacteria; kingdom Bacillati; phylum Actinomycetota; class Actinomycetes; order Kitasatosporales; family Streptomycetaceae; genus Streptomyces; species Streptomyces sp. NPDC093591. Next base: position 240,179 of record NZ_JBIWIY010000017.1, read on the forward strand.
TCGCCGGGCTTGAGGTGGGCCGCGAGGACCCGTTCGATCATGTCGAGCGAGCCGGAGGTGACGGCGATCGGCCCGTCCGGGACGCCGTCGGTGTCGAGCGCGGCCCGCGCGATGCGTGCCAGCTCCGGTTCCACGGCCTCGTCGCCGTACATGACGGGCGCGCGGTCGTTCTGTTCGGCGGCCGCCGCGAACGCCTCGGCCAACGGCGGCAGCAGCACCGGGTCCGGGTTGCCGGTCGCCACGTCCCGTACACCCTCCGGTACGTCCACCCGGATGTACTCGCGCCCGGTCGTGGCCGGTTTGGACCGCACCCGGCTGCCCCGACGCCCCGCCGTCTCGATCACCCCGCGCTCCCGCAGGATGCGGTACGCGGCCGCGACGGTATTGGGATTCACCCCCAGCTCGGCCGCCAACTCCCGCATGGGCGGCAGCAGTTGACCCGGCTCCAGCTCCCCGGCCCCGACCGCGCGCTCGACGCTCGCCGCGATCTCGGCTGCACGTCGCCCTTCGATCCGATATCCTCCTAGCACAAAGCAGATTATGCACTAGTGCAATCTAGAACGCAAGGGAGAGCGTCATGCAGGGGACCCAGCAGCCGACGTCGCCGCCCGCCGCCTACTCGCCGACCGACCGCACCGTGCCCACGCGCTCCCCGGACCGGGCGTCGTACGACAAGGAACTGGTGCACGCGATACTCGACGAGGCCTACGTCTGCCATCTCGGCTTCGTGCGCGACGGCGCGCCGGTCGTGCTGCCCACACTGTTCGGCCGGGTCGGCGAGACGCTCTACGTCCACGGCTCGACGGGTTCGCGCCCGCTGCGGATGACCGGCCGGACCGACCCGGGGCTGCCGGTGTGTCTGACGGTCACGCATGTCGACGCGCTGATCCTGGCCCGCTCCGCCTTCCACCACTCGATCAACTACCGGTCCGTGGTGGTGCACGGCCTCGCGTACGACGTGACGGATCCCGAGGAGAAGCGAGTCGCCCTCGACGCCCTGGTCGACCACGTGGTGCCGGGCCGGTCGGCCGACTCCCGCCCTGCCAACAAGAAGGAGCTGGCCGCCACCGCCGTGATCCGCCTCGACCTGAACGAGGTCTCCGCCAAGCTCCGCACCGGCGGCGTGAACGACGAGCCCGAGGACCTCGCCCTGCCCCACTGGGCCGGCGTCGTTCCCCTGCGCAAGGGCTATGACACGCCCGTCGGGGACCCCGGCCTGGCCCCGGGCACCGAGGTCCCCGACTACCTCGGAGCCCTGTGATGCTGATCCATCCCTGGGACGCGCCCCGCGACGACGCGGAGTGGCAGGCGTGGCTGGGCGTCCACGATTTCGGGCAGCTCGTCGTGAACGGGCTGGACGGCGAGCCGCCGCACGTCCAGCCGCTGCACTTCGCGTACGACGCCGAGCGCGGTGAGGCCGTGACGCACCTGGCCCGCCCCAACCCGATGTGGCCCGCGCTGCTGGCCGCCCCCGAGGTGGTCCTGAGCGTGGTCGACGACTACGCGTACGTGCCGGGCCCTTGGCAGGCCGACCCGGACGGCCCGTCCGAACACGGCGTGCCCACGAGCTTCTACGCGGCGGTCCAACTCCGTTGCCGGGCCCGTCCGGTGGACGACCCGGCGGAGAAGGCCGCGCTCCTCAACCGTCAGGTCGGCCATTTTCAGCCGGAGGGCGGTTCCGCGCGGGTGGCGGTGGGTGAGGTGCCGTACGGGCGGATGCTGTCGGGGATTCGAGGGCTGCGGCTCGAAGTGACCGGCGTACGGGCGAAGTTCAAGTACGCCGGTACGCGGTCCGCGCAGGTGCAGGACCGGATCGCGGCCGGGCTGGCCAGGCGCGGTGGTCCGGGGGATACGGCGGCCCGCGAGCACCTGCTGCGACGGCGAGGAGCCTGAGCATGGGGCCCTGCGAAGAGCCAGGGCCCCACAGGCTCAGACGAGCACCGGTTCCTCCCGCCGGCCTGCGCCCCGTGCCTCCGCGACCGCCAGCCACACGACCGACCCCAGCATGAGCAGGGTGCCGACAATCGTGGCCGCCGTGAGGTGCTCACCGAGCAGGACGACGGCGAGCACCGCCGCGCTCACCGGCTCCAGCAGCATGATCACGGAGACGGTGGCGGACCGGACGACGGCCGCGCCCGCGAAGTAGAGGGCGTAGGCGAGGGCCGTGGGGATCGCCGCGAGATAGGCCAGCAACAGCAGCACCCGGGTGGGGTCGGCGAGGTGCGGCAGCGGTCCCTCACCCAGGGCGAGCGGCAGCAGGCACAAGGCGGCCGCACCGAACGTCCCCACGGCCGTGGCCGAGGCGTCGGCCCGGCCGCTGCGACCCCAACGCCGCGTGAGCAGCGTCACCGCGCACTGTCCGGCGGCGGACATGAGAGCGAACAGCACGCCCAACGGCCGTACCGTCGCGCCCGAATTCCCCAGCACGACCTCCCCCAGTCCGAGAAGGGCGCCGGCCACGGCGACGACGCCCCCGAGTCCGGGTCGCTCCCCCATGGTCAGCCGCGCGCCGAGCGCGATCAGGACGGGACCGGTGCCGAGGGTGACGACCGTGGCCACGGCGAGCCCGGTGGCCGAGACGGCGGCGAAGTAGGCGCCCTGGAACACGGCGAGCCCCAGGCCGGTCGCCGCGCTGCGCAGCACCCTGCGCCCGAGCGATTCGGATGCGGTGGGCCGGAAGCGGGGGCGCAGGAGATGGACGCCGAGCAGCAGGACGAACCCTGCCGCACAGCGCCAGAAGGACAGGGCGACGGGCCCCATGTCACTGCACCGGTAGACCAGCGAGGCCGCGGCGCCGGCCGTCCCCCAGACGGCGCCGGCGACGATCAGATAGAGAAGGCCTCGCCCAACGGGCAGGCCGGAAGCATTCGACACGACTTCTCTCCGCAGACGCGCGGCGGCGCCCCGGAGAGCGGCGGCCGCGCGGAAGTTCGGGAACGGACCTCGCGCGGGGCGCGTCAGGTCCTCGGACTTCGTCTGCGGGCAGCACCGTCACGCCCGGCGTGGGGGTTCGGTCCCCGTGCCGTCCCGGGCGTGGTGTCCGGAGGGCCCGCGTCAGGCGGCCGGCGGAGAGATGATGAGGGTGCCGTGATGCATGGCCCGGAGCCTAGGCGGCCGTTTCCCGGGCCGACAACTCGGTTTCCGTGCCGCCGTCACCGCCCGCCACGGGCCCGGCGGAGCCCTTCGCGGGCGCGGACGACTGCGCGATGAACGCCCCGACGAGGACGACCGCGCCGCCGATGATCTGCGGCGCCGAGAGGTGCTCGCCGAGCAGGAACCAGGCGAGGACGGTGGCGATGACCGCTTCGAGGCAGGCCACGACTCCGGCCACCTGCGGTGAGAGCCGGCGTACGGAGAGCACGCCGGTGACGTAGGCGACGACCGTGGCGAGCAGCACGATCCAGGCCAGCAGCACGGTGGCCGCGACCGGGGTGCCGTTCATGTCGGCGGTGCCCGCGAGGACCGCCCAGTCCATGCTCCACGGGCGGGCGACGACGGTCAGGACGGCGGCGCCGACGAGCAGGCCGTAGGCGATGACGCCGAGCGGGTCGGGCGCCGCCTCGCCGGAGTCGCTGCCCTGGTCGGACAGGACGAAGTAGCCGACCTGGCAGCATGCCGCGCCGAGTGCGAGGAGCAGGCCGAGGGCGTCGAAGCTCAGGCCCGACCAGACCTCGACGACACAGGCCAGGCCGCCGACCGCGAGGACCACGCCGAGCGCGGCGGCACGCGTCACCGGCCGCCGCTGCACGAACCGCACCCAGCCGAGCACGAGGGCGGGGGCGAAGTACTCGACGAGCAGGGCGACCCCGACCGGTATCCGGGAGATCGAGGCGAAGTAGAACGCCTGCACACCGGCCACGCCGAGCAGGCCGAACCCGGCGAGCAGCGCGGGGCGACTGCGCAGCAGTCCGCGGTGGCGTACGGCGAGCGGCAGCATCACCAGGGCGGCGCCGGCCACGCGCAGCCACACCACATGGAGCGGGTCGAGACCCGCTTCGATCAGCGGCTTGGCGGCGACTCCCGACCCGCCGAAGGCGACCGCGGACCCGACCGCCAGACCGAGCCCGACGCCCTTGCCGCGGCCGACCTGACTGCTCTCAGACATACGCACCGGCACATGATGACAGGCGATGACATGAGCGTCATCCCCGATGGCACCTGTCTCGCCGAGTGGACTGCGGTGGCGGGGGCGGAGAAGGTACGCCGGGCGGCCAGGCTCAGCGCGCGGCGGGGACGTGGACCTAGTGGGCCGTTTCGCCGCCGGCCGCGTACTCGTCCCGGCGTTCGTCGATGCGGGCGCGCACCGCGTTCGCGTCGATGCCGGCGCGGGCGAGCACCTCCACCGCGCGGGCCTGCGGGTCCGCCACGATCGCCGCGAGCAGGTCGATGCCGCGGGCCTGTGCATCGCCACGCCGGGCGGCGCGCCGGCAGGCGTGCTCCATGGCGCTCGCCGCCAGCGGGGAGAAGCCCTCGCCGTCCAGTACGACGGGGACGGCGCCGGAGTCCTCGACGGTGCCCTGCCAGCGCAGGCCGTAGCCGATGCTGCGCTGGACGAGGTAGCCGAGCAGGCGGGCGATCTGAGGTCCGTCGCCGAAGACGGCGTAGACGTCCGGGTCGCGTTCCAGGAGCGAGTGCAGCAGATGAGCCGTGTCGATCTGCCGGTCCCCGTCCCTGACCGCCCGGCGGCGGGCACCGGAGATCACCGCTGCCAGCTCGTCGCTGAGCCTGGCATCGTCCGCCGCGGCGTCCGGGCGCCGACAGTCCGGCTCCTGGGCCGACTGCCGGGGAATACGGGGTTGCACATCCCCACCCCATCAACCACTTCGAGCCAAGTCATCCCCGAGAGGAAGCATTTTCGCGTCCCACACAGAGTGGACTCCGGTGGCCGGGATCTCCTCCTTACGGATGAGATCAGGCCGAACGACCCCGAGGGGCGCGCGCCGCCTTGCCGCGCCCCCCGTACGCAACCATGGCGCTCCGTCGCACGTCCCACAGGGACATGGAGCGCAGGTGCTGGCTGGTGGCGTTGCCCGCCGTCGACGGCAGGCAGTACGTCTACCGGGTGTACGCGCCGGAGGACGCCCTGCTCGCCGACCTGTTCTGGGAGGCGTGGCACTGCCATGACGAGAGCGCGTTCCCGCGCGCGTGGGATCTGTTCGACGCGGCGGTGATCCGGCTGGTGGGGTGAGCCGGCGTCTCCACATTTTCTGACGGTTCATCAGTATTGAATGTTCCGCGCCCCGCGGCTACGTTCCGCGACACCGTAGCCCGAGACGAAGGGGTGGTCGCATGGCCGAAGTCAGCGCGGAGGCACATATCGAGGCACCGGCCGAGAAGATCTGGGCGCAGCTGACGGACTGGTCGGCGTACGGACAGTGGAACGCCACCCACACCAGCTTCCCGGGCGGCGGCCCCACGGCGCTCGAAGTGGGCGGGACCTTCCAGGAGAACATGAAGCTCATGGGGTTCCCGGCCGAGGTCGATTGGACCATCGAGGAACTGGAACCGGCGCGGGTGCTCGCCATCCGCGGCAAGGGTCCGATGGCGGTGACCGTGGCCACGCGCTACACCCTGACCCCGGACGGGGACGCCGCCACGGCCGTACGCATCGACGGGGAGTTCACGGGTGCGGCGGTGTCGTTGATGGCGGGCAAGCTGAAGGACTCGGCGACGGCGGCACTGAACGAGTCGCTGCGCAAGCTGGCGGGGCTGGTGGCCTGAACGCCCGTACGGCGCACACGAAGACGCCCCGCGGATCACTCCACGGGGCACCTTCACTCATGGACGGCCTCGGCCACGGCGGGGAGGCCGCCGGCTCTTGCCACTCCTCGCCTCAGTCCTCGTCGGCGAGGATCAGGTACAGCTTCTTGCGGGACTCGTTGATGACGGCGAGCGCCTTCTCGCGCTGCTCCTTGTTGCCCGTCTTCCAGACCTGACCGAAGGCCTCCATCAGACCGAAGCCGGCCTGACGGATCTCCCCGAGGGCCTCCCAGTCGACACCGCGGGAGGCTTCCTCCCAGGGCGCCTCGGGCCCCGCCTCGGCCACCTCGCGGCCCGCCTCGGTGAGCGAGAACAGCTTCTTGCCGCCCTCGGTCTCACTGGCGATCAGGCCCTCGTCCTCCAGGAGCTGGAGGGTGGGGTACACCGAGCCGGGGCTGGGCTTCCACGCCCCGCCGCTGCGCTCGGCGATCTCCTGGATCATCTCGTAGCCGTGCATGGGGCGGTCCTTCAGCAGGGCGAGGATCGAGGCGCGCACATCACCGCGCCGCGCCCTCCCTCGCGGCCCGCCTCGACCACCCCTCGGCCCCCAGGGCCCGGGCCCGAATCCAGGCCCACCGAAACCGGGGCCGCCGCCCGGCCCGAAGGGCCCGAAGGCGCCGCGAAGCCCCTCGAAGCCACCTCGGCCGTGGTGGCCGTGCCCACCGTGTCCACGCTCGAATCCGTGGGAACGCATCGCAATCACTCCATTCCATCGTTGATCTGTCGCGATGCTTCAACGATATATCGGAATAGCTCGCATGACAAGGGAGCCGAGCAAGGGAGCCGATGTCCTGTCTCACTCAATCCAGTCGTTTTCTCAACGAACCGAGTCGTTCAGGCTTCCGTCTCAGCGAACCTAGTCGCGCGGTTGAGCGTGCTGGGGCTGCTGGATGGCTGTGCCGACCGGGGTGGATCACGCGGAACCGTGCGCCGAGTTGTCGTACGTGGACGCGGTGCACGGGCGTCGTCGGCGCCCACTGCGGGACTGTGTGACGGGCCGGTTCGAGGATGTCGCTCCTGTACGTACGTTTCGCTGGTCGCGCGGTGAGCGTCACTTCCCGGGCTGGTACTGGGCGGCGACGACCGGGCGGCACGTCGGCTTCGAGTCGTGGCTGGAGCGGGACCGACTGCTGCTGATGGACTTCGATCCGAGCGTGGTCGGGATCGGCTCGCAGCCGTTCTGGCTCCACTGGCATGACGGCGAACGGGAGCGTCGGCACGCCCCGGACTACTTCGTGCGCCGCGCGGACGGCTCGGCGGTGGTCGTCGATGTTCGAGCGGACGATCGGATCGAGCCGAAGGACGCCGAGGCGTTCGAGGTGACGCGTCTGCTCTGCGGGCAGCCGGGTGGAGGTTCGAGCGGTTGGGGGCGCCGGATGCGGTGCTGCTGGCGAATGTCCGGTGGCTGTCGCGCTACCGGCACCTACAGTGTCTGCACCACCCGGCGGCTGCCCGGCTCCGGAAGATCTTCGCAGCCCCGGGACCTCTCATGGTGGGGGCAGACGCCGCCGGGGATCGACTGTTGACGCTGCCGGTGCTGTTCCACCTCCTCTGGATCCAGGATCTGACCTCCGAGGCGATGACGGTCGAGTTGCTGGGTCCGCGCACGATCGTCCACTTGGCCAACGGAGTTGGCCGGTGACCGGGAAGAGGCGAGTGCCGCAGACGTCCCGCATCGCGGAGTTTCCCGAGGCCGCCGCTGAACAGGCCCGCTGGTGGGAGAGACACATCCTGGAGGTCTGCTTACCGCCAGATGTTCCAGAACGGGCCGAGCCGCGGCCGGAGTTCGATCCGGAACAACACTCGCTGGCCCAGCGAGAGCGGGCCAAGGCGGCCGAGCACCACGTGTCAGCCAGCGGCATCAAGCAGCGGCGCCAGCGCTACCAGAGGGATGGGCTGGTCGGGCTGGCGGATGGCCGGTCGGCCAAGAAGATGCAGGCCTTCCGCCAGGTCGCCCCGGCCGTGGTGGAGGCCATGCGACAGGCGATCGCCGAAACCTCCGACGCATCGTCGAGGACCATCGGCTTCATCATCTGGCGGACGAAACAGATCCTGTCCGACCGGGAGGAGACCGCTGACGTTGAGCTGCCGTCGCGGGCCACGCTCTACCGGTTGTTCGACAAACTCGCCACCGGCACCCACGCCACGGGGTCAGCCCGCGCCCGCCGCTCGATCGCGGCGCGGCCGACCGGGCCGTTCGGCGAAGTGCCGGCCAGTGCTCCCGGCGAGCTCATGCAGATCGACTCCACGCCGATGGACGTGCTGGTGCGGCTGGACGATGGCATCGCCGAGAAGGTCGAACTGACGGCCATGGTCGATATCGCCACGAGGTCGATCACCGCTGCGGTGCTGAGGCCCTCCACGAAGGCCGCGGACGCCTCCGCGTTGCTGGCCCGCAGTGTTGCCCCCGAGATGATGCGCCCGGGATGGGCGGAAGCCCTGCGAATGTCCCGGTCAGCGTTGCCCCACCGGCGGCTGCTGAGCATCGATGAGCGGCTGGAGCAGGCGGCCGCCCGCCCGGTGATCGTGCCGGAGACCATCGTCTGCGACCACGGCAGCGTGTTCATTTCGCACGCCTTTCGGGCGTCCTGCCGTTACCTGGGCATCAATCTGCAGCCGGCGCACAAGGCAACGCCTACCGACAAGGGCACGATCGAGAAGACCCTGGGCTCAGTAGCCACGCTGTTCGCCCAGTTCGTCGCGGGATACACCGGCTCGACGACGGACCGTCGCGGCCGAAGCCTCGAACAAGGACCGCTGTGGTCTCTGCCCGAACTGCAGAACCTCCTCGACGAGTGGGTCATCGCCGTCTGACAGACCAGACCCCACGACTCGCTGCGCGATCCGGACGCACCAGCGCGGGCGTTCTCACCGAACGAGAAGTACGCCACGCTGCTTGAATCCTGCGGATACGTGCCAGTGCCGCTCGGCGGGGAGGACTACGTCGAGTTGCTGCCCGAGCGCTGGCAGGCAATCAACGCCTACGGCATCCGCATCAAGCACCGCACCTACGACAGCCCGGAGTTGAACCCGTTGCGCCGCCAGCGCTCGGGGGTGACGGCGAAGAAAGGTCTGTGGGAGGACCACTACGACCCCTACGACGTCTCACGGATCTGGGTACGCGACTCCCGCGCCGATCGGTGGATCACGGTGCTCTGGAAGCATCTGCACCGCGTCGGCGTCCCCTTCGGTGAGCTGGCCTGGGATCACGCCCCGCGCACAGGTCCCCGGCGACACCGAGGAACAGATCGCGGATGCAGCGGCAGCTCTGATGCGACGGGCCCATGACGGTCCCGCTGCGGAACAGGATCGTCCGGCCAAGCGTTCGCGGCGCGACCGCCGCGTCGCCGCTCATACTCGGGCCACCTCAACCGACCGTCCTGTCCCCACTCCGCCGGTCACCGAGTCCGAACGCAACGACGAATCGGACACCGAGCTCGCCGATGTCATCCCGCTGGGTCTGTTCGACCCGCTCGCCAACCCCTGGAGACGCACGTGACTTCCTCCCACGCAGCGGCCGGACCCACGACAGTGCAGGAGGCCGACGCCGAGGCGAACCGGCAGCTGACCACTCTGGCCGACTGGCGGAGGTTCATCGACGGTCCACCCCCCGCCTCCGGTCCGGCTGCCCTCAGGTGAACTACGGCAGTTGTCACCGACCGAGCGGGGACCTTTACGACGAGGACCGCCTCGACCATCACGCTCGGATGCTCACGGTCTCCACGTCGTTTGTCGAGAAGACTCGGATCTGCGGCCGACGCTTGGTTCTGCTGAACCGACATGCGATCAGCGCCCGCCGCGGGCTGATGGTCTCGGGCCTTCCGGGCACGGGCAAGACCAGCGCCATCGCTCAGCTCGGCCGCGCCCACGAACTTCTCGACCGGGCCCGTCACCCGAAGGTCAGCGATCGCATTCCAGTTCTCTAAATCACCGTTCCGCCTGCTGCGACCGCGCGCATGGTCGCGGCGGAGTTCGCCCGGTTCCTGGGGCTGCCGGTCCGTCCCCGGTCGAACATGACCGACGTCATCGAGGCCGTGGTGGGGGTCTGTACCGATACCCGCACCGGCATTGTCCTCGTTGACGAGATCCACAACATCTCGCAGAGGACTCAGGCCGGCGCCGAGGTCCCCGACACCTTGAAGTACTTCTCGGAGCGTATCCCCGCCACTTTCGTCTATGCGGGGATCGACTTGGAGAGCAGTGAACTGCTGGTCGGTACGCGGGGCGCTCAGATCGCGGGCCGCTTCACTCTCGTCCCCACTGGACCGTTCCCCTACGGCGACGAGTGGAAAGGTCTGATCGCGACCATGGAGGAGACCCTTATGCTCCACGACCACCCGCCGCGCAGTCTGGTCAAACTGGACCGCTCGCTACCTGCATAACCGCACCGACGGGATGATCGGCGCGTTGTCCCACGCCATCCGGGGCGCCGCGATCGACGCGATCCTCAACGGCACCGAGTGCGTCACCAAGGACGGACTCGACGTCATTCCACTGGATTACGCGGCAGAGTCCGTTCTGCCCGCCCGGAAGCCGGCCAGGCAGCGATGACCATCCCGCTTCCTCGCCTGCCGGTCTACGTTCGCCCAGCTGACGGCGACACGTCGCTTCCTACATCCGTCCGACTTGCGCAGGCGAACCATCTCCCGCCTGCCGAGCTGCGTTCCCGCCTCTGCGCGACGGGCTCCGCCGGCCCTCCCCTCGTGGAGAACCTGGCCAAGGTCATGGGACGGCCCCTTGCTGACCTGCAACGAGCGCTGATCGACACGCGATGCGGCGTCTGTTCCCAGCCCCTGCGCTCCCGAATGGTCAAGGGTCGGCCCGCACGGTGGTGTTCCGACCAGTGCCGCGTGATCGCTCGCCGGAAACGCGTCCCGCTCTCGCTCCAGGGCGCCCGTCGGCACGCGGTCCACGCCGCGCCCTGCACCCAATGCAGGACTGTCGTCGAACGCAACCGCCCCTTTCACTGGTGCTCCGAACCTTGCAGGCAAGCCTCCTACAAGGCCCGGTGGGCCAAGGCGCAGTGCGATGGTCTTCCACCCTCAAGTCGTGACACTCGCCGGACTCCTCGCAAGCCGGGAGTGGGAACACCGCGCGGTCGCCACCGGCCACGTCACCTGGCTCGTCGAGCAGATCACAGTCCGCAACATCCTTCTCGGCTACGTCCCCAAGGACCGCAAGGACCCCCCTGATCCAATGGGTTGAGCAGCATTTCTCCACCCACAAGTTCGTCACCTTCCACCCAAGCCGGACGATCTACGACGCGTTCTTCCCCCGCGAAACCATCCCGCCACCGCGCCAGCCCGATGAAGCCGACGCGGAAACACGGTGGAGCCCGTTCTACCCCTACTACCGCTGCTGAGGAGCAATCTCGCTGAGCTTCGAAAGCAGCCAGAGCCTCCGAATAGGGCCTGGGGACCTCTACCCGTCAAGCGGGAAGCGATAGACGGTTGACTGCCTGGTTCGGAAGCCGAGACGCTCATAGAGCCGGTTCGCTGCCGCACGATCCGGCCGGGAGGTGAGATCCACCGTCCGGGCACCCGCCTCGCGAGCAATCCGCAAGGCCTCCTGAGTGAGAAGACCAGCAACTCCCTGGCCTCGCGCCGCACTGTCAACGACCACGTCTTCGATGCGGGCCCGCAAACCAGACGGCAAGGGCAGCATCACCAGAGTCAGGGTTCCGACGATCGTCTCGGACGTCCGGGCGACGAGCACCGTGTTGGCATCGCACGTCACCATCCGCTCGACCGCATCATGGTCAAGGGGCTTTGCCGTCGAGGACAACTGCGGCAACAACCGGCCGAAGGCGTCGACGAGTTCCTGACTCGCTTCCCTGATGATGTCTACACGGATGTCCATGCGGGGAGCCTATCTGTCGCCCAAGAGGCCGAGCCTGCTCCGGCCCGGCGACCTGCCGTCTGTCTCAACGAACCAAGTCGTTGTGTCTCACCCGATCCAGTCCACGCAGGTCAGCGACGCGCAGACGACTAACTTCGTTGAGACAGGACAGCCGAGGGAGCGGAGTCCGTGATCTACTGCCGGCCATGCCGTTGCTGCTGCTCGACCTCGACAACACGCTGGTCGACCGCGACGCCGCCTTCCGCCGCGCCGCCGCCGAATTCCTTGCCGAGCACGGTCTGCCGGCCTCGGACCTCACGTGGCTGATGGCCGCGGACGCCGGCGGCTATACCGCCCGCGACGAGTTGGCCGCAGCCATGACCGACCGGTACGGGGACGCCGTGCCGGGCACCGCCGTCCGCACCCTGCTCGACACCGGCGCCGCCGACCGCGTCCGGCTGGCGCACTCCTCCGGCCGGGCACTGGTGAACGCCCGGATGGACGGCTGGACCTGCGTAATCGTCACCAACGGCCGCACCGTCCAGCAGGAAGCGAAGATCCGCAACACCGGGCTCGACCGACTCGTCCACGGCTGGGTCGTCTCCGAAGCCGTCGGCCGCAAGAAGCCCGACCCGGAGATCTTCCGGGCGGCCGCAGCGGTCGTCGGCGCCTCCCTCTCCGGTGCATGGGTCATCGGCGATTCACCGCACGCCGACATCGCCGGCGCCGACGCGCTCGGGCTGCGCAGCGTGTGGGTCACGGACGGACGGTCCTGGACACAGAGCTCCTACGAGCCCACCCACACGGCTCACGACGTGGCCTCCGCGATCGACCACGCCCTCGGTACGCGGCCCTAGGCTGCCGCCGATCGCGGCCCGTCCTCCCTGCCGCCGGGCACCGAAATCGGTCCAGCACCCCCGAATTGGCCTTGGCCGCCCCCTGCCCACACCCCCTAGCGTCGGCGGCATGCGGATTCGAATCGTCGATGCCTTCACCGACCGCCCCTTCGCCGGCAACCCGGCCGGGGTCCTGCTGCTCGACGCCTTCCCGGAGGACGACTGGCTCCAGAAGGTGGCCATGGAGGTCAATCACGCCGAGACGGCGTTCGCGCACCGGCTGGACGAGGGCGGGGAGGCCGACTGGGCGCTGCGGTGGTTCACCCCGGTCGCCGAGGTGGCCATGTGCGGGCACGCCACGCTGGCCACGGCCCATGTGCTGCACAGCACCGGCGTCCACGAGGGGCCCGTGCGGTTCGCCACCCGCAGTGGCGTCCTCGTCGCCACGCCCCGCGAGGACGGCTCCCTCACGCTCGACTTCCCGACCGCCCCGCTCACGCCGGTCGAGGTCCCGGACGGAGTCGCCCAGGCCCTCGGCGCCGAGCCGCTCGCCGCCTTCGACACCGGCCCGAACGTGGGCGACCTGCTCATCGAACTCGCCGACGAGAAGACGGTCCGCGCCCTGACCCCCGACCACAAGGCCCTCGGCGCCTACTCCGAGCGCGGCATCATCGCCACCGCCCGCGCCGATGACCCCACCCGGGGCCACGACTTCGTCTCCCGCTGCTTCTTCCCGAACGTCGGCATCGACGAGGACCCGGTCACCGGCAGCGCCCACACGGCCCTCGCCCCCTTCTGGTCCGAGCGCCTCGGCCGGGCCGAACTCACCGGCCTGCAGGCCTCCCCGCGTTCCGGCAGCGTCCGCACGGAGCTGCGCGGCGACCGCACGCTGCTGAGCGGGAGCGCGGTGACCGTCATCGAGGGGGAGTTGATCGCCTAGGCGGGCCGACCAGGCGCGACAAAGGGGGCGTACGAGGTCGTCGTACGCCCCCTTGCGCACCCTCCGGGGACTGGGCTCACGCCGTCGGCAGCCAGCCCACCTTCCCGGCCAGCAGCGCGTACCCCACGAACGCCCCTATGTCGAGCAGCGAATGCGCCACCACCAGGGGACCCACCCGGCCCCAGCGCCGGTACAGGTACACGAACACCACGCCCATCGCCATGTTGCCGATGAAGCCGCCGATGCCCTGGTAGAGGTGGTACGAGCCGCGCAGTACGGAACTGGCCACCAGCGCGGTGCCGGGCGTCCAGCCCAACTGGCCCAGCCTGCGCAGCAGATAGCCGACGACGATGACCTCTTCGAGGATCGCGTTCTGTAGCGCGGACAGGATCAGCACCGGGTACTTCCACCACACGTCGGGCAGCGCCTCGGGCACCACGGTGAGGTTGAAGCCGAGCCCACGGGCGGCCAGGTAGAAGGCGATTCCGGCGCTGCCGATCACCGCCGCGATCGCCGCGCCACGGCCGAGGTCCGGCCACGGACGGGCCCGGTCGAAGCCGAGAGTGCGCAGGCTCGCTCCCTCGCGCAGCAGGAAGTGCGCGACGAGGGCGACCGGGACCAGCGCGGTGGTGATCCCGAAGAGCTGCCAGGCGAGATCCAACCAGGGACGGCCCGGCGCGGCCGAGGCGTTGAGGGTGGCGGCCTGGTCCTTGAGGCCCCCCGGTTTGGTGACCGATCCGACAAAGCTGATCAGGGCGGACACACCACTCGCACCGAGCGAAAGCCCCAGAACGAGCAGCGTCTCATCGCGGAAAGTCCGCCGCGAGGGCCGCTCATGCGGAAAAGAACCGGCCACGGGGCCTGCCTCGCCCTGCACACCTGCCTCCAGTTGAGTAATCCCGCCCGCCGTTTGCCTGCCGTACGGCCGGACTCCGGCACGAGGTTCAGCAGGGGCGACAGGTAGGGGCACCACCGTCATGGGACGTCACAGCTTGCCCGATCAGTATGGGACGGGCGGCAGCGCCCCCCGCCGACGCGCCCCCCGCCGACGCGCCCCTCGGCGACGCGCCCGCCGCCGTACGGTGGTCGTCGCGACGGTCCTCGTCCCGGCCGTCGCAGCCGGTACGGTCACCGCGGTCGAGCGCGGGCTGCTGCCCTTCGGCTCCTCCTGCCAGGACGTCCCGGTGCGGCTCACCCTGGCGGCCCAGCCCTGAGCGCCCGGTCCCCCTCCTCATGATCGTGACCCATAAGGCGATCAGGGAGGCTGAACCCGGACGGGAGCGGGAGCGCCCGGGCCCGCAGGGCTGACGGGACCCGCCCAGGCCGGTCGCCCGGCGTTCGTCCGCGCCGTCACCCCAGCGGCACCGGCTCCAGCAACCCCACCGGCCAGGTGTGCACCGGGTCCCCGCGGTGCATCAGGTCCCGGTACCGGCGGGTCGTCGCCGCCAGTGCCGCCTCCCGGGTCAGCCCGGACTCCAGGGCCCGGTGGAAGGTGGCCGACTGCCAGGACGCCCCGTTCATGCGCCTGCGGCACCGCTCCTCGATGACGCCCAGGTAGAGATCCCGGTCGGCCGGCTCGACTCCCCAGGCGTCCAGGCCGACCTCGGCCAGGGGCAGCAGTTCGTCGCGTACGAGGCTCACCGCGTCGACCTCGGCCGTCCCGCCGTAGCGCCCCCGCCGGGGCCAGCGCAGCCGGGCGTCGATGCCATGTTCGCAGGCCGCGTCGAAGTTGGCGGCCGCCGCCTCGAAGGGCAGCCGGGTCCACACCGGCCGCGGCTCCTCGGCGAGGGCGCGGACGACGCCGTAGTAGAAGGCCGCGTTGGCGATGACGTCCGTGACGGTGGGCCCGGCGGGCAGCACGCGGTTCTCCACGCGCAGGTGCGGGACGCCGTCGGCGATGCCGTAGACCGGGCGGTTCCAGCGGTAGACGGTGCCGTTGTGCAGGACGAGCTCGGCGAGCTTGGGTACGCCGCCGGCGTCGAGGACCTCGAGCGGGTCCTCGTCGTCGCAGATCGGCAGCAGGGCCGGGAAGTAGCGCAGGTTCTCCTCGAAGAGGTCGTGCGCCGAGGAGATCCACCGCTCCCCGAACCAGGTGCGCGGCCGCACGCCCTGGGCCTGGAGTTCGGGCGGGCGGGTGTCGGTGGACTGCTGGAACAACGGCGGGCGGGACTCGCGCCACAGCTCCCGCCCGAAGAGGAAGGGCGAGTTGGCGCCCACGGCGACCTGCGCCGCGGCGACCGCCTGGGCCGCGTTCCACACGTCGGCGAAGCGGCCCGGGGTGACCTGGAGGTGCAGTTGGACGGAGGTGCAGGCGGCCTCGGGCGCGATGGACTTCGACGTGCACGTCAGATGCTCCACGCCGTCGATGTCGAGCGTGAAGTCCTCGCCGCGGGCGGCCACGATCTGGTCGTTGAGGAGGGCGTAGCGATCGACGTCCGAGAGGTTCGAGGAGACGAGGTCGTCGCGGTCGAGGGTCGGCAGAATGCCGATCATCACGATTCCCGCGTCGAGCTCACCCGCTTTTCGGTCGGCATATGCCAGGGACGTACGGAGTTCCTCGGCGAGCCGGTCGAATACCCTCCCCTGCAATCGATGTGGGGCTATGTTGACTTCCAGATTGAACATGGCGAGTTCTGTTTGGAAGTCACGGCTCGCGATCCGCTCGAGTACCTGCGCATTCAACATTTTCGGCATGCCGTCGGCGCCGGTGAGATTCAACTCGATCTCCAGCCCCATGAGGTTCTTGGGGCGGTCGAACCGCTTGGCCTCCAGCAGCCGCTCCAGGCCCGTCAGGCACTGCCGCAGCTTCCGGCGGTAGCGCTGGCGATCGGACAGATCGAACCGACCTGCCACGACCTTCTCCCCCATCGAAGCTTCCCTCCTCGGATGGGCGGACCGAGGACCGGGCCGCCGGTCTCCCGGGTCAGGTGGGATGATGCCCAGCCGAAGCGATCGATAACGTCCCGCGCGAGGTCGGCGCCCGCTAGGCTGTCGGACGTGACCGGCGGCACATTCACCAGGCATGGACCACTGTGCAGTTTCGGTCGGCTCACGAACTCGTGAAAAACGCCGACGAGAATTGGCCGACCGCACCCGGGGCATTTTTCGAGGTCATCGCCGCGCGGGCGACCGAGAATCGGGATGATTCCCGCATACCGCCGACCGAATGGACCCTTGCCGGGTGCACCAAAAGCGGTTAGATGAAACACCGTCTGAACACTCGTCGTATAAACTCCGCAATCAAGGCAGAGGGTTGGCGCCCGCGGTCCAGGACCTGCCGTCCAGGTGACGTACGACAGGCCTCACCCGCACCTCTCACCCCAGACCCCGGCCCCCGCCTCTCTGACCTTCGTGAGCTGACAGCGCCGTCCGCCCCCGCCCCGCCCTCGCGCCACCGTGCCTGTCGAATGAGAGAGGCGACCCACCATGCCGCTGCATGTCCCCCCGGCTCCCGCGCCCGCCCTTCGCTCCGTCCTCACCGCGCTCGGCTCGCCCACCGCGGTCCTCGAGGCCCGAACTCCCTCCCTGCGCGCCGCCCAGGGACCCGCGACACCCGAACTCCCGCTGCCCGTCCATGTCGTGGACGAGATCACTCCGGCGGGCGTGTCCGCGACCCGGCTGGCCGGCTGGCGTTTCCTGATCCGCTGCGGCGACCGGGCGGTGGCCGCGGCCGAGACCCGGCTGACGCCCGACGGCTGGGCCTTCTCGCACTTCTTCGAGGGGCCCTACATCGCCTCCACCGAGCGGGCGCTGCGCCAGGCCGAGACGATCACGCAGGCCTACCAGCCGCGCCTGCTGTCGTTCCCCGGCCTCTACATGCTGACCCTCTGGCTGCACGGCGACTGCGCCGCGGACGGCACCACCGGGCACCCCGACGGCACGGACATCCTCGTGCCGCTGGCCCCGGCCCCGCCCGGCATCGCGGCCCATGTGCCGCACCGGGTCGCCGAGCTGCTCCCGGTGCTGACGCACAGGGCGACCCCGGCTCCGCTGCCTCCGCTGCTCGGCTCGCCCGCCTGACAGCACACCGCGCGAACGGCCCCGTACCCCGCTGCCCTATTCGGCAGCGGGGTACGGCGGTGTTTGCGGTGGAATCGGGGCGGTGGGATTAGGCTCGTGTCGGACAACAAAACACGCACGCACGAATCGCAAATAACTCGTACGAGCGAGAATGCGCTCGAATGAGCCCCGCTAGTCCCCCGCCTCCTGCGGACTAGCCCCATCCGACCACGTCGAACCACCCGAAGTGACGGGGGAGTTGGGATGAACCGTCCGCGCGAGTGAGGCGTCATCAATCTGTGAGAAGCGGTGCTGCGAAATCCCTGCGGATTGACGCCCGTGGGGCAACACTGGGTTCCGACCGACCAATCATCAACGGGGGGCGGCCATGAACGAGGCTTCACGCCGCGAAACCGACACCACAGTCACTTCACACATCACGACAGAGCGAAAGATCCCCTCCATGTGCCAGCACCAGCCACCGTGCCCCTCAGCCGACTCCACCGACCGGGAATCCGCCCGTCTCGTGGCGCACCACCCGGAGCAGGGATGGAGCCTGCTGTGCAACGGTGTTCTGCTCTTCGAGGACACCGGTGAGCTTCTGCCGGACGGCCAGATCATCGCCCCGCACCGTCCGCTGGGCGCCGGCAAGGTGGTGACCGCCGCGTAACACCTGCCGGTGGAACACGCCGGTCAGACCCGCACCACCGGGCGGCGCGACGGACGCCCGGCGTACCCCAGGGGCCGGTCGCAGACCCTGACTGCGAGCCGGCCCCGACGTGCGTCCGGGGCCGGTCACACACCGTAGCGGGTACCTACTTCAGCGCCATCCGCAGCGCGAAGTAGGCCGGCTTGGGGTTCAGTTGCTCGTCCCACGGCAGGGCCGCGCCCTCACCCTCGAAGAACGCCGGGATCCAGGAGTATTTGTCCGTATAGTCCCAGACCGTGATGCCCACGCACCGGCGCACCGCGAGGCAGGCGTCGGTCAGGTCCGCGTACCACTCGGCCTGCTGGGCCAGCTTCTCCTCAGTCGCGGGGAGGATCATCCGGATGTCCACCTCGGTGAGCGAGGTGTCGAGTCCGAGCCTGGCGAAGCGGCGGAGGTTGTCCTCCAGGGTGGTCGGATATCCGTACTGGAGCGCCAGATGGGCCTGCAGGCCGATGCCGTCGAGCGGGACACCGTCGGCCTTCAGCTCCTTGGCGAGGTTGTAGTAGGCGTCGCTCTTCGGGCCGATCGACTCGATGTTGTAGTCGTTGAGGTAGAGCTTCACCTTCGGGTCGGCCTGGCGGGCCCAGCGCAGGGCGTCGGCGATGTAGCCGGGGCCGAGCGTCTTGTAGAAGATCGTCTCGCGGTATGTGCCGTCCTCGTTGAACGCCTCGTTGACGACGTCCCAGGCGAAGACCTTGCCCCGGTAGTGCCGTACCTCCGTCTGGATGTGCTTCTTCAGTACGGCCCTCAGCTCGGCCGCCGTCCACTCGCGGCCGGTCAGCCAGCCGGGCAACTGGCTGTGCCAGACGAGGGTGTGGCCCCGTACCTTCTGGCGGTTGGCGCGGGCGAGGTCGACGATCTCGTCCCCCTTGGAGAAATCGAACACGCCCTGCTGGGGCTCGGTGGCGTACCACTTCATGCCGTTGCCCGGCGTGATCTGGTCGAACTCGCTGCCGAGGATCGCCTTGTACGGCTCGTCGACGAGCTCGGGGTTGTCGGTGGCGCTGCCGAAGTAGCGGCCGTGGCGCTGGGCCAGCTCGGCGAGGGTGGGCTGCTTGCCGTGCCGTTCGTCCGCCTGCGCCGCCGGTCCGGTGGCCACGCCGGCCGCGACCAGCACGGCGGCGAGGGTCCCGGCGAGTCTGAGCCGGGTGCGGGAGCGGGTGGTCGTAGTGCGCATGGTGCGACTCCTCACGGTTCGGTGGTGTGTTGAGCCGTACGTCCGCCTGCGCGCGTCACCCCTTGGTGGCGCCGGCGGTGAGGCCGCCGACGAGCTGGCGCTCGGCGACCGAGTAGAAGGCGAGGGCGGGGACCATGGCCAGCACGAGGTAGGCGAACACGCGGGCGTAGTCCCCCGAGTACTGGCCCTGGAACTGCTGGACGCCGAGCGGCAGGGTCCACCAGGTCGAATCGGTGAAGACCAGCAGGGGCAGGAAGAAGTTGTTCCAGCTGGTGACGACGGCGAGGACCGAGACCGTGCCGAGCGCCGGACGCGCCATGGGCAGCAGGACCCGCCAGAAGAAGCCGAGCGGTCCGCACCCGTCCAGCGTGGCCGCCTCCTCCAGCTCGCCGGGGATCTGCCGGAAGAAGCCGCGCAGGATGATGATCGTCATCGGCAGCCCGAAGGCGGCCTGCGGAAGGATCACGCCCAGCGGGTTGTCGAGCAGCCCCATGGAACGCAGCAGCAGGAACAGCGGCAGGGCCGCCACCGCGAACGGGAACATCAGCCCCATCGTGAACAGCGTGAACAGAAACTCCCGCCCGCGGAAGGCGAACCGGGCGAAGGAGAACGCGGCCAGCGCGGACACGGCGACCACGAGCACGGTCGTCGCCACCGCGATCAGGGTGCTGTTGCCGAGCAGCCGCCAGAAGTCCCCCGAGCCGAGGATGCCGCGGTAGTTGGAGAACACCCATGGGCCGGGCAGCCCCACGGGGTTGCGGGAGAGCTGGTCGGTGGACTTGAAGCCGGACAGGACGGCGTACAGGAGGGGTAGGCCCATCACGGCGCCGACGAGGACGAGGATCACGTGCAGGGGCAGGCTCTTCGCGCCGCTCTTCGGACCGGCCTTCCTACCCGTCTTCCTGCCGGACATGACCGTCACTTGGCGTCTCCCCTCATCGTCGTGGTGGCCCCTTGGAGGTCTCGGCGGAGCACGAACCGCTGGTAGGCGAGGGCGAAGACGAGGCTGATGCCGAACATGACCACGCTGATCGCGCTGGCGTAGCCGACCTGGTAGCGCTTGAAGCCGTACTGGAACATGGTCACGGCCATGGTCTCGGAGTGGTGGTCGGGGCCGCCCGCGGTGGTCACCCACACCAGGTCGAAGAGCTGGATCGCCCCGATGACGGACAGGAAGACGCTGATGCGCAGGGTGGGTGCGAGCAGCGGCAGGGTGACGCTGCGGAAGCGCTGCCAGGCGTTGGCGCCGTCGATCAGCGCGGCCTCGGTCAACTCCCGGGGGATGGCCTGGAGTCCGGCCAGGTAGAGCATCATGTGGAAGCCGAAGTACTTCCAGGTCATGACCAGGAAGAGCGTCGCCATCACCGTGGACGGGTCGGCGAACCACTCCCCGCCCAGCCCGTCCAGGCCGACATAGCCCAGGAGATGGTCGGCGAGGCCGTCGTCGGGGGCGAAGACCATGCTGAACAGCACGCCCGTGATCGCCTCGGACAGCACGTACGGCGCGAAGAACAGCATCCGGTACACCGCCCGGCCGCGCAGCCTCTGGTTGAGCAGTACGGCCATGGCGAGCGCGAACGGCAGCTGGACGGCCACCGACAGTGCGACCAGGAGCAGACAGCGCCACAGGTCCCCGAGGAAGACGGGGTCCGCGAAGAGCCGGGTGAAGTTGTCGGTGCCGATGTAGTCGGAGGGCATGCCGAAGCCGCCCCAGCGGAAGAAGGCCGCGTACAGCGCGAACAGGATCGGCAGCAGCACCAGGACGAGGAAGAGCACCAGCGCGGGTACCTGGAACGCGACCGCGGTGAGCCAGTGCAGCGCGCGCCGCCGGCCCCGCCCTCTTGCCGCGTCGGCGGACGAGGGCGGAACGTCGGCACCGGGACCGTCGGGGCCGGTCCGCTTGTCCGGCAGGAACGTGGAGGTCATCGCCGGCTACTGCTCTTCCTTCGTGGCCCGCGTGATCGACTCGGTGACCTGCTGGGGGGACCTGGACCCGGCGATGAGCGCGGCGACGCTGTCGTTGACCTCCTGGCCGACGGCGGGCGCGTACGACTGGTCGAGATAGAGCTGGAAGCCGGTGGCGGCCTTCAACTGGGCCTGTACGGCCTTGATGTTGGGGTCCTTGATGGCGCTCTCGGCCGCCGGCACGACCGGGAGGATGCCGGTCTTGGCGACCAGTTCCCGGTCGGTGGCCTCCGAGGCGAAGAACTCGAGGAAGTCGACGGCGGCCTGCGGGGCTCCGGTGCGCAGGGCATGTCCGCCGCCCCCGCCGAACACCTCGGTGATCGCACCCTTGCCGCCCTCGACCGCGGGGAACGGGAAGAAGCCGAGGTCGTCACCGAGGCCCTTGCCGGCGTCCGCCTGGACGACGGGCGCCCACTGGCCCATGAGTTCCATCGCCGCCTTGCCGTTGCCGACGGTCGCGGCCTGGCCCGTGGGTGTGTTGTAGGCGGCGCCGAGGAAGCCCTTCTGGAACGGCTGGAGGTCGACGAGCTCCTGGAGGTGCTGTCCGGCCTGGACGAAGGCGTCGCCGGTGAAGTCCTTGTCGTCGTAGGCCTTCTGCAGGGCTGAAGCGCCGGCGGTGCGCATCGCGAGGTAGGCCCAGTAGTACATGCCGGGCCACTTCTCCTTGCCCGCCAGGGCCAGCGGGGTGGTGCCCTTCGCCTTCAGTTCGCGCACGGCGTCGAGGAAGCCGCTCCAGGTGGTCGGCGGCTCGGTGATGCCCGCGTCCTTGAAGAGCGCCTTGTTGTACCAGAAACCGATCATGCCCATGTCGAACGGGATGCCGTACACCTTCTCGTCGAGGATGTACGGCTCCTTGGCGACCGGCAGCAGGCCGTCGGCGAATGCCTTCGTCCGGTCGGTGAGGTCCTCGACGAGTCCGGCGTCGACCTGCTGCTTGAGCACGCCGCCGCCCCAGGTGTGGAAGATGTCGGGCAGCTTCCCCGAGGCGATCAGTGCGGTCAGCTTGGATTTGTAGGCTTCGTTCTCCAGCTGGACGATCTTTATCTTCACCTTGGGGTTCTGGGCCTCGAACTTCTTGGCCAGCGCCGCCCAGACGCCCCTCGTCGGCTCGGCGGTGGAGATGTTCCACCATTCGATGGTGGTCGTCCCGTCCGACGACCCTCCGTCCGCGTCGCCGCCGCAACCGCTCAGTGCCGTCATGCTCAGACCGGCCACGGCGGAGGTGGCGAGGAAGCCGCGGCGGGACAGTCCCGGGTCGCCCATCATGCACTCCTTGGGTACGGGACGGCCCGTCCACGGCCGTCCACTGGATCGAAAGTTTCGGAGTTGATCCAGAAAGCTGCGTCGTTGCCGCACCCTAGAGACAGCTGCCAAACGGTGGCAACCCCTTGTACGCGGTGAATCTTCCGCCGACTGTGACTGTGGTGGCTGGCAGGGGTTACGGTTCGCATGGACGCACAGCCCATCTCGAAACATTCGGCTTGCTGGACGAACCTTACGGCGTGGGATGCAGGGGCGGGACGAGAGCGCCGGACCTACAGGCCGACGTCGCGGCTGCGGATGTCGTCCAAGGACTCGCGGCGGATCAGCAGCCGGGCGTGGCCGTCGGCCACGGCGGCCACCGGCGGGCGGCCGACCAGGTTGTAGCCGGAGGCCATGGACAGGTGGTAGGCCCCGGCGGCCGGGACGGCGAGCAGGTCTCCGGGACGGACGTCGGCGGGCAGGTCGACATCGGCGACGACGTCGCCCGCCTCGCAGTGACGGCCCACCACGGTCACCGGCGTCGGCGCGGCGGTGCTGTGCCGGCCCACGAGTCGGGGCGCGTACCGGACGCCGTACAGGGCAGGCCGGGGGTTGTCGCTCATGCCGCCGTCGACGGCGACGTACGTATGCGAGCCGGTGCGCTTGACGGCGAGGACGCGGTAGAGCGCGATCCCCGCCGGGCCCGCTATCGCCCGCCCGGGTTCGATGATGAGGCGCGGCACAGTGAGCCCCGCTGCCGTGCACCCCTCGATCAGCTCCGCACGCACCCTGCGGGCCAGCAGGGGCAGGTCCAAGGCCGGCTCACCGGGCCGGTAGGCGATGCCGTGGCCGCCGCCCAGGTCGAGTTCGGGCAGGGCCAGGCCGTGCTGCTCGTACAGGCGGGCCATGAGGCCCACCATGCGCCGTACGGCGGCCAGATAGGGCTTCACGCTGGTGATCTGTGAGCCCAAGTGGCAGTGCAGGCCGGTCAGTTGAAGCTGGGGCTGGTCGAGGATGCGGGCGATGGCGTGCTGCGCGTACCCGTCGGCGATGGACAGACCGAACTTCTGGTCCTCGGTGCCGGTGCGGATCTTCTCGTGCCCGCCGGCGCTGATGCCGGGCACGACGCGGACCATCACCTTCTGGTGGCCGCCGGTCCCGACCGCCGCGGCCAGCCGGGCGATCTCCGACGGGCCGTCGATGACGATACGGCCGACCCCGAGACGCAGGGCGGTCTCCAGGTCGTGCGGGGACTTGGCGTTGCCGTGCAGCACGATCCTGTCCGGCGGGAATCCGGTGGTGACCGCGAGTTCGAGTTCGCCGGCCGAGCAGACGTCGAGTCCGAGTCCCTCCTCGTCCATCCAGTGGACCATCGCCCGGCACAGGAACGCCTTGGCCGCGTACAGGACTTCGGCGGCGGGGAAGACGTGCCGGTACGTACGGCAGCGTTCACGCACCTCGGCCTCGTCCAGGACGTAGACGGGAGTGCCGAAGCGATCGGCGACCTCGGCCAGGGGTACGCCGCCGACGGAGAGGGCGCCCGGCCGGGGCTCGGCCGTGGAGGCGGGCCACACGGACAGGGCGTCGGCGCCGGAGGGGATCGCGGGTTCGTGGAGGGTGGTCATGGTGTGGTCCCCTCAGCCGAGCCGCAAGGCGGGAACAGGGACGACGGACTCGACCGGCGCGGGAGCCGGTGCCGTGAACTGGGGATCCAGCGTGAGGGTGGTGACACCGAGCGGTGCCGTCAGGGCGCGCAGCGCGGGCTCGGCGAGCGCGATCCACGCCTGGCCCGGGCCGAGCGTGGCGATCAACTGGCGTTCGGAGGTGAAGGCGACGGCCGTACGGTCGCCGAGAGCTGTGCGGAAGAGGCGCGTCACCCACCCCGATGGTCCCGACCGGACCGGAACGTACAGAGGTCCGGCCGGGAACCGATCAGAGGACTCCGGGTCTTCGTCGGACAGGATGGCTGGCATGGGGTGCCTCCGGATGGATCCGCGTGGATCGGGCGAGATCGAAGGGGGTTCGGGGGAGGTGGACCGGACGAGTAGTCCGGCAGCCCCGGACGCGGGGAGGCGACCGGGGCTTGCCACTGACGCTATGCCCGTCGACCGGGGTTTCGGACGGGCCCTGACGCGATGCTGACGGCGATCGGTCGGATGCTGACGGCTCGCTGACACACAGCCCGGTCGGCCGGGGACGGGTCCGACAGAAACCGCTCGCGGGCGCGGACGGAGCACCGTGAAGCACCGTGAAGCACCGTCAATAACCTTGGAGAAGCCGGCCGCTACCCCGCCGCAGCGCCTGTGGCTCCATGTCGACCAGCTCGACCTGGTCGGCACGGCGTATCACCTCGTCCGGCACGGTCTCCTGCTGCCGGACGCCGGTGATCGACTCCACCACGTCCCCCAGGGACTCCAGATGCCGGATGTTGACCGTGGAGATCACGTCGATGCCGGCGGCCAGCAGTTCCTCCACGTCCTGCCAGCGCTTGGCGTTGCGCGAGCAGGGGATGTTGGTGTGGGCCAGCTCGTCCACCAGCGCCACTCGGGGACCGCGGGCCAGGACGGCGTCGATGTCCATCTCCGTGAAGGAGGTGCCCCGGTACTCCAGCTCCTTGCGCCGTATCTGCTCCAGACCGTGCAGCATCACCTCGGTACGCGGCCGATGGTGGTGCTCCACGAACGCGACCACGCAGTCGGTGCCGCGCTCGATCCGCCGGTACGCCTCGGACAGCATCGCGTACGTCTTGCCGACGCCGGGTGCCGCGCCGAGGTAGATCCGAAGCCTGCCGCGTGCCATGTTCACCCTTCGAAGCGGTAACCCATGCCGGGTTCGGTGATGAGATAGCGGGGGTGTGAGGGGTCCGCCTCGAGTTTTCGGCGCAGTTGGGCCATGTAGACCCGCAGGTAGTTGGTCTTGCCGCTCCGGGACATGCCCCAGACCTCCTGGAGCAGGTACTTCTGCGGGACGAGGCGACCGGGGTTGGTCACCAGGATCTCCAGCAGATGCCACTCGGCCGGGGTGAGGCGTACGTCGCGGCCGACCCGTACGGCCTTCTTGGCCAGCAGGTCGATGGTGAACGCGTCTGTCTCCACCCGCGCCGTCGCGGGGACGCGGGATGCGTCCTCGGTACGCCGGACGGCGGCCCGCAACCGGGCCATGAGCTCGTCCATGCTGAAGGGCTTGGTGACGTAGTCGTCGGCTCCCGCGTCGAGTGCGGCCACCTTCTCGCCGGATGCCTGACGGGCCGACAGCACCAGGATCGGCATACGGGACCAGCCGCGCAGGGCCCTGATGACGTCGACCCCGTCCATGTCGGGCAGGCCGAGGTCGAGCATCACCACGTCCGGCTGACGCGCGGCCGCCAGCCGGAGGGCCGTGGTGCCGTCGGGCGCCGCGTCCACTCCGTACCGGCGTGCCTGCATGTTGATCACGAGTGCTCGTACCAGCTGGGGGTCGTCTTCCACGACCAGCACCCGGGTCATCGGTCAGGCGCCCCTGACCAGGTCCTTGAGCGCGATGTTGAGCTCCAGGACATTCACCCGGGGCTCCCCCATGAAGCCGAGTGTGCGTCCCTCGGTGTGCGCGTCGACCAGCTTGCGCACCTGGGCGACGGACAGACCGTTCCTCTCGGCGACCCGGTGGATCTGGAGGTCGGCCTACTGCGGGGAGATGTCCGGGTCGAGTCCGGAGGCGGAGGACGTCACGGCGTCGGCGGGCACGTCGGCCGGCTCGACCTGGTAGTCGTCGGTGGAGTTCTCCTTGACGACTTTGGCCTTCGCCTCGGTCACCCACTTGATCAGCTCCGGGTTGTCCCCGGAGCGGTTCGTGGCGCCGGACAGGATCAGCTCGTACTGGATGTTGACCGAGTTCTCCCCCAGTCCGTTGGCCGGGCGGGGCTGGAAGTAGTCCAGGCTGCAGCCCTGTTGACCGATCAGCGAGGAACCGACGAAAAACAGCGTCGATACCCGCGATCGACCGCCATTGACGCGTCCCTTACGGCGCGCTGCGCGGCTTTGACGGGACTCATACGCCCGACTGCGGCGAGGCCGAGGACACCATCCACTCCGGCGCCGGGCGTGTCCGCGGTCCACGGCGCGGTGGGGCCTGCAGGAGAGTGGGTGTTCTCCCTGACAGGTCTCGCTCCCCCGTGCGGGCGCGGGCACCGTCCGTCCAGCAGCAGAGCGCTGAAGCGCCGCACCATGACGCTGCGTGTCCGCCGTCACAAGACAGCCGCGCAGCCCCCGTCCGGCCCATCCGGTGCCCGAACAGCCCCGGAGCTCGACTCTTGAGGTGCGCCGACGCCGACACGGCGAGTCTTAACGGAAGCTTGACGCCCACAGCCCCCTGATCCGTGGGCCCATGCGTCACTCTCTGTTTACGCTGGTGCCGCCGTCCGCGTGATGGCCGGATCCGCACGCCGCACATCAGGAGCACGCCGATGGCCACCACCGAACACCCCCCGCCCAGTCGCCTGCGCGCCTGGATGCTGGAGGGCCTGTCCGACATGGGCAAGGGGCATGGCCGACAGGCGGAGCGGCCCGAACCCGAACCCGAGCACAAGGGCCAGCCCTGGTACCGCGTCATGTGCCTCACCGGCGTCGACTACTTCTCGACCCTCGGTTACCAGCCGGGCATCGCCGCGCTCGCCGCCGGCCTGCTCTCCCCGATCGCGACCATCGTCCTGGTCGTGGTCACCCTGGCGGGCGCCCTGCCGGTCTACCGCCGCGTGGCCGAGGAGAGCCCCCACGGCGAGGGCTCGATCGCGATGCTGGAACGGCTCCTGACCTTCTGGAAGGGCAAGCTGTTCGTCCTGACCCTGCTCGGCTTCGCCGCCACCGACTTCCTGATCACCATCACCCTGTCGGCGGCCGACGCCTCGACCCACCTGGTCGAGAACCCGCACCTGAACAGCGCCCTGCACGACCAGCAGATGCTGATCACCCTCATTCTCGTGGCCCTGCTCGGCGCGGTCTTCCTCAAGGGCTTCCTTGAGGCGATCGGCGTCGCGGTCGCCCTCGTCGGCATCTACCTCGCACTGAACGCCGTCGTCGTGGTCGTCGGCCTGTACCACGTCCTCACCGAGGGGCACGTCGTCGCCGACTGGTCCAGCGCCCTCACGGCCGAACACGGCAACGTCTTCGTCATGATCGGCGTCGCCCTGGTCGTCTTCCCCAAGCTCGCCCTCGGCCTCTCCGGCTTCGAGACCGGCGTCGCCGTGATGCCCCACGTCAAGGGCGACCCGGCCGACACCGAGGAACGGCCGACGGGCCGGATTCGGGACACGAAGAAGCTGCTCACCACCGCCGCCCTGATCATGAGCTGCTTCCTGATCACCACGAGCTTCATCACCACACTCCTCATCCCCGAGAAGGAGTTCGAGTCGGGCGGCCAGGCCAACGGCCGCGCGCTGGCGTTCCTCGCACACGAGTACCTCGGCGGTGCCTTCGGCACGATCTACGACGTCTCGACGATCGCCATCCTGTGGTTCGCCGGCGCCTCCGCCATGGCCGGCCTGCTCAACCTGATGCCCCGCTATCTGCCCCGCTACGGCATGGCCCCGCACTGGGCACGCGCGGTGCGCCCGATGGTCATCGTCTTCACGCTCATCGCCTTCCTGGTCACCTGGATCTTCGACGCCGACGTCGACGCCCAGGGCGGCGCGTACGCCACAGGCGTGCTGGTCCTGATCAGCTCCGCCGCGATCGCCGTGACGATCGCGGCCCACAAGGCCGGTCAGCGCACATGGTTCCTCGCCTTCGCGGTCATCTCGGCGGTGTTCCTCTACACGACCGTCATGAACGTCATCGAGCGCCCCGACGGTGTGAAGATCGGCGCCTGCTTCATCGCCGGCATCATCGTGGTCTCGCTCCTGTCCCGGCTGGCCCGCGCCTTCGAACTGCGCGTGACCGACGTGGCGCTCGACGACATGGCGGAACGTTTCATCCGGGACATGGCCAGCCGCAAGATCCGGTTCATCGCCAATGAGCCCGACCGGCGGGACACCGCCGAGTACCGCGACAAGATCGAGCAGATCCGGGCGGACAACGACATCCCCGACCAGGAGGACTTCGTCTTCGTCGAGGTGACGGTCACCGACCCGTCCGAGTTCGAGTCCGGCCTGACCGTACGCGGCGAAGTCCTGCACAACCGCTACCGCGTCCTGACCCTGGAATCATCGTCCGTCTCCAACGCCCTGGCCGCACTGCTCCTGCACGTCCGCGACACGACCGGCCGCATCCCGCACGTCTACTTCGAGTGGACCGAGGGAAACCCCTTCGCGAACTTCCTGCGCTTCTTCCTCTTCGGCCAGGGCGAGGTCGCCCCGGTCACCCGCGAGGTGCTGCGCGAGGCGGAGCCGGACCGGGACCGCAGGCCCCGGGTGCACACCGGCTGAAACGGCCGCGGCCATCAGGATCGCGTCAAGGTTGCACCGTAAGGCGTCAGACCACCGTCAACGGCGGCCGTTCCGGCGCCAGGGCCCCTACCGTCTGCACCGTGCCGTCCGGAGGAAGCAGACCGCGTCCGGCCCCGACCGGCGACCGCCACTGGCGTGTCAACGCTCGCTTCGCCATGGGCTGCGCTCTGGCCTTCCTCGGCATGGCCCTGCTGGTCGACTTCGACGCGCAGACCCTGACCCCGCCCCGTGCCCTGCTGTGGCTGGTGCTGACGGCCGTGGTCTTCACGATCCTGCTCCCGCAGCGCGTGACCGCGGGCCCGGGATGGCTGGCGGTACGGGGGCTCGTACGACGGCAGGCGGTGCGCACGGACGCGCTGGTGACGGTACGGCAGTACGGCGACATCTCGGCGCATCTGACCCTGTGCGACACGGACGGCCGCCGCCTGGAACTGGACCCGCGGATCCTCGTCGCCAACCCGCTGCTGTGGCACGAGGTGGACACCGGGGTACGCCGCTCACGCCAACGCGGGACGCTGCGCGAGGGCGCGGACGTACTGGAGCGGCTGGGGCATCAGATCGACGACGCGACGACGCAAGCGGTCCTCAAGGCGTCGGGGATCTCCTGATCCCCGCACTACGGTAGGGAACGACCCAAAAGCCTCAACCAATGACAAACCCCTACCCCACCCCATGCGAGGCGTCCTCCATGACCCTGACCATCCGCAACCAGCTCCCCGGCACGATCACCGCCATCACCCCCGGCGAGGTCATGGCAACGGTCAAGCTCCGCCTCGCCGGCGGCCAGGACCTCACGGCGGCGATCACCCGGGAGGCCGTCGAGGACCTCGGCCTGGCCGAAGGCACCGCCGTGAACGCCCTCGTGAAAGCGACCGAGATCGCCCTCGCCACGGCCCCGATCGACGGCCTGTCCATCCGCAACCGGCTTCCCGGCACGATCACCGGCATCGCCACGGGCGGCGCGATGGCGTCGGTCAAGATCGCCGTGGAGGGCGGAGCCCTGACCGCGGTCATCACCAGGGACGCCACCACCGACCTCGCCCTCTCCCCCGGAGCCCCGGTCGTCGCGCTCATCAAGGCGACCGAAGTGGCCCTGGCGACGGCGTGACGCGGAAGGGCTCCGCCCGGCCCGGTACGGCCAGGGCGGAGCCCTTCCTTCACCTGCGCCCCTGCGTCAGCCCTCGTACGCGTCCAGCGGCGGGCAGGAGCACACGAGGTTCCGGTCGCCGAAGGCCTGGTCGATCCGGCGCACCGGCGGCCAGTACTTGTCGGCGGCCGCGACCCCCGCCGGGAACACGGCCTCCTCACGGCTGTAGGCGTGCTCCCACTCCCCGCCCAGCGCCCCGGCGGTGTGCGGCGCGTTCCGCAGGGGGTTGTCGTCGGCGGGCCACTCACCCGACCCGACCTTCTCAATCTCCGCACGGATGGCGATCATCGCGTCGCAGAACCGGTCGAGTTCGATCAGATCCTCGGACTCGGTCGGCTCGATCATCAGCGTCCCGGCCACCGGGAACGACATCGTCGGCGCGTGGAAGCCGTAGTCGATGAGCCGCTTGGCCACGTCGTCGACGCTGACACCGGTCGCCTTGGTGAGCGGCCGCAGGTCGATGATGCACTCGTGCGCGACGAGTCCGCCGGGCCCGGTGTAGAGCACCGGGTAGTGCGGCTCCAGCCGCTTGGCGATGTAGTTGGCGGACAGCACGGCCACCTGTGTGGCCCGCTTGAGTCCCTCGCCGCCCATGAGCCGGACGTACGCCCACGAGATCGGCAGGATCCCGGCGGACCCCCAGGGCGCGGCGGAGATCGGTCCGACGCCCGTCTCCGGACCGGCCGCGGGCTGCAACGGGTGGTTCGGCAGATACGGCGCCAGATGCGCACGCACACCCACGGGCCCGACCCCCGGGCCACCACCGCCATGCGGGATGCAGAAGGTCTTGTGCAGGTTCAGGTGCGAGACGTCACCGCCGAAGTGCCCGGGCTTGGCAAGCCCCACCAGGGCGTTGAGGTTGGCACCGTCGACGTACACCTGCCCACCGGCCTCGTGCACCTGCGCGCAGATGTCGGCGACATGCTCCTCGAACACACCGTGCGTCGACGGGTACGTGATCATCAGCACCGACAGCTCGTCCCGGTACTGTTCGATCTTGGCCCGCAGGTCCTCGACGTCGATCTCACCGTCCTCGGCGGTCTTCACGACGACGACCTTCATGCCGGCCATGACGGCGCTGGCGGCATTGGTCCCATGGGCGGAGGACGGAATCAGACACACGGTCCGCTGCTCGTCCCCGTTGGCCCGGTGGTACCCGCGTACCGCGAGCAGCCCGGCCAGCTCGCCCTGCGACCCCGCGTTGGGCTGCAGCGACACCTTGTCGTAGCCGGTGACCTCGGCGAGACGTTCCTCCAGCTCACGGATGAGGGTCAGATAGCCCTGCGCCTGCTCGGCCGGCGCGAAGGGGTGCAGCTGCCCGAACTCCGGCCAGGTGACCGGCTCCATCTCGGTCGTGGCGTTGAGCTTCATGGTGCAGGACCCGAGCGGGATCATGCCGCGGTCCAGCGCGTAGTCGCGGTCGGCGAGCCTGCGCAGGTAGCGCAGCATCGCGGTCTCGGAGCGGTTCTGGTGGAAGACGGGGTGCGTGAGGTAGTCGTCGCCACGCAGCAGCCCGCCCGCAAGCGCGTCCTCGGTCACCGCGTCCAGCGCCTCGATGTCCCCCTCGACCCCGAACGCCGTCCATACGGCGCCGAGTTGGGCCCGCGTGGTGGTCTCGTCGCAAGCGACGGAGACGTGGTCGGCGTCGACGAGGTGCAGGTTGACGCCGTTCTGCCGGGCGGCGGCGACGATCTCGGCGGCCTTCGCGGGCACGCGCACGGTCAGCGTGTCGAAGTAGGAGCCATGCACGACCTCGACCCCACCCGCCGTGAGACCGGCGGCGAGGACGGAGGCGTACCGATGCGTCCGCCGGGCGATGCCCTTCAGCCCCTCGGGTCCGTGATACACGGCGTACATCCCGGCCATCACGGCGAGCAGCACCTGAGCGGTGCAGATGTTGCTGGTCGCCTTCTCACGCCGGATGTGCTGCTCACGCGTCTGCAGAGCCAGCCGGTACGCCTTGTTCCCGTCCGCGTCCACGGACACACCCACGAGCCGCCCCGGCAGGCTGCGCGCGAACTTCTCGTGTACGGCCATGTAGCCGGCGTGGGGCCCGCCGAAGCCCATCGGCACACCGAACCGCTGCGTCGTCCCGACCGCGATGTCCGCCCCGAGCTCACCGGGCGACTTCAGCAGCGTCAGCGCGAGCAGGTCGGCGGCGACGGTGACGAGGGCACCAAGCTCATGGGCCTGCTCGATGACGGGCTTGATGTCCCGTACGACACCGGAGGCGCCCGGGTACTGAAGGAGCACGCCGTTGATCTCACGGGCGGCGATGTCGGCCGGAATTCCGCCACTGAGGTCGGCGACGACGACCTCCACGCCGGCCGGCTCGGCCCGGGTCTCGATCACGGCGACGGTCTGCGGCAGCACGTCCGCGTCGACCAGGAACAGCCCCTTCTTGTTCTTCCCCATGCGCCGGGACAGGGCCACGGCCTCCGCGGCCGCCGTCCCCTCGTCGAGCAGCGAGGCACCGGAGGTCGGCAGCCCGGTGAGCTCGGCGACCATGGTCTGGAAGTTGAGCAGCGCCTCGAGCCGCCCCTGCGAGATCTCGGGCTGATACGGCGTGTAAGCGGTGTACCAAGCCGGATTCTCCATGACGTTCCGCAGAATGACCGGCGGCGTGAAGGTCCCGTAGTACCCGAGCCCGATCATCGAGTCCAGCACCTGGTTGCGATCGGCGAGCGACCGCAGCTCGGCGAGCACCTCGGCCTCGGTACGCGCTCCCGGCAGATCAAGGGAGTCGGCGTTCTTGATCACATCCGGCACCGCGGCGGCGGTGAGCTCATCGAGCGAGCCATACCCGATGTGGGCCAGCATCTTGGCCCGAGCCTCATGATCAGGACCGATATGACGCTGCTCGAAAGGGATCCCCTGTTCGAGCTCGGAGAGCGGAATGCGATGGGCGGTCATTACGGAGGCCTCCTGGTCTGACACGACCTTCGAGGGGCACCACGGCACGGGTACCCGGACGGCCTCCCCCTCTGTCATCTCAACCTGAGAGCTTCACCGGGATCGCCACAGGGGCTCCCGGCTTTCACCGTCGGTGAGAGCGGAAGCCGTCGACACCCGCCCTGCTTTCCAGAGTGACCTCGTCCGTGCGGTACGTGTGCCTGAGAGATTCCGGGGAGGATTTGCTCCTTCGGCGCCTCCGGATGGTGTCCGGAGGACTCTCCCGCACGGGGTCAGCAGCCGCTAGCAAGCGTACCAGCGGGGTCAACGCACGAACCTTCGAGTGGCCGCGCTCACCAAAGTGCCTTTTCGTAGTGCTTACGGATGAGTTGCGACCAAGTGGAGGGCCCGTGCAGACCGACATCGATCCGCGCAACCTGATCGGCCGCAAGGCCTTCGACCGCAACGGCACCAAGATCGGCACCATCGACGAGGTCTATCTCGACGACGCGACCGGAGTGCCGGAGTGGGCCGCGATACGCACAGGCCTGTTCTCCCGGGACGCCTTCGTCCCTCTGGAGCCCAGCGAAATGCTCGAGGGCAGCCTCCATGTCCCCTTCGACCGAGCCCTGATCAAGGACGCCCCCGACTTCGGCGTGGGCCGCCACCTCTCCCCCGAACAGGAACTCCAGCTCTACCACCACTACGGCCTCGACGTGACCCCTCCCGCCCCACCCCCGGACCGAGACTTCGGCAACTTGGCCGGCACGGAAACCCCAGAAGACAACGGCCCCCGAACAAGCCACCCCCACCCCTGATCACACCCGACCACACCAGGCACCTGTCCCCACGAACCACCCCACAGCCCCACCGCAGAACAGACCGCCGACTGACACAACTGCGGACACCCCAAGGCCGCGCACCGCCGGAGCGCCCCTACCCACGTCCCCCTACAGGACGCACCGTCCCAGCCAGCGCAGCTACAGTCCGCCAACGCATACAGCTGCCGAGGCCCCACCCGTACAGGACACGCCGCCCAGCCTGCGCAGCTACAGCCTGCCGACGCACACGGCTGCGAGGCGCCTCCAGCACGAGCCGCCCAACGTAAGCAGTTGCCGACGCCCCCGCAGAACGCGCCGTCCCAGCAGTCCGTAGCCACGGATGCGCCTACCGGTCGGCCCGCGGCGTGCGTACCCGCCGCGACGCCCCTACAGGACGGCCTGCCACACTTGCGTAGCTGGTCGAGATGCACGAGCGCCGCACCGCCCGGCACCTCAGCCGCTGGTGGCGCGCCTCCTGCCGGTGTGATCAGGGGCGGCAGTCAGGGGCCGTCAGGCGGCGGCGAACTGTGGGTAGAGGGCGACTGGATCGGCCGCCAGTCCGGCCTTGACCTGCCGCGAGACGTCATCGACCAGGACGGCCGGCCCAAGCGTGCGCAGCCTCGCACAGCCCCTACAGGACGGCGCCCAGCTGCGCCCGCCCCGCAAAAGGGACCCTCTCCAGCGGTCACACTGCCGACACAACCACACGACGAACCGCCCTACCCCGCCAGCCATATCAGCGAGCGCCGCGACGCTCCGACCGCCCACCCCCGCAACCAGCACGCGACTGCAGCAGACACCGCCGCTCAGCGCCCCCAGCTGCGGGCAGTCGTGCCGCTGGGGCGGCACGGGTGGGCGCAGCGGCACCCCGCCAACGCGGGCAAGCGTCCCCCACCCCCACGGCGGCGCCCCCAAGCCGACCCACGCCAGCCATGCAACCGCACGACAGCTCCAACC
Organism: Streptomyces sp. NPDC093591; assembly: GCF_044764885.1. Taxonomy (NCBI): domain Bacteria; kingdom Bacillati; phylum Actinomycetota; class Actinomycetes; order Kitasatosporales; family Streptomycetaceae; genus Streptomyces; species Streptomyces sp. NPDC093591. Next base: position 274,880 of record NZ_JBIWIY010000017.1, read on the forward strand.
CCGCCCCCTCCTATCCAGACGCCACAGACGCCTCCCCCACGCCCCCACCGTCCCTCTCCGGCAATTCGCAGTCCCCCGCCTCTAAAACCCCACCGGCCCCAGACTCCTCACCCTCACTGCCACCCCCACCCCCTCCAGGTCTCCTCCGCACCAACGGCAACGGATCCGCCGCCTCCAACCCCGGATCATCAACCCGAAACGTCCGCACCCGCCCCGGCTCCGACGACTCAGGCGTCTCAAACCGCACAGTCACCCGCCCAAGCCCACTCCCCTGCACCCATCCATGCCCGTACTCGGCATGCCGCACATCGTGCCCCGCAGGCCACCGCCGTTCGACAGGCACAGCCTGCCGCTCCTCCGCAGGCTCCTCATGGCCGTCGCCCTCCTCGTCGGAATGCTCAACCAGCTCCCCCGCGGCCTGCGCGAACAGATCCTCCTGCGTGTAGTCGGCCAACCCACTGACCCCAACCCCCAGCAGCCGCACACCCCCCGTCGTATCCACGGAGTCCAGCAGCCGCGCCGCAGCCTCCCGCACCACCGCCGGATCATCCGTGGGCCCACGCAGCGTCTCGGAACGGGTCAACGTGGAGAAGTCGTACCGCCGCACCTTCAGCACGATGGTCCGCCCGGACAACCCCGCCCCCCGCAACCGCCGCACACAACGATCGGCAAGCCGCTGCACCTCCAACCCCACCCGAACCCGGTCGTGAATGTCCACGTCATACGTGTCCTCGACCGACACCGACTTGGCCTCCCGCTCCGCCACCACCGGCCGCTCGTCGTGGGCCAGCGCCATGGCGTACAGGGCCTGCCCATGAGCCTTGCCCAGCAGCCGAACGAGCTCGTCCTCACCCGCCTCGGCGATCTCCTCGACCGTGTGGATCCCGGCACGCCGCAGATGATCCCCCGTCGCCGGGCCCACCCCCGGCAGCGTCCGCACGGACATCGGCCCGAGCAACGTCCGCTCGGTCCCCGGCTCGATCACCACCAGCCCATCGGGCTTGGCCTGCTCCGAGGCGATCTTCGCCAGCATCTTGGACGCGGCCAGACCCACCGACCCCGCGAGCCCGGTGACCGCCCGTATGTCGGCGCGCAGCCTCGCCCCCACCAGCCGCGCCGATCCCTCGTCCCAGGCCGCTCCCCCGGCCTCCAGATCCACGAAGGCCTCGTCCAGGCTCAGCGGCTCCACCAGCGGCGACAGCTCCCTCAGCAGCGCCATCACCTGCTCGCTGATGTCACGGTAGATCCCGAAGCGCGGCACGAGATACGCGGCATTCGGCGCCAGCCGACGTGCCTGGGCCATGGGCATCGCCGAATGAACCCCGAACACCCGCGCCTCATAGGACGCGGTGGCCACGACTCCCCGCGGCCCGAGCCCGCCCACGATCACGGCCTTCCCGCGCAGGCTCGGCTTGGATGCCTGCTCCACCGAGGCGTAGAAGGCATCCATGTCGAGATGCAGGATCGTAGGCGCTTTCCTCACATCTACGATGCTGCCTCACGCCACTGACAATGCCCTGCTACGACCGCCTGGCCGCGACCCGCCGGAGCTCGCCCCACCCGCCACGCCCCCGCGAGGCACCCCGGCGAAGGCCAAAGGCCACAAGGACCGCTCAGCCGGCCCGGTTACGCCGCCGAGCCAGCTCGTCGGCCGGATTGTGCCCGACCAGCGTCTCCCCGGTGTCGATCCGCTCCCCGTGCAGCTGCGACAAGGCAGCCTCGACGTCCCGCCACACCACACCCACGGCGATCCCGAAGATCCCCTGCCCACCCTGGAGCAGCGCGTGGACCTCGTCCGGCGAGGTGCACTCGTACACCGTCGCACCGTCGCTCATCAGCGTCATGCGCTCCAGATCACAAAAGCCCCGCTCCCGCAGATGCTGCACGGCGGTACGGATGTTCTGCAGCGACACACCGGTGTCGAGGAACCGCTTGACGATCTTCAGTACGACGACGTCCCGGAAGCTGTAGAGCCGCTGGGTCCCCGACCCGTACGCGGGCCGCACGCTCGGCTCGACGAGGCCGGTCCGCGCCCAGTAGTCCAGTTGCCGGTACGTGATGCCGGCGGCCGCACACGCCGTCGGACCGCGGTAGCCGATCTGCTCGGTCTCCATGGACGCCGCCCCTCCGCCGCTGCTCGGCACGGCCGTCGGTCGCTGCGTAGCGTGATCGGCCGCGCTGCCCTGAAGCGGGCTCTGAAGCGGGTACGGGCCGCTCGCCCCGAAACCGCGTCCGGGGGCACCCCCAGCCGTACCGTCGCCGCTGCTTCTCACGCCGACCTCCGTCCTTGACCTGCCTTCTCGACGGTAGGCAGTCACCAGGGGTGCGTCAACGATCGCCACACTCGGCACGCCGAGTGATAATCACCCTAGGAGTGGTTTCCCGTACCCCACCGCGGGGAAAGGCTAGCCGAATGCGCTCGGAGCAGGGCGTAGGACGCTCGCGCTCGCCGCTGGCAAATACCGGCATTTGAGCCGTAACCGACTGTGGGCCGCACCACCACGGACCGCGAGCCCGCCGGCCGCCGCCCACCTGCCTCACTGACTGCTGGTGCCGAAGTCCTCGGGCGAGATCTGATCGAGGAACTCGCGGAACTTCTCCACCTCGTCCTCCTGCTCGTCCGGGATCGCGATGCCCGCGTCGTCGAGCACCCCGTCACTGCCGTAGATCGGCGTCCCGGTGCGCAGGGCCAGCGCTATGGCATCGGACGGGCGGGCGCTCACCTCGACGCCGCTGGCGAAGACCAGCTCGGCGTAGAAGACGCCCTCACGCAGGTCCGTGATGCGTACCTCGGTGAGCTCCTGGCCGACGGCCTCCAGCACGTCCTTGAACAGGTCGTGGGTCAGCGGTCGCGCGGGGGCCATGCCCTGCTGGGCGAAGGCGATGGCCGTCGCCTCCCCCGGCCCGATCCAGATGGGGAGGTAGCGGTCGCCTCCCACTTCGCGCAGGAGCACGATCGGTTGGTTGGAGGGCATTTCGACCCGGACACCTACGACATCGAGCTCGTTCACACAGCAACCCTAGGCCGTGCTCGGGACGTTTGGGTAGTCGGGCCGAGAACGGGTGGCCGATCCGGCCTTCCTCGGGTAGGCGCGCTCAGGGCAGCCGTACCCCGAGAGCGGTCTGCACCAGCGCGGCGTGCAGCTTCACCGTGAGCCCCGCCAGCTCCTTCGCACGCGCCTCGGCGTGTGCCCTGGTCTGCGGATTGCGGTGCCGCCTCAGCGGGGCCACGACCTGGTCCACAAGCCCGGCCTCCCGGTCGGCGGCGCCCTTCATCACCCGCAGATGCCTCGGCTCGATCCCGAAGCGCCCCAGCTCGGCGACGAGCGAGGCCACGGTGACCGCCTCCGCGTCGTACGCCCCGTCCGGCAGCGGAGTGATCAGCCCGTACGACTCCCACTCCTCGAGCTCCTGCTCACCGATCTCGGCGGCGGCGAGCAGTTGGTCCCGCCCGATCCGGGCCGCCGTGCGCCTCTCGCCCGGCTCCAGGACTGCTTCACCGTCCCGCTGACGGCCCAGAGGCGGCAGCGGTACGGCCTCCCCACGCTCCATGGCATCCAGGTGCTCACGGATCACCTTGAGCGGCAGATAGTGGTCCCGCTGCATCCGCAGAACGTGTCCGAGCCGCTCGACGTCCTGCGCGCTGAACTGGCGGTACCCCGAGGGGGTCCGCTGAGGCTCGACGAGGCCCTCCGACTCCAGAAAACGGATCTTGGAGATGGTGATGTCAGGGAATTCCTCGCGCAGCACGTTCAACACCGTGCCGATGCTCATCAGCCGACCGTCCGTGGCGGCGATGCCGTGCCCGGCACCGCCGCTCGGTGATTTCAGCATGGACCTTCCCTGGGTCTCCCCGGACGGGCTCCGGGGGAGGGTCAGTAGCCCCGCTGGCTCGCGTAGAACACCAGACGGTACTTGCCGATCTGGACCTCGTCGCCGTTGTTCAGAGCGACCTGGTCGATCCGCTCACGGTTGACGTACGTGCCGTTCAGACTGCCGACGTCGGCCACCGTGAACGAGCCGTCCGGGCTGCGACGGAACTCCACGTGCCGACGCGAGACCGTCACGTCGTCCAGGAAGATGTCGCTCTGCGGGTGCCGCCCGGCCGTCGTCAGATCGCTGTCCAGGAGGAAGCGGCTGCCCGAGTTCGGCCCGCGGCGCACCACCAGAAGCGCGGAACCCAGCGGCAGCGCGTCGACGGCCGCCTGGGCCTCGGGAGACAGCGCCGGGATCTGCGTCTGGCCGGTGGCCTCGGCGTCGTAGGCCTCAAGGCCTGAAATGGAGATCGTGGAGGTCGTCTCGGACGGGCGCTCGGCGGCCGCACCGGCCCGCAGCGGCGCGCCGCAGTTGGAACAGAAGCGGCTGTTCTCCGCGTTGCGGTTACCGCACCTCGTACACACCAGGGCCGACATCGGGGAAAACCCTCCACCCGTACTTGAGGTTGACGGTTGCCCGAAACCTATGCCGCCGGACTGGGCAGGGTCAACTGACGGCGCGCCCTGACCACCGGGAATGTCGCCGCCCGGCCCAGGCACCTGGTCCCTGAACAGCGGGCGCTGGCCTTCCTCGTCCCCCTGTGCGCGATGACGAGCAGTGGCATTGTCCCTGCCCTCTCGCGCGCTCTTGCCGAACAACTTCGCAAACAACTTCACGGGCGATTCCCCTTGACCGAAACAGACCCGCCCGTGGGGCAGGACGAACCCTGACTGCACTCTCCGAAAGACCCGGACACCCTCACAACGTCCGTCTCCACCAGACAGTTTCCACCACGCACCACCCATTCGGTGCGCCGACCCCCCGCAACCTCATGCCCTCGCCGGATGTCCCCCATGCACCCCCGGTTCACTGGGAGGACGACCGAGCGTAGTCAGGCCGCTTCGCCGCTCGCAAGGCGTCCACGACGATCTTGTCCGACCGCTCGATGGTCACGGTGGCCTGCTCCTTCTCGAGAGTCTGCACCACGCCTCCAGGGATGTTGAGCGCTGGTTCGAGATCCTGCGGTTTGCCGATGACCTTGAAACGATAGGGCGCGTTGATCTTGTTCCCGTCGACGCTCACGCTGTTGCCGGAATCTGTCAGATAGGTGTCCGCGACAACGCGTACGCCGTTCACCTGGATCGCCTCCGCACCGGCCGCGCGCAACTCCTGGATCGCGTCGAGCAACATGTCCGCCTCGACCGTCCCCTTCGTGTCGTCGATGGTCATCGTGATTCCGGGTCCCTGCGCGGCCACCGTGCCCGCCAGGATGCCGAGTTGCCTCTCCTTCTCGACCGTCTGCTTGCGGGCCTCCTCGGCCTGGTTCGAACTGTTCTCCAGTTCGTCGCGCTGCTTCTCGAGACCTTGCTTCTCGTCCTCAAGACGCTGAGTACGGTCATCCAGTTCATCGAGGATGCGAACCAGATCTTCCTGACGTGCGCCTCGCAGGGCGCTGTCACCGTCGCTGTTGGAGGCGACCTGGACGGCCAGACCGAAGCCGAGGCCGAACAGCAGCAGGGCGACGATGAGTTGGGCCCGGGTCACACGCGGCGGCCACAGTCCCTTCGCCAGCCGTTGCCGCCCGGTGAGCCCGCTCCCCTGCTCTTCAGGGGCGTCTGCGGCCTCGGACACGCCGGACGACGCGTTGGCGGCAGGCACCTCTTCGGGCAGTTCCTTGCGCAACCGGTTCTCGGGCGTCTCGTCGTGCTTGCTCATCGGCCTCACGCCCGGAACACGTGCCGGCGAATGGCCGCGGCGTTCGAGAAGATGCGGATGCCGAGCACGACGACGACGCCGGTGGACAGCTGGGCACCCACGCCCAACTTGTCGCCCAGGAACACGATCAGCGCGGCCACGACCACATTGGACAGGAACGACACGACGAAGACCTTGTCGTCGAAGATCCCGTCGAGCATGGCCCGCAGGCCTCCGAAGACGGCGTCGAGAGCCGCCACGACGGCGATCGGCAAGTAAGGCTCGACAACCGCCGGAACCTCGGGCCGGACCAACAGGCCGGCCACGACTCCCACGACGAGGCCCAGTACGGCGATCACGATGTGCCCTTCTCGGTTTTCTCGGTGTTCGGCTGTGCTGTACGTACGATCACACTCGGTGCGGCGGGCAGGCGGAGGTCGTCCTGCACGGAAATGCTGGTCCTGACCCCGAAGTTCTCCTGCAGGGCGTGCAGATACAGCCCGTCGGCGCTGTCCTGGAACCTGGTGCTGAGCCGCTCCCCGTCCCCCACCGCGAGCACCGTGTACGGCGGAACCAGCGGCTTGTTGTCGACCAGTATCGCGTCACCCGCGGCCCTGATCGCCGACAGGGCGGTCAGGCGCTGCCCGTTGATCGAGACGGCCTCGGCGCCCGACTCCCACAGCCCGTTGACCACACGCTGCATGTCCCGGTCGCGCACCCGTCCGGTGTCGGAGAACCCGGACGTCCCGCGCGGTTCGCCGTCGCCGCCCGTGCTTGCTTCCTTGGCGTCGTTCACGACCAGCTTCACACCGGGCCCGTGCACCTCGACAGCGCCCGCCAAGATGCCCACGAGCTCCGCCTGGTCACTGTCGCCGGTCGTCTTCAGCGCCTCGCGCTGCCGCGCGCTCACATCGTCGCGCAGCTTGTCGACGGTGTCCTCCAGCTTGTCCGCCGCCGCGGTCTCACGGTCGATGCGGTCGATCAGTTCCTCGCGCTCCTTGGCCATGACGGGCGCCGCGACCCGCGCCTGCGCCGCTCCCACGGTCACCACGAGCGCCGCGAGCACCAGTCCGGCGGCAAGACCGAGCTTCGCCCTCAATGTCTTGGGCAGGCCCCCGTCGCCCGCCGCCTTCTTCCTGGCAGCGGCCTCGGCGTACCCGTCGTCGAGACTGTGATCCATGACGTTGGTGAGCAGCGACATGGACGCGTCCGGGCGCGAGGGGCGCGTGGGTGTGCTCCGAACGGGGGGCTGCGGCATGCCGCACATCGTCGCACGTCGCGACCAATACCTCCGAATGGCCCCACCGGCGTGCCGGACAGGTCCCCGGGGACGCCTGTCCGGCACGCACGCGCGTACTGGCGCCTAGCGGCCGGCGCTGTCCACGACCGCCGCCCACTCGTCGAGCAGGGCCTGCGCGGACGCGTCGTCCGGGCCTTCGGCCCACAGATGGGTGACCGCCTCGGCCGGGTCGGGCAGCACCATCACCCAACGCCCGTCGGTCTCCACGACCCGAACGCCGTCGGTCGTGTCGACGAAGCGATTCCCGGCCGCCTCCACGACCCGCCGCATGACCAGTCCCTTGACGGCCCAAGGAGTCGCAAGATCTCGCTTGATGACATGCGCCCGCGGAATCCGCGCGTCGATCTGGCTGAGCGTGAGCTGCGTCCGCGCCACCAGCCCGATCAGCCGTACGAAGGCCGCCGTACCGTCGAAGACGCTGCTGAACTCAGGGACGATGAAGCCGCCCCTGCCGTCCCCGCCGAAGATCGTCGTGTCATCACCACCGACCCGGGTCAGATCATCCGGCGACGTGGTCGTCCACTCCACCTGAGTCCCGTGATAAGCCGCCACCTGCTCGGCGATCCGCGTGGTGGTCACCGGCAGCGCCACGCGCCCGCTGCGCCGCTCCGCGGCCACGAGATCGAGCATGACGAGCAGGGCCCGGTCGTCCTCGACGATCCGCCCCTTCTCGTCGACCAGCGACAGCCGCTCACCGACGGGATCGAACCGCACTCCGAACGCCGCCCGTGCGGACGCCACGATCTCGCCCAGCCGCACCAAGCCCGACCGCCGCGCATCCGCCGACTCCGTGGGCCTGGACTCGTCGAGACCGGGGTTGATGGTCAGCGAGTCCACACCGAGCTTTCCGAGCAGGCTGGGCAGTACAAGCCCGGCGCTGCCGTTGGACGCGTCCACGACGACCTTCAGCCCGGACTCCGAAATCCCGGTCGTGTCGACGTTGCGCAGCAACGACCCGGTGTAGGAGTCGAAGACACTGGCAGGGAAATACAGGTCCCCGATCTCGCCCGGGAACGCACGCCGGTACTCCTGCCGCGCGAAGACCCGGTCCAGCTTCCGCTGACTGCCCTGCGACAGGTCGGCGCCCTGCCCGTCGAAGAACATGATGTCCACGGAATCGGGAACCCCGGGCGTCGTCCGGATCATGATCCCGCCCGCACTGCCCCGCGCGGTCTGCTGCCGCGCCACGGGCAGCGGTACGTTCTCCAGATCTCGTACGTCGATGGCGCTGGCCTGCAGCGCGGAGATGACCGCCCGCTTGAGCGCCCGGGCACCACGGGAGTGGTCGCGGGCCGTGGTGACGGTGGAGCCCTTCTTCAGGGTCGTCGCATAGGCGCCGGCGAGGCGAACGGCGAGCTCGGGCGTGATCTCCACGTTCAGGATCCCGGAGACGCCACGAGCGCCGAAGAGATGCGCCTGGCCCCTCGACTCCCAGATCACCGAGGTGTTGACGAAGGCGCCGGCCTCGATGGTCTTGAACGGATAGACACGCACATTGCCCTGGACGATCGATTCTTCACCGATCAGACACTCGTCACCGATGACCGCCCCGTCCTCGATCCGGGCGGCACGCATGATGTCGGTGTTCTTCCCGACGACACAACCACGCAGATTGCTGTGCTGCCCGATGTACACGTTGTCGTGCACGACAGCCTTGTGCAGAAAGGCACCGCTCTTCACAACGACGTTCGAGCCGACGACGGTGTGCTCCCGGATTTCCGCACCAGCCTCGACCTTGGCGTAGTCCCCGATGTACAGAGGCCCCCGGAGAACGGCGTCGGGATGCACCTCGGCACCTTCCGCCACCCACACACCCGGCGAGATCTCGAAGCCGTCGATCTCGACGTCGACCTTGCCTTCCAGGACGTCGGCCTGCGCCTTCACATAGCTCTCGTGAGTACCGACGTCCTCCCAGTAGCCCTCCGCGACATACCCATAGATCGGCTTGCCTTCCTTCATCAACTGCGGGAAGACATCACCGGACCAGTCCACGGGCACGTCTGCCTCGACATAGTCGAAGACCTCGGGCTCCATGACATAGATGCCGGTGTTCACGGTGTCCGAGAAGACCTGCCCCCAGGTCGGCTTCTCGAGGAAGCGCTCGACCCGGCCCTCCTCGTCGACAATGGTGATGCCGAATTCCAATGGATTGGGCACACGCGTCAGACACACAGTGACCAGCGCGCCTTTTTCCTTGTGGAAGTTGATGAGCTCAGTGAGGTCGAAGTCGGTCAGGGCATCACCGGAGATGACGAGGAAGGCATCGTCCTTCAACGCCTCTTCGGCGTTCTTGACGCTTCCGGCGGTACCGAGTGGCTTCTCCTCATTGGCATAGCTGAGCTCCATTCCGAGCTCTTCACCATCACCGAAGTAGTTCTTGACCAACGAGGCCAGAAACTGAACGGTAACGACGGTCTCACTCAGCCCATGCCTTTTGAGCAGCCGCAGAACGTGCTCCATGATCGGCCGGTTGGCCACCGGCAGGAGCGGCTTGGGCATGCTCGAGGTCATGGGGCGAAGGCGTGTGCCTTCGCCTCCGGCCATCACGACGGCCTTCATGTCGGAAGCGTCCTCCTCTAAGAGACGACGGTCTAGCCGACTTCACCCATCAGATTGTCCCGCACTTTTCCGCCGCGGGCCATCGAGCAGCTACGCCCGTTTCAATCCGCGAGTTCAATCGGCCATGGCGTCCGCACGGACCAGGCGGCGGACCTGTACCACGTAGAGGACTCCTGCCCACCAGTACAGCGTTGTACCCCATCCGGCGAACGCCCATCCGAAAATAGCAGCGAGTGACGCGATCCAGCTACTTCCGTCACTGAGCAGCAACAGCGGGAAGGCATACATCAGGTTGAACGTAGCCGCCTTCCCCAGGAAGTTCACCTGGGGCGGCGGATAGCCATGCCGCCGGAGGATGCCCACCATCACCAGCAGAACCAGTTCTCGGGCCAAAAGTACAGTGGTCAACCAGACAGGCAGAATCTCCCGCCAGGTGAGACCGACCAAAGTCGAGAGAATGTAGAGCCGATCGGCCGCCGGATCGAGAAGCCGGCCGAGGCTGCTGATCTGGTTCCAACGTCGCGCGAGCTTGCCGTCCAGGTAGTCACTGACGCCGCTCAGAGCCAGCACCAGAAGCGCCCAGCCGTCACTCTTGGGCCCACCGAACTCAGGCCTGAGAATCAGCCACAGGAACAGCGGCACCCCAACGAGCCGCGCCATGCTGAGGATGTTGGGGATGGTGAGTACCCGGTCCGTCTGAACACGGGTCTCCTGGACCTCCACCCGGGGGCCTCCTGTGGGAAACGTACCTACGATGCCCCCTGACCCTACCTCAACGCAAAAAAGCTCTGGCTCTCGGGCTGCATGCCCAAGAGCCAGAGCTCTACAAGGAGTTCGGCGGCGTCCTACTCTCCCACAGGGTCCCCCCTGCAGTACCATCGGCGCTGTAAGGCTTAGCTTCCGGGTTCGGAATGTAACCGGGCGTTT
>NZ_JBIWIY010000018.1:0-283604 GCF_044764885.1 Streptomyces sp. NPDC093591
GCGGGGGTCCAGGGGGCGGAGCCCCCTGGGAGCGGGGTCGAAGGGGCAGCGCCCCTGGAGGATGGGACGGGTAGGGGCGGCGGGGGCGAGAAACCGCCCGGCGTACCGCGGAGCGACACGCCCCCTTGCCCCCACCCCACCACCCCCCGACACTGACCGGCGACCCCCTTCAGGCCCCGCCCCCGAGGAGCCCCATGGGAACCCGCCCCGCCCAAGCCCTCCTGGACATCCTGCGCGGCGAGGGCGTGGACCGCGTCTTCGGCAACCCGGGCACCACCGAACTGCCGTTCCTGGCCGCCCTGTCGGAGACAGACGACGCCCCCGAATACATCCTCGGCATCCACGAGGGCGCCGTCGTCTCCATGGCCGACGGCTACGCCCGCGGCACCGGCCTCCCCGCCTTCGTAAGCCTGCACATAGCGGCCGGCCTCGCCAACGGCCTGATCGGCCTGCTCAACGCCCGCCGCTCCCGCACCCCCCTCGTGGTGACGGCCGGCCAGCAGGACCGCCGCCGCCTCCAGCAGGACCCGATGCTCTCGGGCGACCTGACGGGCCTCGCGGCCCCCGCGGTGAAGGCGACGTTCGACGTCCAGCACGCCCGCGACCTCCCGCTCGCCCTGCGCCGCGCCTTCGCGCTCGCCGTACGGCCGCCCGTAGGGCCGGTGTTCCTCTCCGTCCCGATGGATCTCCTCGCCGAGGACACCGAGATCGAGGTCCCGGCCCGCACCCCCACACCCGCACCGGGACCGGCTCCGGGCCTGGAACGCGCCGCGCTCCTGCTCGGCGACGCCACCCGCCCCGCGATCGTCGCGGGCGACGGCGTGGGCCGCGAGGACGCCCTCGGCGCGCTCATACGCACCGCGGAGGCCTGCGGTGCCACCGTCCACCACCAACCGATGGCCGACTGCCTGAACTTCCCGACCACGCACCCCCTCCACGCCGGGACGCTGCCCCCGCGCCACGACGCCATCCGCACCGCACTCGCCGCGTACGACACCGTGCTGATCGCCGGCGCACACGCCTTCACCCCGCACCACTACACCCCCGGCCCCGCCGTGCCGCCCGGCCTCACCGTCGTACAACTCGACTCCGACCCGGGCGAGATAGGCCGCAACTTCCCCGCCGACACCGGACTCGTCGGCGCCCTCGCCCCCTCCCTGCACCGCCTGGCCGAACTGCTCCGCGACCGCGTCCCCGACCACACCGCCAAGTCCCGCATCCTGCGCGCGGGCGAACGGCACGCCGCCGAGCGCGACCGTGCCGAGTCCGCGGCCCGCGCCGCATACTCCCGGGCCCCGCTCGCCCCCTGGGCCGCCGCCCACGCCGTGGCCCGGGGCCTGCCGCCCGACGCCGTGGTCGTCGAAGAGGCCATCACCGTCGGCCTGTTGTTACGCCGCCTCGTACGCCTGGACCGCCCCGGCAGCTACACCCACACCGTCGGCGGCGGCCTCGGCTGGGGCATCGGCGCCGCCGTGGGCCGCGCGCTCGCCGAACCCGGCCGGCCCGTGGTCGCCGTCCTGGGCGACGGCTGCACCCTGTTCGGGCTGCAAGGCCTGTGGAGCGCTGCCCGGCAGTCCGCCCCCGTCCTGTTCGTGGTGATGAGCAACGGCGCCTACCGCACCGTCCAGGACGCCTACCAGTCGATGGGCGGCCAGGGCGTCTGCCCGGGCACCGAGCTGGGGCAACTCGACTTCACCCGGGCCGCGGGCTTCTTCGGCGTCGACGCGGTACGGGCACAGAGCGCGACTCATCTGTGCGAACTGGTCGCCGATGCGGGGAGGTTGACGCGGCCGCTCCTGGTCGACGTGCCGCTGCGATCGTGACGGCGCCCCCCGGCGCAAGCCGTGCCGCCGCACTTTCGTACCCGGGCGACCTGCACGACGCCCCGCAGGAGCAGCGTGCGCCTGCCACCGGCAAGGTGTTCCTCGTCCTCGCCCTCGCACTGGTCCGATCCTGCTGTTACGGCATCAACCTGGAGGAGTCCGTGGCGCCGTCTCGGTCGTCGCTGCCCCCTCCCGTGTGCGCGCGGCCGTGACCAGCCGTTTCAAGGATCGTCCAAGGTCTGCGCAATGCAGCCTCCCTAGCTTCATGGACGAACGGTTCGTGGACGAATCCGAGAAGCTCGACCGGGAGGCAGGGACCTATGCGTACGAAGCTCATCATGCGATCACTCGGAGTGGTCGCCGCCGGAGCCGCACTGACCGTCGGAGTTTCCGCGGGAACCGCCAACGCGGCTTCGAGCTGGAACCTCCAGTACACGCAGGGCGACCTCGTGGGCGCTCACGCCTGGGGCACCGTCAGCCTCTCCGGCGGTCGGTACTACGTCAAGGTGAACATCCGCGACACGAAGGCCGACTCGCACGGTGCGCGCGTGTACCTGCGTGCCACGTACCAGGAGGGGTGGGGCGGTGACAGGACCGAGTACCTCTCCGCCTCGGGGTCGGGCGCGGAGAACAGCTACACCTGGAACTTCGACGACACCGTGTCATGGTTCGAGGCCAAGGAGTGCCTCACGGAACAGGGCAGCGACTGGGACTGCGCCGACTACAGCAAGATCTATGGGAGCCCGTGATCGCGGACTCGTGACGGCGTGATCCTGTGCGGGTCCGCTCCGGAGACGGAGTGGACCCGCCGGCGTGCCACGCCTTTCCTCGTCGGCCACGAGACGGGCCTGATCGGCTTCCGCGCTCACTCACCGCGGCCCTCGCGCCGTACGACGAACGGCGGACGGCGGACGGCGGCTTCGAGCACATCCGTGACCGGCAGGCCGTACGTCGGACCCAGGCGCCGTCCGATCCGGTGCCGACGCTGCTGTACGACGTCGACGGAGCAGCGGCCTCCTGACCGGGCAGACCCTGGACGTGTCAGACGGATCCGCCCTCCTTCGAGGTCCCTTCCTCCGACATCCGCCCCAGCCACTCCCTCAGCTCCTCCTTGAGCGACCGCTGAAAGGTCGTCAACAGGGCTTGCACCACCAGGGGTTGCATGTGCGCGGAGAGCGACTTCACATCCTGCGCCGCGCGCTGCGACACCTCCTCGCGAAAGAGCTGGGACAGCTCGTGCGCGGCGGCACGCGAGTGCTCGATGAGGACCTTGCGCGCGGCGAGGATCGCCTCCTGCGACAGGGGAACGTCCAGCAGCCCGACGCCCAGCCGCAACAGCCCGAGGTCGACGCGGTAGTCGCCGGAGCCGGAGCCCTCCCCGTCCCCGACTCCGCGCCCATCCCGACCTCCACCCCCACCCTCGGCCTCGACGACACCCATCGCAGCCAGCCGCTCCACGTCGTCGTCGCCGAGCGCCCGCCCCGCCCGCCGCTCCAGCTCCGCCCGCGTCACCCTCTCCACGGACTCCGGCGCCCAGGACGCCACCACGGCCCGGTGAACGGCGAGGTCATGGGCGTCCAGATCGGGTGGTAGCTGCTGCAGGTACCGCTCGATGGCCGCCAGCGTCATGCCCTGCTGCTGCAACTCCTCGATGAGCGCCAGCCGGGCCAGATGCTCGCGCCCGTACCGTCCCACTCTGCGCGGCCCGATCACCGGGGGCGGCAGCAGCCCCTTGGTGCCGTAGAACCGCACCGTGCGGACCGTCAGACCCGCCCGCGCGGCCAGCTCGTCGATCGTGAGGGTCGGCCCCTCGGTGGTGTCGGTCGTCATGTGCAGCAGTATCGCTGTCTCACCAGTGCTGTGACACCTCCCGCGACCCACCCGACGACGACGCGGGACCGCCCTGTGAGAAGTAACGCTCTGTGACATGCGCCACCGCGTGAGCCGCGTCCCTGGGGGAAGGTGACCCCTTGGTCTGCGCCTTTACCGAGGACGCGGACCATACGTACGTCCGGACACCCGAGCGTGACCCGCTCGAGCGCACCAGAGAGTGGTACCCCCGTGAGCAAGGACGCCGTGAACACGGCAGTGGCCGCACCCCGTACCGACGCGGCCTCGGTGCCCGCGGACGCGGGCGACGCCGGTTACAGCAAGGACCTCAAGGCCCGCCACGTCAACATGATCGCCATCGGCGGGGCCATCGGCACCGGCCTCTTCCTCGGCGCCGGCGGCCGCCTCCACAACGCGGGACCGGCGCTGGCGATCGCCTACCTGATCTGCGGCATCTTCGCCTTCTTCGTCGTCCGCGCCCTCGGCGAGCTGGTCCTCTACCGCCCCTCGTCCGGCTCCTTCGTGTCGTACGCGCGTGAGTTCCTCGGTGAGAAGGGCGCGTACGTCGCCGGCTGGATGTACTTCCTGAACTGGTCGACGACCGGCATCGCCGACATCACCGCGATCGCGCTGTACACGCACTACTGGAGCATGTTCACCGACATCCCGCAGTGGGTGCTGGCCCTGGCCGCGCTCGCGGTGGTCCTGGCCGTGAACCTGATCTCGGTGAAGATCTTCGGTGAGATGGAGTTCTGGTTCGCGATCATCAAGGTCGCCACGCTGGTCGCCTTCATGTTCGTCGGCATCTTCCTGCTCGCCACCCAGCACAAGGTCGGCGGCCAGACCCCCGGGCTGGACGTGATCACCGACAACGGCGGCGTCTTCCCGCACGGCCTGATGCCCGTCGTCCTGGTCATGCAGGGCGTGATCTTCGCGTACGCCGCGCTGGAGCTGGTCGGCGTCGCCGCGGGCGAGACCGCCGAGCCGGAGAAGGTCGTCCCGCGCGCGGTGAACTCGATCATGTGGCGCGTCGGCCTCTTCTACGTCGGCTCGGTCGTCCTCCTCGCCCTCCTCCTGCCCGGCTCGGTCTACTCGGCCGACGAGAGCCCCTTCGTCACGGTCCTGTCGAAGATCGGCGTCGAGGGCGCGGGCGACGTGATGAACCTGGTGGTCCTGACGGCGGCGATGTCCTCCCTCAACTCCGGCCTGTACTCCACGGGCCGCATCCTGCGCTCCATGGCGATGGCGGGTTCGGCGCCCAAGTTCACGGCCCACATGAACCGCAGCCAGGTCCCCTACGGCGGCATCCTGCTCACCTGCGCGGTGTGCGTGCTCGGCGTCGGCCTGAACTACCTCATGCCCAGCCAGGCCTTCGAGATCGTGCTGAACGTCGCCTCCCTCGGCATCATCTCGACCTGGGTGATCATCATGGTCTGCCACCTGATCTTCGTCCGCCGCGCCAAGGCGGGCCTGGTCACCCGGCCGAGCTTCCGCCTCCCCGGCAGCCCGGTCACCGAGATCGTGACGATCGCCTTCCTGCTCTCCGTGCTCGCCCTGATGTGGAACGACCCCGAGGTCGGCCGCAAGACCCTCCTCCTGATCCCGGTCATCGCGGCGATGCTGGTCGCCGGCTGGTTCGCGATCCGACGCCGGGTCGCCCGAGCGGAGGACCGGGAGCTGACCGACCTCACGAAGTAGCCGGAGGCCGCTGTCAGTGGCGGGCTCTACGGTGGCGTCATGTCGGAGATCACAACTGACCAACCACCGGAAGCCCGCTGAACTGCAGCGGAGTATCCATACCGGGCTCTGATGGGAGAGAAATGGGAAAAGGGGGAGTCCACAGACCCCCCGCCACCACATTCTTCTCCCACACACCCTGAAGGTACTCGACGATCCGCATCTCCATCCCGATCGTCACCCGGCTGTACACGCCCTCCATCCCAGCCACCTCGTGCCCCATCCGGGCCTCCTTGGCGATGGTCGCGATGTCCGCCCCCGGCTCGTCCAACAACTCCCGGTGCCAGTGCCGCAGCCGGTAGATGTCCTGCCCGGCCATCTCCGGCACCGCCGGGATCTCCGGGCGCACGTACCGCATACGGCTCGGCCGCGGCTTGCGCTCCTTGGCACCGTCGCGGATCGGCTTCCAATACGAGTCCGTGAACGGCGTCGACAGCAGATGCTTACCGCTCATCGACGGGAACACCCACGGCGACGAATGGGAGACCAGCAGCGCAGTGTGCATCTCATGCAGGAATGGCGGGATGACCAATGTCCGGTAGCTGTCATACTTCGGCCCGGCGAGCGTCGGCACACTGTCGACGTAGTACGCCTGATGCTGCACCCGCAGCGCGTGCATGCCCTCATACCGCTTCGCCGCCTCCCGACCGCGCGCCATATCGGGATCCGTCGCTGGCCAGTTAGGGGACGCGAACCCACGCTGGAAGCCAACCATCTCGCCTGGCGGCCGCATCCCGGCAAAGGCGATGGTCCAGATGTACGCCCACCCTGTGTAGCCCCACACCGTATGGGCGTTCACGGCCAACTGGTGAACCGCCCCGAACGGCAACTCCGTCTTGACGCGAACCACCTGGCGCTTCTTGTAGCGCCCGCGGCGCCGCTGCTCGACGATGGGAGAGTCCGTGCGCAGCCTGTACTTGGTGACTGCGTCGTCCATGAGCATCTTGAACAGGCCGGTGACATTGCCCGCGTAGCTCTCCGAGTACTGCGCGCTGATGCGCCGCTTCCACACGTCGTACTCGATGGGCGTGATCTCACCAACGGGCCGGTTCCCCCAGTACGGTTCGATAACCGACCGCAGCATGGAGCGGTATCTCCGCATCGAGTTGTGCCGGATATCGACGGCCTCGAACCACATCCAGATGTACTCAGACATTGGTGTTGCGGCGCTGGCCCTGCGCACGCCCTTGCCGTGACGCTGCTCGTACTCGCGGTCGAGGCCGTAGGTGTACGCCTCGTTCTCGTCCTGGAACTTGACGCCGGGTGCGGGCCCGCTTGCACTCTCGTACTTCTTCGTCTTTGTCGGCCGGCCTTCGGCGTCGAGCTTGTACTCGCCGCCCCACCACTTCACGCGTATTGAGTTGCCGCGCGCTTCCACATAAGGCACGTCATCCCCCCAGATGACTCAGGTGAGTTGAGCACGGATGCGCCGGCAGGCACCCCTACCGCCGGGCTTCCGCGTACTGACTGCCTACTTTGCCGTGCCGACAGGGCAGCCGCGGCATGTTCTGCAGTCTCGGCCCTCGGCTCCCATGAACTGCCTCACGCGCTCCTGAATTGCGCGGTCTTCGACGGCCCTTGGAGCCAGGACACATACCATCTCGCCGTCTACTTGGGTCGGGTATCCGAGGATGCCCGGCCCAAGATCCAGGTTGATGACTCTCACCGGTCCCCCTTATGTCGCCTGCGGGACCTCCCCGGGTGGATCGTCAGGGTTACACGGCGAACGCGTGGGCGGGAGGGGGTTGATGAGGTTTCGTCACCACCGGAACGTTACGATCAGGTTACGGCGAAATGGTTGTACGGATATCAGAACTGATCAATCCGAGTCCGAGACGGCCCCAACCCTTCGCAAAGCCTCCACAAGTTCGTCAACGAACGCTCGCACCTCCCCGATAGGGGCACCTGGCATCTTCGCCTCCGCGGCCCGGTAGGCCTCCTCCCGCACCGCCTTCGCCGTCGGCCGCTCCACTGCAGCGCCGGCCGAGTCGAAGGAGGATGCGTCGCCGGCGAGGACGGGTGAGCCGCCTTCGGCGATGAGGATGCAGCTGCCGATGGCCCAGCCGAGGGCCTTCTCGATTCCCATGTACGACGACTCGCGGACCGGGCGGCCTTCCTCGACGCGCTGCCACGTGTCTTTGGTGATGCCGCCGGCGGCGCCTGCCGCGTCGCGCGAGGAGTACCGCTGCAGCCGGTGGGCCTTCACCGTCGCCCCGAGGCGTTCGAGATCGCGAGTTGCCATGTCGACATCTTCGCAGCGCACCCCTAGTTCCAGCTAGTTCCAACGGGGTAATCGGCCGGTTTTAGTTTAGGTAACGCTAACTAAGACGAACCTCACCCGCCTCATCGAGGCGAACTTCAGCGATCTAAGACGAACTCAGGCTAGACAGCGAGACGAACTAACGCTAACTTCGAAGCATGCACCAACCGACGACCTTCGAGGTCGACGGGGACGCGATCCGCGAGGAACGCATGCACGCGGGGATGAGCCGCAAGGACCTTGCTGACCTGGTCAGAGTCACCGAGCGCTACATCAGCCACCTCGAAAACGGCACCCGCAGCCGCATGAGACCCGCGTCGTACAAGCGCCTCCGCACCGCCCTCAGAGCGAACGACGCGCGCCTCCGGCGCACACCTCCTCGCCCCACCGAGGACCCGCCAACAGAAAGGACGTAGTTCCGTGACCCCCACCAAGTCCCAGAGGTACGGCACCCCCGTCCCCCCGGCCGACCCGAACCAGGAGTACATGACTGCGCAGGAGACGGCCTACGTCCTGCGCTGCAGCCTCACCTGGCTCCGCCGGTTCCTGGCCACCCACCCGGACCTCTGCGGCCGCAACGGCAAGGGCGGAAAGATCATCACCGACCGTGCCCAGCGCGCCGCGATCCACGCCGCCCGCTCCGCCGGCGACCCGCGCACCGGGCGCACGATCCCCCGGCAGCGCCGCCCTCGCCGTACGGCCGTGAAGACGCCGGCCGCCGCCTGACGAAGAAGCGGGGCCACCCCGGACCGGCATCCGGAATAGCCCCTGCGCAACCCACTGAAGCACGAAGCAAGGAGTGGATCACGTGATTGGCAACTCTACCCAGATCAGCGCGGCAACCGCGCTGGTGCAGCTCCTCAAGGAGCACCCTGAACTTCCCGAGGCGGGCTGGTCGATCGGCTCGGTCATCACCGAGCTGCGCGGGTTCGTGCACACGGACACCATGGCGGCTCTGGTGGCGTACCAGGACGTGCTCGGCGGGGATGTGCATGCCGCGAACTGCTACGAGCACCTTGGGCGGACGCTGCGCAGGCACGTGTTGAACGCGGTGTGGCGTGACGTGCCGGTCGAGGTGGTTGTGTCCCTGCCGGTGGCGGCTGAAGCGGTGGCGTCGTGAGTGCCCCGTTGGTGGTGAACACCAGGGACGGCATGTGCTGGACGCGTCGCACGGTGACGTCGTCGGGGATCGCTCTGTATGCGCCGGAGGGTGTGTGCGGGTGCCCGGAGTTCGTGATGGCGACGCTGGTGGAGTTGGCGGAGCACGGGATCTGTGGGTCGGCGGATGTGCTGCCGGTGCCGGTGGGCCCGGAGCTGCAGGCGCCGATGTCGCTGAAGGCCGCGCTCATCCGGCTGGCGCAGTACGGCGAGCGGACGAGCACCTGGTCCACGGCCACCTACGACAGCGGCGCGGAGAAGGCGCTGCACGAGATCGCCGTGACGCTGGATGCCGCGCTGAAGTCCGGGCGCGAGCGCTACAAGGCGGGGCTGCGTCGCGCCGACGAGCAAGTCAACGCGATGAGCGAGGAGCTGAAGCGGTACGCCGCTGGCACGGAGACGCCCGTCCTGTGGTCGGTGTACAACGCGATGCACCTCCGTGCGGTGAACGCGGAGACGGAGTTGGAGCAGCTTCGGACTCGGGTTGCCGAGTTGGAGGCTGAGCGGCACGTCACGAACGAGGCGCTCGACGACGCGGTGCAGGAGTTGCGGACGCCGTACGCCGAGCGGGCGCGGCGGGAGACGCATCCGGGCCGTCGGCAGGCGTGGCTGATGCTGGCCCGTGTCGAGGAGTCGGAGCGGGTGGCGAATGCGCTGCTCACTCCGGAGGCCAGTCGGTCGGCGGACAAGCTGACGCAGCTGCTGGCGCCGACGCAGGCCCTCCGCGACGACGACCCGAACCACCTGCGCCACACGTACCGACTCGGCCGGGAACTGCCCGAGACGGGCGGTGTCCAGTGAAGAAGCAAGCGCAGACCCGAGGGCGCCTCACCATCACCCTGCCCGTCAGCCCGTACTGGACCGCCGACGACTACGCCCACGAGACCGACGCCCTTCGCACGCAGGTCTGGCCTGCCGTGCAGAAGCTTCTCGCGGAGGAGTACCCCGGGTTCAGCGCGGCGTTCACCGCCGACGACATCACGATCTGCACGCACTGCCGGGCCGAGTTCGAGGCGTTGACCGCCGAGGAGGCGGCTGACGACTCAACGAATCAGGACGAGCACAGCGTCGAGGGTGAGCCGGTCTGCTGCTACGCAGCGATCGCCGAGTTCCGTGCCGAGCGGGGTATCCCGCCGCTGGCCGAGACGGGCGGTGCGCGATGACGACGAGCCCTACGAACAAGTGCCGGTGCGACGAGCCCGACGCGGACCCGTACGCCTGCGAAGCCGAGGACTGCACGCACGAGTTCTCTGAGCTGAACCCCTTCGGCGGCGGCTCCGGTCCGGTCGAGGGCAAGGACGCCAAGGTTTCCCGCACCTGCGGCTGCGGCTGGACCACGAGCGTCTGGCACGTGGACGACGGTTCGGCCGAGGAGGAGCTGCACGGCCACGTGACCCGCGTGCACGGCGGCACCTACCCGGCCGAGTCGGGCGGTGCGAAGTGACCGCGTTCCTCGCCGACCTGACCGTCCCGGCCACCCTGTCACTCGGCCTCGTCCCCGTCGGCGCGCTGATCCTCGCGCTCGCGTTCGCTGACGCGGACCCCGCCTACTTCGACCCGCGTCCGGCCGTACGCCGTACGACCGCTGCCGTCCACCAGGCGGCCGTGCATGCGGGCCACGACCTCAACCGCGCCACCGCCACCGTGCAGCGCCACGCCGGGCAGGCCGCCCGCGATGCCGCGTTGACGGTGGCCGCGCTCCTCATCCTCACCATCCCGACGGGGGACCACCGATGAAGTACCGAGCCCTGCTGCTCCAAACCGCCTCATGCGTCGTCGAGTTCGAGGCCCCGGAGGACGCGACACCGGAGCACCTCGAAGCTGCCGCCCTTGAAGCCGATACGCCGACGCTGTGCCACCAGTGCGCGGGGAGCGGCAACCAGTCGCTGAACATCGAAGGCGAGTGGAGCCTGATGCGCGACGACGAGACCGGCAAGCCCGAGATCCACGTCGACGAGGACGGTGCCCGGTGATCCACTCCTCGAAGCCGCCGCTGAGCTTTGAGCTCGGCGCCAACCACCTCCACTCCGTCCTCCGAGTCGACGCCATCCGCGCCGAGACGCTCATGCAGCTCGTCGCCGGATGGGCCGAGCCGAAGACCCGTGACGAGGTGCTCGACGCCCTCGACGAGCTCGCCTCGGTCGTGCAGGGCGTACGCCGCGACGGCGAGCTTGACGCCGCGCTGGAGCAGGTCGAGGACGTCGCCTGCATGGACACGGCGCAGGTTGAGGTGTCGATCCCGGACACGCGCCGCATGTTGGCCGAGCTCGTCGAGGTGGAGCGGGTCCTGTCCCGCTTCAACCCGGAGCGGAGGACGGCATGAGCGCCCGCGCAAAGATCGCCGATCTGCTCTGGTGGAAGGTGCCCAGCGCGAACGACGCCGAAGCCAAGGCCGGTGCCGAGGAGATGCTCGACGCCTACCGCGATGAGGTCCTCGCCGAGGCCGAGCTGCTCCCCAAGGCGGACGTCGTGGCCTGGCTGGTGAAGAAGGCCCGAGAGAAGACGCCGGTGTGGCTGCTCGCCTCGAAGGTCGACCGTGGCGCGGTCCGCCCGGACAACCTGCGGATGCTGCCCGCCGACTTCTTCGAACCCGGCCACACCTACGCCGACCACGACCACGGTACCGACTGGAAGTTCCGCGTCGACACCGTCACGACCCACCCGGACGACGGCGAGCGCACAGCTCTGGGCTGGCGGCACTTCCGAGGCGAGTGGGAGCCGTACGCGTACGGCGAGGACGACTTCGACATCCACCTGCACGTGGGCACCACCGACGTCACCGAGAACGGTGTCGCCGATGCCTGAACTGATCTCCCGCCGCGCCTACCTCCTCGCCGCCATAAGGACACACGGCCGCCCCGTCACCACGCAGCTCGCCGAGCAGCTCATGACCGGCTCCCCGTGGCCCACCGCGGGCCGAAACACCGCGCGCAAGGACCTGCGCGCACTCGCCCGGCAGGGCCACCTCACCGCGGTCGACATCGACTCGCGCCGCCTGTACCACCCCACGACCGGAGAGGACGGCCGCCCGTGAGCTACCCGACCATCACACCGAGCCCCGACACCGAACGCGTCCTCGGCCAAATCCAGCGCGGCGAACTCCGCTGCGGCCCGGGCGCCGCCCGCGAGATCGCCGAACGCCACGAGGCCACCTACGGCGGCGCCTTCAACGGCACGCCCGCCCAGGTCCTCCTCGCCAACCTCGCGTGGGCTGACGCCCTCGCGTCGCTCACCTTCCAGGACGCCGCATGATCGACACGTCTGTGGCCGGGGCCACCACCGCCCCGGCCGCCGGCCCAACCATCCTCGGATGGTTCGAGCCCGGCACCGACGCCTGGCACGCCGCACGGGCCAACGGAATCGGCGGCAGTGAGATCGCCGCTGTCCTCGGCCTCAGTCCTCACGAGTCCCGCTTCTCCCTCTGGCACCGCAAGAAGGGCCTCATCGGCCCGGTTGAGGAGTCCCCGCAGATGCGGTGGGGGAAAAAGCACGAGCCCACTATCTGCGATGAGTTCGCCGAACTCCACCCCGAGTTCGTCGTCAGCATCGCGCCTACGTACGCCCAAGGCGAGCAGATCGCCAACCCAGACCGGCTCCTCCACAAGCCTTGCGACTGCGGTCTGCACAAGCCCGCGTGCTGCGACCCGGAGGACTGCGGGCCGTGCTGCGAGGACTGCCCTACCTGCCCGACCCTCGCGAAGCCGCCGGTGGCGATCGTCGAAGCGAAGACGGCCTACGACGACGAAGGTTGGGGCGAAGAGGGCACCGGCGAGATCCCAGTCTGGTACCGGGCTCAGTGCATCTGGTACCTCGACGTCCTCGGACTCCAGCGGTGTCACGTCGCCGTCCTGATCGGCCTGTCGGACTACCGCGAGTACGTTGTCGAGTACGACCCGGCGGAGGCCCAACTGCTGCGTGACGCCGGCGCCCGCTTCATGGACGACCTCGCCCGCGACATCCGGCCGGACATCGACGGGCACTCCGCGACGTACCAGGCGCTCCGCGAAATCCCCGAGGGCCTCGACCCCGTGGACGTCGAGATCGGCACCGAACTCCGTGACCGGTTCTACGCCGCGCAGGACGCCGCGTGGGCTGCCGAGGACGAGCTGACCGCCTGCAAGGGCGAGCTCCTCGACGCGATCGGCACCGGCCAGCGCGCCGTCTGCGAACGCCAACGCATCGCCACCCGCACCGTCCGCGACGGCGCCACCTACTCCCTCATGCCTGCACGCACCCGAAGGAACGCCCGATGACCGACAACACCGTCTCCAACGCCGTCGCCGTCCGCGACAACGGACCCGGCGCCATGGTCGAGCACTACCGCAACGACCTCGCCATGGTCATGCCGTCCCACGTCAAGCCCGACACCTTCGTCCGCCTCGCTGTCGGTGTCCTGCGCCGCGACAAGAACCTCGCCCTCGCCGCCCAGAACAACCCCGCCGCCCTGATGGGCGCCCTCATGGACGCCGCCCAACTCGGCCTCACCCCGGGCACCGAGCAGTACTACCTCGTCCCCCGCAAGCAGAAGGGCCGCCTGGAAATCCAAGGCATCCGCGGCTACCAGGGCGAGATCGAACTCATCTACCGGGCAGGCGCAGTCTCCTCGGTGATCGTCGAGGTGGTCCGGCAGGCTGACACCTTCCGCTACTCGCCCGGCCGGGACGAGCGGCCCGAGCACGAGATCGACTGGGACGCCGAGGACCGAGGCGAGCTGCGCCTGGTCTACGCCTACGCGGTGATGAAGGACGGCGCTACCAGCAAGGTTGTCGTCCTGAACCGGGCCCAGGTGATGAAGGCCAAGGCCATGAGCCAGGGCTCGGACTCCGCGTACTCGCCGTGGCAGAAGCACGAAGAGGCCATGTGGATGAAGACCGCCGCCCACCGGCTCACGAAGTGGGTGCCCACCTCGGCCGAGTACATGCGCGAGCAGCTGCGCGCGCAGGCCGAGGTCGCCGCCGAGCAACGTCCCGCCGTCGGCACGTCAGCCCCGCAGGCGCCGATGCCCGCCCCGGCCTCCGTCGAGGACGACGAGGACGAGGGCCCGATCGAGGGCGAGGTCGTCGACGACGAGCCCGCTGCCCGCGAGTGGCCGGCCGCCGCGCAGCCCGGAGCGGGGGCCCGCCAGTGAGCGCCTTCGCCGAGGTCCGCAGGAGCGCATGGGACACCGAGACCACCGGCCCCAACCCGCTCGAAGACCGCATCGTCACCGCCGCGTTCATCGTCCGCGGCGGCGGCCAGGAGGAGCGTGACTTCTCCTGGCTCATCAACCCCGGCATCCCGATTCCGGAGGAAGCGTCCGAGGTCCACGGCATCACCAACGAGATGGTGCAGGCCGATGGCCAGGACCCGAAGACAGCCCTCGACCAAATCGCCACGTGCCTCGCCCACGCCATCAGCCTGGGCATGCCGGTCATCGCGTTCAACCAGTCCTTCGACTGGTCGATCCTCCACTATGACCTCGCGCGTAACGGACTGCCGACCGTCGAAGAGCGCCTGAACTTCGCCCCCCTGCCCCTGCTTGACCCGCACGTCATTGACAAGCAGGTCGACAAGTACGTCAAGGGCAGCGGCATGCGGAAGCTGAAGCCCACCGCCGAGCGGTACGGCGTCGAGCTGGAGGACTGGCACACCGCCGAGGCCGACGCGCTCGCCGCGCTACTGATCGCGGAGGCGCAGTTCGAGCGGCATCCGCAGCTCAACTCGATGGGCCCGCAGCAGCTGTTCGCCGCGCAGAAGGCATGGCGGGCGGAGCAGCAGGCCGGCCTGCAGAAGTGGTTCCGCACGAAGGCGACGCCGGAGCAGGGCGGCGACCCGAACAAGGTAATCGACGGCTCGTGGCCGCTCATCCCGCAGCAGCGCGACGGGGGGCGAGGCTGATGTTCGGGCTCACCACCACCCGGCGCCTCCGCGCCGAAGTCGCCGCGGCCAAGGCCGAGACGGACCGGCAGCGAGAGCGCGCCGAGAAGGCAGTGAAGGCGGAGGCCACCGCCAAGTTCAACCGGCAGCAGGCCCTCGACCAGCTCGCCGCCGCGGACGCCGCGAACCGGCGCCTGCACGGCCGCAACCTCGAACTCGGCCAGCGGATCAGCAAACTCACCGAAGCCGACCCCGAGTACGCCGCCCAGCTGGAACGGCGCGTAGCCCGCCTCCGACGCATCGTCTCTCAGCTCCTCGCCGACCGGCGCACGGAGACGAAGCGCGCCGACGGTCTGCAGCGGCGCCTCGACGACGCCGTCGGCCTCACTCCTCGCGGGATCGAGGACAGCCGCCAGTGGCAGCCCGGCTACCAGAAGCCGAAGGCGGACGCGTCATGACCCGGTTCCTCGGCGCAGTCCTTCAGCGTGCTGCCGCCGCATTGTTCCCGCCGACCGGCCTGCACCAGCTCGCCGTACCGCGCCCGGTGTGGCCGGCCGCCCCGGACACCGTCGTCGCGCAGGCGTTCCGGCCGTGTGGGCCGTGCGGGATGGAGTTGCCGGTGACGGTGCACGGCGACGCCTGGCTGTGCCCGCACGGCCACCTGAACACGACCACGCCCCGAGAGGAGGCCAAGTGAGCACCGCACCCACCCTGTTCACCCCCGAGGCACCGGCCGCCACCGCGGCGGCCGGGCCGCGGCGGCCATACCGAGTCGCCGGAATCGACGTCAGCCTCACCGGAACAGGCGTAGCCACCCTCGCCGGGACCACGCTCATCACCTCCACCGGCCGCCGCAAGGACACCATCGCCCAGCGCCGCACCCGGATCAAGGCCATCGTCGACGAGGTTCTCCTCGCCGTCGGCGTCGTCGACCTGGCCGTCATCGAGGGCCCTTCTCACCACTCCGTCGGCGGCAGCATCTGGGACCGAGCTGGCCTGTGGTGGCGGATCGTCGACCGGCTGTGCTCGCAGGACATCCCGATCGCGGTGATGCCGCCGATGTCCCGCGCGAAGTACGCCACTGGCAACGGTGGCAGCCGCAAGGAAGCCGTGCTGGAGGCTGCGCAACGTCGGTACGGGGCGGTCCTCGACAACGACAACGAGGCAGACGCGCTCGTGCTGCGGGCGGCCGGGCTCGACTGGCTCGGCCAGCCGCTCGCGGAGGTTCCGGACGGGCATCGTGCGGCGCTGGCCGGCGTGCAGTGGCCCGACCGCGAGGCGGTGACCGCCCGATGAGAGGGACCTTCCAGCACGACTGGGATCTCGACTTCACCGACCTGTTCTGCGGCCTCGGCGGCTCCACCCGCGGCCTCATCGAAGCGGGCATGCGGGCGCGCCTGGTGATGAACCACAACCGCGTTCAGGTCGACGCGCACCAGGCGAACCACCCGGGCACGGAGCACCTGTGTGAGGACATCCACGCTTACGACAAGCGAAGCCTGCCCAAGACTCGCGTCTTGTGGGCGTCCCCGATCTGCACCGAGATCTCACCGGCCGGCGGTCGGAAGAGGACGTACGGCCAGACGTACCTCTTGGGAGCGGACGGCAAGGAAGTCCGTGTCGACGAATACGGCAACCCGATCCAGCCCGGATTCGAGCGGACCCGGGCGACCGCGCTCGACATCATCGCCGCGACCGAGGTCCACCGGTACGACGCGGTCCTCTGCGAGAACGTCATCGAGTTCTTCACCGACTGGGAACTCTTCGACTGGTGGCTCGGAGGCTTCAAGATCCTCGGTTACAACCACCAGATCGTGTGCGCGTCCAGCGCGCACCTCGGCGATGACGACAACGAGACCGCCCCGCAGCACCGCAACCGCGGCTACGTCGTCTTCACCCGCGAGGGCATCCCGCTGCCCGACCTTGAGGTCCGGCCCCGAGCCCTCTGCCCGGAGTGCGGCCCCGTCGAGGCGCGGCAGGTGTGGCGCAACCCGCGCCGCCGCAAGGTCGGCAGCTGGGGCGTGCAGTACGACTACCGCTGCCCCAACCGGCAGTGCGGGCACCTCATCCTCGACCCGACCGTGCGGCCTATCGGCGACGTCATCGACTGGTCTATGCCGGGCACGCGGATCGGGGATGGGCGCCCGGACCGGAAGAAGTTCACGCCGTACGCCGTATCCACCCGGGAGCGCGTCGCAGCTGGCCTGGCGAAGTACGGACATGAGCCGCACGTCGCGATGCTCCGGCAGAACAGCACCGCGGTCGCCACGACGGGCCCCATCCCGACTGTCTCGGCGAAGGGTCGGCACCACGCGCTGATCGTGCCCAACGGCCGCAAGGGCGCCGTTCGTACGACCGCAGAGCCGCTCACCACGGTGGCGTGCAAGCCGCACCACAGTCTCGTACGACCTGCGCCGCAGGTCGACGACTGCACGCTGCGCATGCTCAGCCCGCGCGAGCTGGCTTCGGCGCAGCGCTTCCCCGCGGACTACATCCTCCCGGACGCCAGCCAGGAGGCGCAGATCCTCGGCATCGGCAACGCCGTGTCCGTGAACGCGGCTCGCTGGCTGGGCGAGCGTGTGAAGGCGGTGCTGTCGTGAGCAACTACACCGGCTCCGTCCCCGACACCGAACCCGCCCGCACCTGGCTGCCGCTCGCCGCATGCATCGGCCACAACGACGCCATGTTCCCCGACAACAACCAGCGCCGCATCGCCGAAGCCAAACGCATCTGCCGCCCCTGCCCCGTCTGGCGGGAATGCCTCAACGACGCCCTCAACACCGGCGACAACAACTTCGGCGTCCGCGGCGGCCTCACCGACAAAGAACGCCGCGCACTGGCCAAAAAGCGCGCCCAGCAGGGCAGCCCTGTCGAACCTCCGAAGCCAAAGCCGGAAAAGCAGCCGCCACCGGCCACCCTCGCCGAGGCGTTCGCCCGCCGCACCACCCGCACTGAGAACGGCCACGTCCTGTGGTACGGCGCCCGGCAGATGAAGTTCCAGGGCGAGAAGTACACGTCCCTCAGGGTGGCGTTCCTCCTCGGCCACGGACGCGAGCCCGAAGGCCCGGTCCGCCGCACCTGCGGGATCGACTGTCACCGCGCGGACCATCTCACGGACGGGCGCATGCGTGACGAGGGCGCCTTGTGCGGCACGAGGCAGGGCTACCAGCGGCACAAGAAGCACAAGGAGCCGGCGTGTCTGCCGTGCAAGCGGGCGAACACGGACGCGGACAACCGGCTGCGCCGCACCGGCACCACCAAGGTCGCGGCGTGAGCAGCCGGATCCCGCAGCCCTGCCCGGCCACCCGCGGCGCGCACGCCGGTGAGCTCCGCTTCTACGTCAACGGCTGGTTGTGCGACGCGCACGCCCCGTGGGCGGCGAAGGGCCTGCCGGCGCCGCGGCCGGGGGCGGGCATCCCGGCGTCCGCGGTCACAACGAAGACCACCACCTGACAGCGGCCCCGCCGACCGAACCGGCGGGGCCACAAGCCCCAAGGAGAACACGCGTGAACTCCTGGCACCACGCCCAGAGCAGCGCCCGCAAGTGGGGCGGCAGCCCCGACCTGTACCTGCCCGTCCACGAGTTCATCGACAGCTCGAAGCGGATCATCGGCGACGTCCGCCACCGGTCCCTCTACCACCACACCGAGGGCGTGTGGCTGTGCCAGCGCATCTTCGGCGTCACCCTCGACGTCCCCAAGGTCCGCTCGACCGTGCAGGTCCCCGTGCGGCTCATCGCCGAGCAGCACGTCCTCGAAGACCTGGGCTGGCTCCCCAGCCCCGCGGACTACATCGACGGCATGGCCATCGCGCCGTGGATGTCCGGTAGTCAGCGCAAGACCGTCCCCCTCTCCCACCTGCTCCTCACCCACCCCTCTGGAGACATGAAGTGACCACGAACTTCCTCGGTATCCCGATCAACGGCGACATCACCCGCGGTGAGACCCGCGTCGAGCAGAAGCCGATCGAGGAACTCCAGCCGATCCTTCAGGCCGTCCTCGACGACCCGACGATCGTCGAGTTCGGGTGGCGGCAGTACACGCCGTACTTCAACGACGGTGAGCCCTGCACCTTCGGCGTCCACGGCACGTGGGTGCGCACCACCGCCGACGAGGACGCGGACCAGGACGAGCTGGAGATGTGGGGCCACCGCAGCCTCGGCAAGGTCCCCGGTGACTTCAACGAGCAGACCCGGAAGTGGGAGACGCGGCCGTACGAGGGCCCGGACGAGGCCCGCTACCACCGGTGCAAGGCGCTGGAGGCGGCGGTCGAGGGCGGCGCATTCGAGAACGTCCTGCTGGATGCATTCGGCGACCACGCCAACATCACCGTCCGCCGCGACGGCATCGAGGTCGAGTTCTACGACCACGACTGAGCCGCCTGACCTGGCGGCCGGCTCCCACGGCGCCCCAACGCCGACGGCCGCCACCCGGGCCCGGGCCCCGCACTTCCCCCGCCAGCGGGGCCCGGGCCCCGCACTTCCCCCGCCAGCGGGGCCCGGGCCCCGCACTTCCCCCGCCAGCGGGGCCCGGGCCCACCCCTCAACCATCCGACGAAAGGCACCACATGAGCGGCAAACACCTCACCGGCGAAACCCGCGTCCGCACCCGGGCACGGGCCGCCGAGCTGTACGTGCAGGGCTGCACCATCGCCTCCACCGCCCGCCAGATCGGCTTCTCGTACGGCACCACGCGGACGCTGCTGATCGAGGCCGGCGTACGGCTTCGCAAGCCGGGCGGGCTGCGGTCGACGAGCTTCCGCTGACAGCACGACGAAGCCCCGCACGCACGGCGCGGGGCTGGGATGAGAGGAGGGGCGGTGTCAGGACTCGGCGATGTTGCGCGCGGCAGCGATGTCGCGTTGCCGCTTGCGCCACGCCGCGACCTCGCGCTTGACGTACATGCGGATGTCCGCAGCGCGCGCGACGCCCTTCTCCTCGCACGCCTTCGCGTAGTCCGCCCACGTTTCGTCGTCGATGCGGATCACGCGGCCGGGAAGCCCCTTCGTCGTCATGTCGACAGGGTAGCTGACTCTCTTTGCGCTGGTCACCACACTGTGACAGCCGGACTCTCGTTTGACTATCGGGTGACCGGTCACCCTCGGGTAGAATCGAACCCACAAGAGGCCCCGGCAAAGCCGCCCTGAACTGGGGGTTATCAGTCCTGCCCCAAATCAGTACGACGAGAGAAGGACCGTTGAGCCTCGAAGCCACCGTGTGGGCACTCAAGTACGCGCCGCCCATGCCACCGCAGCTACTCGGCACCCTGTTCGGCCTCGCCGACCACGCCGACAAGCGCGGCCGTGGCGCGTACCCGTCCGTGCGCACCCTCGCCGCGTACGCATGCAAGGCGGAACGGTCCGTCCAGCGCGACCTCAAGGAACTCCAGAAGCTCGGCCTCATCCGGGACGGCGACCAGCACGCGGCCGCGCACATCCCCGCCGAACGGCGCCCGCACGTCTACGACCTCGCCATGGAAATCACCGTTCCCGGGGGCCGCGCCGGCTCCGATGGGGTGACGCAGGCGTCACGGGTGACGCTGGCGTCATCCCGTGCGCGCGGTGGACGCAAAGCCGCAGCTCACGCAGAGGTAGGGGTGACGCCCACGTCAGGGGTGACGCCCACGTCACCCCCCGACGCCCACGTCACCCCCGGGGTGACGCCCACGTCCGAGTGGGGTGACGCCCACGTCGCCGGTGGGGTGACGCCCACGTCACCCAAACCGTCCTTTGAACCACCCACTAACCGTCCGTTGAACCGGGGGGAGCTCGCGCTCGTCGACAACACCCCCACCACGACGGCCGACGCCTGGCCCGAAGGGCCCCCCGCCCCCATCGACACCGACGGCTTCACCGTCACCGACTCCATGCGCCGCTGGGCCAACGAAGTCCACCCCCACGTCGACCTCCAGCACTCCACCCAGCAGTTCCTCTCCCACTACCGATCCACCGGCACCCGCCGCCGCAACTGGCCCGAAGCCTGGCGCAAGTGGATCGCCGAAGACGCCCAGCGCGCCACCCGCCCCCTGCGCGCAATCCCCAACCACCAGCAAGACACCGACGCCTGGTTCGAACGCGCCATGACCCGAGCCCGAGCCCGCGACGCCGCCGCCGAAGGAGGCACCGCATGAACAGCCAAGAAGCCGCAGCCCTCTGCCGCTACGTCCGCGCTCTCTGCCCCCAGCAGAAGTTCGACGAATACACCCCCGACGCCTGGCACGACCTCCTCTACCCCTTCCGCCTCGACGAAGCCCGCACCGCAGCCGTCGCCATCGCCTCCACCCAACCCTTCGTCTCACCCGGAGAGATCGCCGCCGCCGTACGCCGCACCCGCGCCGAACGACTCCACCGCCACACCGACCCCACCCCCGCCGCCAACCCCGACGACCCACACGCCTACCGCGCCGAACTCCTCGCCACCCGCCAGGCCGTCGCCACCGGCCAGCAGCAGCCCGCACAGCACGAACTCACCGGCGGCCCCATCCACCCCGACGTCGCCCGCCGACTCGCCGAACTCGGCTCCTACGTCCCCCACCACGTCGACGAAGCCCTCGACGACTACCGCCCGGTGAAAGCCGCCCGCCGCACAGCCATCCAGAACGGCCAGCCCGACGCCCTGAGCGTCCCGTGTGACTGGTGCCAGGCCCCCGCCGGCGAACCCTGCCGCGCACGACGCGTCGTCCCCGGCGGTGGAGCCACCGCATCCCGCCGACGTTCGACGCCCCACCCCTCCCGCGTCGACGACGCCCGCGACGCCCAGCAGGAGCAGGAGACCAAGACCGCATGACCAGAGGAGCAGGCCGCAGCCGCGGCTACCGCGCGAAGGACTCCGAACTCCGCCCCGGCAAGGTCGTCGTCCCCTTCGGCGAGAAGACCCTCATCTGCCCTGCCTGCCGCAACCACAAGCACCACGCCTGCTGGGCCCACACCGCCGCCCTCGGCATCGGAGGAGAACCCGGCTGCCCCTGCGGCTGCCACGTCCCCCTCGACGAACCCCTCATGACCGACGAGGCAATCGACGACATGGCCGCCCACGGCCTCCTGGCCGAACACGTCAAGTTCCAGACCGCCATGGCCCTGCGGTCCTCCCTCGCCATCCACTATCCCGAGGTCTGCCGCCGCTGCCTCGCCCGCGAAGCCACCACCACCGGTCAGCAGGCCGAACTGCCCTTGGAGGGCCAGTGAACGACCACCCCGTCCACCGCGACGACATCACCGCCATGAACAACCAAGGCGACCTCAAGGCCTACATGCGCGCCCTCATCCGACCCACCAAACCCCCCACACGCACCCCCACCCGACGCCGCAAACCCAGCTGGGGCGCCATCCCCAAACCCCCCGACCACAAACCCGGCCAATGGCCACCCGGCACCAGACCACCCGACCCCGCCCCCGAACGCGCACTGCCCGCCCAGGAATGGGAGGCAGCCGTCCACGACTACCGCACCACCACCAGCCCCGACGAGACCAGCGAGGAGACCGACCCGTGAACGCGTACGAGCGCCTCATGGCCGAAGCCATCCCCACCGGCACCTTCGGCCACGCCCAACCCCCGAGCGACCCGCACAGCCGCCCCTGGACCGCCCTCGAACAAGCCGAACACCGCCGAACCCTCGACGAAGCCCTCAACGGCTGGCAAGACCCCAGCGACACCGCCACCCGCGACCGCCAACGCCCCCGCCGGCCACAACTCCGCGTCATCGACGGACAAGCCGCCTGACCCCGCGCCCACCCACACCCCACCCACGAAAGGCACAGCCCCGTGAAGAGCCCCGTGCCCTACTTCGGAAGCAAGCAGACGATCGCGCCATGGATCGTGTCGCTGCTGCCCGAACACGAGCACTACGTCGAGCCGTTCGCTGGCGGCCTGTCCGTCCTGCTGGCCAAGCGACCGTCCCGCATGGAGACCGTCAACGACCTCGACGGCGAACTCATGACGTTCTGGCGCGTCCTCCGCGACCGGCCCACCGAGCTGCTGCGCGCCTGCATGCTCACCCCGCATGGCCGCGCCGAACTCGCCGCCACGTGGGATCCGACGACGGATGAGCTCGAGCTGGCCCGCCGAATCTGGTGCCGCCTCGCACAGGGCCGCTCCGGCACGCTGCGGAACACCGGCTGGCGGCACTACATCGACCCCGCCGGATCGTCCCTCTCGATGCCCGGCTACCTCGAGGCCTACGCTGACCGGCTCGCCGCCACAGCCGAGCGTCTCCACCGCGTCTCCCTCGAGGCGCTGCCCGCACTGGAGCTCATCACCCGCTACGGGGCCCGGGACGGTGTGCTGCTGTACGTCGACCCGCCGTACCTCGGCAGCACCCGCGGGTGGGGCAACAACTACCGCTGCGAGATGAAGACCGCTGACGAGCACCGCCACCTGGCGGCTGCGCTCGCCGACTGCAACGCAAGCGTCGTCCTCTCCGGCTACGACAGCCCGCTCTACCTCGAGCTGTACGACGGCTGGCACAGGTACGAGCAGGCGTCGATGACCGGCAACGCCAAGTCCGACAAGGGGCGCACCGAGGTGCTGTGGGCGAACCAACGCCTCGGCGCCCAATGGGACCTGTTCACCGCCGACACCGCCTGAGCGTCACTCGGTTCCACCAAGCCCCGCGCGATCACTACCCCGCGAACCACACCCGAAAGGACCAGCCCATGACCAGCCAGCCCACCGACCAGCAACTCGACGAGACCCGCACCGCGATCCGCAAGGCCGTCGACCTGTACTTCAGCCGGGTCGACCAGCCTGACGCCGAGCTTCTCGCCGAGCACGTGTACGAGTGCCTGTCCGACGAGTTCGACCGGCTCTACCGCATCGAGGCCGACACCGCCCGACTGCGCGCCGAACTCGCCGCCGAACAGGCCCAGCACGCGTTCACGCTCCGGCAGCGCAACAACCGCTCCGAACGCCTCAACTACCTGCGCGACGTCGCCAAGTCCGGTCAGACCGAGCTCCTCGTCGAGGAGGCGTTGAACACGCTGGCCGCGTCGGTCAACGACCATGTGTCGGCCGACGGGGACGAGATGGCGGCGTCGCTGCGCCGGGACGGGTTCGCCGACGACGAGATCGCCGACATGCTCGCGCCGCGCACCGAGCGGTCGCGCTGGGTGGCCGTTGCCGACGCGCTGAACGCGGTCGAGGCCGCTGGGATGGCGGTCGGCATCGACCTTGACGGCACCCTCACTGACCGGAACGCGTGGTCCGTGGTCTGGGACCGGGATGCCGGGCGGTGGACGGTCGCCGGATACGAGGACGACGAGGGCTTGTCCGGGCCGTGTGACTGCGGTGAGGGCGCCGTGCACTACACGACCGCCGGATGCCCCGCCGCCCGCCGTGCCGCCGCCCGTCCCTCTGCCTGATCCACCAGCCCGAGAAAGGACCAACGTGACCACCACACCCGACAACGAGGAGCCATGGGCCGCAACCCGTGACGCGTCCTGGTACGAGCGGCCCGACGTCCACAGCGACAAGTCCGTGCACATGGCCGGACGCAAGGCACCTCGCGGAGAAGGCGTCATGTCCCGCTGTGGCCGTTCGATCCTCGACGAGAACTCCTCGTGGATCCCGGAGCGCGTGCCCCTCGGGCTGCGCTGCCGCTCCAACGGCTGCCGCCAAGCCTGGCCCACCGCCTGATCCGCCTGCCCACCCCACCACCCGAAGAGGACACCCATGCACATCGACCGCACCGACGACACCGTCCGCGTCACCCTCACCGCCGAGGAAGCCGAAGCCGTCCGCGACGACCTCGGCCAAATTTGGGCCAGCAAGATCAGCACCGCCGGGGACCAGCTGCACAGTCTGCTGGAGTCCGTCACCACCGGCGGCGAGGACGAGCCGGCCGTCGAGCAGCCGGCCGAGGTGTGCGGGAAGTGCCGCCGCCCGTTCGACCCGGCCGACACTCGCTTCGACGGCCACGCCTGGCACAAGCAGACCCCGTACTGCCGTGCCTGTGTCGACTGCTGCCACGACAGCGAGATCGCTGATCACCGGTGCGTGATCTGCGCGTGAGCAGCAGGACGGCCGCCCGTGTTGGAGCCACGGGCGGCCGCGCCCCCGATCACACCACACCCCACCTGGAGAAGACCATGACCGGACCCGCATGCGGCAACAACCCGAACTACCGGATGAGCGAAGGTGACCGCCGAGCCGTCGAGGACTTCAAGGCGTACCTCGCTGACCGGGCCGCGCTGCGCGACCGCATCGCTGAGGCGCTGTACGCCCACGATCACCCCGGCCATGTCGTACCGCTGGACGGGACGGGGATGGAGCCCGCGTACTGGCAGTCGGCCGGGGCGGTGTTGGCCGTGCTGCCCGCGAGCGTCGACCGGGCCGCCGAGGAGCACCGCCTCGCCCTGTCCGAGGCGCTCGGGCTGGGGACGGGCGCGCCGTGGGATGCCATCCACGACCGGGTCACGGAGCTGGGGCTCCCGCCGCTCGGCCAGGACCCCGTTGCCCGACGGCTGGGACTGCTGGCCGAGTACCGGGCCGCGATCCTCACCGAGGCCGCCGACGCCGTGTTTGCGCTGGACTACGACGTCATGGTCGGCGAGGAGGGCGACGAAAACCTCGGCAGCATGCGTGAGGCGTGGGACCTCGGCACGATCCACGCGATGAAGCTGCTGCGCCGTATGGCCGCCGCCCCCGCCGCCGTGTCTGCCGTGCCGGGGCAAGCGGACGGGACGCAGCCCAATGTGACCGTCGACCGGGCCATGCTGACCGCCGTCCTCCGCGAGGTGCTGAGCGGCTTCAGGGCCGTCGACAACGCGGGCCTGACGGACGCCGGTGAGGTCCTCGGGTTCGTCGGGCCGACCGTCGCGCCGCAGGACTACCAGCGCTGGTGCGACATCGCCACCGCCGAGCAGCCCGCCGCCGCGCAGCAGCCGAAGGAGGCCCGGCCGTGATCGCCGAAGCCGCGGACACCTTCGTCCTCATCATCGACACCGCCGTCATGTGGGTGCAGATCCTCGCCGCCGCCGCCGCGTTCGTCCTCTGCGTCGTCTGCTTCGCGATCGGCCCGCTCGTCACTCCCGCCGCAAAGGCCGCAGCACGGCGCGCCGTCGGGCCGTCGTGGGCGCGTGGGCGTCTCGGAGCCCGGATGTACGTCCTCACGCGTCTCAGGCGCTCCAGCGGGCGCACACGGCCGCCGTGGGTTCACACCCAGCCACTTGACTACGAGGAAGCCGCATGAACACCTACCGCGTACTCGTCACCGGCAGCCGCGACTGGTACGACCAGCAAGCCATCTGGCAAGCCCTCGCGACCGTCGCCCGCGAACTGCCCACCGACCAAGACCTCGTACTCGTACACGGCGCCTGTCCAAGCGGCGCCGACCACATGGCCCACGAATGGGCCCGAGGCTTCGGCGCTGTCATCGAAGCCCACCCCGCGAACTGGGTGATCGACGGCAAGAGGGCCGGATACATCCGCAACCAGCGGATGGTCAACCTCGGCGCAGACGTCTGCCTCGCCTTCATCCGCAACGGCAGCCGGGGCGCCAGCCACACCGCCCGGATTGCCGAGGAGGCCGGGATCCCGACGAGGCGGTGGACCGCGTGATCGGCCGCGCGCTCGGCGTCGGCATCATCCTCGGCCCGCTCATCTCCGCGCTCCTGCTCGGCTTCGGCCGGGCGGGGCGCGCCCTCCTCAACCGCACCCGCAGGAGCAGCACATGACCCTCACCGCCGCCCTCATCCTCACCGCCCTGATCGCCCTCCCGGCCGCGGCCGGCGTCCTGTTCCGCCACCTCACCCGGAGGCACCCATGAACCTCCGCACCGCCCGCGCCTGCCTCGCCGGCGCCGCACTCACCTTCACCACCGGCGCCTACTTCGCCACCCAGCCCTCGTGGCTGTGCGTGTTCGGGTTCTACGGCAGCGCGTTCTTCCTGTGGCTGGCCCGCTGCCACTACGCCGAGGACCGCCACACCCGCGCCCGGCATGAGAGGGCGCGCCGCGCTGCCATCGTCGACGCCCTGCTGCTCGGACAGACTCCGGTGCCGTGCTGCTCGTTCTGGCGCAACTCCGACGGCGCCGTGCACGGCCCGGACTGCACGCAGCCGCCGTACGCCCGCCGGGACGACTACCGGCTCGACGACACCGACCGTGCGGCGTGGCAGGAGATCGCCGCGCACTGGGACGACCGGAGCGCAGCATGAACGCCGCCATCGCCATCGCCGGCCTGCTGTCCACGGCCGTCCTGTTCCGCCACCTCGTCCACAGGGTGGCCCGACTCACCTCGAAGGAGCGTCGATGACCGGCCCATCGTCGACGCCGAGGCCTGAGCGATCGCCCAGGCCCGGCGTCACCTGGGAGACCCGCCTGGTCCGCACCGAGGTGGTCGTCGACGACCCGGACGACACCACCGTCCCCGGCATGAACGAGCCGGTGCCGCCCCGCCCGAACCGAGCCACCCGGCGCGCCGCCGCGCGCGCAGCACGGAGGACCAAGTGACCATCACCCGCTACCGCAAGAAGCCCGTCGAGGTCGACACCATCCAGTGGACCGGCGACAACGAGGCCGAGGTGCAGGCCTTCACCGGGGGCGCCAGCCAGTTCTACGCCCTCGACGAAGCCGACCGAGCAAACAGCGACGACCCCGAAGCGACCGCCACTGTCTACGACAGGCTGCACTCCACATGGATCCTCGTCTACACCGGCCAGCACGTCGTGCGTGGCGTGAAGGGCGAGTTCTATC
Source organism: Streptomyces sp. NPDC093591 (assembly GCF_044764885.1). Taxonomy (NCBI): domain Bacteria; kingdom Bacillati; phylum Actinomycetota; class Actinomycetes; order Kitasatosporales; family Streptomycetaceae; genus Streptomyces; species Streptomyces sp. NPDC093591. Next base: position 27,351 of record NZ_JBIWIY010000018.1, read on the forward strand.
CGATCGCCCCAGACGTCCTCGCCGAGACGTACGAGCGCGTGGACCCCAGCCATGCAGCAGCCGAGCGCGAGACGACCACCCGCGTCTTTGCCGCGCTCCACCAATCTGCCGAGCAGGACGTCACCCGCGTCATCGCTCTCTACGAGCGATGGGTCGAAGCCGGACCGCCGCCGCTCGGCACGCCCGTGGCCCGCTGGTGGGACGCCCGCCTCATCGAGCTGCGCAACGCGACCCTCCCGCCCGACCGGTGCCCGGCAGGCTGCGGCGCCAGCAGCCAATGCGCTCTCCACGCACGTCAGCCCGAGGAGCAGCCGTGACCACTCAACTGATCTCCAGCGACCTCCTCTGGCGCGAGCACGTCGCCAACGGGCGCCGCGACGCCGTATGCGAATGGCTCCGCGCCAACGGTCTCGACCCGCTCGCCGTGATGTCCACCAAGGAGGTCGTCGTTGAGGACGCACCCCGAGGCGGCCGGCAGATCCGGTGTCACGTCATCGACAAGGACGCCACCGTCCCGGAGGAGCGGATCGTGCCGCTCGTTGTGCCGCCGCCGTACAACTGGCCCGTTCACGACGTGGACGCATCGTGATGCGGCACCCAGTGATCCTCTCCCCGCGGCTCCCGCTCGCCACCCGTGCCCGCCTCCGCGCCGAGCGTCGTGTCGACGGGGCGGCCTACTGGCTCATCGTCCACGGCTTCAACCGGGCGGCCGTGCGGCTGTGGAAGGCCTGCGGGATGTGGTGACGGCCTGGCATCCTGAGAGCAGCCCGGCGCCAACCGGGCAGGGACATCTCAGGCGTGAGAGCCCCCCGAGCGCCCGCCCTCCAGACCTGGACAGGGCGGGCGCTCCCGCGTTCCCCGGGCGCGGCTTGACGGCCGTGGCAGCATGAGCGTGCTGGCCGTCGCAAGCTTCTGCCGACAGGCTGGCGTGCTGCACAACGCGAAGCGCCCCTGCCGACTTTCCGGGCGGCAGGGGCGCTGCTACGTCTGGGGCTACGGGCGCCACGACTCCTGGTAGCCGGGACTGTCGGCGTACACGGATGCGAGCAGCTTCAACGTCAACTCGCAGGCGGCGACGCCCTCGTAGTAGTCCGGGCCCTTGTAGTTCTCACTGGCCTCGATGGCCTCGGCGAGGTGCTGCACGATGCGCCGCTTCGCCGCGATGTCGCGCAGTACCCGCGCTGGGTCCCACTCCGCCACATGGTCGGTGAGCCCCGGCTTCAACGGCCCGCTGTCGTGCCGGTAGAACAGCACGTGCCCGTTGACCGTGCGCACCGCGCTGTCGCCGTCGGCCATCCACTGCCCGTCCCACGGGGCACTCCGGTCCTCTACCGCGCGGGCAATCCGCTCGTCCTCGTCGAGCTGGGCGCGCAGCCACTGCGCGAGATCCTCCATCGCTACCCCTCCGCCCACTTCGCGGCCAGCCGCTCTACGGCCTGCACCACCGCCTCCGCCAACTCACGAGCCTGGGGCTCAGGAAGGCCCACCGTCTGCGCCGCGACGGCCGACTGATAGGTGAGCATCGTCGTCAGCCGCTCTACATCCTCCCCGCTCAGGGTGGACTCGGCGCGTTCTGTTGTCGCCATCGGTGCTCCTTCATCTGGGGCTGCGAGGTCTGTTCGCTTGCCCGGCCGTGGCGGGTTCGCCGCGAACCACGCGGCCACCTCGTCGGCGCGGAACCGGGGTCGTGTACTGCCCTCACCCTCGACGGGCTTCGGGAAGCTGCCGCGCGTCCGGTACGAGTGCACCGTCTGTCGGCTGACTCCGTGCTCCAGCGCGATCTCCGAGACGGTCATCAAGCGCGGAACCCCCTCGCTGTCAGGGCTCTTGGGCACGGCAACATCCTTCCCGAACCTCTTGACGTTGTAAAGAGGTTCCTGCCAGTCTGGCACTGCACCAACAGAACGGCCCCGGTCGGTGTGTGAGAGCCCGGCCGGGGCCAGCCGAATCCCCTGAGCTACCAGGAGAAACGACCGTGCCCAACGGTACCGACAAGCCCCCCGAGCAGCCCACCCCACGCACATGCACCACCTGCGGCGGCCAGCGCGGCTACACCGAAACCACCCCCAAACCCGGCGGCGGCCACACCAGCGTCTTCCGCACCTGCACCAGCTGCGGCGGCACCGGCGTGCAAGGCGGGGGCATCTGATGGGCCTTCTCTCTTGGCTCGGCGGAGGCAACGACCGCCAACTCGCTGCCGACCGCTACGCCAGCCGCGAGTCCGCCTCCGACAAAGCCGCCCGCAAGCGCCGGTCCGGTCACCGCCGCTCCATCGCCGAGGCCGCCGCCGCAGGTGAGAAGTGGGAGCGCAAGGACCGCGCCCGCGACCGCAAGGGCGGCTGGCGCCGCACCGACTGGAGCGACTGATGGAGCGCCTCTTGTACGGCCTCAGCGTCGTCGCCGGGTTCGCCGCCCTCGCCTTCGCGATCTACCGCGGCACCGCCTGACCGCCACCAGACCGGCCGACCCCGGGCAACCCCCGACCGGGGTCGGCCTTCCCGCTCCCGGAGGAGCACCGTGAAGACCCGCAAGATCGAGCGGACCCGCCTCGTCCCCCACACCGTCGACGGCGAAACCGAGATGGTTCTCGACCGCGAACTCATCGAGGTACCCGCCCCGCCCCGCGACTGGGACCAGCTGGTGCGCACCGCCGTCACCGTCGGTGCGATCGTCCTCGTCACAGCATCCCTGGTCTGGACGACCGCGAGCATCGGCGACCTGCTGTCCGCCGTCACCATCAGCGTCGTCGCCTACGCCGCGGCCATCGCGTTCGACGCGAGCTGGATCATGTGCATGGGCGTCGAGTGGCTGCTGCGCTACGACCCCGCCCGAGCCAAGGCCGCGCAGAAGGCCGGCCGATGGGCGCTCGCTGTGTCCATGGGCGCGGTGTTCGCGCACGGCTACGTCTTCGGCGAGTGGGTCATCGGTGTGGTCGGTGCGCTCGTCTCCGGGCTCGCCAAGGGCGGCTGGTCCATGGCCATGCGCGTCCACGCCCGCCCGCTGGACGACCGCACGCAGCAGTGGGTGTCGAAGCGGCGTGCCGCGGTCGACGGGCAGCTCGCGATGATCCCGATCCGGCGGGAACTGCAGCGCGGGCAGGCCCAGGTCGACGCCGAGCGCCGCAGCCTCGGATCCGCGGAGGCGAACGGATCCGCGGATCCGGAGACTTCCGGAAGTCCGGAACCCCTTCCGGAAGATCCGGATCCCAAGGTCAGCACGCTCCGGCCTGGCCGCGTGACCACGCAGGAAGCAGTCCGGAATGCCTGGGACTCCGGGATCCGCGACCCGGAAGCCGTCCTCCGCACGGTCCGGAACGCCACCGGCAAGCCCGTCCCACAGAGCAGCGTCGACCGCTACCTCCGCGCCCTGCGAGTCGGTGCCTGATGGGCACCGAGCAGGGGGCAGACGAGCTCCGCATGAAGGCGATCCTCAAGACCCGCGGCGTCGGCCCGGACGCCAAGCCGCCAGCCATTCCGCCGAAGCCCACCGGCCGGCCGCGCGACTGGCTCGACGACATCCTCGACACGAAGCCCGCCCCCCAGCCCGAGGCCGCCCAGGAACCCGAACCGGCTCCCGCGCCCGTGGAGAAGACCACGCTGAAGCCCCCCGCCACGAAGCCGAAGAAGGCCCGGCGCGAGCGCAGGAAACGCCCACAACCCGACACCCCACGCAGCGCCTTCGACACCCGGCCGCCGTCGCCCCGCCAGTCCCTGATCGAGGCGTGGGACCGGGTGCCGTACCGGCTGAAGTGGCTCGCCTTCCACGCCTCGGCCGCCTACCTGGGCTGGACGGTCGGCCTGGTCGGCTGGGTCACCTACGTCACCGCCTGGATCGTCTCGACCAGCCCGTATGGCCCGCAAGCGATCTTCTGGTGCATCGTCGGCGCCGCCACGCTCCTGCTGCACCACCGCACCCGCAGCTGGTGGCGGCCCGTCGCCTGGCTCGCCGCCGTCCCCGCATCGTCCACCGTCGTCGGCGTCCTGCTGTACGGCACCGGCTACCACCTCTAAGGACCCCTCGTGTTCGGCAACCTCGGAACCGTCGGCCTCGCCGCCGCCCTCACCGCGCTGCTCATCTTCGGCGTCCCCGGCGGCGGGAAGCTCAAGCCGCTGGGCTGGTGGACCACCGTGTTCGTCGCGATGCTCGCCGCCAGCTCCTACAAGGCCGCCGGCGGCGCGTTCACCGTCGTCCCCGACGCGGCCGGCACGGTCATCGACTTCCTGCAGGGCTTCCTCAAGGGGGTCACGATGCCTGCTCTCGCCCTGTGCGTGGCGATCTTCATGCTGTTCAAGAAGCTGACAACTAAGCAGGTCGGGTTCACCGCGCTGCTGTTCTTCTACATCGCCACCGGCGCTGGCGGCTCCTGGAGCTACATCGCCGACGCGATCGAGAACGCGCGGGTAGGCCTCCAGTGACGTACTTCAACCTGCGCAAGACCGAGCCGGTGCCTGACCTGGACGTCCGCGACGAGGTGGTCAGCGAGGACGAGGTCGTGGCCGATGAGGCGAGCGCCGCGCCGACAGGGCTCGCCGGGGCGCTCTGGGCGGGGGTGGGCGGCCCGGGCCGGTGGCTGCTCGCCCGCGGCCGCGCTGATGTGGCGTGGGTGCTGCACGTGGGGTCGGTGTGGGCCGTCGGCTTCTACGGCGGCTGGGTGGCCGTAGGTCTGGTCACGGGGTGGGTGCTGGCGGTTGCCGCGTTCGTGCCCCGGGACCGGCTGGAGGGGTGGGCGGAATGGGTCGAGCGGCGCAGCGCCGGACGGCCCCCCGCCGCCCCCGAGTCGGAGCCCGAGGAGTTGCCTGTCGACCCGCTCGTCACGGTGATGTGGAAGCTGATCGGGGACGCCCGCGGCGTGCACGTGAAGACCCTCGCCGAGTACCTCACCGCGGCCACCCCGGGGGAGTCCGTTGATCGGGCCGCGGTGAGGGCCAAGTTGGGGGCTCTCGGTATCCCCACGCGGGCCTCCGTACGGGATGCCGAGGGGAGGGTGAATGAGGGGGTCTACGGGGTCGACCTGCAGGCGTGGCAGGAGGCTCTCCCCGACCCCTCTCCGGGCGCCGCTCCTGAGGCCCGTAGCGGCCCCGTAGCTACGGCTGTGACCTGCGATGTAGCGGACGTTCCTACGCCTGTAGCTACGCCTCTGGCGCGGCTTCGCGGCCTGCTGTCGAGAGGGGGTGCGTGAATGCCGCACGAGTACTTCTGCCGGTCCTGTGACGCCGTCTCTCCGCAGCGCCGGGAGCGTGAGGCGGACGCCGAGGACGAGCTCGTCGAGCACCGCCGTATCGCGCACGGGGGGTTGGCGCCGGCTGCGGGGGACGGCGTCCGTCCGGTGCATGCGGAGGCGCGTGGCGACGGGATCCTCCCGCGCGGCAGCTGCCTCGCCGTTCTGTTCTTGCTCGCGCTGGTCCTGGCGAACTGCTGGGGCCGCTGACCAACCACCCAGGGAGATCCACATGGAGACCGAGCACCAGTCTGTCCGCGACTACATCGCCGCCCGAGAACGCGGCGACCGCGCCGAGACCGAGCGGCTGAAGAACGAGGCGATTGCCCGCTTCAACACCCGCACCACCGACGGCACCGAGCTGCGGGACATGACCGAGGCGTCGATGACCGTGCCGTTCGGCCAGCAGCACTGACCCGCCCAAGCCCCGGCCCGCCCGTACCTGTCGAGAGGACCCACCGATGGACGAGATCACGAGACGCATGGCCGAGGCCGAACAGGCCGAGCAGGAGGGCGACTACCGCAAGGCGGCCCGCCTCTACGACCAGCTCGGCAAGGACATCCAAGCCCGACACGGCCGCTTCGATCCCCGGGCGCTCGACGCCTTCGAGGGAGTAGCCCGCTCGATCCACAAGGGCGCCTCATAACCCCGGGGCGGGCCGCTCCCAACCGCCAAGAAGAGCGCGGCCCGCCCCGGTTCCTCACCATCCCGAACACGAGACAGGAGACCGCCATCATGGCACTCGGCTGGACCACACCCCCGGAGCCGGACGACGAGCGGCTGCAAGGCCACGAGACCACCTACCAGGCCAGTCGGGGCGGCCACTTCCCCGCGCCGGAGAAGCCCGTTCCCGGTACGCCGCAACAGGAAGACTGACCCCATGGCAACCCGACACTTCACCATCGCCGAGCTCGCCGCCTACAACGTTCCCCCGGATGACCCCCGCGACATCGAGTACGACGAGCACGTCCTCGCCGACGAGCAAGTGGCCGTCCTGAAGTACACGGCCCGACGGCGCTGCGTCTTCCGGGCCGAGGACGGCAAGACGTACGCCGTCGATTACGAAGCCGAGCTGGAACTTGGCGACTTCGAGGTCGGCGGCGGCATGCCCGACCAGCACGGCTGGTACGGCGACACCGTGGAGGCCGTCGAGGTGGTGGAGCGGGAGGTCACTGTCACGAAGTGGCTGCCCGTCGACTGACCGCCTGCCACACTGGAAGCTACGCGCCGGGTAACGCCCGGCAACGAGGCCCCTGCCGTTCCACCCCCGTGACGGCAGGGGCCTCCGCATGTCACAACACGGACACACCGCCTCCACACCGGGCACACACGGCAGGATGATGCCGTTTACGCACCAACATCCCTGGGGGGACCCATGAGTGACGGCACGCCACCGCCCATGCCCGACTTCCCGCCGCCCCCGCCGGCGCCGAAGCAGCCCCGCAACTGGGTTGTGATCGGCTCGGCGGCCGCCGTGATCGCGGCGGTGATCGGGACGGGGGTGTTCGTCGTCAACTCCCGCGACGGCGGCAGCGGGAGTTCGCCGGCTGCGGCCACGACGCCGGCGGCCGAGGACACCGTGGCGGCCGCCGCCGAGGAGTCGGAGCCGTCGTACACCTATATCGACGCGAACAGTTTCACGATCGAGCTGCGTACGACGAGGCGGCAGTGTTTCGGGTCGGCGGGCTGCAATGTGACGGTGGAGCCGGACCTGACGCTCCTGGTCGACAGTGAGGCGATCGACCCGGACGCCGTGTATGAGATCACCTACGAGATCCGTGGCGATGAGGACGGGCCGGTGATTGAGACGGCTGAGTTGTCGGATCAGACGAGTCTGAACTTCTCGCCGTCGCTGGTGACTGTGCCTTCGTCGAGCACGAAGGTGTCGGTGAAGATCACCGACGTTGCGGAGCGCGGGTACTGAGGCGTCGTAGGCCGGACATGCTGCGGCCCCGCACCGGTTCGGGCGGGGCCGTCGTCATGCGGTGGGCTACGCGTCCAGGGTGAGTGACACCTCCGGCCACGCCTTGCCCTCCGACGGCATCAGCGTCACGGCCATGACCCGCCATCCGCTCATCACCGTCAGCGTGTCGGCAGCCCTGTCGCTGAACAGGTTGCCGTTCTGGTGGCGGATCTTCGCGTCGTCGGCGTCGAGCATGCCAACGAGTCGGCCCGCACGGATCCCGGTGGCGATCGCGTCGGCGTCTGGGTGTTCGTCGTCGAGGGTTCCGGCGTAGCGGAGCAGGTTGCCGTCTTGCCATACGCGGTTGATGCGGCCGATGCCGGGTTCTCCGGGGCGCACGAGCGGGAGGGGTAGTGGGCGGGTGAGGTCGGGTCCCGGTTCGTCGAGTTGGCGGCCGTCGGTGGTGGGGGTGTGGAGGACGGCGAGGACGCCGGTGAAGGTGGTCATGTGGTGGGCTCCTCGTCCCGGCGCACCGGGCCTGCACCCTCGCCGACCCGCTTGCCGGTTGTATGGCCTTCGGTCATCCACTGGTCCCAGACGTGGGCCAGCCCTTCCCTGCCGCCAGCCCGTTCAAAGCCGATACGCGCGGCATCAGTCAGCTCGCGTTCGTGCGCCTGGTCATCCTCGTCGAGTAGGTCGACGCATCCGGCGCAGACGGTCCCGCCGTACACGGCGTGCGTCTCCTCGCATACCTCGCAGGCCGGATGACCGCAGGCGCTGCAGGCTGCCGGTTCGTCGTCCTCTGAGGTGAAGGCTGCACAGTCGATCGTTCCGGCAGTCACACGCCCTTCTCCTCGCTGCCCACCGGGCGCTTGGCGGCCCGTCGGGCACTGCGGATGGCCTCGGCGGCTTCCGGGTTGGCGATCCGGCGCACCGTCTCGCGGGTGTAGCCGGTGGCGTCGGCGATTTCCTTCTGGGTGGCGCCTGCGGCGAGGGCTTCCTGGACGTCGGCGGTGCGCTGCTTCTCGGCGTCTTCGACGGCCATTTCGTAGCGGGTGCGGATGGCGGCGAGGTTGATGGTGGTGGACATACCCCCAGTGTGACTGATCCGGTAGGCCTAGTCTAGTTGACATGCGTAATGCGGTAGGCCTACCCTATAGGTATCACCATGGAGCAAGGGGGACCCGATGAACGCCGCAGCCACCACCCACCAGCACACCAACTGCCTCCGCTGCGGCCGCCCCCTCCGCACCGCCAAGTCCCAGGCCATCGGCTACGGCCCCACCTGTGCCCGCCACATCCGCCGCGCCCAGGTCGACCTCACCGACTACAAGCCCCACCAGGTCGCCAGTGCGCGGGAGCTCATCGAGGACGGCGCCATCGTCCCCCTCCGCAGCGTGGTGTTCATCGCCGTCAGCACCGACGGCACCGAGACCTACAAGACCGCCCCCACCGCCTGCTCCTGCCCCGCCGGCCTGAAGGGCTCGCGCTGCTACCACCAGCTCGCCGCACGCATGCTGCTCGCGGCCTGAGAGGAGAACACCATGTCTTGGAACGACCCCCGCGTCACCGCCATCAACCCCGACGCCACCTACGACGCCGAACACCCCACCAGCGACAACGCCTGGGCCGTCGACACCAACCGCAGCGGCCAATGCGGAGAGATGGTGCAGATCGAGATGGTGTCCGCCATCGAGGAGGGCCGCGCCTTCCAGACGCGCGGACCCGTCGTCACCATCGACAACCCGGGCGGCGGCGGCCAGACCCGCTGGGTCCCGCGCGCCTGACCTCATCGACATCCCCATTACCCGCCCGCGCACCACCCCGAGATCGGAGCACCGTGGACACCATCGAACTCGCCGCCATCGTCGCCGCTGGCACCGCCCTCGTCCTCACCCCCATCGACCCCCAGCCCTTGCGAGAGCTCAACGCCCCGCTCCCGGAGCCGGAGCCCGAGCCGGAGCCCGCCATCGTCGCCAACTACGACCACTACGGGACCCTGTGGGGCCACGACACCGTCACCAAAGCGGAAGCCGACATCGCGCAGGCGCGCGCCCAGGGCCACGCAATCGACGAGTGGGACGTGACCGACCGCGACGGCCGCCCGCTGCGCATCGTCCGCACGACCGACCCCACCTCCGTGTTCCTCAGTGGCATCGACATTTCCGTCATCCCGGTACCGGCCGCTGCTGCCGCCCAGGCCACGGAGATCCTGGAGACCGTCCCCGCCAACGGGTGTCTCCTGGGCTACGACCGGTTCGCGATCAGCCCCGGCGCACCGCTGCCCAACGGTCGGACCGTCACCACGGTCGAGGACCCGCTCGGCTCGTCGTGGCGCGTCACCGACGACCAGGGCACGGTGCACTCACTGCACAAGTACGGGGAGTTGATCCGCTACACCAGCGGCACCGTGGCCTTCCGCGAGCCGGAGTGGGCGGGCTGGTCCTCCGACTGACCGCATTCGGAGCCCGCTCTCCAGGCGGGCCCCGTCGACCTCCCCATCACCGCCCGCGTCCAACTCCTCGCCGACGCCCCACCACCCAGGAGCCCGCCGTGCTCGGCATCATCCCCGTCGCAGACGTCCTCGACATGCTCACCGTCGACGACGACGAGACACCCGACGCCCTGTACGTCCGCGACGTCCTCGACCACAAACGGCGATCCGAGCACTACGCCGATCTCCTGGACGAGATTCGCCGCGACGGCATGGCTCTCCCCATCATGATCCGCACCTACAACGGCCAGCCGTGGCTCGTCGACGGGCACCACCGCGTGGCCGCTGCCCTCGACCTCGGCATGACTCACCTGGTCTGGTCCGACCTCCCCGTGGAGTTGGAGGACCGGCCGCACAACCCGATGATCCGCGGCGGCTGGGGACCGTACCGGCCCGCCGCCTGACCGCCCGACACGACAGGATGAACCACATGACCTTCCGCCTCATCGTCACCCGCCCCGACGGAACGCAGGCCCACTCCAGCACCGAACCGCTGCCCACCCGTCACGCCGTCGCCCTGTCCGCACTGCGGGTCCTTGCCGCCCAGGACATTGCGTTCGGCCGCGCCGGGTTGGCATTCGGGCGCCAACTGCGGGATGCCGAGCTTGGCGAGACCCTGAAGCACGACTCCGGCTACGCCTTCCGCACCGAGGAGTTCTGACCACCGCCTGACCCTGCTCACGCCGAAGGCCCCGACCACCGCCCGGTCGGGGCCCTCCGCTGCGCCCGGAAGATCAGCCCAACCCGCCGAGCCACAATCACCCCATGACCGCCTACCCGGCCCGATGCCCCAAACGCAACCTCAACGGCCGCATGTGCTCCCACCGCGCCGGACAAGGCACCAACCACCCCGGGTACGGAACCTGCATCTGGCACCGCGGCGGAAACCGACACGTCGAAGAGGCATGGGCCATGGCACACGAAATCGCCGCCGAACGAAACATCACCCCACACGAAGCACTACTCGACCTCGTCCGCACCGCCACCGGCCGAGCCGCCTGGGCCGACGGCGTCCTCGCCGAGCAGATGCGCGAACACGTCGAAGCCGGCGGCAACCCGCTGAAGCCACCGCCCTCCATCACGAAGTGGCTCGCGCAGTCCCGCGACGAACGCAAACTCGCCGCCCTCACAGCGAAGCAGGCCGTCGACGCCGGTGTCATGGTCGCCCTGGAGCGGCGCCTCGACCTGGAGGGCGACCTGGTCGCATCGGCGCTCGCCGCCGCGCTCGATGTCCTCGAACTCGACCACGAGCAGCGGGTGAAGGCGCTCGGCGCAGCGCAGCAGCACCTCCTCGGCGCCAGCGCCCTGCCGCCGGGAACCAGCCAGCCGGAATGATCTTCGCGGTGGGGTCTCTACCGTCCGCGGCATGAGGTTGCTCCCGACCGGCCTGCCCGGAACCGCCGCGCATCGACACGCATGGGTCAGAACGCCAGTCGGGTGCGTCACATCTCGGAATTCCCGCAAGTCACAAGAATGCCAGGGAAATAGAATTCTCTTTGTGAAGAACAAGGGAATCCGGTGCGCGATTGACGACGAGTACTGTTCGGCCGGAGGGGAAGTGCACTGCAAGGGGCTATGCAGGAAGCACTACGGCCGGTTGCAACGCAATGGCGACCCGCAGAAAGTCCATCACCGGGTCAGGCCGCGAAAAGCGCAACCCGGCGAAGGCTGGTGTGCAAATTGCAGCGCATTCAAGCCTGCGGATCAGTTCTCCAAGGACAGCAAGCGCAGGGACGGTCTGAAGACTTGGTGCCGTGCATGCTGCTCCAGGATCTGGGCCGCAACCTACGACCCGGAGAGGGACTGGGAGCGTCGACTCAAAAGCAAGTACGGGATCAACGCTGATCAGTACAAGGAGATGCTCGCGTCGCAGGGCGGTGTCTGCGCGACTTGCGGGGAAACCGATGGAGAACGGCGCCTATCCGTCGATCATTGCCACACGACCGGTAAGGTTCGCGGACTGCTGTGCTTCAGATGCAATTCGACCCTGGGGAAGGTCGAAGAGTCCTTCGAGTTGATCTCTTCGATCGTTAGCTACTTGGAGAAGCACAGTGGGTAAATCTCCCGACGGCAGGACAATTCTCCTGACCGGTGCGTCTGGGTTCGTGGGATCCGCCGCACTGGCCCACGTTCTTGACCACACCAGTTGGCGCGTCGTCTGCCCCGTGTCGTACCGGCACCATGGCGACGGCGCCCGCATCAACGCCGTCCTCGACGAACGGCCCGACGCGCGGGCCCGGGTCGACGTCCTCGCCCACGACCTCGCCCTGCCGATCACCCCGCTCCTCGCCGAGCAGATCGGCCCGGTCGACTACGTGTGGAACATCGCCTCCGAATCCCACGTCGACAGGTCGCTGACCGACCCGGTGCCGTTCGTGCGGAACAACGTCGAGCTCATCCTCAACATGCTGGAGTACGCCCGCCTGGCCAAACCGCGGCTCTTCCTGCAGATGAGCACCGACGAGGTGTTCGGCCCAGCCAGCGACGGCTACCAGCACCACGAGTGGGACAGCATCCGCCCCTCCAACCCGTACGCCGCGTCGAAGGCCGCGCAGGAGGCCATCGCCTACTCGTACTGGCGTGGGCTCGGCGTGCCGCTGATCGTGACGAACACGATGAACCTGCTGGCGCCGGCGCCGCAGGCCGCGGAGAAGTTCATCCCGAAGGTGGCCCGCGCCATCTTTCGTGGGGAGAAGCTCACCGTCCACGCCAGTCCCGACGGGGTGTCCGGCTCGCGGTGCTGGGTCGACGTCCGGGACTTCGCCGCCGCGTGGCTGTGGCTGACCGAACGCTTCGACGGGGACGAGCGGGCCACGTACTACCCGACCACCCCGGACGGCCCGCTGCGCTACAACATCGTCGGCGAGGAGGCGTCCAACCTCGACCTCGCCCAGCGCATGGCCGACGCGGCCGGGCGCCAGCTGGACTACGAGCTGGTGGACTACCACTCGCAGCGGCCGGGCCACGATCACCGGTACGCACTCGACGGCAGCAAGCTCGCCGCCCTGGGCTGGCCGGGGCCGCGGCCGCTGGACGACACCCTGGCGGACATTGTGGCGTGGTACGCCGCCAACCCGCAGTGGCTGAACGCGTGAGCGGGATCTTCCGGGCTGCGGTCATCCCGACCCGGAACCGGCACGACCTCCTCGCCGACTGCATCAACTCCGTGGCCGACCAGGTCGACCGGGTCATCGTCATCGACAACCTCTCCGATCCGCCGATCGACCCGGAGCCGTGGCACGGCAAGGTCTTCGTCGCGGCCGTACCGATCGACCCGCCGAACATCAGCCAGCTGTGGAACATCGGGCTCGCCCTCGCGGACGCGGCCGCCCACCGCGCAGGCGCCACGGAGTGGCACATCGCGGTTCTCAACTCCGACGTCGTCGTCCCGGCCGGCTGGGTGATGGCCCTGTCGATGGCGATGCGCGGCAGCCCGGCCGCGCTCGCTTATCCCGACCAGCACGGCGGCCGGGATGTCCTGCTGCACACGAAGGCCGAACCGATCGACCTCCGGCAGCGGATCACCGGCTACGCCTACATGCTCCGCGGCGAGACGGGGCTGCGCCTCGACGAGGACCTCGCCTGGTGGTACGGCGACGACGACATCGACTGGCGCGCCCGCGAGCAGGGCGGCGCGCTCCTCGTCCCCGGCATCCCCGTCGAACACCGCTGCCCCAACGGATCCATGCACGAACGCCCCGAACTGCAAGAGCAGGCAGGCCGGGACCGGGAGACCTTCGCAAGGAAGTGGGGGCGGACCCCATGGTGAGGAGCCACATGAAGATCGCAGTCACCGGGGGCAGTGGGTTCCTCGGGCAGGCCACCATCCGCGCGGCCGAAGCCGTCGGCCACGAAGCCTGGTCGTTCGACCGCGCCCACGGCAACGACGTCCTCGGCGACCTCGCTGCCTTGAAGGGCGCGGACACGGTCATCCACCTCGCTGGGATGCTCGGCACCTCCGAACTCTTCGACGACGCCGAGGCAGCTGTACAGGCCAACGTCGTGGGCACGCTGCGGATCCTGCGTTGGTGCCAGGAACACGACGCCGCCTACGTCGGTGTCGGCATGCCGCCCGTGTTCCCCAGCGTGTACACAGCGACGAAGGTGTGCGCGACCCGCCTGGCCACCGCGTGGCATGAGGCGTACGGGCTGCGTGTCTCCCACGTCCGCGCGTTCAACGCCTACGGTCCCGGGCAGAAGTTCGGTCCCGGGCACCCGCAGAAGATCCTGCCCACGTTCGCCCGCGCCGCGTGGGAAGGCAGGCCGCTGCCGGTGTGGGGTGACGGCGAGCAGACGATGGACCTGGTGCACTCGGACGACGTCGGCCGGATGCTGGTCGACGCCGCCCAGTTCGGGGACGACGTGACGTTCGACGCCGGCACCGGGGTTGCGGTCACAGTAAACGAGCTTGCTCGGGCCGTTCTGGACTTCACCGGGTCGACGGCCGGGGTGGAGCATCTGCCGATGCGGTTGGGGGAGACACCGACGCGGATCGTGGCCCGGGGCGACGGCTGGGACCGGCTGGACTGGAAGCCGGAGCACTCGTGGGCGCGGGTGGAGGATGTCGTGGCCTGGTATCGGACGGCGTCGTGAGCCAGGTCGCGATCGTCACGGCGATCTATGACGGCTACGACTCGCTGAAGCCGGTGTTGCCGCAGGCGGGTGTGGACGTCGAGTGGATCTGTGTGCACGACGGTGAGCCGCCGGACGCCGAGGCGGCGCAGGGGTGGACGCTCGTGTATGAGCCGCGGCCTGGGGTGCATCCGAACCGGGCGGCGAAGCATCCGAAGTACGAGCCCTGGCGGTACACGGACGCGGGTGTCTCTTTGTGGGTGGACGCGTCGTTCCGGGTGGTCTCGGCGCAGTTCGCGATCGAGGCTGTGGCCAAGCTGACGGATGAGGAGCCGATCGCGCAGTTCGTGCATCCGTGGCGGAACTGCCTGTATGCGGAGGCCAAGGAGTCTGCGGGGCTGGCGAAGTACGCGGGTGAACCGGTTTTGGAGCAGGCCGACCGCTACAGCGAGCTGGGCCACCCCGAGTCCTGGGGGTTGTGGGCGACGGGGGTGATCGGCCGTCGTCACACGGCCGCGGTGCGGGAGCTCGGTGTGCGCTGGCTGGCGGAGACGTACGAGTGGAGTTTTCAGGACCAGATCTCGCAGCCGTTCGTGCTGCGGGAGACGGGGCTTCGCCCGGCGCCTTGGCCGGGGTCGCATCTGGCCACGTCGTGGCTGGCTTATGAGGGGAGTGCGAGGCACGGATGAGTGAGCAGCAGGTACCGAGTGTGGGCCGGGTGGTCCACTACGTGAGTCACGGGACACCGGTCCGTGAGGACGGCACGCAGGCCTACTCGGCGCAGTGTCGGGCGGCGGTCATCACCGAAGTAGGAGAGTGGCCCGAAGGCAAGACGTCCGAAGACGCCAGGCGCAACATCGCCGTACCGGTGGGCCTGGCAGTCCTGAACCCCTCGGGGATGTTCTTCCATTCACTCTCCGACGGCGGGTGCGTGCAGTCCGAGGTCGGCCGCGAGGGCGGCACGTGGCACTGGCCGGAGCGTGTGTGATGACGAGTATCGAGATCGGCGGCGGCCACCTGGTCCAGGCCGGGTGGACCAACCTCGATCCCACCCACGGGGTGGGCGAGTGGCAGCGGCCCGCGCAGCAGGTGCCGTGGCCTGCGGCGGACGGCAGCGTGGACGCGATCCGCGCGAGCCACGTCATGGAGCACATCCCCGCGGGCGCCGACCGGATCGCCGTGATGAACGAGGCGCACCGCGTGCTTCGGCCGGGCGGCGTGTTCGAGATCCGCGTGCCGAACTGCCTGTCAGGGACGTGGCATGCGTTCGCGGACCCGACGCACGTCAGCTTCTGGTGCATTCCGTCGTTCCACTACTTCGACGGATCGTTCGCGGCGAACGCGGACTACGGGATCAAGTTCTGGTCCACGCTGGAGCTGCTGATCCAGGGCGACAACGAAATCCTCTGGAGGGGCACGCCGCGATGATCACTCGGACCCACACCCGCGTCCACGTCGAGATCACATTCGCCAATCCCTACCTGCGCTGCGACCAGTGCAAGAGGCCCGTGACCGGCTGGCACGATCCCGACAAGTGCGGCTGCGACACCCTCACGGTCAACGTTCCGTGCTGCTGTCGCGCGGGTACCACCAGCGCCTGCCCGTCCTGGTCTCCGGTCGACGGCTGCCAGTGCAAGGAGCAGCTCGGCAAAGTCGAGCACGCGGGGGCGCCATGAGCGAGCCCACGGTCACGGTCGTCACGCCGTTCCACGAGCAGCGGCGCACTAACGGCATGCTCGACCGCGCCGCCCGCTCCGTCCAAGCCCAAACCGTCCCCGTCCACCACATCCTCGCCGAGGACATCCACCACAAGGGCGCCGCCATCACCCGCGCCCACGGCCTCGCGCTCGTCGACACCGAGTGGACCGCGTTCCTCGACAGCGACGACGAACTCGACCCGGACCACGTCGAGCAGCTCCTCGCCTGCGCCGCCGACACCAACGCCGACTACGTGTACCCCTGGTTCCGCGTCGTCGGCGGCACCGACCCCTTCCCCATGTTCTACGGCCGCCCCTTCGACCCGGACTGCCCCAACTCGACGACGATCACGATCCTCGTCCGCACCGAACTCGCCAAGCAGGTCGGGTTCGCCCGCGACCCCAACGTCCAAGTCTCCGGCGAGGACTACGCATTCACCCTCGGCTGCATCGCCGTCGGAGCGAAGATCGTGCACCTGCCCCGGCGTTCATGGACATGGCACCACCACGGAAGCAACTCGGCAGGCCTGCCCGACCAGGGCGACGCGCGCCGCCACTAGGTCAACGAACCGGCGCACACCGACGCCGTCAACCTCCGGACGGCGCAGCGCCCAAGAGCGGCCACAATCCCCACATGACCACCGAGGACCGGGCCCACATCGCGCAGCGCGCCGCCGCCGCGCTCGGCGCCCTCCTCACCCCACGCTGGCAACCCCTCCCACACCAAATCCCACCGCCCGGGAACTGGTACGGCTGGCTACTGTTGGCAGGACGCGGCGCCGGAAAAACAGACGCCTGCGCCGAGTACGTCGCCCGCCACGTCGCCGGACCCCCCTGCCTGCCCGGACCAGTCCCACACTGGATCGGCATCATCGCCCCCACCCAAGGCGACGCCGTCACCGCCTGCGTCTCCGGCCCGTCCGGCATCAAAGCCCACGACCCCACCGCCACCGGCCCGATCACCACCGCAGGCGGCACCGTCGTACGGTGGGCGAACGGCTCCCAGGCCAAGCTCTACGGCGCCAACTCCCCGGAAGACGTCGAGCGCCTCCGCGCCGGCGGTAACACCTGCCTGGCCTGGCTGGAGGAGTTCGCCGCCTGGCGATACATGCAGCAGAGCTTCGACCAGCTTCGCTTCGGCCTGCGCTCAGGGCCGCGCCCGCACTGGGTCGCCTCCACCACCCCGAAGCCCAAGCTGCTGCTCAACCGGCTGAAGAACGGCGAGGTCCCCGGCGTGGTCACCACCCACGCCACCATGTACCAGAACCCGCACTTGCCCGAACACATCCGGCAGATGCTCGAGGACGCCTACGCAGGCACCGACCTCGGCGAGCAGGAACTCCTCGGCCAGATCCTCGACGAGGTGACCAACGCCTACTGGCGGCGCCATGCGCTGGCGGCCTCGCGGATGCAGCTGGACGCCGTGCCGGATCTGATCCGCCGGACCGTCGGCGTCGACCCGTCCGGCGGCGCCGGCGAGCAGGGCATCGTCGTGACCGCGAAGTCCGGGCTGATCCTTCCCGGGGTGCTGCCTGCCCCGCAGGCCGACCCCGAGGACCCGACGGTCCAGACCGCCGGCACGCCCAGGCCGCAGCCTCACGGGTTCGTCCTCGATGACCGGTCGTGCCAGCTGCCGCCGGAGGGCTGGGGTGAGCGGGCTGTGCGGGCCGCGATCGACTGGGAGGCGGACGACATCTGCGTCGAGGTGAACTATGGCGGGGACCAGGCGGTCGCGGTGATCCGTACGGCGATGGAGAAGGTCGGCGTGGACATCCCGATCCGGAAGGTGCGGGCGACGCAGGGTAAGGCGATCCGTGCCCAGCCGGTGGCGGCGTTGTCGGCGCAGGGGCGGTGGCATCACGCGGGGACGTTCCCGGAGTTGGAGGAGCAGTTGTGTACCTGGTATCCCGAACTCGGTTGGTCGCCGGACCGGTTGGACGGGATGGTGTGGGGTGGCTGGCACACGAAGCTGGTCGGAACGGTGCCGCGCGGGCAGGGCTCGTTGGGCGGAGATCTCGCCAGAAAGCAGATCGTCGGATCGCGGCTACGGTGACGGGCCATGGAGACATGGCTGCTGCTGATCATGCTGTCGCTCGCCACGTACCGGCTGACGCGGCTGGTGGTTGAGGACACGTTCCCGCCGGTGCTGTGGCTGCGGGATCGGCTGGTTGGAGGTTGGCGCCCGCTCACAGAGGCCGAGTGGGAGCACGTCCGTTCCAAAGGCGTGCCCTGGAAGACCCAGGCCATCGATGGGGTGGAGAACCGCTGGGTAGAGCGGAAGAAGTGGTCTCCGTACTGGCTGGCCGAGTTGCTGTCGTGCCCGTGGTGCGCGTCCGGCTGGGTCGCGCTCGCCTTGACGGCCGGAACGTGGGCGGTCGTTGGGCTGCCGGTGCCGCTGCTGGTGTGGTTCGCGGTGTGGGCAGCTGGCGCTCTGATCGCAGCACAGGACTGGGCATAGCGGCACAAGCAGGCGGCCACCTCCGCTACGATGGCCGCACGTCCTCACTGCTGCTGGCTCCAACCACACGCATTCGGGATCGGGTTGTTCACGGCCTCCTGTTGGCGCAGGGGGCCGTTCCCCTTTCCCCGGAATGATCTTCCCGGCCCGGTGCCTACCCTCCCTCGCAGACCGCGAGCAGGGAGCGACTACATGGCCTGGTGGCACGCCTTCACCCGACGCGGACCGCTGCCCACAGCCGCACCGCACGCCAGCGAACCCCAAGCCATCACCGCCGCCGCGGCCCCCGTCAAGGAACCCCGCACCGACCTCATCCGCCGCACCGACACCTGGCAGGAAGAAGCCTGGGGCTACTACGACGACCTCGGCGAATTCCGCTACGGCGTCGAATGGGTGTCCGCGATGCTCTCCCGCGTCCGCCTTTACGCCGCCAAGCTGGAACCCGGCGCCGACGAGCCCGTACGCGCCGACGCCGGAACCGCCGTCGACCTCATGACCACCCTCGGCGGCGGCGTCGGCGCCCAGGCGCAGCTCATGTCCGGGTTCGGCACGCAGCTCGCCGTCCCCGGCGAGGGCTACCTCGTCGGCGAGACCGTGAACGGCGTCGAGAAGTGGGCCGTCCGCAGCATCGACGAAGTCCGCGCTGCGCGCGGCCACTTCGAAGTCGTCGACGAGACCACATCGAACAACGGGATCAAGTGGCGGTCCCTGGGCAGCGACTCGCTCGTGACCCGGGTGTTCCGCCCGCACAAGCGGTGGCACTACCGCGCCGATTCGCCGGCCCGGGCCGCCCGCGGGAAGATGCGCGAGCTGGAGCTGATCAACCGGTACATCATGGCGCAGTTCCTGTCCCGGCTGGCCAGCGCCGGTGTCGTCCTCTTCCCAGACGAGGTGACGTTCCCGGCGAAGGAGGAGTTCGCTGACGCCGCCGACCCGTTCGTCGCGGAGTGGATCGACATCGCGGCGACCGCGATCCAGAACCCGGGCACAGCGTCCGCCGTTGTGCCGCTACCGATCAAGGTGCCCGCCGAGTACGTCGACAAGATCAAGCACCTCGACTTCACCCTCCAGCTCGACGAGAAGATCCTCGACAAACGCGAGTCCGCGATCAAGGGCCTCGCGACCATGCTGAACATGCCCGCCGAGGTACTCCTCGGCATGGGCGACGTGAACCACTGGGGAGCGTGGCAGCTCGAAGAGGGCGCGCTGAAGACGCACATCGCCCCGGAAGCCGAGCTGATCTGCCACGCCCTCACCACCGGCTATCTCCAGCCCCGCCTCAAGGCGTCAGGCGTGGAGGACTGGGCCCACTGGGTCGTCTGGTACGACATGTCCGAGCTGACGCTGCGCCCCGACCGATCGGACGACGCGATCCAGCTGTACGACCGGCTGGAGATCAACGGCGCTGCGCTGCGCCGGGAGACCGGCTTCGACGAGGCCGACGCCCCCACCGCCGAGGAACTGCGCGAGCAGGGGCTGAAGGTCATCATCAAGACGCTGCCGTCCGGCGGCCCTTCCGCGCTGTCCCTGCTCACCGGGCAGAAGGTGGAGATCAGGCCCGTAGCGCCCGAAACCGCCGCGTCACAGCAGCCATCGGGCGGCGATGAGGAACCGCCGCCAGAAGGCGAGCACGAGCCCCCGGACGCAGACGAGGCACGAGAAGCTGCGGCCAGGGCTCGGCAGGCGGCGGCCGAAGCACGGCAGGAACGCATGGTCCGACAGGCGCAGGCGCTGCACGCCGTACGGTTCGCGACCGGCCGGCCGCCCGAGCTCCTGCACCCGCAGCAGTGTTCGGAGCACGCGTACAGCTGCCCGTTCACCCACGCCGCGCTGAAGCTGCACAGCCTGCCTCGGCCGGGGACCAGCGGCGTGTATGAGGCGCGCCTTGACGCGTTCGGCCGGTTCACGATCGGCAAGCTCAGCCCGCTCATGGACACGAGCGGGTTCTTCTCGACGACTCGGAGCTCGAATGGTCACGCTCACAGCCGCGGCTGACGGCTCGCATCTCTCCGGCGCGATGATCGCCCTGATGCCGACGCCCGAGGATGCGGCACGGCTGGCGATCGAGGGCGGCGAGGACGTCGATCAGCTGCACCTGACGCTGTACTTCCTCGGCGACGACGGCGCCCAATGGAACGAGCGTGAGCGCGAGGAACTCATCAGCAACCTGCGAGCGGGCGTGGACGACTTCGTCAGCGGCCCCATCGAGGCACGCGTTTTCGGAGCAGCGCACTGGAACGCCAACACCGACAGCCCTTCCTGGGTCTGGAGCGTTGGCGACGACCGGGACGAGCGCGTCATCACCGCTTCGCTGGAACTCGCGCACACGCTCGCCATCGAGGCGCTGGAAGGGATGCACGATCACCCCGACCTGCCAGTGCAGCATGCGCCGTGGGTACCGCACATCTGCGCCGCCTATTCCGACGAACCTGAGCTCATCATCGAGTTGGAGGAGCGGCTCGGCCCGATCACCTTCGACCGCATCCGCGTCGCGTTCGCCGGGGACCACACCGACATCCCGTTGCCCGACGGCATCACCGCGGCGGCCGGCTCGTTGCGCCGGCAGCCCACCGAGCTGGAGACCCGCAGCCGCGCCGACTTCGCCGCCATGAACGACGCCTGGCACAAGGCCGTCGATGCCACCGTCGCCGACTGGGCCGACATCCAGGCCGCACAGCGCGAGCAGATCACCGCCGCCGTGCAGGCCGCGGCCGACGCCGACGACCTCGACCGACTCGACGAGTTCACCGTCGACACCGACGACGGCGCCACGCTGCTCATCGCCCGCATGATCGCCTACGCGCGGGAGGCGGGCGAAGCTCAGCAGGCCGAGGCCGAGGCGCAGGGCGTCACCGTGCCGGATTGGTCGCTGGACGACGAGGCACTCACCGCCGCCGCGATCCGCGACAAGCTGCGGCAGATCGGCCGTACGGCCGCCCGCGTCCTGGGCGTTGGCCTGGTGCAGTCGGCCGTCCGGCAGGCGATGCGGGTGTGGGGCTCAGGCTCGGCGTCGCAGGTCGCCGAGGCGGTCGACGAGCACCTCGCCGCCCTGTCGCAGGCCGCGGTCCAGGAGCAGATCGGCGCGGCGATGACCGCCGCACAGAACGAGGGCAGGTTCGCCGTCCTCGCCGTCGCACCGCCCGCGACGCACACGGCCACGGAGATCCTCGACAAGAACTCGTGCAAGCCGTGCCGGGACATCGACGGCCGTGAGTTCACCACTCTGGCCGAGGCGCGCGAGGCATACCCCACGGGCGGCTACACCAAGTGCCTTGGCGGCGCACGCTGCCGAGGCACGCTCGTCACCGTGTGGCCGCAGGACGGGGAGCAAGCAGCAGCCGGAATGATCTTGGCGGCGTCCGCGACCACAATGCCGCACCAGACCACCACGCAGGGAGGCGCCGTGCCGTACCGCACAGTGCAGGACCACCCGGACTGCGGTGCCGACACGCCGTGGGCCGTCGTCCAGACCGACACCGACGAACTCATGGGCTGCCACGCCAGCGAGGCCGACGCCGACAAGCAGCTGGCCGCTCTCGCCGCCGAAGAGGACGGCGCCAACGAGGAACCCGACGACGACCTCGACTACAGCGGGCAGACCGCCCCGTGGAAAGGCGTCCTCGCCGTCGAAGGCATCGTCACCGGCGACGGCCGCGAGTTCGCCCCCGAAGCCCTCACCTGGGCAGACCTCCCCGTGCCCCTCAGGTGGAACAAGGAGGACTCCCACGGAGGCGATGCCCGCACAATCGCTGTCAACGTTGGCCGCATCGACCGGATCTGGCGCGACGGCGACAAGATCATGGGCGCGGGAGTCCTCGACCTGTCCGACGACGACGGCCGCCGCGTCCACGCGAAGATCGAAGGGAAGTTCCTCCGCGGCGTCAGCATCGACGCCGACTCCATCGCCGACGCAGACGTCGAGTACGTCTTCCCCGACGACGTCAACGCCGGCACCGGAGAGGGCGACGAGGACGACCTGTTCGAGATGCTGTTCGCGCAGCCCGAAAAAGTCGTCTTCCACGGCGGCCGGATCCGCGCCGCGACCCTCGTCGACATCCCCGCGTTCGCTGAGGCCTACATTGCTCTCCTCGATGCGCAGGGTGCCGTCGTGGCCGGCGGGGTGCCGGTCACCGAAGCCGAGGTGGAAGCACTCTCCGCACCCGAGGAGGACGAGCCGGCGCCGAAGCCCCGTGCTCTGCACGTCGTGGCCGCCGGCGCCGAGCCGTGGAGGCCGCCGGCCGCCTGGTTCGCCGACCCCGGGCTGTCACTGCCGACACCGATCACGGTGACGGACGACGGCCGGATCTACGGGCACGCCGCGCAGTGGGGGTCGTGCCACATCGGGCAGGACGAGGTATGTGTGCAGCCGCCGCACGAGGACGCCCACCCGTACTACCGCACTGGTGAGGTCGTGTGCGCGGACGGCTCACGGGTGGCGGTCGGCCAGATCACGGTGGGCACGGGGCATGCACCGCTGCACTATGGGGCGTCTCCGGCGGCCGAGCACTACGACAACACCGGCGCCGCGGTCGCGGACGTGGCGGTGGGCAACGACGCGAACGGCATCTGGGTCGCGGGTGCGATCAGGCCGGGCGCGGATCCGTTGAAGGTGTACGAGCTGCAGGCCGCGGGCCAGGTCAGCGGGGACTGGCGGCGGATCGGCGGCCAGCTGCGGCTGGTGGGGCTCTTGGCCGTCAATGTTCCCGGTTTCCCTGTGCCCAAGATGCGGGCGCGGGTCGCGTCGGGTGAACCGCAGGCGCTGGTGGCGGCTGGTCGTCCGGTGGTGGCGTGGGGCCGCTCGCAGGCCGAGCTGGAGCGTGAGGCGGTGCGGATCGTGATGCGGATGCTGTCGCGCCGCGTACACCCTGGAGGGAGGTGAGCAACGTGTGCAGCTGCAATAAGAGGCGGCGTCCGGCGCCCCCGCCGCCGCCCCCTCCGAGCCTCTGACCTTTAGGTATATCGGACCGGTGAACGTATTTGACGTTTGCCGGTCCGTATGCTATTGCGCTAACCTCCCGCGAAAGGGCGCCAACTCGACGGGCGCACAACCCCTCTTCGCAACGGAGGACCACGTGGCAGCCGAAGAGCTCTTCAGTGCCCCGTCCGATCTCACCCTCGCGTCCGACGCAGACCTTGCCGACCTCGAAACGCGAGCCGTCGCCGAGTTCGAGCGCGTCAACGCCCTCGACAACGTCGACCCCGACACGCTCGCCTACGCGATGCGTCTCACCGACGACCTCGACAGCATCCGCGCTGAGCTCCGCGTCCGCGAAGTCCGCGCCGAGCAGGAGACACAGCGCCAGCAGGCCCGCGTCGCCGACCAGCTCTCCCAACTCCAGGCCCGCGTCCACGGCGCACCCGCCGCGCAGGCCGCCGCCGAACAGGCCACACAGGTCGACCCCGAAGCCATCGCACAGGCCACCGCGCAGGGCGTCACCGCAGCACTGTCCGCGTTCATGATGGACCGCAAGGGCGGCACCGTCCGCCCCGAGGAGATCGCCCGCCGGGCAACCGCCTCCCTCGCCGAGACCGCCCGCCACGCACCCCAGCCGAAGGTGCCCCAGCAGCGGCTCGCCATCACCGCATCCGTCGACATCCCCGGCGTCGCCCACGGCGGCGAACTCGCCACCTTCGACTCCGTCGTCGACGTGGTGTCCCGCAAGGCCAAGTCCATGCCGGTCACCCGCGGCAACCCGAACTACCAGACCGTCGCGAGCATCCGCAACGAGTTCTCCCACACCGTCGACGACCGCACCACCCCCGCCCAGGTCGAGGAACTCTTCCGCTTCCTCACCCGCCGCGAAGGCGACGCCGAGGCCCTCGTCGCGGCTGGCGGCTGGTGCGCGCCGTCGGAGATCCGCTACGACTTCTTCAACATCGCCTGCTCGTCCGGGCTGATCGACCTGCCGACGTTCGGAGTCACCCGCGGCGGCGTCCAGTTCCCCGTCTCCCCGAGCCTCGCGGACGCCGTCGACTCCGTCGCCTTCGCCCCGTTCGCCGAGGAACTCAGCGTCACCTCCGTGCCGTGGCTGTGGACCGAGGCCGACGACATCGCCGCCGCCACCGGATCCCCGACGAAGCCGTGCGTGCGCGTGCCGTGCCCCGAGTTCGACGAGGCCCGCCTGGAGGTCTACGGCATCTGCCTGACCGCAGGCAACTTGGCGAACGACGCCTATCCCGAAGCCACGCAGAACATGATCCGGCTGCTGATGGCCGCGCACGACCACGCCGTCAACGCCCGCCTCATCGCCCAGATGCTCAACCTGTCCACCGCGGCGATCAGCATCAGCGGCGGCGCCGTCACCGACGCGGCCGCACCCCGCATCTTCAACGCCGCAGCACTGGCCGCCGTCGACACCCGCGAGCGCTACGGCATGTGCCTCGACGACGTCCTGGAAGTCGTCCTCCCGCAGTGGGTGCGAGAGGTCATCCGCGCCGACCTCGCCTGGAAGGCCGGAGTCGAACTCCTCGCCGTGTCCAACGCCGAGATCGACGGCTACTTCCTGGAGCGCAACGTCCGCCCCCAGTGGGTCGACGACTGGCAGGTCCGCGGCTCCGGCCAGTTCGGCCACTCCACCGCGATGACCGCGTGGCCGACCACGGTGGACTTCCTGATGTACCCGGCCGGCACGTTCGTCCACGGCAACGGGATGAGCCTCGACCTCGGCGTGGTCCGCGACTCCGTGCTGAACGAGACGAACGACCACACCGCGGCCTGGTCCGAGGAGGCGCACCTGGTGGCCCGCGTCGGCCACGAGTCCCGCCGCTACCGGGTCGGCTTCAACGTCAACGGCTCCACCAGCGCCCTGCACACGGGCACCGTCCGGGTCTGACCCAGTCCCGTGACACGAACTGAGGAAGGGTGGTGAGCGCCGATGGCACGCCAACTCATCGACCTGCCCGCGGTGTTCACCCCCCTGCCGCACGGGCTGTGGGACACCATCCAGACCCCCGGCACAGACGGCCCGCACTGGCAGAACGGCGTCACCTGGATCGAGCGCTGCCCGACCGGTGACACCACCTACGACGAGTGCCTGTCCGTCACCGGCACCGGCGCCCCGCCGGAACCTCCCGCCAAGACACCCAACGTCACACAGGAGTCTCGCGGGGCAACGCCGTTCACCGTGGTCGCCGAGTTCCAGTGCACGCCGATCGGCCTCGGCGACGCGCAGTCCATCGCACAGGACGCCCTGGATCGCGTCGAGCAGCACCAGCTGGAGAACGCGTTCTGGACCGGCGTCGCCGCCGACCAGGCCGTCGTGTTCCCGCACCTCGCCGCCGATACGGAGGTCCTCGACGGTGAGGTGGTCTTGCAGACCACGGCTTCCCCAGTCGTGACCGGCGCCGACGTGGCGGCCGCGCTCGGCGCGCTGGAGCAGGAACTCGCCAACTGCTACAAGGGCCAGGGCCTGATCCACGTCCCCCGTACGGCGCTGCCGACTCTGGCCGCGTGGAAGCTCGCGCGCCTTGACGATGGCGGCCGGCTCGTCACGCCGAACGGCAACCTCATCGTCGCCGGGGGCGGCTATCCCGGCACCGGCCCGGACGGGGCTGCGCCGGCCGACGGCACGACGTGGATCTACGCCACCGGCGCCGCCTTCGGCTACCGCAGCAACGTGTACTTCACGCAGGTCCGTGACTCCCTGAACCGGGCCACCAACACCCTCCGCATGCAGGCCGAGCGGACTTACCTGATCGGCTTCGAGTGCTGCCTTTTGGCCGCGCACATCGTCCTGGGCGTGCCCACCGAGTAGGAGAAAGATCATGGCTACCCACTCCACGTGCGCCACCCCGATCAAGGGCACGCACATGCGGATCATCGAACTCGACGCGTGCGGTGTCCCAATCACCGGCACGGGCGGACAGGTGTCCGTGACCAAGGGCTTCGTCCAGGTGCAGATGGAGCCGCAGTACGAGGACGGCGTCGAGTTCTTCGAGCGGACGGCCGACGGCACGCCGTGCGTGAACCAAAAGGATGACCCCACACTCAAGAGGCTGAACCTGACCTCGCAGTTCTGCGAGATCAACACGTCGACGGCCGCGCTCATGATCTCCGCCCGTGAGCTGACCACCGGCACCCCGACGACCGGTACCGGGTTCGCTGTCGTAGAGGGCAACCCCGAGCGCCGCTACTCGCTGGAGGTCTGGCAGGAAGTCGCCGGAGCCGGGGCCTGCGATGCGTCCGGGCAGCAGCGCTACATCTACAACGCGTGGCCCAACGTCGGTGCGACCCAACTCGGCAGCTACACGATTGAGAACGGCCGCTCGACGCTTGAGACCACCAGCGAGACCCGCGCCCCGGCCACGCAGTGGCTGGACCTGGTGGGCGGCGACTACCTGCCCGCCGGATACGAGCTGGAACTCGACGAGCACTGGTTCTGGAACGTCACCACGACCGAGCCGCCGACGATCGCCTGCGACCCGACGACACTGGCCGCGTAGTACGCAGTTCACGAGCCCGGTCGCCTAACTACCGACCGGGCTCGCACGACCCCAGGAGGGGACAGATGGCGCTGGCGCAGTACAGCGAGCTGTTCTGGTTCCCCTCCGGGGAGTTGGCGGCGAGCGTCCCCGCCAGGGTGTTCGTCCACAACGCGAACACCCTGGCCACGCTGTATGCCGACGCGGGCGGTACGACGCCGCTCGCGAACCCGGTGAGCACGAGCGGCACGGGGCGCCTGGAGTTCTGGGCCGAAGAAGGCCGCTACTGGGTCCACATCGACAGCGAAGCCTTCGAGATCGCCGTAGGCGCAGCCGCGCAGGGCGCCACCCAGCAGGACATCGCAACCCACGCAGCGGCCAGCGACCCGCACGGCGACCGGGCCTACGCGGGCGCAACGTTCGCGACGATCGTCACCGTCACCGCGCTCACCGGTGACGTCCAGGCCATCGACGGGTTCGTGAACGACCTACTCACCCGCGTGCAAGCCATTGAGCAAGGCACCGCGTTCCTGGCCGGCGGGAACTTCACCGCACCGCTGCTGGTCCTCAATTCGCGCCTGGAGGTACGCGACGGCAGCGGCAACCCACTGCACCGGCTGGACGGCAACGCGAACACGGCCGGCTTCTTCGGGGCCACCCCGGTCGGGCGCCAGTCCGTGAGCGGCTCGTGGGCTGACGGCTCGGCCGGCGTCTCCCTCGCCGAAGCGCTCGCCACCCTCGGCCTGATCACCGACAACTCCACGCCGTGAAGGGAGGTGCACCATGCCCGTCATCAACCCGATCCTGAGCACGCCGACAGGCAGCGGCGGCATGCGCGGCCCGTGCGACGACTGGCCCGTTCAGTGGACATGCGAACTGTCCACCCTCAACCCGGCCGTCACCGGGATCGCCGTATCGACAGCGACCGAGACCCTGTACGCCCTGACCGGGATGCGGTTCGGCCTGTGCGAAGTCACCCTCCGCCCGTGCCGCGACGACTGCAGCGACGGCCGCTTCTACGACGACTTCGGGCCGCCGTGGACCGCACTGTACTGGCCGCAGCCCGCCCTGATCGGGGGCCTGTGGTTCAACCTCACGTGCGGCTCCTGCACTTCGGGCTGTTCGTGCGGGGAGGTGTCCGAGGTGCGGCTCCCGGCGCCGGTCTACGACATCACCGAGGTCGTCATCGACGGCGTCGTGCTGGCATCCTCCGCGTACCGCCTCGACAACAACCGGATCCTCGTCCGGACCGACGGCCAGCGCTGGCCGCGATGCAACGACCTAGCAGAGGACTCCGGGCCGGGCACGTGGTCCGTGACAGCCCGGTTCGGGGAGCCGCTGCCCGAGGGCGCAGCGCTGGCCATGGGTGAGTTGGCGTGCCAGTTCGCGAAGGCAGCCGATGGTGAGGACTGCCGCCTCCCCGCAGGCGTGCAGCAGCTCGTCCGGCAGGGCGTGACAATCTCCTACCCGGACGTGGGCGAGCTGTTCAAGAAGGGCCGCACGGGCCTGTATCTCGTCGATGCGTTCATCGCGACATGGAACCCGTACGGGCTGCGGCAGCGCTCGCGGGTGTACCGGGTGGATCAGCCGACCGTCCGGAGGGCCGGAACATGATCACAGGCGAGCTGAAGTGGTACACCGTCGCGGCCACCCTCGAAGCCGCGGTGTACGAGGCGCTCACCGACACACCCGAGCGGCACGGCGTCGTCCCCGGCGCCATCGCCTGGGATGCCTGCGACTGCGGCATGCTCGCCGTGTCCGTCGCGCAGGTCTACCCCAGCGAGGACTTCCCCGCCCCGCAGTCCACCCGGCTCGGTACCTGCGACGCCCCGTACGAGGTCGCCGAACTCGTCGTGCAGGTCATCCGCTGCGCCCCCAACGCCGAGGGGCAGAGCCTCTATCCCACCACCGAGGCGCTGGACGCCTCCGCTCGCAGCGTGGCCCGCGACGCCTACGAGACCCTGCGCGCCGTCTCGGTCAGGCTGTGCGAGATGAACGACGCCCGCGACATCAGCGACTTCCTCGTCCGCCCCCAAGTCACCCAAGGCCCGCAGGGCGGCTGCGTCGGATCCGAACTCCGCGCCCTTGTCTCCCTGCTGAGGAACTGACCATGGCCGCCACTCTGCGCATCGACTGGGCAGCCGTAGACCGCATGCTCAACTCGCCCGCCGGGATGGTCGGACGGGACTGCCAGCAACGCGCCGACCGTACCGCCGCCCAGGCCCGGCAGTTCGCGCCAGGCAGCATGAGCGAGCGCATCGCCCCTCCCATCGTGCAGCGCAGCAGCGCAGGCCCGTCGGCGGACATCATCGTCCGGCACCCGGCGGTCGGCTACGTCATCAACGGCACCGGCCTGTACGGGCCGAACGCCCGCAGGATCACACCCGTGCGAGCTCAGGCACTCCGGTTCGTGTTGAACGGGCGCATCG
Source organism: Streptomyces sp. NPDC093591 (assembly GCF_044764885.1). NCBI lineage: Bacteria > Bacillati > Actinomycetota > Actinomycetes > Kitasatosporales > Streptomycetaceae > Streptomyces > Streptomyces sp. NPDC093591. The sequence goes on from NZ_JBIWIY010000018.1 coordinate 56,544, forward strand.
TGTTCGCCAAATCAGTGGCCGGCCAGAAGCCGAACGACTTCCTGAACAAGGCACTCCCGGCGGCCCTGTAACTCCGGAATGATCATGCGCGGGGCGAACCTACCGTCCCACCCATGACCGAGACCCTCACCCCGCCGAACGGCATCGCCGCCTTCGCTGCCGCCCCTCCACCGCCGGCTGCGGCCAAGGACTTCAGCCGCAAGCGCAAGCGGCTCCCCTTCACCATCGAGGGCGACACCTTCGAAGCCGCACCCGCGCTGCCCGGCGACGTGTTCGCCGAGTTCGTCACCCTCTACAACAACACCGGCGACACCGAGACCTACCAGCAGCAGCACGACCTGCTCAAGCAGGCCCTCGAACTCGCCCTCCTCCCCGAGTCCTGGCAGCGGTTCGCCGCCCGCCTGAAGGACAAGGAACGCCCGATCGACGACGACCAGATGTCCGACGTCGTCCTGTGGCTGCTGGAGGAGTACGGCATGCGCCCTACACAGCCGTCGCCGGACTCATCGGATGGGCCTGCCAGCCCGGAATCTGGCACCAACTCGACGGAGAGTACGCCGCCCGAGGCATCGACCTCGGTGACCTCCCAGCCGACCGCTTCCTGAACGCGATCTACGCCGAGATGCTCCAGCGGCTGATCGTCCACGACGGACAGACCGAGGAACAGGCACGAGCCCGCTTCGACGCCGACCTCGGTGTCTCGGCATGGGCGCTCCCCGGCCGTGAACGCCGCGCCATGGAGCAGAAGGCCGAGCCGGGCGCGCCTTGGTGGTGGCACGGGCCAGAGGACGCCAGCCAGTCGTTCCTCGCCTCGATGGGGGTGAGCCTGAATGGCTGACCTGATCGGGACCGCCCGGATCCGCGTCGACATGCCCACCACGGCGGCGGTGCAGTCCATCCGCCGCATGGCCCGCCAGGCCGAGGGTCCGCTGCGTCAACTCCAGCGGCGCATCGCCCAGGCCGGCGCGGAACTGGGCCGGCTGAGCGGCGCGGCCGTCGCCGTCAACATCGACGACCAGACCGCGGCCGGCTCCGCCTCCGTACGGGCCGCGGTACGCGAACTGCAACGCCTCGGCCCCATCCAGATCAGCGCGAGCCTCGACACCGACGCCACGGACATCGCGGCCACCACCTCCGCGCTGCGCGGTCTGCAGGACGCCACCCGCGGTACATCCCGCACCCTGGCCACCCTCACCACCCGGGCCACCGCCGCCGCAGCAGCACTCGGTCTCCTCGGCACGGCCGCGCGCACCCTGCGCGGCGACATGGACGACCTGGACGGCGCCATCCGCCGCACCGGCGACGGCATGACCGCACTGCGCGCGCGGCTCGGCACGGTCACGCTGTCATCCAACGACTCCAGCCGGGCTCTCAGCGCCCTCAAGTCGGCGGCGCTGGTCCTGGCGCCGGCGCTGATCCCGATCGCGGCGCAGGCCGCACCGATCGCAGCCGGACTGACGGCGGCAGGCGTGGCCGTCGCCGTGTTCGGCGCCGCCGTAGGCGGGCAGATCGCCAAGCTGTCCGAGGCCTCCGACGCCGAGAAGAAGTACAAGGACGCCGTCGAGGAACACGGTGCCGCCTCGGCGGAGGCCGCGAAGGCGCAGATCGCCTATCAGCGCACCGTCCAGGACATGCCGCAGCCGACCCGTACGGCAGCCGCCGCCCTGTCGACGCTGAAAGACCAATACCGGCAGTGGTCTGACAGTCTCGCCTCCAGCACCATGCCGGCAGCAACCCGTTCCTTCGCCCTCTTCGGCGCCCTATTTCCCAAGCTGACCCCGGTGGTCCAGGGCGCGGGCCAGCAACTCAACCGGTTCGTCACCATCGCAGCCGGCGGGGTTCAGTCGGGCGCGTTCGACGCGTTCATGCGTCGCTTCGCCGAGTTCGCAACGGGCGCCATGTCGCAGGCGAACGACGCGCTGATCCGGTTCACGCGGACCCTCAACACCGGCAACGTGTCGGGCGGCGCGTCCGAGTTCATGGAGTACGTCCGCGCCAACGGGCCGCTGGTGCGCGAGACCCTGTCGAATCTGTCGCAGGCCCTGTCGAACATCCTCCAGGCAGCGGCCAACGTAGGCCCCGGCCTGCTGACGGTGGTCAACGCGCTCGCCGGGCTCGTAGCGGCGCTCCCACCCGGCGTGATCACCGCCATGCTGCAGCTGGCGCTCGCCCTGAAGGCCGTACGGCTTGCGGCAGCCGGGGCTGCTGCCCTCTCGGCCGGCGTGACAGCGTTCTCAGCGGCCATCGTCGGTATGCAGGCCGCGGCTGCGGGCGCAACGGGCACGCTGCCCGCGCTGGCCGCCGCGTTCGGCACCCTGTCCCGCGCAGCGAAGCTCGCCGTTGCTGGCACCGGCATCGGCCTGCTGGTGATTGCCCTGTCGGAGCTTTCGCAGGGCAGCAAGGCGGCGCCGCCAGATGTCGACAAGCTGACGACTTCCTTGAAGCGGCTGGGTGCCGAGGGCAAGGTGACCGGGGAGGCCGCCAGGGCGTTCGGTAAGGACCTCAGTGGGCTACACGACTCGGTCAACGGCCTGACCAATCCGTCGAATGCCGAGAAGGTGCAGCAGTTCGTCGTGAGTCTCGGCGGCCTCGCCAACTGGGACAGCACCCCGGTGAAAGACGCGAAGGAAAATCTCAACGCGATCGATGAGGCGCTGGCGGGCCTCGTCAAGAACGGGCAGGCCGACCTCGCGGCGGCCGCGCTGAAAAGGCTGACCGCGGAGTACGGCAAGGGCGGCCGCGACACCAAGCAGTTCACGAAGGAGCTGGACGATTACAAGGCGGCCATCGAGGACGCCAAGTTCGAACAGCAGCTCGCGGCGGAGGCGATGGGCCTGTTCGGGCAGCAGGCCCAGCAGACGTCCGCGAAACTCGCCGAGCAGAAAGCCAGCGCGGATGGACTGCGGCAGGCGATCGAGGCGCTGAACAACGTCAACCGCCAGGGCCTCGGCGGCATGATCGCGTTCGAAGCGGCCGTCGACGCGGCGTCCAAGGCGGCGCAGGAGAACGCGGGCGTCCTCGACATGCAGGGCGGCCAGCTCACTCTCAACACGGACAAGCAGCGCGCCGCCGCGCAGGCCCTCACCGACCTCGCCGCGAAGACCGACGAGGCGGCGTCCGCCGCGCGGGAGAGCGGCCAGTCGTGGGGAGCGGTCAACTCCATCTACGAACGCGGCCGCCAGCAGCTGGTGCAGAACGCCGTCCAGATGGGTCTCACGCGCGCCGAGGCGGAGAAGCTCGCAACCACGATCCTGAAGACACCGAACAAGACCGCCCTACTGAAGGCGGACATCACCGACTGGAAGACAAAGATCACCGAGGCGGACAAGCAGCTCAAGACCGCCAAGGGAGAGAAACGGGCCAAACTAACTGCGGACATCGCCGACTGGAAAGTGAAGGTCGCGGAGGCTGAGCGGCGGCTGCTGGGCGCGAAGTCGACGAAGCAGGCGAAGCTGACTGCGGACATCGAGGTGTGGCGGGCGAAGGTCGCTCAGGCCGAACAGCAGCTGAAGAACGCCCGGGGTACCAAGAAGGCCACACTCACCGCGAACATCGACGACTGGCGGCGGAAGATCTCCTCCGCCCAGACGCAGATCAACAACCTGCCCCGCTCCAAGTCGACCACGCTCACCGTCAACCACGTCACCCGCTTCACCACGGTCGGCACCAAAAGCGCAGTGGCGCCCGCCCACCGGGACTACGCCCGCGGCGGCCGGGTCCGCCGCTACGCCTCCGGAGGCCCCGTCCAGGCGTTCCCGGCGGGCGGTCAGGTGCAGGGGCCGGGAACGCCCACCTCGGACAGCGTCTTCGCCATGCTCGGCTCGGGCGCCAGCGCCCGCGTCTCGGACACCGAGTACGTCGTGCGCGGCGCCGCCGTACGCCACTACGGGGTGCGGCTGTTCGACGCGCTCAACGCGATGCAGCTGCCGGTGCCGAAGCTGGCGGCCGGCGGGATGGCCGGGGCCGGCGCGGATGCCGGGGCGGGGCTGGCTTCCGGGATGACGGGCTCGGTGGGTGCCGTCGTCGCTGCCGCCCGGGCGATGGCGGCCGCCGTCGTCGCGGGTATCCGCGAGGAACTCCAGATCGCATCGCCGTCGAAGAAGACAGCCGCGCTCGCGAAGGACGTCGGCGCCGGGTTCATCAAGGGCCTCACCGGATCCCAAGCAAAGATCAAGGCAGTGTCCGCGGACCTGGCCAAGGACATCTGGGCGGCCTTCACCGGCCGCAAGGACAACCAGCTCGTCGCCATGGTCAACAAGCAGACAGCCAAGCTGCTGTCACTGGCGAAGCAACGAGACTCGATCGCCAAGAAGATCGCCGACGCCAACAAGTTCGCCACCGACACCGCCAGCAAAGCCCGCGCCACCGGCAGCCTCGCCTCCATCGTGCAAGAGGACGCGTACTCCCCGAAGTTCGTCAAGGGCGAGATGCAGGCCTCCCTCAAGCAGATCAAGGCCTTCACAGCGAACGTGCAGAAGCTGCAGAAGAAGGGGCTGAACAAGAACCTCCTTCGGCAGATCCTCGAGATGGGCCCCGAGCAGGGAGGCGCCTTCGCCGCGTCCCTGGCCGGAGCAGACTCCGCCACCATCAAGCAGTACAACAAGCTGCAGTCCGACATCGACAAGGAGTCGAGCAAGCTCGGCAAAGTCGGCGCGGACCTGCTCTACGACTCCGGGAAGAAGGCCGGCGACGGCTTCCTCACCGGATTGAAGGCCCAACAGAAGCAGATCGAAAAGCTCATGCTCGACATCGCCAAGGGCATGCAGGCGGCGATCCGCAAGGCGCTCGGCATCAGCAGCCCGGCCCGCAAACTGATCCCCGACGGCATCAACACGGCTCGCGGTCTCGCCCTCGGCGTCGTGCGCGGACTGCCGCACATCGACAGAGCCATGGAGCAGGTAGCCGGACGTGTAACCCGGGGTGCCCGGGTGCCAGCCGTCGGAACGATGCGCACGGGCGCCACACCGAGGCCGCGCGACACCAGCTCGAACCTCACCGTCATCGTCCAGAACAACGGAGTCCTCGGCAGCCAGCGCCAAGTTGAGGACTGGCTCGCCCGCGCCCTCGACAACCTCTCGCGCACGAACCGGCTGCCGCGCACCCTGCGAGGGGCCGCCTGATGCCGCTGACCGAGGAACTCCGCGACACCTTCAACGACGGCGTCATCGACACCGTCAAATGGCCCTCCAACTACAACACCGGCCCGGGCGGACTGCCCACCGAGACCGGCGGCCGCGCCCGCGTCGCCTGCGACACCGGCTTCTCCGCCTTCACCAGCGACAACACGTACACCCTCGCCGACTCCCACGCCTGGGTGCAGGTGTTCCCGCCGGCGGCCGGCGGTGCGGCGAGCGAGGCGTGGGCGCAGCTGCTCATTACGTCATCGACGTCCGGCACCGACGTCATCTTCGAGGTGAACGCGGTCACCGGGCTGCTCACCATGGCGGTCCGCACCGGCTTCTTCGACCCGGGCGCGACCACCCTGGCCTACGACGCGGTGGCGCACCGCTGGCTGCGCATCGAGGAAGCGGGCGGCACGCTGGTCTGGTCGACGAGCCCGGACGGCCTGACCTGGACCGCTCGCCGGACGACGGCCTCACCTGCATGGGTGGGCGATGCGGACCTGGAAATCCAGCTCATCACCCACCGCGACAGCGGCGTGGCGGACTTCGCCGAGTTCGACAACTTCAACGTCATCCCCAGCTCGGCCGTGTTCGCCGACCTGGTGGACGACTTCGACGCGCCGACCGTGAACACCACCAAGTGGCCCAGCAACTACAACAGCGGCCCAGGCGGCACGCTCCCCGACCAGCCGGACGGCCAAGCTCGCGTGCCCTGCGATGAGGGCTTTGCCGCCTACGCCTCGGGTGAGATCTATCGGCTGCAGGGCTCCCACGCCCGCGCCCAGGTGACGCCGCCGGAAGGCCCAGGCCACTCGGAGTCGTACGCCCAACTCCTCATCCTGTCCGACGTGCCCGGCACCCAGATCGTCTTCGAGGTCGACGCCGTCACCAACCTGCTGCTGATGGCCACGCACGTGGACTTCACGGACCCCAACGCGGCCACGCTGGCGTACGATCCTGCAGCGCACTCGTGGCTGGGCGTGCGCGAGGACACAGGCACACTGCTGTGGGAGACCAGCCCCGACGGCCGGGAATGGACCACCCAGCACTCCGCCACCGCACCCGCCTGGACCGCCGAGAACAACCTTCAAGTGCAGCTTCTCGCGCACTGCACGCCGCTCGTCACTGGCGGGCCGCCCTCGGACGACTACGCCTACTTCGACAACTTCAACATCAGGCCCACGCTGCCCGAGCGCTACACCATCTTCGTCGACTGGAACGGCGACGGCGACTTCGACGACGACCAGGACGACGTCACCAACGACGTCATGCAGCGCGGCCCCGTCAACTTCGCCTACGGCCGCGACCAGGCCCGCCAGCTCGCCCCACCCCGCGTCGGCTCCCTGTCGATGACCCTGTGCAACGCCCAGCGGATCTACAGCCCAGAGAACCCTGACTCGCCGATCGCCGACGACATGTCCCCAGCCGCCCCGGTCAAAGTCGAGACGGTCTTCCAGGACACCATGTACCCGCTGTTCGTCGGCCGCATCGACGACTTGCAGGTGCACCCCGACCGCGGCGACCGCACCGTCGACATCACCGCCCTGGACCTGCTGTCCCTCCTGCAAGGCGTCAAGATCTCAACCGAGCTGTACGCCTCACAGCGCACCGGAACCCTGATGGGCGTCATCCTCGACGCGGTCGGCTGGACCGGCCCCCGCGACCTCGACCTCGGCGCCACGTTCGTGCCGTGGTGGTGGCTGGAGGAAGCTGACGCGCTCACCGCCGTCGCCGAACTGCTCGCCTCGGAAGGGCCGCCGTCCATCGCCTATGTCGGCCCCGACGGCACCTTCATCTTCCGCGACCGACACCACCGGCTGCTGCGTGCCGAGTCGCTCACCAGTCAGGCCACGTTCAGCGCCGAAGCAGTCGGAGAGTGCAGCCCCGTCTACGGATACGGCACCGGCGGTTACGGCGAGGGCGGCTTCGGAGGAGGAGAGTAGGCGTGGCATTCACACCGATCACGTTCGGCACACGCCGCTGGGACGTGCCGCTCAACGCCGCACTGGCGGATCTCGACAGCAGGCTGTCGCAGGTATCCCTCAACGTCCGGCAGGAGTACGGGGCGACAGGCAACGGCGTCACGGACGACCGGGCGGCGATCCAGTCGGCCATCGACGCCGCGGCGGTGGCCGGCGGCGGCATCGTCTACTTCCCCAAGGGCGTGTACCGGATCAGCGACAGCCTGGTCCTCAAAACTGGGGTCACCTTGCAGGGCGCGCACAGCATCGCGTGGCCGAACCGGTTCACCACCCCCCTGTGCAGTATCCGGCCCATGTTCACGTTCGCCGGGGAGTGCGCGATCAGCATTCTCGGTGACGACATCACCGGGGCGCCGGGTGTCGAGGGCAACGTCCGCGTCTTCGACATCGACATCGACGGCTCAGCCATCAACGGCGGCTCCGTGTCCGGCATCCACGCCCAAGGCCACGTGCTGGATGTGGTCATCGCCCGGGTGTCCATCAAGCAGTTCAGCCACAACGGGATCCACACCAACGTCGGCGACGGAACGCAGCCGCCCCACGACTGGTTCATGGACTCCGTCGTCGCCTACAACAACGGCGGCTACGGCTTCTCCATGTCGATGACGGACGGCTACATCCGCAACTGCATCGCCGCAGCCAACGGCGGCGACGGCTGGCTGATGGGCCCCTTCGGGTCGCTCACCTTCGACTCCTGCCAGGCCCTGTTCAACACCGGCCACGGCCTGAACATCGGCGGTGGAACCCAGGTCGGGAACTTGACCGTCACCGGGTTCCTCACCGACCGCAACGGCCAGGACGGCATCCACCTCGGCAGCAGTACAGGCACCGGTAGCCCGCCCTTCGTCCTCGCCGGGATCACCTGCAACCGGGACGGCCGCAACGGCAACGCCGGAGGCGGAGGCTTCGCCGGGCTGCGCGTCCAGGGCTGCGCCAACCCGATCGTCATCAATGGGCTGGTCGTCAACACAGGTGTGGATGACGACGCCACCGGCACCAACAGCCCCCAGTACGGGGCCCGCTTCTCCACCGCCGCCTACGTGCAGGTCAACGGCGGATACGTCCACGGCAACACCACCGGCTGGCAGGACGACGGCGACAACACCATCCTCCGCCGCCTCAACGTCGACGAAGCCACCGGCTCCAAGACGGCGCCGACGTTCGTCTACGGCACCGGCCCGTCAACGGCCGCCCTGGGCTGGCTACTACCCAACGCCGCCACCGCACCCGCCACCCCCGCCACCGGCGCCGTCACCTACGGCGGCACCAGCCGCGCCATCGTCAAAAACAGCTCCGGCCTCAACGGCACCATCCCCGTCGGCGCGCTCGGCCTCACCACCACCGTGACCGTCACCAACACCGTCGCAGAGACCGTCCTCCACACCCTGACCGTGCCCGGCAGCGACGCCAGCGCTGGCTCCGTCTACGAGATCTGCGCGTGGGGCAACGCCGACTGGCCAGTCACCACCGTCCCCACCATCACGCTCCGTCTACGCGTCGGCGGCCTAGCAGGCGATGTCCTCGCCACCGTCGTCATCACCTGCCCCAGCACAGCGGGCACCGCCGCCGGGTGGCGGGCCGACGGCAAAGTCCTGCTCACCAGCGTCGGCGCGGCCGCGAACTGGCGCGGCAACCTCCTCGTCGCCGACAGCATCGCCACCGCCCTGTCCAGCAACCCCATCGCGGTATCCGACTCCAACGCGGGTGCCACCCGCTCGTCGACGTCCACGCAGGATCTCGTCATCACCGGCCAGTGGTCCGCAGCAGCCGCCGCGAACGTCCTGCGCTGCACCGGCGCCCACGCCATGAGAGCCCGGTGACCTGATGCCCGTACTGTCCTTCATTGCGCCGTTCGGCTACAGCCACGGCTGGCGCGACATCGTCAACGGCGTCGTCTTCGACATCGCTGAACGCTCCCCGGCCCCGGCACTGTCCGTGGTGTGGGAGTCCAACGACACCATCAGCCTCGCCCTCGGCCAGAGCGCCACGATCCAGGCCAAAGCCTCCGACCCGTTCCAAGACGCCCTCGACCTCGTGCCCGGTACCGACATCGTCTTCACCGGGCCGGGCACCGTCGTCACCACCATCTCCCGCCGCTCCGGCCAGTCGACCACCATCAACGTCCTCGCTGCCGGCGGCACCGTCACCATCAGCCATCTGCAGCTGCGCGCCCGTTCCGTGCCCACCGTCCGCAACGTGAAGGTCTCCGCCGACGACTCCGTCAGCATCCAGCGCCACGGGCAGCGCTCCTACCCCGACGACGCTCCATGGGCCGGACAGCACGACGCATACGCCATCGCCCTGCTCGTCCTCGCCCACTACGCGCAGCGCCGACCCACCGTCGAACTACGGCTCGTCAGCTCCGACAGCGACCACCTCCTGCAGATCCTCACCCGCCACATCTCCGACCTCATCACCATCCAGCACGGCGAACTCGGCCTGTCCGCCGACTTCCACATCGAGAGCATCGACCACACCATCGCCCGCATGCCCAGCGACGAGGAAGCCACCTCCGGCTGCGAGCGGCGCGTCCACTACGCCACCCTCGGATGCGAGCGCACCGGCCTGACGGTGGCCGCGACCCCGTTCACCTTCGACGTGGCCGGCCGCGGCTTCGACGACGGCGTGTTTGACCCGACGGCCGCCGACGACCCGGAAGCCGTGTTCATCTTCGATCACCCCACGCAGGGCGCTTTCGACTTCGGCAGGTTCGGCACCTGACCCCGGAATGATCTTCTCTGGGAGGTGTCTACCGTCCCTCCCATGGTGGAGCTGATCGAGGCCAAGGCCCGCGCATGGGTGTACAGCGGCGACTGGGTGGCCGACTGCCCCCGCGGCTGCGGCGGCGTCGAGCACCTTTTCGAGCGGGCCAACCCCCGCATTCCCACGTCGCCGCGCGTGGTGCAGAAGAGCGAGTTTCACTGCTCCTACTGCCAGATGGTCGCACCGATCGACTGGCCGCTGAACATGAACGAGATCATGAGCGTGCTCGTCCTCCGGCCTGTGCCGCACACTCGCAACTGGTTCCCGAAAAACCACGACACCGCGCTCCGGTTCCGTGCCCCCCACGGGCAGACCGTGGACGAACTACGCGAGGAGAACCGCGAGCACGGCGTACCCGCCACCTTCGGTGAGGCGATGCACTGATGGCCTGGTCCGCGCCGATGACGGCAGTCGCTAACTCGACGTTCACCGCGGCCCAGTTCAACACCTTCGTCCGGGACAACCTGAACGAGACCGCCCCGGCGAAGGCAACCGCTGCCAGCCAGTTCCCCGTGTCCACCGGCGTGAACGCGATCACGATGCGCAGCCCCTCCGCCGCCCGCGTCGACACCAGCCAGAGCACAACGTCCGCCACCTACACGGACCTGACCACCCCCGGCCCGTCGATCTCCGTGGCCACCGGACCGACCGCCCTCGTGTTCTTCACCGCCGACATGAGCAACAACACCGACAACGCCCTGTCGAAATGCTCAGTCGCGGTCTCCGGCGCATCGTCCGTCGCAGCCAGCGACCAGTGGATGCTCTCCACCGACGGCATGACCGCAGGCAACCTCAACCGCGCCGGACAGATGCACACCTTCGTCGGCCTGACCCCCGGAACCAACACCTTCACCATGAAGTACGCCGCGGGCTCCAACACGGCCAGCTTCCGCTACCGCGAACTCAGCGTCTTCCCGCTGTAAGGAGCCGTGACATGGCCTGGTCCGCCCCCATGACAGCCGTCGCGAGCTCCGTGTTCACCGCGGCCCAGTTCAACACCTTCCTCCGCGACAACCTCAATGAGACCGCACCGGCGAAGGCGACCACAGCCGGCTCGCACTTCGCCGTGTCGGGCGTCAACGAGATCGCCGAGCGGCTGTCCGAATCGGCGAGCGTCCTCATCTCGGAGACCACCACCGGCACGTCGTTCACCGACCTGGCCACCGTGGGGCCCGCCGTCACCGTCGAGACAGGGCCGTGCGCCCTGGTCATCATTCACGGCTCGATGGAGAACACGGGGGCCGGATCGTCCCGCATGGCCTACGACGTCAGCGGCGCCACGACGATCGCGGCGGCGGACAACCGAGGGATCGGCGTGTTCGGCACAGCTGGCACCGGGATCATCACGTCCGGGGTGGCCTGGCACGACGACCTGACGCCCGGCGCGAACACTTTCACCGCGAAATACCGGGTGGCGTCTGGCACCGGCACGTTCCTGTCCCGCCGCATCGTCGTCGTCCCCTTCTGAAGGAGCGTGCACCATGGCCTGGTATCCCAACGCGAGCAAGATGGAACTGCAGCCCGAGTCCGACGCACAGCCCGCGATCCGGCCGACGCAGCTCATCGTCCACTCGGTGGTCGCCCCGTGGGACGAGCGGCGCATCTACGCCTACTGGCGCGACAGCACCTCGCTGGAGTCGCACTTCGGCCTGGACTACGACGGCTCCCTCGGCCAGTACATCGGCACCGAGACCCGCGCGGACGCCAACGCCGGCGCCAACCGACGTGCGGACGGCACCGGGGCAGTGTCCATCGAGACGGCCTCCAACACGAAGGCCTCCGACCCGTGGACGGACGCGCAGGTCGAGGAGCTCATCAAGCTCGGCGTGTGGCTGCACCAGCGGCACGGCATCCCGCTGCGGATCTGCCGCAGCCACAGCGACTGGGGCTTCGGCTACCACTCGATGTTCCCGCAGTGGTCGACGAACGGCACCGCCTGCCCCGGCGCCGCCCGCATCAAGCAGTTCCGAGAGGTCGTGTTCCCGGGCATTGTCGCCCGGGCCACCGGCCAGACCCCCGAGGAGGAAGACGTGGCCCTGACTGAGGCCGAGATGGACAAGATCGCCGACAAGGTCCGCGACAAGATTTTCGCGGCTGACATCATCAACGCGGTTGCCCCGCCCGACGAGAACGCCGACTGGCACGAGGGCAACACGAAGTGGTCGTTCGCGTACGCCGTTCACTCCCCGAACGTCGTGGGCCGCGAGACGCGGCGCCTCGTACGGGGACTGGAGACGTCCGTGGCTGCGCTTCAGACCAAGGTCGACAGCCTCGCCGTCGGCGGCGTCGACCTGGACGCCCTCGCCGCCAAGGTCGCCGACTTGCTCGCCGCACGACTCGCCCAGTAAGAGGAGAACTGCCCCATGAAGACCATCCTCGGGCGCGAGCCCGCTCTCTGGATGAACACCCTGTCAGCCGTACTCGGCCTCATCGTCACATTCAACGTGGGCCTCACCGCGGAGGAGGCGGGCTGGGCTGTCGCTGGCGTCTCCGCGATCCTCGGCGCCATCGCGGCAGCCCTCACCCGGCCGATCGCCGTCCAGGCATTCACCACCCTCGTCGCCACCCTCGCCTCGGCCGTGGCCGCGTTCGGCTACGAAGTGGCGCCCACCACCACGGCCGCCGTCAACGGCGCTGTCCTCGCTGTCCTCATGTTCATCACCCGGGGCCAGGTATCCCCGAAGGGAGCCGTAGCGTGAGCGCCCTCGATGCCCGCATCCGCCGCCTCGCCCGCGAGGAGGCAGCAGCTCTCACCGGCGCCGACCCCGACGCCACGCCGGCCGCCGCCGACACGGAACTCGCGCAGCTGCGCCAGCAGGTGGAGGAACTCACCGCCCGCGTCGAGGCCCTGGAGAAGGCGCCACGCCAAGCCCGCACGGCCCGCAAGGAGACTGGCGCGTGAGGGTCGTCGTCTACCCCTCCGACTCCTACGGCTGCGGCTCGTTCAGGATGATCTGGCCCGGCCAGCACCTCGCCGCAGCCGGGCACGACGTCGAAGTCGTCGGCGCCCGCGACCGCCGCGTCCGTGTCGTCATGGACGGCGACACCGTCAAGGACGTCCTCGTCGACGCCGACGTCGTCGTCATGCAGCGCGTCACCCACGCCTACATGGCCCAGGCCGTCGGCGTCATGCGCGCCAAGGGCATCACCGTCGTCATCGACGTGGACGACGACCTCTCCTCCATCCACCCATCGAACCCGGCGTGGGCCGTCCACCGGCCCGGCGCCGGACTCCACTCCTGGCACAACCTCGCCCTCGCCTGCCGCAACGCCTCGCTCGTCACGGTGTCCACGCCCGCGCTGCTGGACGTGTACGCCCGGCACGGCCGAGGCGCAGTGCTGCCCAACTACCTGCCCGACATGTACTACGGGCTGCCTCGTACGGACTCGGACACGGTGGGCTGGCCCGGCTCGTTCCACTCCCACCCCAACGACCCGGAGTCGGTCGGCGGCGCGATCGCCCGGCTCGTCGACGAGGGCGCCGAGTTCGTCATGCGCGGCGTCTCGACGGGCGCTGGCCGGGCGTTCGGACTGGCGGCGGACCCTCCGGGCGGGGCGGTACCGATTAACGAGTGGCCGACTGCGGTCGCGTCGATCGGCGTGGGTATGGCGCCGCTCGCGGACACGAAGTTCAACGCGGCGAAGTCGTGGCTGAAGCCGCTGGAAATGTCGGCGTGCGGGGTGCCGTGGGTGGCGTCACCGCGGGCCGAGTACCGGCGCCTGCACGAGCTGGGCGCGGGCGTTCTCGCTGACCGGCCGCGTACGTGGTACCGGGAGCTGAAGCGGCTGCGCGAGTCTGCGGCGCTGCGGCAGGAGTTGTCGGAGAAGGGGCGTGCGGTCGCCGCGCAGCTGCGGCTGCGCGACCACAGCTGGCGGTGGATGGACGCCTGGACGCGAGCGTACGAGGAGCAGCAGGCTACGCGGCGGTCTGCGGTAGCGGCGTAGCGGCGATCGGCTCCTCACGCACGTCCCGGATCCAGGAGACCCCGCAGGCGAGGCACAGCTCGTGCGGATCCGCGTACACCAGCTCGGTCGCCTGGCAGATCGGGCACTTCGCCCGCGTGCGAACACGCCGCAGCTGGTCACGCTGGTAGGTGGTCGTGCCGCCCCAGTACCCCTCGGCGCGGTGGAGCATCGCCCACGCCAGGCAGCGGGTGCGGGCCGGGCAGGTACGGCACCAGCGCTCCTCGGCGGTCGCTGCCTCCTCGTCGGTTTCGGTGTCGGGAATGAAGTCGAAGTCAGCGGTGGCACAGGGGGCATTGTTCTGCCACGCGACGTCTTCGGCGGAGAAGTACTCGACGATGCTCACGGACGCCGCCTCAGGAGCAGGGCGTGCCGTCGGCGACGGACCAGGACACCGCCCCGTTCGCGAGGCACTGCCGGATCCGGCCCGCCCTGTGCAGGCGCTGGCAGGCGAGTTGTACAAGCGCCCGGTCGAGTCCGGTGCGTGCGGCGAGTTCAGCGCGGGTGGCGTGCCCGTCGGCGATGAGCTGGAAGATGGCCTCGTCGCGGGCGATGACGTTGGGGTCTCTCGGGCGTCCGGGGCGGCGTACGGTCTGCTGCTGCATGTGAGCGCCTCGCATTCAGTTGGCCGGGCGGCTGAAATTCATTATGCAGCGGTGATGCTGTGACAGTTGCGACCGGAACGAACTCGCCATACATCAGTGCACACTGCCGTTCGAGATGACCTGGCGATCGGAGGCGAGAGTGCCCGACGACCTGTCCGTAGGCGAACTCGGGCGCACCGTCAACGCCCTCCGTCAGGAGATCCAGGCCATGGGGCAGGGCATCAACTCCCGCCTCGACAAAGTCGTGAGCACCGAGGTGTACGCCCTCCAGTCCGCCTACACCGACCAACGCATCAACGCGCTCGGCCAGGAACTCCAAAAGGAACGGGACGCAAATGCCGGCCTGCAGAACGCGTTCGAGCAATACCAGCGCGACGAACGAGACCGGCGCGAACGAGAACGGCAAGCCCGCCTCTACCAAATGATCGTGCCGATCCTGATGGGCCTGCTCTCGGCAGCAATCGCAGTGTGGGCGGTGGTGGCGAAATGACGACCACGCACAAGAGACGCCAGCGAATGAAGCTGCCGCGCGCGGAGTGGCTCGGCGCGGTGACGGGCGTGCTCGCCCTCGGGCTGCTGGCTGCTCTTGCTGTGCTGGTGGTGGACATGTCCCGGGAGCTGCGGGCGGAGTCCGCGGCGCGGGACGCCCTAGCCCGGCAGGTGGAGGGACTGGGGGCGACGCCGGTGGCCGGACCTCCGGGATCGCGCGGCGAGCCGGGCGCATCAGTGACAGGGCCGCCCGGACCTCAGGGCAAGCAAGGGGAGAAGGGCGAGCAAGGCGAACCGGGGAAGCCCGCACCGACGATCACACCGAGCCCGGGCCCGTCCGGCCCTCCAGGCGCCACGGTGACCGGACCGCCGGGGACTCCCGGCCAGGACGCGACCGGCGTCCCGGGCCAGGACGGGAAGGACGGCGTCGACGGGCGGGACGGGGCGCCGGGCCAGCCGCCTGCGAGCTGGACGTGGACGTACAAGGGGACGGAGTACACGTGCCGCCGTGTCAGCGACTTCGACCCGGACAACCCGCGCTACACCTGCGATCCGGTCGAGCCGGAGCCGAGCCCGAAGCCGTCGGATGGTGGGGTGTTGGGCGCCGGGGCGTTGGATCCGCAGCGCCGCCAGTACGCGTGACGCTACAGTTCCTGGATGCTCTCGACCCTGCTTTACCGGCTGCGCGTCCACCATCGGTCGGACCGCGCGAGGCGGCGTCGCCCCGTATGCCCATGCGGACGCCAACACCTGGGCCCGCGACGTAAGCGCTGAGCCCTCCTGGGGTGAGCGGTCGCGGCATCACGCGGCCTCGACGACCTCGCTCCGTACGGCCGCCGCCCACTCCGCGACGAGCCGCTCATACTCCGCTCGCTGCTCATCCGTAAGCCGCACCGTCGGATGCGGCCACAAGGCACGAATGTCCTCATTCACGACCGCAGCAGGCCGCACGGGCCCAGGGGCCAGAGAGTTGGGGGACATGCCCTCAGCGTATCGACCAGGTCCCCGAAACACGCATGCCCCGTAGGCTTTTCTGAGTGATCGAAAGCATCGTGTTCGACATCGGCGAAACCATCACCCGAGACGACCGCTACTGGGCCACATGGGCAGACTGGCTCACCATCCCCCGCCACACCGTGTCCGCCCTCGTCGGCGCCGTCGTCGCCCAAGGACGCGACAACGCCGACGCCCTACGCCTCGTCCGGCCCGACATCGACGTCGCCGCTGAACGCGCCGCGATGGAGGCCGCAGGCCGGGGCGAGCGCCTGGACGAGACGGACCTGTACGACGACGTCCGCCCCGCCCTCTCAGCGCTGCGAGAAGCCGGTGTCCGCATCGTCATCGCCGGAAACCAGACCGCCCGCGCCAGCAAGTTGCTGCGCCGCCTCGACCTCCCCGCGGACCTGGTCGTCACCTCGGGAGAGTGGGGGGTGGCCAAACCACAGCCGGAGTTCTTCCAGCGAGTGCTGGGTGTGGCGCAGACCGAGCCCAGCCGGACCCTGTACGTGGGCGACCATCCGGCCAACGACGTGTTCCCAGCGAAGGCAGCAGGCCTGCGCGCGGCACACATCCGCCGCGGCCCGTGGGGCCATCTGTGGGCCGACGATCCGGAGGTCGCGGCCGCCGCGGACTGGCGGATCGACAGCCTCACCCAGCTCACCGCGATCGTCGCAGACTGAGCGTCAACGACACGGCCCCACCTGCGAGATGCAGGCGGGGCCGTTCGCGTACCAGTGCTGTCACGGCGCGGGTACGGTTCGGAGTGGACGCACCGAACGGGGAACCAGTATGCCCGCCTCCAGCACCCGCGATGTCGGTAAAAGCATCGCCACCATCCGGCGTGCCCGCCGGCTCACGCAGGCCGAGCTCGCCTGCGCCGCCTTCCTCTCCCTTTCCACGATCAAAGCCATCGAGCGTGGAGCCAGGACACCGAGCGACGACGCCCTCGACTCCATCGCCGCCGCCCTCGCCGTAGACCCCAGCCACATCGTCAGCGGCAACACCCGCACCGAGAGCCGCGTGCACGCCGCGATCCCCTCCATCAGCGCGGCGATCGCCGCCTACGACATCCCCACAGACCCACCCGCTGTACCTCTCGACGAGCTCCACAGCGCCGTCCACGAGGCAGTCAACTGGCGCCTCGGCGCCCAGTACGCACTCATCGCCAAACACATCCCCACCCTGCTCGACCAGACTCTGCGCACCCTGCACCACAGCACGGGAGCCCAACGCCACCGGGCCGCCCAACTCCTGGCCTCCACCGCCCGCACCGCGGACGCCACCGCCTTCAAGTACGGCCATCACGACCTGTCCGCCCGGCTGGTCGAGCTGATGCGATGGGCCGCCCTGCAGTCCGAAGACCCCCTCACCGAAGCGACCGCCGCCTACGTACGCACGGAGACGTTCTTCGCTGCCCGCGCCCACACAGCTGGACTGCGAGCCCTCCAAAACGCGATCGATGCGAGTCCCAGCCCCAGAGGCCGGGAAGCGATCGCATCTCTTGGCGCGCTGCACATGCGGGCGGCGGTCATCGCCGGCCGGGCAGGGGATGGAGACGCGGCAGACCTCCACCTCGACGAGGCGCGCCGCCTCGGCGACCGAATCCCCGAGGGCAAATACCTGGGGACGGCATTCGGCCCGGACTCGGTCCGCGCCCATGAAGTGTCGGTGGCAGTCAGCTTGGGCAGCGACCACGTCTCCCGCGCCCTCGACGTGGCCCGCGAGTGGACACC
This sequence comes from Streptomyces sp. NPDC093591, assembly GCF_044764885.1. Taxonomy (NCBI): domain Bacteria; kingdom Bacillati; phylum Actinomycetota; class Actinomycetes; order Kitasatosporales; family Streptomycetaceae; genus Streptomyces; species Streptomyces sp. NPDC093591. The sequence continues at coordinate 74,201 of NZ_JBIWIY010000018.1, forward strand.
ACCATCTGACCTGCCTGCGGAACGGCAGTCCGGGTTCTGGATCGAACTGGCGCGTGCTCAGCTCTGGGCAGGGCTGGCCGACGACTCCTTTGAGTCCCTGAAGGTTGCCCGGCTGATCGCCCCGCAGCACACCCGCGAGCACCCCTGGGCGCGTGACACCGCCGCGACCCTGCGCCGTCTGAAGCGAGCAGACGCCGAGACCCTTACCGCATTTGCTGAGTGGGTCGGCGCCATCTGACCCACCCGGCCAGGGGACACAAGGGGACACAAGCTGTGTCCCTTGTGGCCCTTGCTGCGGCCCATGATCTGTCTGTCCGCACAAACAGGCAGATAGGAACGGGCATGAGCGACACCAGCATCGCCTCGCCGGTCCGCGTGGACGGGCCGGTGAGCATCGCACGACTGCACGGCCGAGCATGCTGGGGCTGCGGCGCTGTCGCCAAGGACCTGACACCCGCTGGCACGGTCACGGTCGGCGACGACGGCCGTGAGTGGACGATCGTCAGCTGCGGATGCCAGACGAAGGCGGTGGCGTGAGATGGCACCGACACACGACCCGTCCACGCTGCCCGTAGACATCGCCACCATGCGCGAACCCGTGAACCGGCTCCTTGAACCAGATGCGGTGTCCGAGGCGCTGCCCCCGGGTGACGCCGAAGTCGACACGCTCACCCTCCAGATGCGCGAGCACATCGCACTGCTGGCCCCGAAGGTGGAGCAGGGCGGCAGGAAGCTCACCCCGGGCACCGCTCAACGCGCCACAGTCCTCGGGTGCGTGTGGGAAGCCCGCAGCAGGCTGGAAGCCAAGCCCAGCCACAGGAGCGGCGGCCCCCTCGGGCACGCCCGCCGCCTGGCCCGCGCCCTGAACGCCCTGTGCGACCACTACGAGCACCTCGGCCTCCGCGAGAAGGCGGCGAAGGAGGTGGCGTTCCAGCGCATGAGCGACCACCACCTGACATGCCCCACCTGCGCGACGGTCGACGAGCACGGAGCGAACTCGAACCTTCCCTGCGAGGAAAGCGACCGCCTGGCGGCCGAGTACCAGCAAGCCCGGCGCGGCCACTCCCTGCAGCGCCAGCGCTGAGAGCTGCGCACGCTGCTGCCTCACTTAGTGCTGCCCCGGACGTCCGCGCCCTCCAGCCTCCCCCGGCTGGCCATAGATCTCTACCCACCCCGACAGGAGGACCCCGTGAATACGCCGACCCAGCACCGTACTGCCGCCGCCTCGGCGGCCCAGGACCAGGCGTCGCTGGCCGCCGGCCGCGCGGCTGGCTATTGCTGGGCGCGGAACCCGAACGGGCCCGGCCGTTGCACCTGGCCGCCGCATCCCTCAGGTGGGCATAAGGACGTCTACGCGCGCACCGAGTGGTGGTAGACCCCCGTCACCGGTGCGGCGCCGATCGCGCCGGTGACGGGATGAACGGCCGCTAAGTCCCCCGAGGCGGCCCGGTGGCCCGCCGTCGATCGTCCCCCTGTCGCCGGCGGCGGGTCACTGCACGAGTTCTGCGAGAGGCACGCCGAGAGCGTCAGCCAGGAGGAGCAGGTCAGTGAGGCTCGGATCGGTGACCGCGGACTCCCAGCGGTGGATCGTCTTGTGGTCGCGGCCGACGCGTTCCCCGAGCTGTATCTGGGAGAGGCGTGCGGCGCGGCGGGTCGTGCGGATGTGTTCCCCGATGGCCCGGCGGCGGGGGGCTACCCAGTCGGGCATGGGGTCGAGGGGCACCCGCCCACGCTGGAACGATCTTGAAGGAAAGTCTTTACCAGCTGTGGTAAATCTCCCCGACCTGGGAACTAGACAGATATATGCAGGCCGCGATCAACTAAAACTCGACAGCGTGTAGCGAGATCGCATCAACGTGTGATCGGATACGCATATGCCACCCGCATGTGAGTTCGAATTACGGCGCCCCTGAGTGGCGCCCGGACGGCCACCCCCCTCACCTGCCCGGCCGCAGGCCCGTGCCTGCAGCCGGTACGGCCGCCCGTCCGTCGCGAGCACCCCCTCGGCGATGGGCGGGCGGTCTCTGCCCTTTTCCGATCGTTCCGTGCTCAAGCTCGCCCAATCGAGTGACACCTGTGACCGTGACATGTTCACGGTTCACCCGTTAGGCAGGGTGGCCAGGGTGGGGCGGCGGTCATCCTCCCCGGGTGGCGGCCCCACCCTGGTCCCCCGGACAGTGGACCCCCTGACTGCGTGAGCGTCGGGGGGTCTTCTGTTTCCCATGGGAGACGGATGGGAGATGGATCTTGCGAGCTGAGGCGAACTAAGACGAGCCAAGACGGACTAGGGGGAACTCACTCACCGCATCAACCCAGGAAACCCCGCTGACCAGCCAACACCCAGAGACCCTTGGTCATGTCGGAGATCACGTATGTCCGGGGTGACGCCACCGTTCCGTCGGTGAAGGGCGTCAAGGTGATCGCCCATGTCTGCAACGACATCGGGGGATGGGGAAAGGGCTTCGTCCTGGCGGTGTCGCACCGCTGGCCACAGCCGGAGGCTGCCTACCGGGCTTGGCACCGCGACCGCGCGTCGAACGACTTCGGGTTGGGCGCCGCCCAGTTCGTGCAGGTCGAGCCGTATGTATGGGTGGCGAACCTGATCGGGCAACGGGGGATACGCACGGGCAGCAAGGGTGTCCCGGTCCGGTACGAGGCGATCGACGCGGCGCTGGGGAGGCTGGCCGACAAGGCCACGGAGCTTGGCGCGTCGGTGCACATGCCCCGGATAGGGTGCGGGTTGGCCGGCGGCAAGTGGTCCCGTGTCGAGCCGTTGATCACCGAGCGGCTGGTGCGAAAGGGGATCGCCGTCACCGTCTACGACCATGGGGGGAGCGCAAGTTGAGTCGCGACATCGACGTCCTCGTGCTGGGGGGTGCCGGCGTGGACACCATCGTGTACGTCCCCGAGCTGCCCCTCCCGTACGCCGACAGCTACATGATCGACAGTGGGATCCGCGCCCGCGCCGGTCAGACCGGCGATTTCGTGGCCGCCGCGCTGAGCGGCCTGGGCCTGCGCACCCACCACCTCGACTTCCTCGGCGACGACCCCGAGGGCGACCTCGTCCGAACCCTGCATCGCGAACACGGCATCCCCCTGACCGCGATCCCGCAGCCCGCCGGCACCAAGCGCGCCGTCAACCTGGTCGGGCCGGACGGACGGCGGCTGTCCCTGTACGACACCAGCAGGGCACACGCGGACGACCGGTTCCCCGAAGACACGCTGCGGGCCCTCGCGGGGGCCGCCCGGCACGCGCATGTGTCGATCACACACCCCTGCGCCCACGCCCTGCCCGCCCTCCGCGAGGCCGGCGTCACCCTCTCCACCGACCTCCACAACTGGGACGGCGAGAATCCGTACCACGAGCCGTTCGCGTACACGGCCGACGTGGTGTTCCTCTCCGCGGCCGCCCTGACGGACCCGGAGCGGACCATGCGCCGCATCGCCGAGCGGGGGAGGGCCGAGGTGATCATCGCCACCGCCGGAGCCGAGGGCGCGTACCTCCTGACCGACGGCGTGCTCACGCACGTTCCCACCGTGGCCCCGCCGGCGCCGGTGGTCGATTCCAACGGAGCCGGCGACGCCTTCGCGGCCGCCTACCTCTACGGCATGCTGTCCGGCGAGCCACCGCACCGATGCGCTCTGTACGGCGCGGTGGCCGGCGCCCACGCCTGCACGGTGCCGTCGACGCAGACGGACACCATAGGCCGGGGTGAACTCCTCGATCGCGCGGCCTCGTTCGAGGCCGTCTAGGGACCCTCTGGCCCCTCTAGGCCTCGTGTGCCCCTGGGCCCCGAGGTCCCTAGGCCGTCAGTGCTCGCCCTCGCCCTCGTGCCCGTGGTCGTGGTCGTGCCCGTGGTCGTGCACCCCGTTCGTAGCCGCGATCTTCTTCCAGGACTTCGGCTGCACCGGGGCCTCGGCAGACCTGGCGATGGACGCACTGCGCGCCGCCGGAGCGTCCGGCTTCGACGGCTGGAACAGCCACGTGTCGAAGAGCGCCGCCAGCGGCTTCCCGGACACCTCCTCGGCGTACCGCTGGAAGTCGGCCACCGAGGCGTTGCCGTAGGCGTACTTCTGCGTCCAGCCCTTGAGGATGGCGAAGAACGCGTCGTCCCCGATCTCGTTGCGCAGCGCCTGCAGCGCCAGCGCGCCCCGGTCGTAGACCGCGATGTGGAACTGGTTCTCCGGCCCGGGGTCACCGGGCCGCACCTTCCAGAAGGCATCGCCGGCCGCACGCGAGGCATACACGTAGTCGGCGATCTCCTGCGCCGTCCCCTCACCCTCGTGCTCCGACCACAACCACTGCGCGTACCGCGCGAAGCCCTCGTTGATCCAGATGTCCTTCCAGTCCTTGACGGACACCAGGTCGCCGTACCACTGGTGGGCGAGCTCATGGACGACGACGGAGGTGTTCGTCCCGTTCGCGAAGTTCGCCGGGCTGTAGAACGGCCGGGTCTGCGTCTCCAGCGCGTACCCGGTGTCCGTGTTCGGCACATACCCGCCGAGCGCGTTGTAGGGGTACGGCCCGAAGTACCCGGTCAGCCAGTCGGCGATCTCCCCGGTGCGCTCGATACTCGCCCGCGCGGCGCCGTAGTGGTCGCCCAGGTCCTTGCTGTAGGCGTTGATGACCGGAATACCGCTCTCGCTCGTCCCCGTGGTCACGTCGAACCTGCCGACCGCGAGCGTGGCGAGATACGTCGCCTGAGGCTTGTTCGAGCGCCAGTTGTAGCGGGTCCAGCCCAGCCGTGAACTCGTCGACTGCAGCGTGCCGTTGGAGATGGCCTGGGTGCCGTCCGGGACCAGCACCGAGACGTCGTACGTCGCCTTGTCGAGCGGGTGGTCGTTGCTCGGGAACCACCACCAGGCGGCCTCGGGCTCGTTCGCCCCGACACCGCCGTCCGGGGTGCGGTGCCAACTGGTGAAGCCGTACGCCTTCTTCGACGACGGCACCCCTCGGTAGCGCACGACCACCGTGACGTCCGTGCCCTTGGCCAGCGGAGTCCTCGGCGTGATCTCCAACTCGTGCTCGCCCGACGTCGCGAACGACGCCTTCGCGCCGTTGACCCGGACCTCGCTGACGTCCAGCAGAAAGTCCATGTTGAAGCGGGACAGGTCCTGCGTGGTCTTGGCCAGCAGGGTCGCCGTACCCTCCAACTCGTCCGTGGCCGGCTGGTACTTCAGCCGCAGGTCGTAGTGGGAGACGTCGTATCCGCCGTTGCCGTAGGCCGGGTAGTAGGGGTCGCCGATGCCCGGAGCGCCGGGGGAGTGGCTCGCGGCCGACGCCGGGATCACCAGCATCAAAGAGGCGGCTGCGAGTGCGCCCGGCGCCATGATTCTGCGGTGCACGAAAGCTCCAAGTCGTAGGGGCCCGAAGTCTGTCCGCAGCTTATTCACCACCTGTGTCCCCGATGTGTCCATGACCACTGCTGTCACACGATCGCCATTCGGCCGACATGAGCCGACCCGCCCCACGGGCGTTTATCGGCCACCCGGGAGCTCATGGGTCATCAGTCACCCCCTTCTGCGCGGGAGTTGGCCGATGTACCGTCCGCGCATGCCGATACGCACGCGCTTCACGATCTGGAGACCGCTCGCGGCGGTGGCCACCGCCGCCCTCACGGCCACGTTCCTGACTCCCGCCGCGGCACACGCCGCCCCCCGGGAGAGCAGACCCGTCTACTCGTACGAGAACGCCATCCGCGAGGCCGTATGGGTGGACACCGGACTCGACCACGACCGCGACGGAAAGACCGACCGAGTCGCCGTCGACATCGTCCGGCCCCGCGAAACGGCCCAGCAGGGCCGCAAGATCCCCGTCATCATGGACGCCAGCCCGTACTACTCCTGCTGCGGGCGAGGCAACGAGGGCCAGAAGAAGACGTACGACGCGAACGGCGACGTCGTCCAGATGCCGCTGTTCTACGACAACTACTTCGTGCCCCGCGGCTACGCCTTCGTCGGCGTCGACCTCGCCGGCACCAACCGCTCCGACGGCTGCGTGGACGTCGGCGGCCGCTCCGACATCCTCTCCGCGAAGGCCGTCGTCGACTGGCTGAACGGCCGCGCCAAGGGGTACACCACCCGCACCGGCACCACCAAGGCCAAGGCGAACTGGACCAACGGCCGCACCGGCATGATCGGCAAGAGCTGGGACGGCACCATAGCCAACGGCGTCGCCGCCACCGGGGTCGAGGGCCTGAGGACCATCGTCCCGATCAGCGCCATCTCCTCCTGGTACGACTACTACTTCCAGCAGGGCGCCCCGCTGTACGACTCCGGCCCCGACTGGCTCTCCGACTACGTGAACAGCCCCGACGCCCGCGCCAAGTGCGGCGCTGTCCAGCAGACGCTCGTCGACGGGGCCCCGCGCACCGGCGACTGGACGCCGCTGTGGACCGAGCGCGACTACGTGAAGGACGCGCACAAGGTCAGGGCGAGCGTATTCCTGATCCACGGCATGCAGGACCTCAACGTCCGCATGAAGCACGTCGGCCAGTGGTGGGACGCCCTCGCCGAGAACGGCGTCGAGCGCAAGATCTGGCTCTCCCAGACCGGCCACGTCGACCCCTTCGACTTCCGCCGCGCCGCATGGGTGGAGACCCTGCACCGCTGGTTCGACCACGAACTCCTCGGCTACGACAACGGCATCGACCGCGAGCCGATGGCAGACATCGAGCGTCACCCCGACCAGTGGGTCACCTCCAAGGTCTGGCCGCCGCGCGGCACCGACACCACCACCCTGCGCCCTGCCAAGGGCACCCAGGCCGGCGTCGGCACCCTCGGCCTCGGCAAGGGCAACGGCACCGAGACCTTCACCGACGACCCGCGGCACAGCGAGACCGACTGGGCCGCACACATCGACACGCCCACCCCCGACAAGGCGGGCTTCGTGACCAAGCCGCTCACCCGCGACCTGCGCCTGTCCGGCTCCTCCGAGGTCACCGTCACCGCGACCCCGACCACCTCGACGGCCCACCTCTCCGCCGTCCTGGTCGACCTGGGCCCCGACACCATCCGCGACTACGCGACCAGCGGCGAGGGCATCACCACGCTCACCGACCGCACCTGCTGGGGCGTCAGCACCACCGGCGACAGCGCCTGCTTCAAGGAGACGAAGGCCAAGACCGCCGACGTCGACTACACGGTCGTCAGCCGGGGCTGGGCCGACCTGGGGAACTACGCCTCCGATCTGCAGGGCGTACCGCTGACGCCGGGCAAGCCTTACACCATCACCCTCGACCTGGCAGCCACCGACCACGTGGTCCCGGCGGGCCACCGCCTCGCCCTGATCATCGCGGGCACGGACAAGGACCTGATCGATCCTCCGTCGACCACGCCGACCCTCACGCTCGACCTCTCCCGTACGAAGGCCCGCGTCCCGCTGGTCGGCGGCGCACCCGCGTTCGCCCGTGCCACGGCGGGCTCCGTGTCCGCAGCTCCCGAGACCGCGCCGCTCGACGGCGTGACCACCGCACCCCGCAGCACCCACCGCATCCCGGAGGGAGGCCAGTGACCCGCATCCGAACCGTCACCCTCGTCGCGACGGCCCTCGCCGCATCCCTCGTCGCCGTACCGGCCCACGCCGCCGACACCCCGCCCCGCACCGGCTTCGAGCAGTCGAACGGCGCCAGATGGACCGGGGAATCCGAGGAGCAGGCCTTCCTCACCGCCGTCGACAAGGCCGCCGACCGGGTCTCCATCGCCCGCATCGGTACGACCAAACAGGGCCGCCCGCTCCAACTGGTCCGCATCGGCACCGGCCCCACCCCGAACAAGGTGCTGCTCATCTGCAGCCAGCACGGCGACGAACCGTCCGGCCGCGAGGCCTGTCTGTCCACCGTCCGCGACCTGGCGTACGCGAAGGACCGGCAGACCCGGCGCTTCCTGGAGCGCACCACCCTCCTGGTCGTGCCCACCGCCAACCCCGACGGCCGGGTCGCCGACACCCGCGGCAACAGCGACGGCGTGGACATCAACCGCGACCACATCGCCCTGCAGACCGCCGAGGGCCGCGCCATGGCCGCCGTCATCCGTGACCAGCGCCCCGACGTGGTCTACGACCTGCACGAGTACGGCGCCACACCCCCGTACTACGACAAGGACCTGTTCGACCTGTGGCCGCGCAACCTCAACACGGACGGGCACGTCCACGACGAGGCCCAAGCCCTGTCCCAGTCGTACGTACGCCCTGCCGCCACGGGCGCCGGCTACTCGACCGGCACCTACGGCATCTGGACCGACCCGGTCACGGGCGAGCCGATCCGGCAGGTCGCCGGCGACGGCCAGGAACGCATCCTGCGGAACATGTCCGGCATCAAGCACTCGGTGGGCCTGCTCATCGAGAGCCGCGTCGACCCGCTCACCGAGGAGGAGAAGGCCGATGAGGCGCTGAACAACCGGCGCCGGGTGAGCTCCCAACTCGTGGCGCTGGACGGCCTGTTCGAGTTCGCCGACGCCCGCCGTGGCCGGATCGAGGCGGCGACCGACACGGCCCGGCTCGCCGGCTACGCCGACACCGGACCCGCCTACCTCGGCGGCGCCGACAACGACCCGCCCGAGCCTGCCGAGGTGATCCAGGACCCGCCCTGCGGGTACCGGCTCACGACCGACCAGTACACGCAGGTCAAGGACGAACTGGCGCTGCACGGAGTGAAGACCCGCGGCACCTACGTCCCGCTGCGCCAGTCCCTGCGCGCCCTCGTCCCGCTGCTCCTCGACGAGCGGGCCCCCTATCACCTCACGGCAGGTGAGCCCGACACCGACTGCTGAAACGGCCGAGATCGACGGGATCTGTGGTAGGTCCTGGGAGACGACGTGGAACCGGCGTATCCACCGTTCACCGGGGAAGGTGCCGCAGATGACTGAGGATCTCAAGAAGAGAGGTGGCCGGGAGGGTCCCACGGACGTTTCCGGCCACCCCAGCACGGACCGAGTGGTGTTCGGCGTCACCGCGGCCATCACCGTGGCCTTCGTGATCTGGGGCTGGGCGGCCACGGACTCGCTGGAGAGCGTGTCCACGAAGATGCTGAACGGCCTGCTCCACAACGGCGGCTGGGCTTTCATGCTCGCCGCCTCGTGTTTCGTCGTCTTCGCGCTGTGGCTCGCGATCAGCCGCTACGGCCGTATCCACCTGGGCGCCGAGGGCGAGGAACCCGAGTTCAAGACGGTGTCCTGGGTGGCGATGATGTTCAGCGCCGGCATGGGCATCGGCCTGATGTTCTACGGCGTGAGCGAACCGCTCTCGCACTACACGGCCCCGCCTCCGGGCACGAACCCCGCCAACTCCGGCGAACGCATGGAGACGGCGATGGCCACCACCCTCTTCCACTGGACGCTGCACCCCTGGGCGATCTACGCGGTGGTCGGTCTCGGCATCGCCTACAGCACCTTCCGCAAACGCCGGCGCCAGACCATCAGCGCGGTCTTCACCCCGCTGATCGGGGAGAAGCACGCGAACGGCGTCGGGGGACGGGTGATCGACATCCTCGCGATCATCGCCACGGTCTTCGGCTCCGCGGCCTCACTCGGCCTCGGCGCGCTCCAGATCGGCTCCGGCTTCCAGGAGCTGGACTGGATGGACGACGTGGGCACCGGCCTGCTCGTCTCGATCATCGCCGTGCTGACCCTGGCCTTCGTGCTCTCGGCCGTCTCCGGCATCGAGCGGGGCATCCAGTGGCTGTCCAACACCAACATGGTGCTGGCCCTGATCCTCGCGCTCTTCGTGTTCATCGCGGGCCCCACGATCATCGTGCTCGACCTGCTGCCCACGTCGATCTTCGCCTACCTCGGCGACCTGCCCCAGCTCGCCGGCCGCACCGAGGCCAGCGGCGGCGAGGGCGTCGCGGACTGGCTGGGCAGCTGGACCGTCTTCTACTGGGCCTGGTGGATCTCCTGGACGCCCTTCGTCGGCATGTTCATCGCCCGGATCAGCCGCGGCCGTACCATCCGGCAGTTCGTCGGCGGCGTCATCCTCGTGCCCAGCACCGTCAGCCTCGTCTGGTTCGCGATCTTCGGCGGCACGGGGATGAAGCTGAAGGAGGGGGGCGGGCTCGGCGGCGAGGACACCCCCGAGGGTCAACTCTTCGGCCTCCTCCAGGAGTTCCCCATCGCCACCGTCACCAGCCTGCTCGTGATGATCCTGGTCGGCATCTTCTTCGTCTCGGGAGCCGACGCCGCCTCCATCGTGATGGGCACGCTCTCCCAGAAGGGCGCTCTCGAACCCGGCCGCTTCGTCGTCGTGTTCTGGGGCGTGGTCACCGGTGCCGTCGCCGCCATCATGCTGCTCGTCGGCAGCGGCCAGGGCGACGCGCTCACCGGCCTGCAGAACCTCACGATCCTGGCCGCCGCGCCCTTCGTCCTCGTGATGATCGGCATGTGCGTCGCCCTCATGCGCGATCTGCGCAAGGACCCGGTCATCGTGCGCGGCGAGATGGGCTCCGAGGCCGTCGAACTCGCCGTGATCGAGGGCCACAAGAGGTACGACGGCGACTTCGAGATCAGGGTCGGCCCGGGCGCCGGCACGGACACCGAGGGCGACCCCCTGGGACACGACCACGGCTGACCGGTGCGCGCGCTCAGGAGGAGGCGAGCCCGGCCGCCTCCTGAGCGCACCCCCACGCCACCGTCACACCCGCCCCGCCATGCCCGTAGTTGTGCACCAGCACCCGCCCGTCCGGCAGCGGTTCACGCTCCAGCCGTACGGCGTCCCGCACCGGCCGCAGCCCCACCCGGTGCCCCAGCACCCGCACCCCCGCCAGCTCCGGCCGCAGCGCCGCACACCGCCGTACGATCGCCTCGGCCACCCCCGGATCCGGCTCCGGTGACCAGTCGTCCTCGACCGCGGTACCGCCCAGGAGGAGCCGCCCGGGCTGCGGGAAGAAGTACGCCATCTCCCCGTCGGCGTCGGTCGAGGTCAGCCAGGTGCGGATACCTGGGTTCTCCACGACGACCAGCTGTCCGCGCACGGGACGCACGGACGTGTCCGGCACCAGCTCGCGGGCGCCGAGCCCCGTGCAGTTGACCACGACCGGCGCCTCGACCTCCGCGAAGCCGGACACCGACCGCGTCTCGATCGCGCCGCCCGCCTTCAGGAACCGGTCCCGCAGCCACGGCAGAAAAGTCGCCATGTCGATCACCGGCAGCCGCGCCCACAGCCCCGAACCGGCGTACTCCTCGGCCGTCGTCGCGCGCAGCCCCGGCAGCCGGGCCGTGGCCCACGCGTCCGCCTCGTCCAGGCTCGCCTCGCCCAGTACCCCTTCGACCATGCGTACGCCGGTCAGCTCGCTCCGCGCCGCGAGCTCCTCGTACACATCCAGGGAGCGCAAGGCCCACGCCCGCGCGAGCGCGCGCGGCTCGATCCGGTACGGCCACCAAAGCGCCCCCGCAACCGCCGAGGTGGTCGCCTCGACGGGGTCCCGCGTCCAGACACGCACACGTGCGCCGCGTTCGGCCAGGACGAGGGCCGTGGTCAGCCCGATGACACCGCCGCCGACCACCACGACATCGTCCACCTGTTCGCTCCCCATGCCGGGACGTTAGCGGAATATGTCATGCCGCGCTCATATCGGTCCTTCCGTGGGGATACTCACACCATGTCTGCCGAGTACGCGACCTTCGGCCTGGCACCGGCGATGCGTGCCGGTGGAGTCCTCGCCAACGGTGACTACCAGGTGCACCGGGACTTCGTGGACTTCATCGTCGACGGACGCCCGCTGCTGTTCCAGCTCTCCGACCTCGACGCCGTCTCCCCGCTCGCCTCCGACGTCCCGCCCGCCATCTTCACCGCCCAGGTCCGCAGCCTGCTCCTGGAGGCGGACGCCCCGCTTCCAGGCGGCCGGTATGTGATCTACGGCTGCCCGGACTGCGAGGACCTCGCCTGCGGCGCCGTCACCGCGCTCATCGACCAGGACGGCGAGGACTACGTCTGGCGGGACTTCGCCTGGCAGACCGACGAACACGCCGACCTGGAGCTCAACGGCTACCACGGCATCGGACCCTTCCGCTTCCACGGCGCCGAATACCGCGCGGCGCTCGGCTCCCTGCTCGACGGCGACTCCGAGGCGCCGCGCCGCCGGGTGCTCCTCATCGGCGCCCGCGTCGCCCTCCTGGCCAAGCTCGCCGCCGCCCTGCGCACCATCGGCGTCGGCGCCGACATCACCCATGACGTCGGCGGCGTCCCCGCCGACGAGCTGCGCGCCTACGGCGCCGTCGCCTTCGGCCGGGCGATCGGCGCGGAGCAGCGCGCCGCCGTACGCCGCGCCTTCGCGGACGCGGGAGTCGACGTGGCGTACGTCGACGGGCTCGCGCCGATCGTGCCGCTGCTGGTCGCGCAGATCGAACACGCCCTGGACCGCAGCCCGGCCGAACAGCGCCGCCTGACCCGCCTGGTGGCCACCGACGGCGAGGCGGGCGTCGAGGTCACCTCACCCTGCCGGGTCCGCCTCACCGCGTACCGCCTCGACCGGCTGTACCGCACCCACGTCCACGAGGTGTTCGACGGCATCCTGGAAGCTGGTCGGCATCGCATCGCGCTGGATGCGAAGGCGGTGAAGGGGGAGTCGTTCTTGGTGGCGCGGACGTCGGGGGGTGTGCTGGTTGAGTCGGTTGCGCGGTAGCGCTCAGCCAGGTGCCGCCCCGCGGGGTGCCGCGATATGCCGTCGCGTGTCTGCGGTGGCGATATTGCGCGCCGGTAAAACGCCGACGCGTGCAAGGCGGCGTGGCCATTAGGATCGCTCCCTGTGACCGCCACCCTCGTCGCCAAGAACCTCGCCGCCGGCCACGGCGACCGCTCGCTGTTCAGCGGGCTCGACCTCGTCGTCGCGCCCGGAGATGTGATCGGCCTGGTCGGGGCCAACGGCGCGGGCAAGTCCACGCTGCTGCGCCTGCTCGCCGGGCTGCTGGCGCCGGAGGAGGGCGAGCTGCGGCTGTCCCCGCCGACCGCGACCGTCGGTCACCTCCCGCAGGAGCCCGAGCGGCGCCCGGGCGAGACCGTGCGGGAGTTCCTGGCCCGGCGCACCGGAGTCGCCGAGGCCCAGCGGGCGATGGACGAGGCGACGCAGGCCCTGGTCGACGAAGCGCCCGGCGCGGACGACGCGTACGCGACGAGCCTGGAGCGCTGGCTGGACCTGGGCGGCGCCGACCTCGACGAGCGGGCCGAGGAGGTCGCCGACTCGCTGGGCCTGGCCGTGGACCTGGACCAGCCGATGACGTCCCTGTCGGGCGGGCAGGCGGCCCGCGCCGGACTGGCCTCGCTGCTGCTGTCGCGCTATGACGTCTTCCTCCTCGACGAGCCGACCAACGACCTCGACCTCGACGGCCTGGAGCGCCTGGAACGCTTCGTCGGCGGCCTGCGCGCCGGCACGGTGGTCGTCAGCCACGACCGCGAGTTCCTCACCCGCACCGTCACCAAGGTCCTCGAACTCGACCTCGCCCAGCGGCAGATCAACCTCTACGGCGGCGGCTACGAGGCCTACCTGGAGGAACGCGACGTGGCCCGCCGGCACGCCCGCGACGACTACGAGGAGTACGCCGACAAGCGCGCCGCCCTCCAGGACCGGGCGCAGATGCAGCGCTCCTGGATGGACAAGGGCGTCAAGAACGCCCGCCGCAAGGCGAGCAACGACAACGACAAGATCGGCCGCAAGTTCCGCAGCGAGGCCAGCGAGAAGCAGGCCGCCAAGGCCCGCCAGACCCAGCGCATGATCGAGCGCCTGGAGGTCGTCGAGGAGCCGCGCAAGGAGTGGGAACTGCGCATGGAGATCGCCTCGGCCCCGCGCTCCGGCGCGGTCGTCGCGGCCCTGCGGGACGCCGAGGTACGACGCGGCGACTTCACCCTCGGCCCGGTCTCCCTGCAGATCGACTGGGCCGACCGCGTGGCGGTCACCGGCGCCAACGGCGCGGGCAAGTCGACCCTGCTGGGCGCCCTGCTGGGCCGCGTCCCCCTGACCGCGGGACAGGCCACGCTCGGCTCAGGAGTCCTGATCGGCGAGGTCGACCAGGCCCGCAAGCTCTTCCACGGCGAGGAGTCCCTGCTGGACGCCTTCTGCGCGGCGGTTCCCGACACGGAACCCGCGGAAGTCCGCACCCTCCTGGCCAAGTTCGGTCTGAAGGCCGACCACGTCCTGCGCTCCGCCGCCACCCTCTCCCCGGGCGAGCGCACCCGCGCCGCCCTCGCCCTCCTGCAGGGCAAGGGCGTCAACCTCCTGGTCCTGGACGAGCCCACCAACCACCTCGACCTGCCGGCCATCGAGCAACTGGAGTCCGCCCTGGACGCCTACGAGGGCACGCTGCTCCTGGTCACCCACGACCGGCGCATGCTCGACGCGGTCCACGTCACCCGCCGTCTTGAGGTCGCCGACGGCAAGGTGACCGAACGCTAGGGCGCGCCCGCGGTCTCCGCCGCCGGTCAGCGCAGCAGTGCACAGACGAAGTTCTCCTGCACGACGCGCATTCTCTGCAGCAGAGCGGGCTTCAGGGCCTGGTTGATCTGGGTCGTGACGGAGAAGGTCAGCGACCGGCGCCCGTCCGGGGTGGCGGCGATCAGCTGCGTGTAACCGAGGGTGTTGCCGGTGTGCCCGAGCACCACGCCACACCGGGTCGTGTACCGGAAGATGGCGAGTCCCGCGGCGTTGCGCCCGGGCCCGGCGGGCTCGGACGCCGCCCCCGGAATCCAGCGCCTCTGCTCCCTCACGACAGCACGGCCGTACAGCCGGCCGCCGGCGTAGCCGCGGATGAAGCGGGTCATGTCGACGGGCGTCGACACGATGCCGCCCGACGCCCAGACCGCGGACATGCTCAGCACTTCGCTGACGTCCTCCGGCGGCGCGGGCGGGCTCACGTCGTAGCCGTGCAGATAGGGCCTCGGCATCCGGTAGCCCTGCGGCAGGCTCGTACGGGTCAGGCCCAGCGGTCGGTACACCAACTGCTCCAGCAGCCGCTCGTACCGGACACCGGTCGCCGCCTCCGCCATCAGGGCGACGGCGATGTTGTCGGAGTTGGAGTACTGGTACCGGGAGCCGGGCCGGAAGAGCAGCGGCCGGTCGGCGACGTAGTCGAGCAGCCTGCGGGAGTCGAAGCGGTGGCGGGGGTTGGCTCTGAGGGTCGCCTGGAACGCCGGGGCCTGCGCGAAGTCGGGCAGTCCGCTGGTGTGGTTCAGCAGCTGGCGCAGCGTCACGGACCCCCAGGCGCGCGGCAGCCGGGGCAGCCGCTCGCGCAGGGTGTCGTCCAGACGCAGGTAGCGACGGTCGACGAGGGACAGCGCCACCGCGCCGCTGAACGCCTTGGCCGCACTGGCGATCCGCATGTGGTCGTACGGGTCGGGCCTTCGGCGGCTCTCCAGGTCGGCGACGCCGGCCCGGAGGACCCGGCCGCGCCTGCCGTCGTGGAGGACGGCGATGACGCCGGGTGGGCCGCCCGGCGCGCGGACCAGCTCCTCCAGCTGCTGCTGAAGGGTGTGGTCGGGGTGCGGTCCGGGCCGTGCGGCGGCTTCCGCGCCCACCGGGGACAGCAGCGCCAGACAGGCGGCGAAGACGCAGACCGCCCCGATACGGGGCCCGAACGGGGTACGGCGGCGTGGTGGGGTGGGCATCGGCGCTCCTGAGCGGCGGCGGGCATGCGGATCCGGGCGTTCAGCTTCGCCCGCCCGGATCCGGGCAGCCGCTCGTGCTACTGCACTTGGCCCAACAGGCCGCGCTCTGCGGCTTCCCCGGGCCGCTGCTGCCGCCGGAGACGCAACGGATCCGGCAGTGCCCCAGTACGGCCCCGGAAGTACGGCAGCCGTACCGACCGCTCGGCCGCGGGCCCGCAATCGTTGCCCCAGGAGTGAACCTGCCCGGACCCTCCGTGTCGTACCGGAGAGTCCGGGCCCGCGTGTCGATTCAGCGCTTGCCCTTCTTCGGGTCGACCAGACCCGCGCGGCGCAGCGCGTCGGCCATCGCGCTGTTGGCCGGGGGCGGCGCCTGGCGCGAGCCACCGCCGCCACCGCCGCCGCGTCCCTGCCGCTGCTGAGGCGGCCGCCCGCCCCGCTGCCGGCGCTCGCCGCCGCCCTGCTGCTGCCCCTGCGGGGCCGCCTCGTCGTCGAGCCGCAGCGTCAGGGAGATCCGCTTGCGCGGGATGTCGACGTCGAGGACCTTCACCTTGACGATGTCACCGGGCTTCACCACGTCCCGCGGGTCCTTGACGAACGTCTTCGACAGCGCGGAGACATGCGCGAGACCGTCCTGGTGGACACCGACGTCGATGAACGCCCCGAAGGCCGCCACGTTCGTCACGACGCCCTCCAGGACCATCCCGGACGACAGGTCGGAGATCTTCTCGACGCCCTCCTTGAAGGTGGCCGTCTTGAAGGCGGGCCGCGGGTCGCGACCGGGCTTCTCCAGCTCCTTGAGGATGTCCGTCACGGTCGGCAGACCGAACGTCTCGTCCACGAAGTCGGTCGGCTTCAGCGACCGCAGCACGCCCGTGTTGCCGATGAGCGAGGCCACCTCCTGGCCGGAGGTCTTCACCATGCGCCGGACGACGGGGTACGCCTCGGGGTGCACGCTGGAGGCGTCCAGCGGGTCGTCGCCGCCGCGGATGCGCAGGAAGCCCGCGCACTGCTCGTACGCCTTCGGGCCGAGCCGCGCCACGCCCTTCAGCTGGGTGCGCGACTTGAAGGGGCCGTTCGCGTCCCGGTGCGCCACGATGTTCTCCGCCAGTCCGGAAGTGATGCCGGAGACCCTGGCGAGCAGCGGGGCCGACGCCGTGTTGACGTCCACGCCCACGCCGTTCACACAGTCCTCCACCACCGCGTCCAGCGAGCGCGACAGCTTCACCTCGGACAGGTCGTGCTGGTACTGGCCGACGCCGATCGACTTCGGGTCGATCTTCACCAGCTCGGCCAGCGGATCCTGCAGACGGCGGGCGATCGACACCGCGCCGCGCAGCGACACGTCCATGTCGGGCAGCTCCTGCGAGGCGAACGCCGAGGCCGAGTACACCGAGGCGCCCGCCTCCGACACCATCACCTTGGTGAGCTTCAACTCGGGGTGCTTGGTGATGAGTTCACCGGCGAGCTTGTCGGTCTCGCGGGAGGCCGTGCCGTTGCCGATCGCGACCAGCTCGACCGCGTGCTCCTTCGCCAGCCGCGCCAGCTTCGCGATCGCCTCGTCCCATCTGTTCGCCGGGACGTGCGGGTAGATGACGTCCGTCGCGACGACCTTGCCGGTCGCGTCGACCACCGCGACCTTCACACCCGTACGGAAGCCGGGGTCCAGGCCCAGCGTCGCGCGCGTGCCGGCCGGGGCGGCGAGCAGCAGGTCGCGGAGGTTGGCCGCGAAGACGCCCACCGCCTCGTCCTCGGCGGCCGTGCGCAGCCGCAGCCGCAGGTCGATGCCGAGATGGACGAGGATCCGGGTCCGCCAGGCCCAACGGACCGTGTCCTTCAGCCACTTGTCGGCGGGGCGCCCACGGTCGGCGATCTGGAACTTGGCGGCGACGATCCCCTCGTACGACGAGGGACCCTCCGTAGGCTCCTCCGGCTCCAGGACGAGGTCGAGGACCTCCTCCTTCTCGCCGCGCAGCATCGCCAGGATGCGGTGCGAGGGCAGCTCGGTGAACGGCTCGGCGAAGTCGAAGTAGTCGGCGAACTTCGCGCCCGCCTCCTCCTTGCCGTCGCGCACCTTGGCCGCCAGCCGCCCGCGCACCCACATGCGCTCACGCAGCTCGCCGATCAGGTCGGCGTCCTCCGAGAACCGCTCGGTGAGGATCGCCCGGGCGCCCTCCAGGGCCGCCTGCGGATCGGCCACGCCCTTGTCGGCGTCGACGAAGGCCGCGGCGGCGGCGACGGGGTCGACCGTCGGGTCGCCGAGCAGTCCCTCGGCGAGGGGCTCCAGCCCGGCCTCACGCGCGATCTGCGCCTTGGTCCTGCGCTTGGGCTTGAACGGCAGATAGATGTCCTCGAGCCGCGCCTTGGTCTCGGCACCGCGGATCTGTGCCTCCAGCTCCTCGGTCAGCTTGCCCTGCTCGCGCACCGAGTCCAGAATCGCCGTCCGCCGCTCCTCCAGCTCCCGCAGGTAGCGCAGCCGCTCCTCGATCGTGCGCAGCTGCGCGTCGTCGAGCATCTCGGTCGCTTCCTTGCGGTAGCGGGCGATGAAAGGCACCGTCGAACCGCCGTCGAGCAGCTCCACGGCAGCCTTCACCTGCCGCTCTCGTACGCCGAGCTCCGCGGCGATCCTGCCTTCGATGGACCCTACGAGGGGTGTCGTCACGATCCCGTCCCGCCTTCTGACTGAGGTTGCGCGGCAATTGTGGCAGGTGGCACCGACAACCGGGGATCAGGGCGGTACCCCGGCCGGTCGTGGCGGGGCGGGAGTCAGGCCCTGCGGCTTCGCGTACTGCTCGACGCACCGCCGAAGAGCCGGGCCAGGGCACGGAACGGCAGCGTCACGACGGTGGCGATCGCACCGCCGATCTGCCGCAACACGTCTGCGATTGCACGGAACACTTGTTTCCCCTTTCCTCTCCGGCCACGACGGCCGGTCGAGGGCCGGGTACCGCGACTCGGGCCCGCCATGCAGCGCGGACCCGATCAAGAAGTCCCCCAAGGAGGCCCCTCAAGGAGTCCCGTCCGTGCCCGGGCCGCCTGGAACGCCTCAGCCCCTGCCGAGCAGATCCGCCGGGAACGCCCCCGCCGCCACCGCGGCCCGCGCGAAGCCCGCACCGAGCTCCGTCAGCCGTGCGACCCCCTCCGCGCCGAGGTGCTCGTACGGCGCCCGGTCCAGACGGTCCGTTGCGGCCTCGATCTCCTCACGCAGGGCGACGCCCTCCGGCGTGAGGTCGCCCGAGTCCGCCAGCAGACCCCGCTCGCGCAGTCGGCCGCAGGCCGCGTCCCAGTCCTCCTGGGACCAGCCACGGGTGGAGAACACCCACTTCGGCGACATGCCCTTGCCGGTCGCGGTGTGGGTCACCACCGCCTCAAGACCGTCGAGGCCCACGGACATCAGTACGGCGAGATGCCCGTCACCGCGGTGCTCGCGCAGCAGCGTGGCGGCGTGGAAGTACGCCAGGTGCGGCTCCTCGGGGACCGGCAGATCCGCGTGCGCCGAGTACAGCGGCCGTGCGCTGCGCGAACAGGCCTCGGCCGCCCGGAGCGCGAGGCGCGCGGCCTCGGCCATCTCCGCGGACGCCACCGCCTCCTCGCCGAGCAGCCGCCGCAGCAGGGCGTCGACCGCACGCGCGCGTGCCGCCAGCACGTCCTCGGGTGAGGCGATCGCCCAGACCGCGGGGACGTGCCGGGCGACCAGCTCGTGCCGGTAGTTGTAGAACGCCGCCGTCACCGCACCCGCGCCGACCGGACCAAGCGCCGCGGCCCGTACCGCGAAGTTCACGGCCCTGGGATGCGTGACCCCGAGTGCGGCCAGTTCCTTGCCCAGCTCGGGAGCGAAGTACGAGGTCGCGTGCAGGGAGTTGAGCACGTTGTGGCAGCGGCGGCCGGCGCGGGGCTCGAGGGCGGCAGTAGTCATGACCCGGAGGTTACCAACCGCTTGGTACGTCCATGGCGAGGCGTGAAGGACCATGGCAGAAAAGGTGGGGAACGCGTCCTTGTGGCCATTCCCGGCCCCGCGAAGAATCGACGGCATGACGCGGCGAACCGTTCTCTTCGTACTCTTCGACGGCGTGCAGAGCCTCGACGTCACCGGACCGTTGGAGGTCTTCACCGGGGCCGAGAAGAGCGCACCGGGCACGTATCGCATCCGTACGGCCTCCCTGGACGGCGGTCCCGTCCGCGCCTCCAGCGGCCTGACCGTCGTACCGGACGACTCCCTCGCCGAAGCCCCCGACCCGCACACCCTCGTCGTCCCGGGCGGCGAAGGCACGCGCAGCCCTCGACCGGGCCTCACCGACTGGCTGCGCGAGTACGGCCCGCGTGCCGAGCGTCTGGTCTCCGTCTGTACCGGCGCGCTTCTGCTCGCCGGGGCGGGCCTGCTGGACGGGCGCCGTGCCACGACCCACTGGGCGTACTGCGACAAGCTCGCCCGCGACCACCCGGCCGTCGAGGTCGACCCGGACCCGATCTACATACGCGACGGGCATGTCGCCACCTCCGCGGGCGTCACCTCGGGCATCGACCTCGCCCTGGCCCTGGTCGAGGAGGACATGGGCCGCGACGTGGCCCTCGCGCTCGCCCGCCACCTGGTCGTCTTCCTGCGCCGGCCCGGAAACCAGGCCCAGTTCAGCGCTCAGCTCGCCGCCCAGACCGCACAGCGCGAGCCCCTCAGGGAGGTCCAGCGCTGGATCGCCGAGCACCCCGACGCCGATCTGACGGTCGAGGCGCTGGCCGCCCGGGCGAGCCTCTCCCCGCGTCACTTCGCCCGCGCCTTCCAGAGCGAGACCGGTACGACCCCCGGCCGGTACGTCGACCGGGTCCGCCTCGAACACGCCCGCCGCCTCCTGGAGGACACGGGCGACGGCGTCGAGGAGATCTCCCGCGCCTGCGGCTACGGCACGCCCGAGGCCATGCGGCGCGCCTTCGTCAAGAGCCTCGGGACGGCCCCGGCCGAGTACCGCCGCAGGTTCCGCCCCGCCACCGTCCGGTGAAACCGGATCAAGCCCCCAGGAAAGGGATACACATGCAGATCGCCTTGGTCCTCTACGACCGTTTCACCGCGCTCGACATCGTGGGGCCCTACGAGGTGTTGAGCCGCCTCCCCGGCGCGCAGATCGACTTCGTCGCCGCGCAGGCGGGGCCCGTGCGCGCCGACACGGGATTCCTCGCGATCACGGCCGACAAGGCCCTGGCCGACGTGCCGCACCCCGATGTCGTCGTGGTGCCGGGCGGGTCCGGGACCCCCGTCGAGATCGAGAACAAGGCCTTCTTGGAGTGGCTCAGGGCCGCCGACGCCACCAGCACCTGGACCACGTCCGTCTGCACGGGCTCCCTGCTGCTCGCCGCCGCCGGCCTCCTGGAGGGCCGCCGCGCCACCTCCCACTGGCTCGCCCTGGACTTCCTGCCGCAGTACGGCGCCGAGCCCACGGGCGAGCGGGTGGTGCCCGACGGCAAGTACATCACCGCGGCCGGGGTCTCCGCCGGTATCGACATGGGCCTGACCCTGGCCGGGAAGATCACCGGCGACGAACACGCCCAGGCGACACAGCTGTTGATCGAGTACGACCCGCAGCCGCCCTACGACGCCGGCTCCCCGCAGAAGGCGCCCGCCCACCTCGTCGAGGAGTTCCGCACGAACAGCCGCTTCAGCCTGACGTAGTCCAGGTGAAGCGCGGCTGCCTGCGCTCCAGGAACGCGGCGACGCCCTCCGCGGTGTCGCCGCTCGCGTGCGCCTGCTCCGCCCAGTGACCGTCCCGGTCGGCGCGCCCGTCCGCGAACTCCTTCGCCGCGGCCTGCGTCAGCTGCGAACGCGACGCCAGGACCCGGGTGAACTCCACGACCCGCTTGCCGAGTTCGCCCTCCGGCAGAACCTCGTCCACGAACCCCGTACGCAGCGCCCGCTCCGCGTCGATCAACTCGCCCGAGAACAACAGGTACTTGGTGGTCGCGGGCCCCACCAGCGACACCAACCGCCGCGTGGAGGAAGCCGGATACACGATCCCGAGCTTCGCCGGCGTCACCCCGAACAGCGACCCCTCCTCGGCGAACCGCAGATCACACGCCGCAGCCAGCTGCGAACCGCCACCCACACAGTGCCCCCGGACCGCGGCCAGCGTCGGCTTCGGGAAGGCGGCCAGCGCCTCCTCGGCGGCCACCGCCAGCCCCTGCGCCTCCTGCGGGGATCCCTGGAGCGTCGAGATGTCGGCGCCCGCGCAGAACGTCCCGCCCTCACCGGTCAGCACCAGCGCCCGTACGGCCGGATCGGTGGCCAGCGTGCCGAGCAGCGGCGGCAGCGCGCGCCACATCGCTGCCGTCATCGCGTTGCGCTTGGCCGGATGGTGGATGACGACGGTGGCGACCGAGTCGGCGACGCTGTGCAGCAGCTGGGGCTCCATGGCCCGGATGCTATCCGCCCGCACCGAACGGCCGATCAAGAAGGGTGCCCGCCAAACCCGTACAACCCGAATAGTTCGCCAAGTCGGCACGAGCGGGACAGGAGCGGTCCCACATCTGACGGTGTCATACGCCAACGGTCAGAAACGTTCGATACCTGCTGACTTGTGTTCAGTTCCACGGTCCGGACCTGCGCGTTACCAACACTCGACGTGTGGTGACAATCGAGCGCGAGGGTGGCGACCGGACGATGGAGAACCACGGGCGCGGGTCCGGCCCACGCCCAGCAGGCGGCGCGGCCGAGCCCCTCGGTCAGCAGCCGCCGAATCCACTGCCGTACGAGGGCGTCTGGCGGTTCACCGCTCCCGCCGTCGACGCCTCGGTCCCGCAGGCCCGGCATGCCGTACGGGATCTGCTGTACCGGCAGGGCGTGCCGGTCCCGGACGACCTGGCCCAGGGAGTGCTGCTGATCGTTTCGGAGCTGGTCACGAACGCCGTACGGCACGCGGCGCTGCTGTCGCCGATGCTCGCCGTGGAGGTCGCCGTCGGCGCCGAGTGGCTGCGGGTGTCCGTCGAGGACAACCACCCCTACCGCCCGACCGCCCTGGAGGCCGACCACGGCCGGACCGGCGGCCGCGGGCTGCTCCTGGTGCGCGAGGTCACGCGGGAGGCGGGCGGCGTGTGCGACGTCGAGCACACGGCGAGCGGCGGCAAGGTGATCTGGGCCGCCGTCCCGCTCAAACCCCTGCGCGTGCCCTGAGGGGCTGCCCCCGCCTCGTCACCAGTCGGCCGAAGGGCCCGTCAGCTCTCTGATCGCGGGGCGGGCCGCGTCGAGCACCGTCATGAACCAGGACGAGAAGGTGTCCTTGGCGTGGCGCTCCGCCAGTTCCGCGGAGGTCACGAAGGCCGTCGCGCCGACCTCCTCCGCATCCGGCCGCAGCGGGGACTGCACCAGGCCGACGAAGAGGTGGTTGTACTCCTGCTCCACGAGCCCCGAGTCCGGGTCCGGGTGGTTGTAGCGGACCGTGCCCGCCTCCGCGAGCAGCGACGGCGAGACGCCGAGCTCCTCGTGCGTGCGCCGGGCCGCGGCGGCGAAGGGTGCCTCGCCCGGGTAGGGGTGACCGCAGCAGGTGTTGGACCACACGCCGGGGGAGTGGTACTTGCCGAGCGCCCGCTGCTGGAGCAGCAGCCGACCGCGCTCGTCGAAGAGGAACACGGAGAAGGCGCGGTGCAGCTGCCCCGGCGGCTGATGGGCGGCGAGCTTCTCCGCGGTGCCGATCGTCACACCGTTCTCGTCGACCAGTTCCAGCAAAATCGCGTCTGCGGCGCCGTTCGACGGACTGTGCGTCGCGGTCGCAGGTGTGATCGGCATACCCATCCTTCGCATCGGTCTTGCGCCCCAAGTGTGCCGTACGAATCCGGCACTCCCGGCAGTTGATCGTGCCCGGCGCGGCGAGCCCGGAACCGTCTGCGGGGACGCTGTGAGCATGAGGACGCGACCGACCACCGGATCGCTGCATTCCGTCCGTACTGGCGTTTTATCGGACCGTGCGTCTGTTTCAGTGGCAGAGCCGGGCCTCGTGCTCCGCGTGCCCGACCGGCTCCAGCTGGAAGGTGCAGTGCTCCACGTCGAAGTGGTCGCCGAGGCAGCCCTGGAGCTCGTGCAGCATCTTCTCGTGGCCGATCGCGTTCAGTACGTCGGAGCGCACCACCACATGGGCCGACAGCACCGGCATGCCGGACGTGATCGTCCAGGCGTGCAGGTCGTGGACGTCCTCGACACCGTCCAGGGCGAGTATGTGGGCCCGTACCTCCGCCATGTCGACGTCCTTGGGCGCCGACTCCAGCAGGACGTCGAGGGTCTCGCGCAGCAGCTTGAAGGTGCGCGGCACGATCATCAGGCCGATGACGAGCGAGGCGATCGGGTCGGCGGTCTGCCAGCCGGTGGCCAGGATCACCGCCGCCGAGATCAGCACCGCCAGCGAGCCCAGCGCGTCCGCGGCCACCTCCAGGAAGGCGCCGCGCACGTTCAGGCTCTCCTTCTGGCCGCGCATCAGCAGCGTCAGGGAGATCATGTTCGCGACCAGGCCGATGGCGCCGAAGACGATCATCAGGCCGCCCTCGGTGGCCGCGGGCGTGAAGAACCGTTGGATCGCCTCGTACAGCACATAGCCGCCGACGCCGAGGAGCAGCAGGCAGTTGGCGAGGGCGGCGAGGATCTCCGAACGGGCGTAGCCGAAGGTGCGCTTGTCGCTCGGCGGGCGGTTCGCGAAGTGGATGGCGAGCAGGGCCATGCCGAGGCCGAGCGCGTCGGTCGCCATGTGCGCCGCGTCCGCGATCAGGGCCAGCGAGTCCGCGAGCACACCGCCGACGATCTCGACCACCATGACGCCGAGCGTGATCGACAGCGCGACGCGCAGCCTTCCGCGATAGGCGGCCGCCGCCGTGCCGGTCGTGGGCGCGTGCGCGTGCGCATGCCCGTGATCGTGCCCAGCCCCCATGAGAAAAGCCGCCCTTCTGTGGTCCGTCCGACGATCGGAACTTCCGTCCGGGATCACAGTGAACTACGGGTGGGGGGTATCGGGCAACGCGGCACTGAACACCGTTGTCATGTGCCCTGACCTGCGGAAACGATCCGCAGGTCAGGGCCCTGCACGATCAGCCCCTCGACGGGCCGCCGTGATGCAGCAGCCACCCCTGCCACGCCGACTCGACCATCTCGCGTACCCCGCGCCGAGCCCTCCAGTCGAGTTCCTCGGCGGCCAGCGCGGCCGAGGCGACGGCGCGCGGCGCGTCCCCGGGGCGCCGGGCCTCCACGACGGCGGGGCGCGCGTCGCCGGTGACCTCACCGATGACGGTGATCAGCTCGCGCACGGAGACGCCCTCGCCGCGACCGATGTTGACCGTCAGATCGCCGCTCACGTCCGTGGCGGTGAGCCGCCGGACCGCCGCCAGGTGTGCCTCGGCGAGGTCGGCGACATGGATGTAGTCGCGGACACAGGTGCCGTCGGGCGTCGGATAGTCGTCGCCGAAGATCCGCGGGGCCTCGTCGCGGGTGAGCCGGTCGAAGACCATGGGGACGATGTTGAAGACGCCCGTGTCCGCCAGCTCGGGCGAGGCGGCGCCCGCGACGTTGAAATAGCGCAGGCATACGGTCGCGATGCCGTGCGCCCGGCCCGTCGCCCGCACCAGCCACTCACCGGCGAGCTTGGTCTCGCCGTACGGGTTCACCGGCGCGCACGCGGTGTCCTCCGTGATGAGATCCACATCGGGGTTGCCGTAGACGGCGGCGGACGACGAGAAGACGAATCGTTTTACCCCTGCCTCGGCGACCGCCTCCAGGAGCGTGGCGAGACCGCCCACGTTCTCCCGGTAGTAGCGCGTCGGCTGCGCCACGGACTCCCCGACCTGCTTGCGCGCGGCGAGATGCACCACACCCGTCACCGCGTGCTCGGCCAGTACCCGCTTCAGCAGGTCGCCGTCGAGCGAGGAGCCCTCGACGAGCGCGACGTCCGACGGGAGCCGCTGGGGAAACCCGGCCGAGAGATCGTCCAGTACGAGGACACGCTCCCCGGCATGGGTCATGGCCCGCGCCACATGTGCTCCGATGTAGCCGGCTCCGCCTGTGATCAGCCATGTCATGGTCGCCCACCCTATGTGGAGGAACAGGCGAGGCACACAATGTCCTCGATGCCCCGGTCTGTGAGCACGAGTTTGTGGGCGGCCCCCGCGATCCCTGATGATGATCGCGGCAGGGCTCTGGGCGAACCACGTTGATCGCTTCGCCAAACGGCCGGTGAACGCAGGCTTCCCATCATCCGATAGCCTCTGCCGACACGCCGCCCGGCCACCGCCAACGGGCGCCGCCACCCACGTACATGACCGGCGCGGACACGCCGGCACCCAGGGAGTGAGTTTCGGTTGTCGACCGCCATCCTCACCGGTCAGCCGGTCCCCGGATCGTCGATCGAGGGCGATCTGCGGTCCCTCGGCTACGACGTCCGGGTCGCCGCCGACCCGGCCGACGCCGAGACGCTCCTCGCCCAGGTGCCCGGTGACCAGCGGGTCGCCGTCGTCGACGCCCGCTTCGTCGGCCACCTGCACGCGCTGCGCCTCGGCCTGACCGACCCCCGCTTCCCGCTCGCCGCGATCCCGGGCGCCGTCACGGCCCAGCCCGCCGGCCGCCAGGCCCTGACCCGGGCCGTGGCCCGGGAGAATTCCGCGGGCGGCGGCACTGCGGTGGCCGTCGACAGCCTCGCCGACCGCATCGTCACCGCCCTCGACGTCGAAGGCACCGACGTCCACCGCCCGGAGCTCGGCAGCCTGATCGCCGCCGTCCCGGCCGACCCGCAGGCCCGCAACGAGGCACGGCAGGCCGTCGCGAACGTCGACGACGAGGCCGTACGCCTGAAGTCGGCCGTGAAGTCCCGCGACGGGTTCTTCACCACCTTCTGCATCAGCCCGTACTCCCGCTACCTCGCCCGCTGGTGCGCCCGCCGGGGCCTGACCCCCAACCAGGTCACCACCGCCTCCCTGATCACCGCGCTCGTCGCGGCGGGCTGCGCGGCCACCGGCACCCGGGGCGGGTTCATCGCCGCCGGCCTCCTGCTGATCTTCTCGTTCGTGCTGGACTGCACCGACGGCCAGCTCGCCCGCTACTCCCTGCAGTACTCCACGCTCGGCGCCTGGCTGGACGCCACCTTCGACCGGGCCAAGGAGTACGCCTACTACGCCGGCCTCGCCCTCGGCGCGGCCCGCGGCGGCGACGACGTCTGGGCGCTCGCCCTGGGCGCCATGGTCCTGCAGACCTGCCGGCACGTCGTCGACTTCTCCTTCAACGAGGCCAACCACGACGCCACCGCCAACACCAGCCCCACGGCCGCCCTCTCCGACAAGCTCGACAGCGTCGGCTGGACGGTGTGGGTGCGCCGGATGATCGTCCTGCCGATCGGCGAGCGCTGGGCGATGATCGCGGTGCTGACGGCGGTCACCACTCCGCGCATCACCTTCTACGCGCTGCTCATCGGGTGCGCCTTCGCGGCGACGTACACCACGGCGGGACGCGTGCTGCGCTCGCTGACCCGGAAGGCGCGGCGGACCGACCGGGCGGCGAAGGCGCTCGCGGATCTCGCCGACTCGGGCCCGCTCGCGCAGCCCCTCGCACGCGTGCTGCCGACCGGGCTGCGCATCCCGGTGGTCCTGTGGGCCGTCGTCGGT
Source organism: Streptomyces sp. NPDC093591 (assembly GCF_044764885.1). Lineage (NCBI taxonomy): Bacteria > Bacillati > Actinomycetota > Actinomycetes > Kitasatosporales > Streptomycetaceae > Streptomyces > Streptomyces sp. NPDC093591. The sequence continues at coordinate 101,394 of NZ_JBIWIY010000018.1, forward strand.
GCCGTGCTGCCCCCGCTCGCGGCGTGGATCGACGGCCCCGGCTGGCCGGTCGTCGTGTGCGCTGTCGTCTACGTCCTGCTGTCCGCCGAGGCCGTCTCCCGGCCCCTCAAGGGCTCCCTCGACTGGATGGTCCCGCCGCTGTTCCGGGCCGCCGAGTACGGCACCGTCCTCATCCTCGCCGCCAAATCAGAGGTGAACGGAGCCCTTCCTGCGGCTTTCGGCCTGGTGGCGGCCGTCGCCTACCATCACTACGACACGGTGTACCGCATCCGCGGCAACGCCGGAGCGCCCCCGGCCTGGCTGGTGCGCGCCATCGGGGGGCACGAAGGACGGACGCTGCTCGTCACCGTCCTCGCCGCGGTGCTCTCCGCCTCGCAGTTCACGGTCGCGCTCACGGCTCTCGCCGTGGTCGTGGCCCTGGTGGTGCTCGTCGAGAGCATCCGCTTCTGGGTGTCCTCCGGGGCGCCCGCCGTACACGATGAAGGAGAACCCGCATGATCGGCCTCGTGCTGGCGGCCGGCGCCGGACGGCGTCTGCGCCCCTACACCGACAGCCTTCCCAAGGCTCTGGTGCCGGTGGGGCCCGCGGGCATAGAGGGCGAACCAACGGTTCTCGACCTCACCCTCGGCAACTTCGCCGAGATCGGTCTGACCGAGGTCGCGATCATCGTCGGCTACCGCAAGGAGGCCGTGTACGCGCGCAAGGAAGCGCTGGAGGCGAAGTACGGCCTCAAGCTCACCCTCATCGACAACGACAAGGCCGAGGAGTGGAACAACGCCTACTCCCTGTGGTGCGGCCGTGACGCCCTCAAGGACGGCGTGATCCTCGCCAACGGCGACACCGTCCACCCGGTCTCCGTCGAGAAGACGCTGCTCGCCGCCCGCGGTGACGGCAAGAAGATCATCCTCGCCCTGGACACGGTCAAGGACCTGGCCGACGAGGAGATGAAGGTCGTCGTCGACCCCGAGAAGGGCATGACGAAGATCACCAAGCTGATGGACCCCGCCGAGGCCACCGGCGAGTACATCGGCGTCACCCTCATCGAGGGCGACGCCGCCCCCGAGCTGGCCGACGCCCTGAAGACCGTGTGGGAGACCGACCCGCAGCAGTTCTACGAGCACGGCTACCAGGAGCTCGTGAACCGCGGCTTCCGCATCGACGTGGCGCCGATCGGCGACGTCAAGTGGGTGGAGATCGACAATCACGACGATCTCGCCCGCGGACGGGAGATCGCGTGCCAGTACTGACCCGGCTCATTCCCTCGCCGGTCGTCGTGGACATCCGGCCGGGTGCCCTCGACGACCTGGGCTGTGTGCTCGCCGACGAGCGCATCTCGCACTCCGGCAAGCTGGCCGTCGCGGTCAGCAACGGCTCCGGCGCCCGGCTCAGGGAGCGACTCGCTCCGGCCCTGCCCGGCGCCAGCTGGTACGAGGTCGGCGGCGGCACCCTCGACGACGCGGTCCGGCTGGCCGGCGACATAAAGGCCGGCCACTACGACGCGGTCGTCGGGCTCGGCGGCGGCAAGATCATCGACTGCGCCAAGTTCGCCGCGGCCCGCGTCGGCCTGCCCCTGGTCGCCGTACCGACGAACCTCGCGCACGACGGCCTGTGCTCGCCGGTCGCCACCCTCGACAACGACGCCGGCCGCGGCTCGTACGGCGTGCCGAACCCGATCGCGGTCGTCATCGACCTGGACGTCATCCACGAGGCCCCCGCCCGTTTCGTGCGCGCCGGGATCGGTGACGCGATCTCCAACATCTCCGCGATCGCCGACTGGGAGCTCGCCAACCGCGTCAACGGCGAGAAGATCGACGGCCTCGCCGCCGCGATCGCCCGCCAGGCGGGCGAGGCGGTGCTCAGGCACCCCGGCGGCATAGGAGACACCGACTTCCTCCAGGTACTCGCCGAAGCGCTGGTGCTCAGCGGTATCGCCATGTCGGTGTCGGGCGACTCCCGCCCGTCCTCCGGGGCGTGCCACGAGATCAACCACGCCTTCGACCTGCTCTTCCCCAAGCGCGCGGCCGCCCACGGCGAGCAGTGCGGACTGGGCGCGGCCTTCGCGATGTACCTGCGCGGAGCCCACGAGGAGTCGGCCTACATGGCCGAGGTGCTGCGGCGGCACGGGCTGCCGGTGCTTCCGGAGGAGATCGGCTTCACGGACGACGAGTTCGTCCGTGCCGTGGAGTTCGCTCCGCAGACCCGGCCCGGCCGCTACACGATCCTCGAACACCTCGACCTGACCACCGACCAGATCAAGGACATCTACGCCGACTATGTCAAGGCCATCGGTAGCTGAACTCCGCCCCGTCGTTCACCCCCCGGGGGTGAAGGACCGGCGCAGCGGTGAGCACTGGATGGGACGCCTCTACATGCGTGAGGTGTCCCTGCGGGTCGACCGCTACCTGGTGAACACCAGGGTCACGCCCAACCAGCTCACGTACCTGATGACCGTCTGTGGTGTCCTCGCGGCCCCGGCACTCCTGGTGCCGGGGATCCCGGGGGCGGTGCTCGGCGTGGTCATGGTCCAGCTGTACCTGCTGCTGGACTGCGTCGACGGCGAGATCGCGCGCTGGAGGAAGCAGTACTCGCTCGGCGGGGTCTACATGGACCGCGTCGGCGCCTACCTCACCGATGCCGCGGTGCTCGTCGGCTTCGGCCTGCGCGCCGCCGACCTGTGGGGCAGCGGCCGTATCGACTGGCTGTGGGCGTTCCTCGGCACGCTGGCCGCGCTCGGCGCCATCCTGATCAAGGCGGAGACCGACCTCGTCGGCGTCGCCCGGCACCAGAACGGGCTGGCACCGGTCAAGGAGGCCGCCTCCGAGATGCGCTCCTCCGGCATGGCACTGGCCCGCAAGGCCGCCGCCGCCCTCAAGTTCCACCGCCTGATCCTCGGCATCGAGGCGTCCCTGCTGATCCTGGTGCTGGCGATCGCCGACCAGGCCCGCGGTGACCTGTTCTTCTCCCGGCTGGGCGTCGCGGTGCTGGCCGGCATCGCGCTGCTGCAGACCCTGCTGCACCTCGTGTCCATCCTCGCTTCGAGCAGGCTGAAGTGAGCGGCATGAAGGTCGGCGCGGTGATCATCACCATGGGCAACCGCCCCGACGAGCTCCGTGCCCTGCTCGACTCGGTCGCCAAGCAGGACGGCGACCGGGTCCAGGTCGTCGTGGTCGGCAACGGCTCCCCGGTGCCCGACGTCCCCGAAGGCGTCCGCACGATCGAGCTGCCCGAGAACCTCGGCATCCCCGGCGGCCGCAACGTCGGCATCGAGGCCTTCGGCCCCAGCGGCCGCGACGTCGACGTACTGCTGTTCCTCGACGACGACGGTCTCCTCGCGCACCACGACACCGCGGAGCTGTGCCGCCAGGCCTTCGAGGCCGACCCGAAGCTCGGCATCATCAGCTTCCGCATCGCCGACCCGGACACCGGCGAGACCCAGCGCCGCCACGTCCCCCGGCTGCGCGCCTCCGACCCGATGCGCTCCTCCCGGGTCACCACCTTCCTCGGCGGCGCCAACGCCGTGCGGACCCAGGTCCTCGCCGAGGTCGGCGGGCTGCCGGACGAGTTCTTCTACGCCCATGAGGAAACCGACCTGGCATGGCGGGCCCTCGACGCGGGCTGGATGATCGACTACCGGTCCGACATGGTGCTGTACCACCCGACGACCGCGCCCTCCCGGCACGCGGTCTACCACCGCATGGTCGCCCGCAACCGCGTCTGGCTCGCCCGCCGTAACCTCCCCGCCCCCCTCGTCCCGGTCTATCTGGGCGTCTGGATGCTGCTCACGCTCCTGCGCCGCCCCTCCCGCCCCGCCCTGAAGGCATGGTTCGGCGGATTCAGGGAAGGCTGGACCACTCCGTGCGGTCCCCGCAGGCCCATGAAGTGGCGTACGGTGTGGCGGCTGACTCGACTGGGCCGACCTCCCGTCATCTGACAAGCTCGACCCTTAGAGCAACCGGGCCGTATCCGGGCCCGAGGGTTCATGCCAGGCCCGCACAGGCTGCGCATCTCGAAGACGAAAGTTTCAACTGGTGAGTGAGACAACGCACGACGGCGGTGTCGCGGTGAGCGCGCCTCCGTCGCCCGACGAGGGCCTCACGGCGGCACAGCTCGCCGCCAAGTACGGGCTCTCCGTGAGCGGCGCCCGCCCCTCGCTGTTCGAGTACGTCCGCCAGCTCTGGGACCGGCGGCACTTCATCCTCGCGTTCTCGCGGGCGAAGCTGACCGCCCAGTACAGCCAGGCGAAGCTCGGCCAGCTCTGGCAGGTGGCCACGCCCCTGCTGAACGCGGCGGTGTACTTCTTCATCTTCGGCCTCATCCTCAAGGCCGACCGCGGCATGAACCGCGAGGTGTACATCCCGTTCCTCGTCACCGGCGTGTTCGTGTTCACCTTCACCCAGAGCTCGGTGATGGCGGGCGTACGGGCGATCTCCGGCAACCTCGGCCTGGTCCGCGCCCTGCACTTCCCGCGCGCCTCGCTGCCCATCTCCTTCGCGTTGCAGCAGCTCCAGCAGCTGCTGTTCTCGATGATCGTGCTGTTCGTGGTGGCGGTCGGCTTCGGCAGCTACCCGCGCCTGTCCTGGCTGCTCATCGTGCCGGTGCTGGCGCTGCAGTTCCTTTTCAACACCGGCCTCGCGATGATCATGGCCCGGGCGGGCGCCAAGACCCCGGACCTGGCCCAGCTCATGCCCTTCGTGATGCGTACGTGGATGTACGCGTCCGGCGTGATGTTCTCCATCCCGATCATGCTTGAGGACCGGCCGGACTGGATCGCGACCGTCCTGCAGTGGAACCCGGCCGCGATCTACATGGACCTGATGCGCTTCGCCCTCATCGACGGCTACGACTACTCGAACCTGCCCCACCTCGCCTGGGCGGCCGCGCTCGGCTGGGCCGTGCTGTTCGCCGTCGGCGGCTTCGTCTACTTCTGGAAGGCGGAAGAGAGGTACGGCCGTGGCTGAGCAGAAGACGGATGCCCGTATCCCCACCGTCATCGCCGACGAGCTGCACATCGTCTACCGCGTCAACGGCGCCAAGACCGGCAAGGGCAGCGCCACCGCCGCCCTCAGCCGCATCCTCAAGCGTGGCGAGGAGCGGGGCGTACGCAAGGTGCACGCCGTGCGCGGCGTCTCCTTCATCGCCTACCGCGGCGAGGCCATCGGCCTCATCGGCTCCAACGGCTCCGGCAAGTCCACCCTGCTGCGCGCCATCGCCGGCCTGCTCCCCGCCGAGAAGGGCAAGGTCTACACCGACGGCCAGCCCTCCCTGCTCGGCGTGAACGCGGCCCTGATGAACGACCTCACCGGCGAGCGCAACGTCATATTGGGCGGGCTCGCCATGGGCATGTCCCGCGAGCAGATCAAGGAGCGCTACCAGGAGATCGTCGACTTCTCGGGCATCAACGAGAAGGGCGACTTCATCACCCTGCCGATGCGCACCTACTCCTCCGGCATGGCGGCCCGGCTGCGCTTCTCCATCGCCGCCGCCAAGGACCACGACGTCCTCATGATCGACGAGGCGCTGGCCACCGGCGACCGCAAGTTCCAGAAGCGCTCCGAGGAACGCATCCGCGAGCTGCGCAAGGAAGCCGGCACCGTGTTTCTGGTCAGCCACAACAACAAGTCCATCCGCGACACCTGCAACCGTGTTCTTTGGCTGGAACGTGGCGAGCTGCGGATGGACGGTCCGACGGACGAGGTCCTCAAGGAGTACGAGAAGTTCACGGGCAAGTAGTCCACGTGGCCATGGGCCGTACGGCCCAGGACGCTTCCCACGGCCCCGCCGGAACTGCCCCGGCGGGGCCCGCGTCTGCAAAGGAAACGTCAACTCCGGCTGGCCGTAGGAATCTTGGCGCCAATCGGTGCGTTGTTGTGATGTGCAGGACACCCGCACGGGTCGCGCCCCGTTGTACAACGTAAGCTGTACCGGTACCGAAACGCGGCAAGTAGGGCGATAACGCGCGACACCCCTCTCTCCGGGCTGCGGCGCGGACGGCCGGGCGGCGTGTCCGAAATAGTGTGCATTGGGTCTGCGGTGTAGAACGGGAGATGTGACGGCAATGGCTACGGAAACTCCCCAGCTCCACGCAGCATGTGCCGTCCCCGCGCCAGGCAGTCCGCGGTGACGGGACCAAGCGCGCGCCCAGGTGATCCGGAGCGCGACACGCTCGACAAGGCCGCCGCGGAGAACTTCCCCGTGGCGCCGTTCTTCCTGCCCAGGGCCTGGCGCACCGACCTCATGGCCGTCTACGGCTTCGCCCGTCTCGTCGACGACATCGGTGACGGCGACCTCGCCCCCGGCGGCGCCGACGCCCGTCTGCTCGGCGTGTCGCCCGAGGAGGCCGAGGACCGTCTGGTCCTCCTCGACGCCTTCGAGGCCGACCTGCGCCGAGTCTTCGACAGCACCCCGCGCCATCCCTTGCTGCGCCGTCTGCAGCCGACCGTCCGCCGCCGCTCGCTGACCCCCGAGCCCTTCCTCGGCCTGATCGCCGCCAACCGCCAGGACCAGCTCGTCGGGCGGTACGAGACCTACGACGATCTCCTTGCCTACTGCGAACTCTCCGCCAACCCGGTCGGCCGCCTCGTCCTCGCCGTCACCGGCACCGCGACCCCCGAGCGGATCCGCCGCTCCGACGCGGTGTGCACGGCGCTGCAGATCGTCGAGCACCTCCAGGATGTCGCCGAGGACCTCGGGCGTGACCGGATCTATCTGCCGGCGGACGACATGAAGCGCTTTCACGTCGAGGAAACCGATCTAGCGGTAGGAACAGCAGGCGCATCGGTGCGCGCACTGGTTGCATACGAAGCCGAACGTGCCCGGAACCTCCTGAATGAAGGCACCCCCCTGGTGGGTAGCGTCCACGGCAGGCTCAAGCTGCTGCTCGCGGGTTTCGTGGCGGGGGGAAGGGCGGCGATCCGTGCGATCGCCGCCGCCGAATACGACGTACTTCCCGGCCCGCCCAAGGCCAGCAAGCTCCAGCTGCTGCGCGAGGTGGGCGTGACTCTGCGAGGAGAGGGGTGATCCGGACCGTGGAGTCTGCACCACACGCGTCCGCACCGGTACTCGCCGCCTACAGCTACTGCGAGGCCGTCACCGGGCAGCAGGCCCGTAACTTCGCCTACGGCATCAGGCTGCTGCCCACGTCCAAGCGCCGCGCGATGTCGGCGCTGTACGCCTTCTCGCGCCGCGTCGACGACATCGGCGACGGCGCGCTGACCGCCGAGGTCAAGATCGCCAGGCTCGAGGACACCCGGAAGCTGCTGACCCGGATCCGTGACCGGTCGGTCGACGAGGACGACATCGACCCCGTGGCCGTCGCCCTCACGCATGCCGCCGACACCTTCCCGATCCCGCTCGGCGGCCTGGACGAGCTCATCGACGGCGTCCTGATGGACGTGCGCGGCGAGACCTACGAGACCTGGGACGACCTGAAGGTCTACTGCCGCTGTGTCGCGGGCGCCATCGGCCGCCTCTCGCTCGGTGTGTTCGGCACGGAGCTGGGGGCGCGCGGCACCGAGCGCGCGTCGGAGTACGCCGACACGCTCGGGCTCGCCCTGCAGCTCACCAACATCCTGCGCGACGTCCGCGAGGACGCCGAAGGAGGGCGCACCTATCTGCCCTCCGACGACCTCGCCAAATTCGGCTGCTCGAACGGCTTCAGCGGGCCGACACCACCGGAGGGCTCGGACTTCGCGGGCCTCGTGCACTTCGAAGTGCGTCGGGCCCGCGCCCTTTTCGCCGAGGGCTACCGGCTGCTCCCCATGCTGGACCGGCGCAGCGGCGCCTGCGTCGCCGCCATGGCCGGCATCTACCGCCGCCTCCTCGATCGCATCGAGCGCGACCCGGAGGCCGTGCTGCGCGGCCGGGTCTCCCTGCCCGGGCGTGAGAAGGCGTACGTCGCCGTACGCGGCCTGAGCGGCCTGGACGCCCGGCATGTCACCCGCCGGGCCGTCAGTCGTACCGTCAGGAGGCGTGCCTGATGGACATTCCGGTCCAAGGTGATGCCACCGGCGAAAAGTGGCGGGCAACCCTCCGCTGCCGGGCCGCGTCCCTGACTGAGACGACCGGCCGTGCACCGTTCGAGTACCGGCACGGTGGTCGCGCAGGGGAGGGGGCACGATGACCGAGGGCATGGAGTCCGAAGGATCGCTCGCGGACCTCCCGGGACGCCCGGGGAGGGACGCCGTCGTGGTCGGCGGCGGGCTCGCCGGCATCACCGCCGCGCTCGCGCTCGCCGACGCCGGAGTGCGTGTCACCCTGATCGAGGGCAGGCCGAGGCTCGGCGGTCTCGCCTTCTCCTTCCAGCGCGGTGACCTGGTCGTCGACAACGGACAGCACGTGTATCTGCGCTGCTGCACCGCCTACCGCTGGTTCCTCGACCGGATCGAGGGGACGGCGCTGGCGCCGCTGCAGGAGCGTCTCGACGTGCCCGTGGTCGACGTCGCGCGGCCGGAGGGGCGGCGGCTGGGCAGGCTGCGGCGCGACGAACTGCCCGTACCCCTGCACCTGGGCCGGAGCCTGGCGACGTATCCGCACCTCTCGCTCGCCGATCGCGCCAAGGTCGGGCGTGCCGCACTCGCGCTCAAGGGCCTCGACCTCACCGATCCGAGCCTGGACGCAACTGACTTCGGCACCTGGCTGACCGCGCACGGTCAGTCGGCGCGTGCCATCGAGGCCCTGTGGGACCTGGTCGGGGTCGCCACCCTCAACGCGGTCGCGGGCGACGCCTCGCTGGGGCTCGCCGCGATGGTGTTCAAGACCGGTCTGCTCTCCGACCCGGGCGCGGCCGACATCGGCTGGGCGCGCGTCCCGTTGGGCGAACTGCACGACCGGCTGGCCCGCAAGGCGCTCGACTCCGCCGGCGTCCGTACCGAGGTCCGTACACGCGTCACCTCCATCTCTACTGACGAAAACGGGCGTTGGAGCGTTCAGGTTCCCGGCGAGACGCTCCGGGCGGACGCCGTCGTGCTCGCCGTGGCCCAGCGCGAGGCCCACGACTTGCTGCCCGAAGGCGCCCTCGACGCGCCGGAACAGCTGCTGGAGATCGGGACCGCGCCGATCCTCAACGTCCATGTCGTGTACGACCGCAAGGTGCTCAGCCGCCCGTTCTTCGCGGCCCTCGGCACCCCCGTGCAGTGGGTGTTCGACCGGACCGACGCCTCCGGGCTCAGGGACGGCCAGTACCTCGCCCTGTCCCAGTCCGCCGCGCAGGACGAGATCGACGAGCCGGTCGCCGCACTGCGCGAGCGGTATCTGCCCGAGCTGGAGCGGCTGTTGCCCAGGGCGCGCGGCGCGCAGGTGAAGGACTTCTTCGTAACCCGGGAGCGGACCGCGACGTTCGCTCCCACTCCCGGCGTCGGGCGGCTGCGGCCCGGCGCCCGTACCAAAGTCCCCGGCCTCTACCTGGCCGGAGCGTGGACCGCCACAGGGTGGCCCGCGACCATGGAGAGTGCGGTCCGCAGTGGCGTGAGTGCGGCCGGCGCCGCGCTGAGCGCCCTGGGCCGGCCCCGCCCCAGCCACCTCTTCGACGTCGAGGAGGCGGCGTGATGCTGAACCAGCGCACGGCGGCAGGCCCCCGCACCCCCGGTACCGCAACAAGAGGAGAGACCGTGCCCACTGTGCCCCCGGCCGAGAAGGCCGCTCGAGAGACCGCGGTGGACGTGACCGCGCTCCTGGAGCGCGGGAGGACCCTGGCCACACCGGTACTGAGGGCGGCGATCGACCGCCTGGCCCCTCCCATGGACACCGTTTCCGCCTACCACTTCGGCTGGATCGACGCCGAGGGCAACCCCACGGCCGGCGACGGCGGCAAGGCCGTACGCCCCGCCCTCGCGGTGCTCTCCGCCGAGGTCACCGGCGCCGCACCCGAGGTCGGCATCCCCGGCGCCGTCGCCGTCGAACTCGTCCACAACTTCTCGCTGCTGCACGACGACCTCATGGACGGCGACGAACAGCGCCGCCACCGCGACACCGTCTGGAAGGTGCACGGCCCCGCCCAGGCCATCCTCGTCGGCGACGCCCTGTTCGCCCTCGCCAACGAGGTGCTGCTGGAGCTCGGCACGGTCGAGGCCGGCCGCGCCACCCGCCGCCTGACCACCGCCACCCGAGCCCTGATCGACGGTCAGGCGCAGGACATCTCCTACGAGCACCGCGACCGCGTCAGCGTCGAGGAGTGCCTGGAGATGGAGGGCAACAAGACCGGCGCCCTGCTCGCCTGCGCCAGCTCCATCGGCGCGGTGCTCGGCGGCGCGGACGATCGCACGGCCGACACCCTGGAGAAGTACGGCTACCACCTGGGCCTCGCCTTCCAGGCCGTCGACGACCTCCTCGGCATCTGGGGCGACCCGGTCTCCACCGGCAAGCAGACCTGGAGCGACCTGCGCCAGCGCAAGAAGTCCCTGCCGGTCGTGGCCGCCCTCGCGGCGGGCGGATCCGCCTCCGAGCGGCTCGGCGAGATCCTCGCCGCCGACGCCAAGAGCAGCGACTTCGAGAACTTCTCCGAGGAGGAGTTCGCCGCCCGCGCCGCCCTCATCGAGGAGGCGGGCGGCCGGGAGTGGACCGCCGAAGAGGCGCGCCGCCAGCACACCATCGCCGTCGAGGCCCTCGACGCCGTCGACATGCCCGAGCAGGTGCGGGCGCGGTTCACGGCGCTCGCCGACTTCGTCGTCGTACGGAAGAGATGATCACCACCGGGCGAAAAGAGATGATCAATATCGGTCGAATAGCCCTCGCGTAGTCGCCGGCCGGTGTGGCGGGAACCAGAGCACCGGCCGACGGCGGACCCACAGCAGACGCACTACCTGGAGCACTGCACGAAGGGGAAGCCATGACAGCGACGACCGACGGAAGCACCGGGGCGCTCCCGCCCCGGGCAGCCGCGGCCAGCGACACCGAGAACCCCGTGGCGGCCGGGGTGCACGAAGCCGCCGTACGCGCGGTCCGGCGCGCCACCGACTTCCTGCTGGCCAAGCAGGACGCCCAGGGCTGGTGGAAGGGCGACCTGGAGACGAACGTCACCATGGACGCCGAGGACCTGCTGCTCCGCCAGTTCCTGGGCATCCGCGACGAGCCGACCACCCACGCCGCCGCTCTGTTCATCCGCGGCGAGCAGCGCGAGGACGGCGCCTGGGCCACCTTCTACGGCGGGCCGGGCGAACTCTCCGCCACCATCGAGGCGTACGTCGCCCTCCGCCTCGCCGGTGACGCGCCGGACGCCCCGCACATGGCCAAGGCCTCCGCCTGGATCCGCGAGCAGGGCGGCATCGCCGCCTCCCGGGTCTTCACCCGGATCTGGCTGGCCCTGTTCGGCTGGTGGAAGTGGGAGGACCTGCCCGAACTCCCGCCGGAGCTCATCTACTTCCCCAAGTGGGTCCCGCTCAACATCTACGACTTCGGCTGCTGGGCCCGGCAGACCATCGTCCCGCTGACGATCGTCTCCGCGAAGCGCCCGGTACGGCCCGCGCCCTTCCCGCTCGACGAGCTGCACACCGACCCCGCCCAGCCGAACCCGCCCAAGCCCCTTGCTCCGGCGGCCAGTTGGGACGGAGCCTTCCAGCGGCTAGACAAGGCGCTGCACCAGCTGCGCAAGGTCGCCCCGCGCAGGCTGCGCAGAGCCGCCATGAACAGCGCCGCCCGCTGGATCATCGAGCGGCAGGAGAACGACGGCTGCTGGGGAGGCATCCAGCCGCCGGCGGTGTACTCGATCATTGCGCTGCACCTGCTCGGCTACGACCTCGAACACCCCGTGATGCGCGAGGGGTTGGCGTCGCTGGACCGTTTCGCCGTCTGGCGCGAGGACGGAGCCCGGATGATCGAGGCCTGCCAGTCGCCGGTCTGGGACACCTGCCTGGCGACCATCGCGCTCGTGGACGCCGGTGTCCCCGCCGACCACCCGCAGATCGTCAAGGCGGCGGACTGGATGCTGGGCGAGGAGATCGTCCGGCCCGGCGACTGGACGGTCAAGCGGCCCCAACTTCCGCCGGGCGGCTGGGCGTTCGAGTTCCACAACGACAACTACCCCGACATCGACGACACCGCCGAGGTCGTCCTCGCGCTGCGCCGGGTCAAGCACCACGACCCGGAGCGCGTGGAGGGCGCGATCGGGCGCGGCGTGCGGTGGAACCTCGGGATGCAGTCGAAGAACGGGGCGTGGGGCGCCTTCGACGTCGACAACACCAGCCCGTTCCCCAACCGGCTGCCGTTCTGCGACTTCGGCGAGGTCATCGACCCGCCGTCGGCGGACGTCACCGCGCACGTCGTCGAGATGCTCGCCGTCGAGGGCCTCGCCCACGACCCGCGCACCCGGCGCGGCATCCAGTGGCTGCTCGCCGAACAGGAGCCGGACGGCTCGTGGTTCGGGCGCTGGGGCGTCAACTACGTCTACGGCACCGGATCGGTGGTGCCCGCCCTGGTGGCCGCCGGGCTCCCGGGCCCGCACCCGGCGATCCGACGTGCCGTGACCTGGCTGGAGTCCGTCCAGAACGACGACGGCGGCTGGGGCGAGGACCTGCGCTCCTACAAGTACGTCAAGGAGTGGAGCGGCAAGGGCGCCTCGACCGCCTCGCAGACCGCGTGGGCGCTGATGGCCCTGCTGGCCGCGGGGGAGAAGGACTCCAAGGCCGTCGAGCGTGGCATCGAGTGGCTCGCGGCCACCCAGCGGGAGGACGGCTCCTGGGACGAGCCGTACTTCACGGGGACCGGCTTCCCGTGGGACTTCTCGATCAACTACCACCTCTACCGGCAGGTGTTCCCGCTCACCGCGCTCGGCCGGTACGTCCACGGAGAGCCCTTCTCCGACCGGCACAAGGGCGGCTGATGAATACCCCGGCCGCCCCGGTGCCGCTGCTGATCGCCTGTGCGCTCGGCATCGAGCAGTTCGCCCTGCGCGCCGGCGACCGCGGCGGCGCCGGCGGGCCGGTCACCGTGCTCCGTACGGGCATGGGGCCCAAGGCCGCCGAGCGCTCCGTCACCCGGGTGCTGGCAGACCCTGCCCTGAGTGGAGCAGCGGTGCTCGCCACGGGCTTCTGCGCGGGGCTCGCTCCCGGTATGCACCCCGGCGACCTGGTCGTCGCCGAGGAGACCCGCGATCCGGGTGGAACCGTTCCGTGCGTCGGGACCGAACTGCTCGTCAAAGAGCTCGCGCGGGCCGTCCCCGGCCGCACCGTCCACACCGGACCGCTCACCGGTTCCGACCGCATCATCCGTGGTCAGGAGCGGTCCGATCTGTGCGCGACCGGCGCAATCGCGGTCGACATGGAGTCGGCGGCCACGCTCCTGAGCGCCGTCCGCGCGGGCGAGCGCCCGGTTGCGGCCGTACGAGTGGTCGTGGACGCTCCAGAGCATGAACTCGTCCGGATCGGCACGTTGCGCGGTGGAATATCGGCTTTCCGTGTCCTTCGTTCCGTTCTCCCCGCTTTCTTCGAATGGCACCGTTCCTTGCTGCTCCCCAGGAGGTGAGCCAGATGGCCATGCCGCTGCGTCAATCCATCAAGGTCGCTACATACTTGGCCGAACAGAAGCTCCGTAGGCGGGACAAGTTTCCGCTGATCGTCGAGCTGGAACCGCTCTTCGCCTGCAACCTCAAGTGCGAGGGCTGCGGCAAGATCCAGCACCCGGCCGGAGTGCTCAAACAGCGCATGCCGGTCGCGCAGGCGGTGGGAGCGGTGCTCGAATCCGGGGCGCCGATGGTGTCCATCGCCGGCGGTGAGCCGCTGATGCACCCTCAGATCGACGAGATCGTGCGGCAGCTGGTGGCGAAGCGCAAATACGTGTTTTTGTGCACCAACGCCATGCTGCTGCGCAAGAAGATGGACAAGTTCACGCCCTCGCCGTACTTCGCCTTCGCGGTGCACATCGACGGCCTGCGCGAGCGGCACGACGAGTCCGTGGCGAAGGAGGGCGTCTTCGACGAGGCCGTGGAGGCCATCAAGGAGGCCAAGCGGCGCGGCTTCCGGGTCACCACCAACTCGACCTTCTTCAACACCGACACCCCGCAGACCATCATCGAGGTCCTCAACTACCTCAACGACGACCTCAAGGTCGACGAGATGATGATCTCGCCCGCCTACGCCTACGAGAAGGCTCCCGACCAGGAGCACTTCCTCGGCGTCGAGCAGACCCGCGAGCTGTTCAAGAAGGCCTTCGCGGGCGGCAACCGCAGGAAGTGGCGGCTCAACCACTCGCCGCTGTTCCTCGACTTCCTCGAGGGCAAGGTCGACTTCCCGTGCACCGCCTGGGCGATCCCGAACTACTCGCTGTTCGGCTGGCAGCGCCCCTGCTACCTGATGAGCGACGGGTACGTCCCGACGTACCGCGAGCTGATCGAGGACACCGACTGGGACAAGTACGGCCGCGGCAAGGACCCGCGCTGCGCCAACTGCATGGCGCACTGCGGCTACGAGCCCACCGCCGTCCTCGCCACCATGGGCTCGCTCAAGGAGTCGCTGCGCGCCATGCGCGAGACGGTCTCCGGGAACCGGGAGTGACACCATGACCGCCATCTCCTTGGGCCTCCCCGAGGTACCCCTCCGGCCGATCGCCGAGCGGCGCGTGTCGCGGCGGATCCAGGTCGGCCCGGTGGCGGTCGGGGGCGGTGCCCCTGTGTCGGTGCAGTCGATGACGACGACCCGCACGTCCGACGTCGGCGCCACCCTCCAGCAGATCGCGGAACTCACCGCGTCCGGCTGCCAGATCGTCCGCGTCGCCTGCCCCACGCAGGACGACGCGGACGCCCTCGCGACCATCGCCCGCAAGTCGCAGATCCCGGTGATCGCGGACATCCACTTCCAGCCCAAGTACGTCTTCGCCGCGATCGAGGCCGGCTGTGCGGCCGTACGCGTCAATCCCGGCAACATCAAGCAGTTCGACGACAAGGTCAAGGAGATCGCGCGGGCCGCCAAGGACCACGGCACGCCGATCCGCATCGGCGTGAACGCCGGGTCGCTCGACAGGCGGCTGCTGCTGAAGTACGGCAAGGCGACACCGGAGGCGCTGGTGGAGTCGGCGCTGTGGGAGGCGTCGCTCTTCGAGGAGCACGACTTCCGGGACATCAAGATCTCGGTGAAGCACAACGACCCGGTCGTGATGATCGAGGCGTACAAGCAGCTCGCGGCCCAGTGCGACTATCCGCTGCACCTCGGGGTGACCGAGGCCGGCCCCGCCTTCCAGGGCACGATCAAGTCGGCCGTCGCCTTCGGCGCGCTGCTGTCGCGGGGGATCGGCGACACCATCCGGGTGTCCCTGAGCGCCCCGCCCGCCGAGGAGGTCAAGGTCGGCATCCAGATCCTGGAGTCGCTGGGCCTCAGGCAGCGGCGCCTGGAGATCGTCTCCTGCCCGTCGTGCGGCCGCGCCCAGGTCGACGTCTACAAGCTGGCCGACGAGGTCACGGCGGGCCTCGAAGGCATGGAAGTGCCGTTGCGCGTCGCCGTCATGGGGTGCGTGGTCAACGGCCCCGGTGAGGCGCGGGAGGCGGATCTGGGGGTCGCCTCCGGCAACGGCAAGGGACAGATCTTCGTGAAGGGCGAGGTCATCAAGACCGTACCCGAGTCGAAGATCGTCGAGACCCTGATCGAAGAGGCGATGAAGATCGCCGAGCAGATGGAGCAGGACGGGGCCGCATCGGGCGCCCCCACCGTCACGGGGACACCAGAAGTGACTGTGAGTTGAAGCAAGGCACGGACCGAGAGGGGGCCCGAGCGTGACGATTCTGGAGAGCATCCGGGGACCACGTGACCTGAAGGCGCTGTCCGAGGCGGAACTCGGTGAACTGTCCGACGAGATCAGGGAGTTCCTGGTGCACGCGGTCGCCAGGACCGGCGGACATCTCGGGCCCAACCTGGGGGTGGTGGAACTCTCCATCGCGCTCCACCGGGTCTTCGAGTCACCGGTCGACCGCATCGTCTGGGACACCGGTCACCAGAGCTACGTACACAAGCTTTTGACGGGTCGTCAGGACTTCTCCAAGCTGCGCGGCAAGGGCGGTCTGTCCGGCTACCCCTCGCGCGAGGAGTCCGAGCACGACATCGTCGAGAACAGCCACGCCTCCACCGCGCTCGGCTGGGCCGACGGCCTCGCCAAGGCCCGGCAGGTGCAGGGGGAGAAGGGCCACGTCGTCGCGGTGATCGGCGACGGGGCGCTCACCGGCGGCATGGCCTGGGAAGCGCTGAACAACATCGCGGCCGCCAAGGACCGGCCGCTGATCATCGTCGTCAACGACAACGAGCGGTCGTACGCACCGACCATCGGGGGCCTCGCCAACCACCTCGCGACCCTGCGCACGACCGACAGTTACGAGAAGGTCCTGGCCTGGGGCAAGGACGTACTGCTGCGGACCCCGCTCGTGGGCAACACGATCTACGAGTCCCTGCACGGCGCGAAGAAGGGCTTCAAGGACGCCTTCGCGCCGCAGGGCATGTTCGAGGACCTGGGCCTGAAGTACGTCGGCCCGATCGACGGCCACGACATCGGGGCCGTCGAGTCCGCGCTCAGGCGTGCGAAACGCTTCCACGGGCCCGTCCTCGTCCACTGCCTCACGGAGAAGGGACGCGGCTACGAGCCCGCCCTCGCCCACGAGGAGGACCACTTCCACACCGTCGGCGTGATGGACCCGCTGACCTGCGAGTCGCTCGCGCCGTCCAACGGGCCGTCCTGGACCTCGGTGTTCGGGGACGAGATCGTGCGGATCGGGGAGGAGCGGGAGGACGTCGTGGCGATCACGGCGGCCATGCTGCACCCGGTCGGGCTCGGCAAGTTCGCGGAGCGGTTCCCCGACCGGGTGTGGGACGTCGGGATCGCCGAGCAGCATGCGGCCGTGTCGGCGGCGGGGCTCGCGACGGGCGGGCTGCACCCGGTCGTCGCCGTCTACGCGACGTTCCTGAACCGCGCCTTCGACCAGCTCCTCATGGATGTCGCGCTGCACCGCTGCGGGGTCACGTTCGTGCTGGACCGGGCCGGCGTCACCGGCGCCGACGGGCCCTCCCACAACGGCATGTGGGACATGTCGATCCTCCAGGTCGTGCCCGGCCTCAGGATCGCCGCGCCGCGCGACGCCGACCAGCTGCGGGCGCAGCTGCGGGAGGCCGTGGCCGTCGACGACGCGCCGACGTTGGTGCGGTTCCCGAAGGAGTCGGTCGGGCCGTCGATCCCGGCGGTCGACCGGGTGGGCGCGCTGGACGTGCTGCACCGGGACGCGGGCGAGCCGGATGTCCTGCTGGTCGCCGTCGGTGTGATGGCCCCGGTGTGCCTCCAGGCCGCCGAACTGCTCCAAGCCCGCGGGATCAACTGCGCCGTCGTGGACCCGAGGTGGGTCAAGCCCGTCGATCCCGCGCTCGCGCCCCTGGCCGCACAGCACCGGTTGGTGGCCGTCGTGGAGGACAACAGCCGCTCGTCCGGTGTCGGTGCCGCCGTGGCGCTGGCGCTGGGCGACGCCGATGTCGACGTGCCCGTACGCCGGTTCGGGATCCCGGAGCAGTTCCTCGCGCACGCCAAGCGGGGCGAGGTGCTCGCCGACATCGGGCTCACGCCCGTCGAGGTCGCCGGACGGATCAGCGCGAGCCTGGCCCTCCAGGAGGCCGAGAACGGCCGCGCCGGGGCGGAGCGGGGCGACGGCGGCCAGGGCGGTCGTAGCGTCGTGTCGGGCAAGGAGAAAGCCGTGCCGGTCGGGGAGAAATCCGTGTCAGGCAAGGCCAAGGCCGTGTCGGTCAAGGAGAAGGCGGAATGACCACCGAGTTCGACCTCGGCAGACTCCTGTCCGAGCGCGGAGCCGAGCGCTATGAGCTGCACTCCAGGTACCTCAACCACCAGCTCCCGCGCATGTTGCACACCATCGGCTTCGACAAGGTCTACGAGCGGGCCGAGGGCGCGTACTTCTGGGATGCGGACGGCGACGACTACCTGGACATGCTCGCCGGGTTCGGGGTGATGGGCCTGGGGCGGCACCACCCCGTCGTCCGTAAGGCGCTGCACGACGTCCTCGACGCCTCCCTCGCCGACCTCACCCGCTTCGACTGCCAGCCGCTGCCCGGGATGCTGGCCGAGAAGCTGCTCGCGCACAGCCCGCACCTGGACCGGGTGTTCTTCGGCAACAGCGGTACGGAGGCGGTGGAGACCGCGCTGAAGTTCGCGCGGTTCGTCACCGGCAAGCCGCGGGTCCTGTACTGCGACCACGCCTTCCACGGGCTGACCACCGGCTCCCTGTCCGTCAACGGCGAGTCCGGCTTCCGGGACGGCTTCGCCCCGCTGCTGCCCGACACGGCCGTGCCCCTCGGCGATCTCGACGCCCTGGCACGGGAGTTGAACAAGGGGGACGTCGCCGCCCTGATCGTCGAGCCGATCCAGGGCAAGGGCGTGCACGAGGCTCCGCCGGGCTGTCTGCGCGCGGCCCAGGAACTGCTGCACCGGCACAAGGCGCTGCTGATCGCCGACGAGGTGCAGACGGGCCTCGGCCGTACCGGCGACTTCTACGCCTACCAGCACGAGGACGGTGTCGAGCCGGACCTGGTGTGCGTGGCCAAGGCGCTGTCCGGTGGCTATGTGCCGGTGGGCGCCACCCTCGGCAAGGACTGGATCTTCAAGAAGGTCTACTCGTCCATGGACCGCGTGCTGGTCCACTCGGCGAGCTTCGGCTCCAACGCGCAGGCCATGGCGGCCGGGCTCGCCGTGCTGTCCGTCATGGAGAACGAGCAGATCGTCGCGAACGCGCGGGCGACCGGGGAACTGCTGAAGTCCCGGCTCGCGGCGCTGATCGACAAGTACGAGCTGCTCGCCGATGTCCGTGGCCGGGGGCTGATGATCGGCATCGAGTTCGGACGACCCGACTCGCTGAAGCTGCGAAGCCGCTGGACCATGCTGCAGGCCGCCCGCAAGGGCCTGTTCGCGCAGATGGTCGTCGTACCGCTGCTGCGGCGGCACCGGATCCTCACCCAGGTCTCCGGCGACCACCTGGAGGTGATCAAGCTGATCCCGCCGCTGATCATCGGCGAGCGGGAGGTGGACCGGTTCGTGGACGCCTTCACGGATGTGATGGACGACGCGCACGGTGGGGGCGGGCTGATGTGGGACTTCGGCAAGACCTTGATCAAGCAGGCGGTCGCCAACCGGTAGTCACAGGGGGATCGGCTTGCGGGTCGCTATTGCGGGCCGGCTTGGGGGCGATCTTTGCCTCTGAGGCAAGAAATTTGCCGGAGGGGCAAGCCTCCGGCTGAATGGAGAGCATGAGCTCTTCCGAGATCGAGCCGGAGGCCGATTCGACGGGGCTGGAGGCCCTCCCCGTCGTCGCGCCCCAGCTCCGCGCGCTGCGCCGCCGCGCCTCCCTCACCCTGGAGGCCGCGGCCCGCGCCGCCGGGCTGTCGCCGGCCCACCTGTCCCGCCTGGAGACCGGGCAGCGTCAGCCCTCGCTGCCGATGCTGCTCGCGCTCGCGCGTATCTACGGTACGACCGTCTCCGAACTGCTCGGCGAGACGGTCGCCGACCGGGACGCCGTCGTGCGCGCCGCCGATATGGAGCCGACCGCGGCGGGTGGCTGGACGTACTGGCAGGCAGGTGCGCCCGGACGCGGGATGCAGGCCCTGCGCGTCCATGTGCCGTACGGCGCGCAGGGCGACATCGTGCGTGTGCACCCCGGTGAGGAGTGGCTCTACGTGCTCCAGGGGCGGCTTCGGCTGCGCCTCGGGGACACCACGCACCGGCTCGCGCCCGGCGACAGCGCGCACTTCGACTCGCTGACCCCGCACCGTATCGCAGCCCAGGACGAGGGCGGGGTCGAGCTTCTCTTCGTCCACACCCTGCTGCAGAGCCCCACGGCCACGCTGTGCCTGGGCCCCACCCCTGGAGTGACGCCATGAGCGACAGGGAGGAGCGGTTCCCGCGCGCCCTGTGGGTGCGGCTCATCATCTACATCGCGGTGGGGCACGTCTTCGCGGCCTTCATCTACCTGCTGTTCGAGGTGGGGGCGAAGTAGATGTGCGGAGCGAAGAAGTACCCGCCCCGCGCGGGACACACGCGCGGGGCGGGTACGGGGCGGCGGCCGGAGGTCAGTCGAGCAGCCGCTCCCGCAGCCGCTCCCGGATCTCCGGGGTGACTCCCAGGGCCTGCTCCAGGTAGGTGTCGACGCCGCCCCACGTCTCCTCGATCGTCTCGAAGGCCGCCATGAGGTATTCGGCGCGTGCGTCGAAGAGCGGGCTGAGCAGCTCCATCACCTCGGGGGAGTAGGCCGAGGCGGAGCTGCTGCTGCGGTGCACCTTGTAGCGGCGGTGCTTGGCATTGGACTCCAGGTAGTCGGTGAGGATCGCCTCGCGCTCGACGCCGAGGGCGAGCAGTGTCACGGCGATGGACAGCCCGGCGCGGTCCTTGCCGGCCGCGCAGTGCATCAGGGCGGGCACGCTGTCGTCCGCGAGCGCGTGCAGCACCCGGGAGTGCTCGGCGGTGCGCTCCTTGATGATCGTGCGGTACGAGGTGATCATCCGGCCCGCGCCCTTGCCGTCCGCCAGGATCGCCCTGAGCTGGTCGAGGTTGCCGTCCCGGACCATCTTCCAGAACTCGGCGCCGTCCGCGGGATCGGACAGCGGCAGATTCACATTGCGCACGCCCGGCAGCTCGACGTCCGGCCCTTCGAGCTTCTGGTCGGCCGCGTTGCGGAAGTCGAAGATCGTGTGCAGGCCCAGGGAGTCCAGGAAGGCGGCGTCCTCCTCGGTCGCGTGCGCGAGGTGGCCGCTGCGGAACAGCACTCCGTGCCGCACCCGCCGTCCGTCCACGGTCGGCAGTCCGCCCACATCACGGAAGTTGCGAACTCCGGCCAGTTCGGGCTCGGTCGACGGGATCTGCTGCGTCACGGGGGCTCCTCCCAGTCGGCCCCGCCGACGCGGCTCGGCGGTGCGGCCGACGGGGTGCCTTCCCGACGATACGACATGGCTTCCTGGGCCAATGAGTTGTCCACAGGCGTTGCCTCGGCATCGCCGCACCCATGATGATGTTGGTACTTGATCGCACCTGTGCACATCTGTGAGGGCTTGATGCTGGAGATCTCCGACGACGGCCGTACGTGGCTCCTGACCGGGCCGGCCAGCAGTTACGCCGTCCATCTGACCGAAGGCGACGAGCTCCTGCACCTCCACTGGGGGCCACGCATCGCCCTCGCCGACGCCGAGGCCCTCGCCGCGCGCCCACTGCCGGAGTACTGGCCCTTCGAGTCCCCGCTCGACGGACACGAGGAGTACCCCGTCGAGGGCGGCCCCCGCTTCGTGCGGCCCGCCCTGTCCGTGCGCACCGACGAGCGGCGCGGCACCGAGTGGGGTTTCGAGCGGTACGAGACCGAGGGCGACGAGCTGCGGTTGCGCTTTCGTGACGGCGGGCTCGGCGTCACCCTGCACTACCGGATGCGCGGGGACGTCGTGGAGCGGTGGGTGACCCTGGACAACGAGGGGCCCGCCCTGGAACTGCTGCGCGCCGACTCGGCCACCTGGACGCTGCCCGAACGGGAGGACTGGCGGCTGTCGCAGCTGCACGGCCGCTGGGGCGCCGAGTCCCGGCTCGCGCGGTCCCCGCTCACCCACGGTGAGAAGGTCATCGGCAGCCGCCGCGGCCACACCGGGCACCAGCACCTGCCGTGGGTCGCGCTGGACACGGACGCCACAGAGGAGCACGGCGAGGTCTACGGCTGCGCCCTGGGCTGGTCCGGATCCTGGCGCATCGCCGTGGCCCAACTCCCGGACGCGCGCGTGCAGATCACCGGCGGGGCCGGATACGACGACTCGGGCCTGCTGCGGCTGGCCGCGGGGGAGTCCTTCACGACCCCCGTCTTCGCCGGACTGTGGAGCGACGGCGGCTTCGGCGGAGCGAGCCGCGCCTGGCACGCGTACCAGCGCGCGTACGTGATCCCGGACGCCGACCAGGACCGGCCGGTGCTGTTCAACTCCTGGGAGGCGACCGAGTTCGACATCTCCGAGGAGCAGCAGAGCGTGCTCGCGCGGCGGGCCGCGGCCATCGGCGTCGAGCTGTTCGTGGTCGACGACGGCTGGTTCGGCACGCGCACCAGCGACCGCGCCGGGCTCGGCGACTGGACGCCCAACCCCGACCGCTTCCCGTCGGGGCTCAAGCCGCTCGCCGAGTACGTGCACGCGCTCGGGATGCAGTTCGGCATCTGGGTCGAACCGGAAATGGTCAATCCGGACAGCGAGCTCTACCGCGCCCACCCGGACTGGGTGCAGCATCAAACGGGACGAAAGCGGACGGAGTTCCGAAATCAGCTCGTACTGAACCTCGCGCGGGACGATGTCCAGGAGTACCTCTGGGAGCGGCTCGACGGACTCCTCTCCAGCGCCCCGATCGACTATGTGAAGTGGGACTTCAACCGCTGCTTCACCGACGCCGGCTGGCCCGGTGAGCCGTATCCGCAGCGCCTGTGGGTCGAGCATGTGCGTGCCCTGTACGGCCTGCTGGACCGGCTGCGGGCCGCGCACCCGGGCGTCGCCTTCGAGTCCTGCTCGGGCGGTGGCGGACGGATCGACCTCGGCGTGCTGAGCCGTACGGACCAGGTGTGGACCTCGGACAACACCGACCCCCTCGACCGGCTCGCCATCCAGCATGGATTCAGCCAGATCCATCCGGCCCGGGTCATGGCCGCCTGGGTGACCGACAGTCCGAACGCCATGCTCAACCACCGCGCCAGCTCGCTGCGCTTCCGGTTCGTGAGCGCCATGGCGGGCGTGCTCGGCGTCGGCGGTGACCTCGCCGAGTGGAGCGAGGAAGAGCTCGCCGAGGGCCGGGAATGGGTGACGCTCTACAAGGAGATCCGGCCCGTGGTGCAGCGTGGCGACCTCTACCGGTTGCGGCCTCCACGGGGCGGGCTGAGCGCGGTGCAGTACGTGCTCGGGGAAGAGACGGTCGTCCTCGCCTGGCTCCAGGCCCAGAGCTACGGCGAACCCCTGCCCGCGCTGCGGCTGCGCGCCCTCGACCCGACAGCGTCGTACGAATGCCTTGAAACGGGCGAAATTCACCGAGGTGCCGTATTGGTGCATCACGGACTGCGCACCGCATTGCACGGCGACCTCGATGCGACGGTTATCCGGCTGCGTCGCATCTAGGTGTTCTGTCCGAATTGGCGCCTTCATTCCAACTCGCTCTGGAGTAAAGGAAGCTGGAGCGGTGTCACGTGAGGAGCGTCATATTCGTGACCGTGCGTCGCCCGTCATGTTCACGTAATTCACGTGCTTTTCAAGGGGTTTTGTGTCGGGCGACGCACCGATAATCCACGGAGTGTGACCGGGAATTCCCACAAGGGATCAACAGGAACGCATTCGGACGGAACCCCTCACTTGTTCCCGTGCGTCTTCCTCGCTTACGTTCGCCACCAATCCGGACGGACGCCCAATCCTGCCGCCGCCCGGAGCCCGCGCACACTCACCCGACCACGGCAGGAGCGGGGGACCCACAGGTACAACCGCCTGTTCCGGTCTCCGGAACGGCTAGGGGTTCAGCCGCGTTTCGGCGCGGCCGGGCATCTCCAGCCCGCACCCGACAGCTCACCTCGCAGGCGCCGGAGAGGAATTCGCCATGCCCGCGAAGGGTAAGCACCGCCGCCCGAAGTCCCAGCGCTTCACCCGCTCCATCGCCGTCGCCGGAACCGGTGGCGCCGCTCTCGCCCTCCCGCTCATCGGAGCCACCGGCGCCCACGCCGCTCCTTCGCAGTCCGCTTCGGAAAAGGCTGTTCAGTCCCTTCCGGCCGCGGAGAAGAAGACCGCTGCGGAGAAGAAGGCCGCAGAGAAGAAGGCGGACGTGCGGACCTATTCCGTGAAGGTCGGCGATTACCTCTCGAAGATCGCCGACGAGCAGAACGTCAGCGGCGGCTGGAAGAAGCTCTACGCCGACAACCGCGACGCCGTCGGTGAGGACCCGGCACTGATCCACCCCGGTCTGAAGCTCACGATCGGCAAGAAGGCCACGGCGAGCGCCCCCAAGTCCTCGCCGTCCTCCTCTTCGGCGCCCTCCAAGGACTCGTCCGCTTCGAAGTCCTCCACGAAGTCCGCCACGGAGTCCTCCGCGGCGAAGAAGACGACCACGGCCGCCCAGAACGCCGGCACGGCCACCGGCTTCTCCGCCCCCGTCGCCAGTGCCGCCGTCAGCACCGCCTACAAGGTGGCGGGCAGCATGTGGTCCAGCGGGTACCACACCGGCGTCGACTTCGTCACCCCGACCGGCACCGCACTGAAGGCCGTCGGCGCGGGCACCGTCGTCTCCGCGGGCTGGGGCGGCGCCTACGGCAACCAGGTCGTCATCCAGCTCGCCGACGGCTACTACGCCCAGTACGCCCACCTGTCGTCGCTCTCCGTCTCGGCCGGCCAGTCCGTGACCGCGGGCCAGCAGATAGGCCTCTCCGGTGCGACCGGCAACGTGACCGGCCCGCACCTGCACTTCGAGATCCGCACCACGCCGGACTACGGCTCGGACGTGGACCCGGTCGCCTACCTCCGCTCGAAGGGCGTCCCGGTCGGCTGACGATCTCTTCCACGGAACCACCTGCCTGACACGCCACCGAAGGCCGGACCTCGATCCCCGGGTCCGGCCTTCGGTGTGTCCGGCCGTGCCCGTTCATGATCGCTCCATTGCGGTCTTGTGGCAGAGCCGGCCCGGGGTGTCGACAACTGGGGGACGGGGAGGACACAGTGATCCCTGTCATGGTGCAAGCGCTTTCTGCGGTAGCTCCTGGAGGTTCCGTGTCCGGCGTCGACAGACGTACGTCCTTCGCCGCCGCGGTGGGGTTCCTCCTCGCTTCCTCGCAGCCCGCCTTCGCGTCCGATGCGTGGACTGTCGTACGCCCCGACGACAGGCGTCTCGTCTACGAGGGGCACTGGGGCCGCACCCCCGAAGCGGCCGTCACTGTCAACTCGGGCTCCCGGCTGCGCTTCCGCTTCACCGGCGGTAGCGTCCACGCCCTCTTCGACGTCGCCTCGATCACCGTGCCCGCGCAGATCTACGTGTCGGTCGACGGCGGGCCGAAGCGCCTGCACGCGGTCGACCGGGGCGAGCTGCGGATCACGGCGGACGGCCGTGGACCACACTCGGTCGCGATCTCCGTCAAGGACGTCTTCTCCCGGGCCAACCGGTGGACTCCGCCGCTGGAGACGGGCGTCGTGCTGACCGGACTGCGGGTCGACGACGGCGGGCGTCTGCTGCCTCAACCCACCCCCATCGCCCGCAAGTTGGCCTTCTACGGCGACTCCATCACGCAGGGCGTCATGGCTCTGTGCGAGGTGAACACCTCCGACTGCGCCGACGGTACGGCCGCCTACCCCACCCTCGTCGCCGACGCCCTGCGCGCCTCGCTCACCCAGGTCGGCTTCGGGCGCCAGGGTGTGATCCAGACCGGCAACGGGGGAGTACCGGCCGCCCCGGACGCGTACGGCTGGAACCACGCGGGCTCCCGGGCCGACTCCGACCGCCGGGCCGACGTGATCGTGGTGAACCAAGGGACCAACGACGAGGCGTACGGCTCGGCCGAATTCCGGACCGCCTACCGCGCGTACCTGGACAAGCTGCGGTCCGCCGCACCGCGCGCCCGCATCCTCGCGCTGCGCCCCTTCAACGGCGCCCACGCGAACGACATCGCAGCGGTGGTCGGTGAACTCGCCGACCCCCGCACCGAGTTCGTCGACACGACCGACTGGCTCTCCCCGACGGACGGGGACTTCAACGGCACCGTCCACCCCAGCGCCCAAGGCCATCGCAAGGTGGCCACCCGGCTGATCGCCCTTCTCGCGAAGGGGTTCTAGCGCACCCGACACATGCAGAAGCCCACCATCATTTCCCGGAAGGGGCCGTCTCCCGTGACGACCACGCGTAGAGCATTCGGAACCCTGGCCGCCGGCGCCGCCCTCGCGGCCCTAGCCCCGGCGGGGACGGCGAGCGCCGCGTCGCCCCGTCACCGTCGCCTCATCGCCCACGACGACTTCCGTCACGGCCTGGGGCAATGGGCGGTGGAGCTCGAGAAGGGCGGCACCGTCACCGCCTCCCGCGGGGTCCTGGAGGTCGACGTACCCGCCGGAGCGACGGTCTGGTTCAAGAAACGGCTGGAAGGGCCGTACGTCATCGAATACACGGCCACGCCCGTATCGGAGGGCGGTGTCAATGACCGCGTCTCCGATCTGAACAACTTCTGGAACGCCACCGACGTCCGCTCCCCGGGCGACATCTTCGCCACGCCGCGGAGCGGGGCGCTGGCGGAGTACGACCACCTCAAGACGTACTACGTCGGCTACGGCGCCAACACGAACACCACGACCCGGATGCGCCGGTACGTCGGCCAGGCGGGGGTCCGCCCGTTGCTCTACGACTACACGGAGCCGCTGCTCGTGGCGAACGAGCCCAATCGGGTCCGGATCGTCTCCGACGGCTCGACGGTGCGGTGGTGGGACAACAGGCGGCTCGTCTTCGACCACACCGACCCGGAGCCGTACACCGGCGGGCACTTCGCCTTCCGGACCACATGGAGCCACTTCCGGATCAGCGACTTCAGGGTGTGGCGGTTGAGCCCACAACGCCCCTGATCAGGGGCTTATTCCAGGTTTGGCCAACACTTTGCAAGTGGCTTATCTCACCGTCCGTCAACCCTTCCTTACGGTCGCGTAGGTCACATTCCAAGGTGAATCATGTGCCGATGTGGCAGACGATTCGAAGAGTGACAGCAGATCAGTGATCGGGTCGTACGTTGCGGTGGGGGACAGCTTCACCGAGGGCGTCGGCGACCCCGGCCCCGACGGGGCGTTCGTCGGCTGGGCCGACCGGTTCGCGGTTTTGCTCGCGGACCGGCGGCCCGAGGGCGACTTCAACTACACGAACCTCGCCGTGCGCGGCAAACTGCTCGACCAGATCGTCGAGGACCAGCTTCCGAAGGCCGTCGAACTGGCCCCGGACCTGGTCTCGTTCTGCGCGGGCGGCAACGACATCATCCGACCCGGAACCGACCCCGACGAGGTGGCCGAGCGCTTCGAGCAGGCGATTGTCAGGCTCACCTCCGCCGTCGGCACCGTCATGGTGACGACCGGCTTCGACACCCGTGGCGTGCCCGTGCTGAAGCATCTGCGCGGCAAGATCGCCACGTACAACGGTCATGTGCGGGCCATCGCCGACCGGTACGGCTGTCCGGTGCTCGACCTGTGGTCCCTGAAGACCGTTCAGGACCGCAGGGCCTGGGACGGTGACCGGCTCCATCTGTCTCCCGAGGGGCACACGCGCGTGGCGCTCCGCGCGGGGCAGGTCCTCGGCCTGGAGGTGCCGGCCGACCCGGACCAGCCCTGGCCGCCGCTCCCGCCGCGCGGAACCCTCGAGATCCGCAGGGACGACGTCCACTGGGCGCGCGAGTACCTGGTGCCATGGATCGGGCGACGCCTGCGCGGGGAGTCGTCGGGAGACCACGTGACGGCCAAGGGCGCGCTGTCCCCGGACGACATCAAGATGCGGATCGACTCGGTGGCCTGAGGCGGCGCCTCGGCGGTGTGTGGGCCGCGCCTGTTCAAGGGGCGCGGCCCGCACCGCTGTCGTGGCCGGGGCGAACCGGCCTCTCGGCGATCGACGACCTCACCGCGCCGACGCCGTCAACGCCTCCCGCTCCAGCCCCAGTTCCCGGGCGAGCGCCTCGTCCACCCACTCCTGGGCACGCGCGCGTGACACCGCGCCCGGGTACGACGTCAGCTGTACCGCGAGGCCGTCGAGGAGGGCCGTGAGGCGCAGGGCCGTGCCGGTGGGGTCCGGGCAGCGGAACTCGTCCGCGGCCACGCCCTGTGCGATGACCTCGGCGATGGCCGCCTTCCACTGTCGGTCGAGGTCCCGTGTGACCTCCTGCAAAGCGGGCTCGCGCAGTGCCGCCGCCCAGCCCTCGATCCACAGCCGCCAGCCCTTGGCCTGACCGGTCGGCGCGTACCAGCGCACGGCCGACCGCAACCGTCGCAGCGCCGTCGTACGGCGGCCGAGGAGCCGGCGCAGATGGGCCAGGTCGCCCTCCGCCGCATGCGCGAACGCGGCGGCGACCAGCTTCTCCTTCGTGGCGAAGTGATAGAGCACCAGGGCGTTGCTCACCCCGAGCGCCGAGGCCACATCGGCGATCCTGACCGCCGACACACCGCGCGCCTCTATCTGCTCCACGGCGGCCCGCAGCAACTCCTCACGCCGCTCCGCCACGCTCAACCGCACTCTTGCCACGCGGTCACCCTAAAGCCTCGCCATGAGCCGTTCCTGTGGGCGCGGTCGAGTGGCCCCGCGTTCCGCCGTCACCGGTGCCTGCCGAAGCGCTCGGTGATCAGCGGCAGCCGTTCGGCCGCGAGGGCGTGCGCCGCGGCCCGGGGTGTCGTCCCGTCGGCCTCGGCGCGGGCCAGGACGCGGTCGGTCAGCGCACGCATCGAGCGTTGCGTGTGGGCGAACGCCTCGTCCGCGTCCGCGCCGATGTCGCCGAACAGCGTCCACCACCACCAGGCGTTCGTGGCCGAGTTGACCACGACGTCCGGCAGCACGGTGACGCCCCGCGCGGCCAGCACGTCCTCCGCGTCGGGCCGTACGGGCATGTTGGCCGCCTCGGCGATCCAGCGGGCGGTGATCCGCGTCTGGTTCGTGGCGTCGATCACGTACGAGACGGCCGCCGGCACCAGCACCTCGGTCTCGGCCGACAGCCAGGCGTCGCCCGGCAGTTCACGGTCGCCGGGACGCAGCGCGGCGCGGTCGACCGTGCCGTACGTGTCGCGTGCCGCCAGCAGCGTCTCGATGTCGAGGCCGGCGGGGTTGGCGATGGTGCCCTTGATGTCGGCGACGGCCACGACCGTGAGCCCCGCGCGCGTGAGGAAGCGCGCCGTGGCCCCGCCCATGGTTCCGAGCCCCTGGACGGCGACGCGCGTCCTCCAGTAGGGCACACCGGCCCGGTCCAGCGCCGTGAGCACCGACTCGGCGACCCCGCAGCCGCCGACCAGTTCGTCGAGCCCGATGCCGTCCACCTCTACGGCGAACGCGTCCGCGAGCCGCCGACGGGCGCCTGCCTCGTCGTCGAGCAGCGGATACACGGCCTGGATGGACGAGACGAGCCCCACCTCGGCCGCCGCCCGGTCGACCACCTCCTGGGTGAGGCCGAGGTCCTCGCCCGTGGTCCAGAAGTTCTCGATGTACGGACGCATGGCCCGCAGGTAGCGCACCAGGAGCCCGTACGCCTCCGGGGCACGGGGGTCGCAGTCGATGCCGCCCTTGGCGCCGCCCAGGGGGACGTACCGCGCCTCAGGGTCGTAGTGCAGGGCTTCCTTCATGCTCATGCCGCGGGCGAGCCCGGTGACCTCGTCCAGCGTGCAGCCCGGCCGCATCCGCAGCCCGCCGCTGGAGACGCCACGCACCAGCCGGTCGACGACCAGGAAGCCCTGGCGGCCGGTGACGTGATCGGTCCAGGTGAGCGACAGCAGGGGGGTGGTCATGGGGTCTCCGGAGGGGGCGAGGTTCGTGTGCCGCACGCTCGCTGACGACGAGGTTACT
This sequence comes from Streptomyces sp. NPDC093591, assembly GCF_044764885.1. Lineage (NCBI taxonomy): Bacteria > Bacillati > Actinomycetota > Actinomycetes > Kitasatosporales > Streptomycetaceae > Streptomyces > Streptomyces sp. NPDC093591. The sequence goes on from NZ_JBIWIY010000018.1 coordinate 130,881, forward strand.
GAACGATGGGTCAGTATTGAAGCGAAGGCGCGGACATGTCAACGTACTGAACGGATCTTCAGCGGCGGGCTGATTCACCCATGGGGTGGGGCGTCGCGGAGCGGCCGGGTTCTCCCCGGAGGGGCCGCCGGGGAAGTCACCAGGGGCGTCCGTGGTTGTCACCAGGGGGCGGCCGGGGTTGTCGGAGGGCCTGCCCATAATGGAATTCCTCACCGACTCCACCTGGAGGTACCGTGGCCGGTTTTCGTTTCCCGAGCGCCGGGCTCAGCGCCCTGCGGCCCGAGGCCTTCGGCGTGGACCCGAGCGGTGAGCGCATGGCGCGTATCCGCAGATCGCCGCACTTCCGGGACGGGGTCTTCCAGAACCCCGGGGGCGCCGCCCGGACCAGACCCTCGGGCTCGATGACGGAGTTCGCGAAGGTCTTCTTCGACAAGGACACCCGGCCCCGCCGTGCCCCGAAGGGCACCGTGCCGGTGCACCCCACCACCTACGCCGACCTGGCGAAGCCGCCCGTCGGCGGGCTGCGCCTGACCTGGATGGGGCACTCCAGCGTCCTCGCGGAGATCGACGGTCACCGGGTGCTCTTCGACCCGGTGTGGGGCGAGCGCTGTTCCCCGTTCCCCTTCGCCGGGCCCAAGCGGCTGCATCCGGTGCCGCTGCCGCTCGCCGCGCTCGGGCCGGTCGACGTGGTCGTCATCTCCCACGACCACTACGACCACCTCGACCTGCCCACGATCAAGGCACTGGCCGACACGGACACGCTCTTCGCGGTACCGCTCGGTGTGGGCGCGCACCTCGAACACTGGGGCGTCTCCGCCGACCGGCTGCGCGAGCTGGACTGGCACGAGACGACGAAGGTCGGCGGCCTCACCCTGACCGCCACCCCGGCCCGCCACTTCTGCGGCCGGGGACTGCGCAACACGCAGCACACACTCTGGGCGTCCTGGGTCGTCGCCTCGGACGAACACCGGATCTACCACAGTGGTGACACCGGCTACTTCGAGGGCTTCAAGGACATCGGCGCGGACCACGGCCCGTTCGACGCCACGATGATCCAGCTCGGCGCCTACTCGGACTTCTGGCCCGACATCCACATGACCCCGGACGAGGGCGTCCGCGCCCACCTCGACCTCCAGGGGGGCGATCCGACCGTGGGCGTCATGCTGCCGATCCACTGGGGCACCTTCAACCTGGCGACACATCCGTGGGCGGAGCCGGCGGAGTGGACGATGCGGGCCACCTACAAGGCCGGGGTCACGATGGCGGCGCCGCGCTGCGGCGAGCCCTTCGCGCCGGCCGCGGTGCCGCCCGTGACGCCGTGGTGGCGGGAGGCGGCCGAGGCACCCGCCGAGGGCTGGCCGGCGTGGCCGCCGGTGGCGCCGGAGACGCCGGAGACGCCGGAGGCGGACAGCGTGGTGGTCGCCTAGGGCGCCACCGCATCGGGCAGGCGGTCCGGGGCGGACAGGGGGGGGCCGGGGCAGGTCGGTGTGGGGCGGACAGAGGGGCCGGGGCGGTGTGGGGCGGGGGCACGAAGGAACGCGCGTCGGGGAGAGACGGGTAGACCGTTTCCGTGTGGGAGGGACCCCGACTGCTGTCGGGCCGAGGCGCCGGGCGTCTGTCGGGGCGGTTCTCCGTCCTGGCGTAAAAGCGAAACAGCGCGCGCGGTGTCGGCCCCGCGCGCCCCTGCGGGGCGGTTCGCGCCGGGCGCATGGGAGTGCGTCTGGGCGCCCGCGGGGCCGTGCGCGCCGCTACGGCCGGTGACGTCCTGGGCAGTGGAAGGCTGGGCGTGCCGGGTGCTGAATCGTCCCGGCCGGGGCCGGTGGCGGCGCGGGAGCGGCGGGTCGGCAAGGGGTGGGGCGCGTGAAGTGCCCGGCCCCTCGACTTTTCTTCGTGACCATTTCTGACCAGGCCTGATCGCTGGACTGCTGCTTCTGGGCGAACGGTGGAGCGGGTTATCGGTCTGTCGTACGAGACCTCATACCAGAGCGGGACGTTGCCCGCCGGACTTTGTCAACTGCCCACCGCACATGATGCAGAGGCGACTACTGTCAGTGTCCGTCGGGCGACGCGGAGCCGAACACGTCAGCTCTGTCGACCGACATCGCGATGGCGCATGCCCCGGGCCGCGCAGTCCCGCGCGCACCCCAAGGCCCCGACCGACGGACCAGTACTGAGGACCCCGATGTCTCAACTCCGCGCCCCGGCCGCACGCGCAGACCGCCGTGAGGGCGGGCGGCACGGGCGCCCGGCCGCCCGCACCGCAACCGCGCTGCCCGAGACCCATATACGGCCCCAACTGCTGCGTCTGGCCGTGCTGCCGCCCATCGCGGTGGCGCTCAGCGCCTGCGCAGCCGTGCTGTTCGTCGTGCGCACCACCGGAGCGCGGCCGAGCCTCACGCTGTGGGCCGTGCTCGCCGGCGCGGTCTCGGTGACCCTCGCGGGCATCCTGATCGCCGCAGTGGCCGCCAACCGCACCGCCAAGTCCGTGAGCGACCGCATCGGCGCCCTGCGACGCAGCAGCGCGCGCGGCGAGGCCGATCTGCGAACCCTCGTCGAAGCACTGCGGCGCGGTGACGGCCCACCGAAGCGCAAGGTGCGCAGCGGTCCGCCCGAGGACGCCGACGACTTCGAACTGCTCGCCGCCGACCTCGCCCGCGCCCACGACGGGGCCGTCACCGCCGTCGTCCAGGCCTCCCAGCTCTCCAGCCAGGCGGGCAGCGAACAGAAGCTCGAGGTCTTCGTCAACCTCGCCCGGCGGCTTCAGTCGCTTGTGCACCGCGAGATCTCGATCCTCGACGAGCTGGAGAACGAGATCGAGGACCCCGACCTGCTCAAGGGCCTCTTCCACGTCGACCACCTCGCCACCCGCATCCGGCGCCACGCCGAGAACCTCGCCGTGCTCGGCGGCGCCGTCTCCCGGCGGCAGTGGAGCAACCCGGTCTCCATGACCGAGGTCCTGCGCTCCGCCATCGCCGAGGTCGAGCAGTACTCCAGGGTCAAGCTCGTGCCGCCGATCGACGGCACCCTGCGTGGGCATGCCGTCGCCGACGTCATCCACCTGCTGGCCGAACTGGTCGAGAACGCCACGGTGTTCTCCGCCCCGCACACCCAAGTGCTGCTCCGGGCCAACCTCGTGACCTCGGGGCTCGCCGTCGAGGTCGAGGACCGCGGCCTCGGCATGCCCCTCGGCGAGCAGAACCGTATGAACGCCCTGCTCGCCGACCCCGACCAGGTCAACGTCGCCAGCCTGCTGGCGGACGGACGCATCGGGCTGTTCGTGGTGTCGCAACTCGCCAAACGGCACGGCATCCATGTGCGCCTGCAGACCAATATCTACGGCGGTGTCCAGGCCGTTCTCGTGGTGCCGCAGGCATTGCTGGGGGAGGAACCGGGAGCCCGTGCAGGCGCGGCGCGGGCGCAGGAGCAGGAGCCGCCGCTGGTCCCACCACAAGGGACTGCCGGAACGTCCGTACCGCCGCACTCCCCGGCGCAGTCCCGTCCGCGGCAGGCGTCGGTTCCGGTGCCGCCCCAGCAGCAGCGGCAGTCCGCGTCGGCCGGCTCGGAGGGCGGGCAACGGGGCGGACGGCAGGGCGGGCAGTGGGGTGGACAGCATGGCGGGCTGCGGGGTACAGCCGAAGCGGCGCCGGGGACGCCGGGGCGGCAGGAGCCGCAGGCCGGTGCCAGGGGCGTGGGCGCGGCACCCAGGACGAACGGCAGCGGACCGGCGCCGTTGCCCGTGCGCGGCGCCCGCGAGGAGCGGGCCAACCCTGCGGAGGCCGTGCCCGGCATCAGGCCCGACGAACGAGGGCGCCTCGAGGAGAACACGGTCACACCGCTTGCCCCGCGCAACGACGCCGTCCGCGGCACCATGAGCAAGCCCCAACTGCCCCGTCGCCGGGCCCAGGAACACATCGTCCCCCAACTCCGTGAGGGCCCCGCCCCACGCCAGGAGTCCGACTGCCTCGCCGGGCACGACCCTGGGCTGATGGCGGCCTTCCAGCGGGGGGTTGGGCTTGCGGAGACGCAGCAGCAGATGGAGGCGGCGCATATGGATGCGGCGCATATGGAGGCCGGGCACGTAGGGGCCGGGCATGTGGATCCCGGGGACGTGAGGGCCAGGCACATGGACGTCGGGCACGTAGATGCCGGGCATGTGGAGGCCGGCCACATGGATGCCGGACACATGGATGCCGCGCACATGGATGGCGGGCACGTGTCCGAGGGGTCCGTGGAGTTGGGGCGCACGGAGTCCGGACGAGGGGAACCGGGACTGGGCGGCGGGCACATGGATGCGCGGCATATGGACGCCAGCCACATGGACGCCCCGCCCATGGCATCAGGCCACACGCCGGCCCACGCGTCGACCCACACAGCGTCGGGTCACACGGCGTTTGGCCACCTGGCCGCGGATCACATGGTCTCGGGCCACATGACCTCGGGCCACGCGGACGCGGGCCACATGGGCTCGGCACACATGCCCACCCCTCAACCGACCGCAGCCGCATCCGTATACAAGCGTTCACCGCACACGACCTCGGACACGAGGTCACCCGCCCCCCAACCAACACGCCTGGACCCCACACCCCCCGAGCCAACCCACCTGGAATCCGTGCGTCCGGCGTCGATCCGCCTGGAGCCGACGAGCCTCGACCCGGCTCGACCGCAGCCCACATATCTGCGCCCCAGCTCCCTGGATGCACTTCACACCGACGTGGCCCCCATGACCCCCCGGCCGCCCATGGACGTATCGCCCATGGACCCGGCCCACAAAAGGGAGACGCACCCCGGGTCCGCGCCCGGCACCGACCACACCACCCGGCACGACGGGAGCGCACCAGCCGGATGACCGTGCCTCTGACCAGCTCGAAGTCCGCCTGGAAGACCACCCCCACCCCCAGTGCTCCCGCAGACCTTCGTACCTCAAGGAGTCGATCCATCATGGCGAGCGAAGCGCCGACCGCCCATGTGTCCGATCTCGACTGGCTGATGAGCGGCCTCGTACAGCGCGTACCGCACACCACCAGTGCGGTGCTCCTCTCCTGCGACGGGCTCGTGAAGTCGGTTCACGGCCTCGACCCGGACAGCGCCGACCACATGGCCGCCCTGGCCTCAGGCCTGTACTCCCTCGGCCGCAGCGCCGGGGTCCGCTTCGGCGACGGCGGGGACGTGCGCCAGGTCGTCGTCGAACTCGACTCGACCCTGCTCTTCGTGACCACGGCCGGTTCCGGCACCTGTCTCGCGGTGCTGGCCGGCCGCGAGGCGGACGCGGCGGTGCTGGGCTACGAGATGGCGATGCTGGTCAAGAGCGTCCGCCCCTACCTGGTGACGGCACCCCGGCAGCACTCCGTCGAACCGTCGGCGTTGAGGCCTTGAACGTGACGGCGGCGGGCGACGGGCCCTGGCTCGACGACGCGGCCGGACGGCTGGTGCGCCCTTTCACGGTCAGCAACGGCCGTACCCGGCCCACCATCGCGCTCGACCTCATGTCGCAGGTGAGGGCCACCGGGGCAACCCCCCTCGGCTACCTGGGCCCTGAGCACGAGCAGGCGCTGGACCTGTGCCGCGCCCCCGTCTCGGTCGCCGAGGTCGCCGCCCACCTGAAGCTGCCGGCGGTGGTCACCAAGGTGCTGCTGTCGGACCTCGTCGACGGTGGGGCGCTCACCACCAAGCCCCCCGAGTTCCACCACAACCCGACAGACCGGGCTCTTCTGGAGGCAGTGCTCGATGGACTACGACGACAGCTCTGACCCGTTCCCCACCGCGCTGAAGATCTTGGTGGCGGGAGGGTTCGGGGTCGGCAAGACGACCTTCGTGGGCGCGGTGAGTGAGATCGCACCGCTCAGCACGGAGGAACTGCTCACCACGGTCAGCGCCGCGACCGACAGCCTGGAGGGCGTCGAGAACAAGGTCGAGACGACGGTCGCCATGGACTTCGGCCGCATCACACTCGATCCGGAACACGTTCTGTATCTGTTCGGCACGCCCGGACAGGAACGCTTCTGGTTCATGTGGGACGAGCTCTCGGAGGGCGCGCTCGGCGCGGTCATCCTCGCCGACACCCGGCGCCTGGAGGACTGTTTCGCCGCCGTGGACTTCTTCGAGCAGCGAGGCCTCGGTTTCATCGTCGCGATCAACGAGTTCGACGGTGCCCACCGGTACGAACCCGAGGAGGTCCGCGCCGCCATCGACCTCGATCCGGAGATCCCCGTCGTCCGCTGCGACGCCCGGATCTCCAGCTCCAGTGTCCAGACCCTGCTGACCCTCGTCCGGCACCTCATCGCCCACACGCCGGCACACGCGCCGAGCCACGGCGCACACATGTGACACCCGCACATCCCAGGACGGAGCCGCATATGAACCACGCCCACAGCGACGGAATCCGCCCATGAGCTACGGCCCACCCCGCCCGGTCGCTCGCCTGCTGCTCACCCCCGAGGACAAGGAGGGCCCCGCCCGCGCACGGCACCTGCTGAGACTGGGCCTGGGAGAGCACGCGGACCCGGCCCTCGACGTGTTCGCGGATCATCTGGCCGCACTCACCGGGGCGCCCTACGCCATGGTGAACTTCATCGGCGAGAACCGGCAGTTCTTCGCCGGCCTGCATGTGCGGCACGCCGTGAGTCTTGCGCGGGCCGCCGACACCAAGCCGCAACTGGACCGCCATATGGAGCGCGACCATGGGTTCTGCCCCCATGTGGTCGTCCGACGCAAGGCGCTGGTCCTGGAGGACGTTTGCGACTATCCGCGGTTCGCGGGAAACCCGATCGTCGACGAGTTCGGTATCCGCTCCTATCTGGGCGCCCCGCTGATCGACTCCACGGGGATGGCGCTGGGCACGGTGTGCGTGGTCGACGTGGAGCCGCGGCCCTGGGGGAAGGCCGGACTGGAGACGATCAAGGCATCGGCGGCGGAGCTGGTGATACGGCTGGAGCGGCGGGCGGCGGACGGGCTGCCGCTGTAGGCGCCAAGTGCCTCGTGGATCAGGGGAATTGATGGCTCGCCTCGGATCTCCCACGGAAGAGGGACATCATGACCGATCTGCGTCTTGGCGCCCTCGGCTTCGGCCTGCGCGGCTCCCTCGCCCGTACCGCGCACCGCCCCGGCCACGGCTCCCGCGTGACCGTCGTCGCCGACCCGGACCCGGCACGCCGGGACGACGCCACAGCCCGCATTCCCGGCGTGCACACGGTCGACGACCACCGCAAGGTGATCGACGCCCCCGACGTGGACGCCGTCCTCCTCCTCACACCGGACCACACCCACGCCGACCTCGCCTGCGCGGCCCTGCGCGCGGGCAAGCCCGTCTTCGTCGAGAAACCCCTGGACATCACCGTCGAGTGCTGCGACCGCATCCTGCGTACGGCCCGCGAGACCGGGACCCGACTGTACGTCGGGCACAACATGCGGCACATGCCGGTGGTACGGATGATGCGCGACATCATCGCTCGCGGTGAGATCGGCACGGTCAAAACGGTCTGGGTGCGCCACTTCGTCGGCTATGGCGGCGACTGGTACTTCAAGGACTGGCACGCCGAACGCCGGTACACCACCGGCCTGTTGCTGCAGAAGGGCGCCCACGACATCGACGTACTGCACTGGCTCGCGGGCGGGTACACGCGCCGGGTGCAGGCGTTCGGCGATCTCATGGTGTACGGCGACAACCCGCACCGCCGGGCCCCCGGCGAACCCAAGGCCGACGACTGGTACACGGAGGACGGCCGCTGGCCGCCACACACTCAACGGGCACTCAACCCGGTGATCGATGTCGAGGACGTGTCGCTGGCCAACATGTGCCTGGACAACGGGGTGTTGGCCGCCTACCAGCAGTGCCATTTCACACCGGACTACTGGCGCAACTACACGGTCATCGGCGACGCGGGCCGCCTGGAGAACTTCGGGGACGGGCCCGGCGCGGTGGTGAAGGTCTGGAACTCCCGCCGTTCCCTCCACCGCGAGCAGGCCGACGCCGCCCATGTGGTGCCGGAGGTGGCGGACGACGCCGGGCACGGTGGGGCGGACGCGCTGATCATCGACGAGTTCCTGCGCTTCGTACGGCGGGGAGGGCGCACGGACACCTCGCCGGTGGCCGCGCGGATGGCGGTCGCGGCGGGGTGCGGGGCGACCGAGTCGCTGCGCGCGGGAGGTGTCGTACGGGACATCCCGGACCTGGATCCGGAGCTGGTCGCCTACTTCGAACGAGGGCAGGCGTGAAGGAAAGCTGTGGCGCCGCTTAAGAAATCCTCGATGGACCGGGGCGGCGCCGTACGGCAGATTGCTACGCGATTCCACCCCTCTCCCCGGTTGCGGGCTCCCTCGGCATGCCCGCGGCCCGCAGCCGGGACTCACCCTCAGGAGCCGTAGCGTTGAAGGCGCTGGTCAAGGAGAAGGCGGAGCCCGGGCTCTGGCTCGCGGACGTCCCGGAACCGGCCGTGGGGCCCGGCGACGTCCTGATCAAGGTGCTGCGCACCGGGATCTGCGGCACCGATCTGCACATCCGGTCCTGGGACGGCTGGGCCCAGCAGGCGATCCGTGCCCCGCTCGTGCTCGGGCACGAGTTCGTCGGCGCGGTCGTGGAGACCGGTCGTGACGTCGTGGACATCGCCGTGGGCGACCGGGTGAGCGGCGAGGGTCACCTCGTCTGTGGCAAGTGCCGCAACTGCCTGGCCGGACGGCGCCACCTGTGCCGTGCCACCATCGGGCTCGGTGTCGGACGCGACGGTGCCTTCGCCGAGTACGTCGCCCTGCCCGCCGCCAATGTGTGGGTGCACCGCGTGCCCGTCGAGCTCGACGTCGCCGCGATCTTCGACCCGTTCGGCAACGCCGTGCACACCGCGCTCTCGTTCCCGCTGGTCGGTGAGGACGTCCTGATCACGGGCGCCGGCCCGATCGGCCTGATGGCGGCCGCGGTGGCCCGGCACGCGGGTGCGCGCAACGTCGTGATCACCGACGTGAGCGAGGAACGGCTGGACCTGGCGCGCAAGGTGGGCGTGAGCCTCGCGCTGAACGTGTCGCGGGCGAGCATCGCCGACGGACAGCGCGCACTGGGCCTGCGCGAGGGCTTCGACATCGGTCTGGAGATGTCCGGCCGACCCGAGGCCATGCGCGAGATGATCGCCAACATGACGCATGGCGGCCGTATCGCCATGCTCGGCCTGCCCGCGCAGGAGTTCCCGGTCGACTGGGCCAGGATCGTCACCTCGATGATCACCATCAAGGGCATCTACGGCCGCGAGATGTTCGAGACCTGGTACGCGATGTCCGTGCTGCTCGAGGGCGGCCTCGATCTCGCCCCCGTGATCACCGGCCGGTACGGCTACCGCGACTTCGAGGCGGCGTTCGCCGACGCGGCGAGCGGCCGTGGCGGCAAGGTCATCCTCGACTGGACCGCGTGACCAACTGCCGCGTACCCCCCCCTCAACCGCAAGCACCTTCAGGAGACTTCCGATGTTCGACTCCGTGCGCGACGACCTGCGCGCCACCCTCGACGAGATCCGCGCGGCCGGCCTGCACAAGCCCGAGCGTGTGATCGGCACCCCGCAGTCGGCGACCGTCGACGTCACCGCGGGCGGCCGCCCGGGCGAGGTCCTCAACTTCTGTGCCAACAACTACCTCGGTCTCGCCGACCACCCCGAGGTGATCGCCGCCGCCCACGAGGCCCTGGACCGCTGGGGCTACGGCATGGCCTCGGTCCGCTTCATCTGCGGCACGCAGGAGGTGCACAAGGAGCTGGAGGCGCGGCTGTCCGCGTTCCTCGGGCAGGAGGACACGATCCTGTACTCCTCCTGCTTCGACGCCAACGGCGGCGTGTTCGAGACGTTGCTCGGCCCGGAGGACGCGGTGATCTCCGACGCGCTGAACCACGCGTCGATCATCGACGGCATCCGCCTGTCCAAGGCCCGCCGCTTCCGCTACGCCAACCGCGATCTGGCGGACCTGGAGCGGCAGTTGAAGGACGCGTCGGACGCCCGGCGCCGGCTGATCGTCACCGACGGCGTCTTCTCCATGGACGGCTATGTGGCCCCGCTGCGGGAGATCTGCGACCTCGCCGACCGCTACGACGCCATGGTCATGGTCGACGACTCGCACGCCGTCGGCTTCGTCGGCCCCGGCGGCCGCGGCACGCCCGAGCTGCACGGCGTCATGGAGCGCGTCGACATCATCACCGGCACCCTCGGCAAGGCACTCGGCGGCGCGTCCGGTGGCTACGTGGCGGCCCGCGCCGAGATCGTCGCCCTGCTGCGCCAGCGCTCACGGCCGTATCTCTTCTCCAACACCCTCGCCCCGGTGATCGCGGCGGCCTCGCTCAAGGTCCTCGACCTGCTGGAGTCGGCAGACGACCTGCGCGTGCGGCTGAACGAGAACACCGCGCTGTTCCGCCGCCGGATGACCGAGGAGGGCTTCGAGATCCTCCCCGGCGAGCACGCCATCGCCCCCGTGATGATCGGCGACGCGGCCAAGGCGAGCCGGCTGGCGGAACTGCTGCTGGAGCGGGGCGTGTACGTGATCGGCTTCTCGTACCCGGTCGTGCCGCAGGGCCAGGCCCGCATCCGTGTCCAGCTGTCCGCCGCGCACTCGACGGACGACGTCGACCGTGCCGTGGACGCCTTCGTAGCGGCCCGGGCGGAACTGGAAGCCTGACGTCCGGCCGGCCCGGACATATTGCGATAATCGATCTCATGATCGAAGCGCGGCGGCTCCACATCCTCCGTGCGGTGGCCGACCACCGCACGGTGACGGCGGCTGCCGCCGCGCTGTATCTGACCCCGTCGGCGGTCTCCCAGCAGCTCACGGCCCTCGAACAGGAGACGGGCCACCGCCTGGTGGAGCGCGGCGCCAAGGGCGTACGACTGACCCCGGCCGGCGAGATCCTGCTCAGCCACACCAACGCCGTCCTCGCCCAGCTGGAGCGGGCGGAGGCCGAGCTCGCGGCGTACAGCTCGGGCGCGGCCGGCACGGTCACGGTGGCCTCCTTCGCGACCGGCATCGCCCAGGTCGTCGCGCCGGCGGTGGCCCGCCTCGCCAGGACGTCCCCGGGCATCCGCATCCGCGTCCAGGACGCCGAGGGCGACGCCAGCCTGCCGATGGTGCTGGACCGGCAGATCGACATCGCGGTGGCCGTCGAGTACCGGGGGGCACCGCCCGCCGACGATCCGCGCCTGTCCCACGTCCCGCTGTACGCCGAGCCCTTCGACGCGGTCGTCCCGGTGAGCCACCGGCTGGCCGACGCGGCCGAGGTTCCGCTCGCCGAGCTGGCCAAGGACCCGTGGATCGGCCCCTATCCCGGCAATCCCTGCCACGACGTGGTGGTCCTGGCCTGCGAGAACGCCGGCTTCCAGCCCCGCCTGGAACACTCCTCGGACGACTTCCGCGCGGTCGTGGCCCTCGCCTCGGCCGACGCGGGCGTGGCGCTCGTACCGCGCTCGGCGCTGCGCGGCATGGACCTCACGGGCGTCGTCGTACGGCCCGTGGACGGGGTCGCGCCCACGCGCCGGGTCTTCGCGGCCGTGCGCCGGGGCGCCGAGGAGCACCCGCTGATCCGGCCGGTGCTGGAGGCGCTGGGGGAGGCGGCGGGAGAGTGAGCCTCCCGTAACGCTGTCGTTTCATATATGGGATAGCTTCCCGGATATGAGACAGACCTCAGGTCGGGGCGGCGACACCCCGGACCCCGTCCCGCCCGACCCCGCCCCGGACGCGGTCGACACCCGCCTCGGTGCCCGCCTGGCCGAGTTGCGGGCCGAACGCGGCTGGTCGCTCGGGGAGTTGGCGGAGCGCACCGGCATCAGCCGCTCGACCCTGTCCCGGGCCGAGCGGGCGGAGACCAGCCCCACGGCCGCGCTGCTGAACCGGCTGTGCCACGTCTACGGCCGGACCATGTCCCAACTGCTCAGCGAGGTCGAGTCCGAGCCCGCACTGCTGCTGCGGGCGCCCGAGCAGCAGGTGTGGCAGGACCGCGCCTCCGGATTCGTACGACGGTCCGTGTCGCCGCCGCACGCCGGGCTGCGTGCCGAACTCGTCGAAGGACGGCTCACCGCGGGCGCCGACATCGCCTACGACCGGCCGCCCGTACCGGGGTTGGAGCAGCACATCTGGGTGCTGGAAGGGGAACTCGGCGTGACGGTCCAGGACGTCGAGCACCGCCTCGGCGCCGGGGACTGCCTGCGGATGCGGGTGTGGGGAGCGACGCGCTTCCGGTGTACGGGATCCGGAGAGGTGCGGTACCTCCTGGCGGTGGTGCTGCCGTGATCGTGACGCGACTGGACGAAGCCCAACTGCTGGGACAGATCGAGGAGTTGGCCGACCTGCTGGTGGAGACCGTGGAAGACGGTGCCTCCGTCGGCTTCCTCGCCCCCCTGGGCCGTACGGCGGCCACGGCCTGGTGGAAGGACCGCGCGGCAGGCGTCGGCGCCGGGCGGCTGGCCGTGTGGGTGGCGCGGGAGGGCGGGCGAACCATCGGCACGGTCAGCCTGGACTTCCCTGACAAACCCAACAGCCGCCACCGCGCCGAACTGGTCAAGCTCATGGTCCACCGGGACGCGCGGGGGCAGGGTCTCGGCCGCAGGCTCCTGACGACCGCGGAACAGGCGGCGAAAGGCGCCGGGATCACCCTCCTCCACCTTGATACCGAGACCGACAGCCACGCCGAGAACCTGTACGACTCGGCCGGCTGGACCCGGGTCGGGGCGATCCCCGACTACGCGGCGAGCCCGGCCGGAGTCATGCGCCCCACGACGATCTACTACAAGCGCCTGTGACCGGCCGTCCCGTTGTCAGTGCCGCGTGGAACACTCCCCGTCGTTGATCGACAAAGGGTCGAACAGGCGGTACGCCAAGGGGGATTGCCTGGCATGGGCGTGAGCATTTCGTTCATCAGCGCGACGACGCAGGAGCTGGACAGGGCGGAGAAGGACCCTGACTGGGCCGATGAATACGTCTACCAGTTGTACGACAGCGACAACTTCCCGGCACCGGACCGTCCCTACGGCGGGCCGGACAAGGCTTGGGGCGGCCTCCAGTTCCTGTTCGACGAGGCGAGGGTGGGGCCCGAGTTCCTGATGGACGGGTCCATGATCCTGGAGGACGGCACCCTGTTCGGGTGGACCGCGGAACAGGTCGAGAGCCTGGCGGGGCAACTGCGGGAGACCCCCTGGGAGCGGTTGGCGGCCCACTACGACGCGGAGCGGATGGCGAAGGACGACGTGTACCCCAACATGTGGAAATTCGATCCCGAGGGTGAGCTGGGCTGGCTCGAGTACGCCTACGAGGAACTGGTCGAGTTCTTCTGCGCGGCAGCCGAGCGCGGGCTCGGGGCGTTCATGACCTTCAGCTTCTAGGGGCCGCCCCAGGCAGACCGGCGCCCCTCTCGCCAGGTGTTTGTCAGTGCCGGCCGCTACCGTGCGTCTCATGCCGGATGCCGAAGACGTACGCCGTATCGCCCTTTCTCTGCCGGACACGACGGAGAAGATCGCCTGGAGCATGCCCACGTTCCGGGTCGCGGGCAAGATGTTCGCCACGCTGCCCGAGGACGAGACCTCCCTCGCGGTGCGCTGCCCCAAGGAGGAGCGCGACGAACTCGTCCTGGCCGAGCCGGAGAAGTTCTGGATCGCCGACCACGAGGCGCAGTTCGCCTGGGTGCGGGCCCGGCTCGCCGCCGTCGAGGACGAGGACGAACTGCGTGACATCCTCGCCGACTCCTGGCGCCAGGCCGCACCGCCGCGCCTGCTGGATGCCTACCCCGAGTTGGGCCTGTCGACGGGAGAGTGATCATCCGCCCTGCGTGCCTCGGACATCCCGGCCACCCCGGATAAAGGAGTGCGCGACCACCGACCCGAGTGCGGTATTGTTTCCATGCGCGTTCGGCCGGGGGAAACCCCAGGTCAGACGGCACCGGGACGTGGCGCAGCTTGGTAGCGCACTTGACTGGGGGTCAAGGGGTCGCAGGTTCAAATCCTGTCGTCCCGACGGTGTCGACCAGCGGGTCTGCCGATCATGGCAGACCCGCTGGACGTTTTTGGCTGCAGCCCCACCTTCGACCGCCGGGCCGCCGCCCGGCCTCAATGGTCTGCCGCGCCTGCGATCCGCCGGCCGGTCGTGGGTCTCCTTGGTGAACGGCCGGTAACCGTCGAGGACGGCATCCTCGACTCGCCGGGGCGCCCGAACACGCCCACGGCGGAGCCTGCCGGAACCCCCGAAGTGGCGTCTTGACTGCAGGCACCTACCGGGATAATTTTGTACGTATACATCGTAAATGTACGCGTGAGCTGTAGGCCGCGCGCCCGTCGACCTCGACGCACTCCATTGCCTCTGTGAGCACGTGGAATTTCGCCATGGGAACTGTTCTGCCCATGAAATCTGACTCGTCCTCTCGCTGAGGGGTGGGACGTATGAACCGTCCACTGCGCGTCACGGTGGTCACGACCGCCGGAATCCTCGGCGGTGCGGAACTCTGGTTGCTGTCGCTGCTGGACGCGACCGACCGGCTGGACGTGGACGCGGTGATGCTGGGGAAGGGACCCCTGGACGAGCAGTTCCGGCGCAGGGGCGTGCCCTGCGTCACGTGTCCCACGGGCCGGACCGGAGCGGCGATCGCGGCCTCCGCGATGTCACTCGCACGCCGGTTGCGGGCGGACCGGCCGGACGTGGTCCTCGCCAACGGGATCAAAGCGGCGTGCGTGTGCGGCCCGGCCGCGTGGCTCACCGGGGTGCGATGCGTGTGGGCCAAGCACGACTACACCCACCCCCGTCTGATGAAGCTCCTGGCCATGCTCACCGACGACTGCGTGGCGACCGCGGAGGGGCTCGTCGTCGCCTCGCGGCATCCCCGGGCCGTACTCGTACCGTTCCCCGCGCCGGAGGGCACCGCATTGCCCCGCGAGGCCGCCCGAGAGGAACTGGTACGACACGGCGCGCGGCTCGACGGCCACGACGAGCCGCTGTTGCTGACCGTCAGCCGTCTGGTCGCCAACAAGGGCGTGGACGACGCGATCGAGGCCTTGGCGAAGCCCGGCGGCCGACGCTGGCGACTGGCCGTGGTCGGGGGTGAGGATCCGGCCGAACCGGGCCAGCAGAGCCGGCTCTCGCAGTTGGCCGACGGCCTCGGAGTGGGCGACCGCGTCGACTTCACGGGCTGGATTCAGGACGCCTGGCGGATCATTCCCGGGGCCGACGCGGCCGCGGTGCTGACCAAGCCCACCCCGGCGATGCCCCATCCGGAGGGGTTCGGTGCCGTCGCGCTGGAGGCGATGCGCTCCGCGGTCCCGGTGATCACCACACCGGGCCCCGTCGCCGACCGAGTGGCGCAGCCGGGTGCGCCACAGGCCGGAATCGCCGTACCGCCCGGCGACTCCGCCGAGGTGGGCCTGGCGCTGCGGCGCCTGGCCGACCGCGACACCCGTATCGCCATGGGCGCGGTGGGACAGCGTCTGACGGCCACTCATCCGGGCCCGGCCGAGTGCGCCGGACAACTGGTGCGGATCCTGTCCGAGGCCGCTCGGCTGCCCGGTGCGGGGCTCACCGGGACCGCGCCGGTCTCGGTGGTGACCACCGTGCTCAACGAGGCTGACGTGATCGAGCGGCTGCTCGGCCTGCTGGTTCCCCAACTGGTGGAGAACGGGGACGAGATCGTCGTCGTCGACGGCGGCTCGACCGACGGCACGGCTGACCGGGTCGAGGCGTGGGTCTCGAAGGATGCCCGGATCCGCCTGCTCAGGCGTCCCGGCTCGGGTATCTCGGCCGGCCGCAACGCCGGCGTGCAAGCGGCGGGCAACTCGCTGATCGCCTGCACCGACGCGGGCTGTTACCCCGATCCGGACTGGCTGGCCCAACTGCGCGCCGCGGCGGCAGAGCCCGACCCGGCCGACCTGATCACCGGCGTCTACCGGGTGGACGGCCACGGAGCGCCGGCCCGGGCCATGGCGGCTGTGGGCTATCCGGTCCCCGAGGAGGCCCGTCATCCCGGACCCTGGACCCGCGTGTACTTCCGGCTCTTCGGCCGGGGGCTCGACGCGACCATGCCGACCGGGCGTTCGATGGCCTTCTCCCGCGCTGCCTGGCAGGACGCCGGGGGCTTCCCCGAGCACCTGCGGACTTCCGAGGACGTGCTCTTCGGTCGTGCGGTGGTCGCGGCCGGCCACCGCGCGGTCCTGGCCACCTCCGCCGAGGTGAGCTGGGAACAGCGGCCGACGCTACGGCGGACAGCGGCGATGTACTTCCGTTACGGCGAGGGCGACGGACGTTCGGCGAGACCGTACCTGGTGGGCCGGGACGTGGCCAGAGCGTTCGCTTACGCCCTCGCCCTCGCCGCGGTGGTGAAGGGGCCACGCGCCCGGTCCGTAGCGACCACCGCGTTCGCGGCGTACCTGTCACTGCCGCTCACCAGGGTCGTCCGTCGACGGCACTGGGCGGCGCTGCCGCTCGTCCCCTTCGCCGCAGCGGTGCGCGACCTCGCCAAGGTGGCCGGGGCCGCGCGTGGACTGGTCCGGTGCATGAGATCGGACAGTGCTGTCGCGGGCGGTCCGGACGGAGGAGGTCCCCGATGAGTCATACCCTCACGGCCAGGCAGGCACTGGTTCTGATGTACCACGGCGTCGGCAGACGCTCCGCGCGCCAGGACCCGTTCTGCCTGTTCGTCCCACCGGACACGCTCTACAGACAACTGCGAGGGCTCCTCGACCGGGGCTGGACGCCTCTGACCCTCGACCGGTACCTGCACGGTCGTTTCCCCAGGCGAAGCGTGCTCGTGACGTTCGACGACGGCTACCAGGCCCTGTTGGACGAGGGCCTGCCGGTCCTGCGCAAGCTGGGGTTTCCGGCCACCGCTTTCGTGCTCAGCGGCGTACTCGGAGGCACCTCCGCGTGGATGGCCGAAATGCCGGATGAGCCCTTGCTCGACGCCGCAGGCGTGCGCGCACTCGCTGATGCAGGCCTGGACGTCGAATGCCACGGATGGGACCACAGCGACCTGGTGAACGCCGGGACCGGGACCCTCGCCCGCAATCTCGTGGACGCACCGGCGGTGTTGGCCGACATCACCGGCAAGCGCGCTCGTGCCTTCGCCTACCCCTACGGAACGCACGACGCCGCCGCACGCAGAGCAGTGGCCGAAGCCGGGTTCGAGATCGCGTTCAGCGTGCACGACGCCGCCGGGCGCTACGCCGTCCGGCGGGTCGACATCAACGCCACCGAGGTCGACGCGACCTTCCGGGTGAAGACCTGGCGGGGCTACCCCACCATCCGCCGGATGTCCGGGGCAGTCCCGCTGCTGCGCCCCGCCCTGCACTCACTGATCGGCTTCGCGCAACGGTCATGACCACGTGTGCGGCGCCCGGGCACCGGATTCCCGCGCGCCGGCGGCCGGCGACCGACGTACGGTTCAGGCCGTGCGGCCCGTGGCCCAGACACGGCGCGCTTCGCCGTACACGGTGTACATGTGCTCGACGACCCGCCGTACGTCGTAGTGGCAGCGGATGTGTGCCTGTGCCTCCTCGCCGAGCGCACGGCTGGTCACCGGATCGGTCAGCAGGCGTGCCATGGCGGCGGCGAGCGCAGCAGAATCCTCCAGCGGCACGACGGCGAACGGCACATGACGGGGCGGGAGGACTTCGCGCGCTCCCGGCACGTCGGTGACGACGACGGGGCGGGAGCAGGCCATGGCTTCCATGGGGGCGAGCGCCATTCCCGCTTCCCAGCGAGAGGCCAGAACCACGACATCGGCCGCGATATACCAGTCGCGAGGGTCGGCGACGGCTCCGGCGAACCCGACGGTCGGGGATGCCCGTGCTGCCAGGGCCGATTGGTCCGGCCCGCCCCCGACGAGGACCAGCCGCGCCTGCGGCATCCGTTTCTCGAGCTCCGCCCAGGCGTCGAGCAGCACGTCCTGCCCCTTCTGACGGCAAAGGCGGGCCACGCACACGGCCAGTGGTCCGGTGACGCGGACGCCGAGCCGGCACCGGGCGGCTTCGCGTGAAGAGGCGTCCGGCGGGCCGCACCAAGCCAGGTCCACCCCGTTGCGTACGACGGTGTACCGGGACCGGATGCCCACGGCGACCCCGTGGGCACGCTCGCCGTCGCTGACGCACACCACCTGGTGCGCCCATCGCGCTCCCGCCCTCTCCCACTGCACCGCGACAGTGCGCAGAGCCGCGGACACGGCATCGAACGACCAGGCGTGCGGCTGATAGACGGTCGGAAGGCGCCCGCGTATCGCCAGGCGTCCCGCGAGGCCCGCCTTCGCGCTGTGCAGGTGCACCACGTCCGGACGCACCATGTCGACTATGCGCCGCACTCCGGCAATCTCGCGCGCGAGGGCCGGACCAGGGGAGCGCACGGCGTCCCACTGCACTACCCGGGCCCCGCGCCGCGCGGCGGTCCACCACAGCGTGCCGGTGACCGGACACGCCACGATCACCTGGTCGCCGTTCGCGCACTGCCCGGCCGCCAGGTCCGTGACCACTCGCGCGACACCTGCCTCGCTCGGCTGCGCGATGTGCAGGATGGCCCGCCTCACGGCGCTGCCCCCTTCAGCGGCAGGTGCGGACCTCCCCGAGCCGGGACGTCGTCCTGCCGCAGCGCACCCTCGTCCGCCGGAACCCCCTTGGAAGGAGCGGCCTTGGAAGGAGCGGCCTTGGCAGGAGCAGCCTGGGACGGAGCGACCTTGGCGCGCAGCGGTTTCGTGAGCCGCCGTGCCACGGTGCCGCTGAAGCGCACCGCCTCGGCGATCGCGGGCACGGGATCGTCCCGGCAAAGCCAGGCCCGTTCGAGATTCCGTCGCGGCAGCGCCGCCGGGAGCCGGCGTTCGCGCCAGGCGGTCACCGCGGCCGACACCGCATCGAGATTGCCCACGATGAAACCCCGGCCGTGGATCTGTGACCCGTCGGCTGTGTACTGACCTGTCAGGTCCAGGTACATGGCACGGACCACGTCCATGTCCTGCGCGGTGCTGAAGAGGCGGAACTGCTGCCCGAACCGAGGGTTGAAATCCACCAGCTTGTAGCGCCCGTCGCGCCGGTCGAACCGCCAGTCCAGGTCGGCGATCCCGCAGTAGCCGATCGCACGGCACAGTTCGGCGGCCAGCGTCGCCAGGGTGGGGTTGGGCCGGGCCCGCGCCCGGGTGGTGAGTCCTGACTTGGGTGGCCAGGAGCGGAGCTTGTGCCCCGTGAAGACGAGCCGGGGTACGCCCCCTGCGCTGCAATAGAGGTGGGTGAACCATTCCTCGGCAAGCTCGAGAGGGATGTACTCCTGCACGATGACGGAGGGAGACTCGGCCGCCCCGCACCGGGCGAGCAATTCGTCCTCGTCGCGAACGACCGTGGTGTGCCCCATGGCGGAGTCCTCCAACTTGGTGAACGGCTCCCTGTCCTTCAGCACCACGGGAAAGCCCCATTCGCGACTCACCGCGACGAGCTCGGCGCGGTCGACCGGCGATCGCGTCCGGGGAGTGGGCACCTCCTGCTCCTGGCAGATCCGGTGCAGCCCCTCCTTGCTCGCCAGCCTGCGGGGCAGGGCGGGCGGAACGGGGGGCAGCACGAACCATTCCGCCAGGCGATCGGCGTTCTCCGCCAGCAGCACCGCGGCCTCGTCTCCCTCCGCCACGGCGACGGTGGGGCGACCGATCTCGCGTCCGATCTGCAGCAGGGTCGAGACCAGTTCCGACGCGTCCTCCGCCCCGGTCGTCGGGCGGATGAAGCGGCCGGCGAGATGGCGTGAGAGGGCGGCCGGTGTGAAACGGTCCTCGACCATGGCGTACGCCGGGACCCCGATCCGCCCCAGGGTGCGCACAACCCCAAGGCCCCCATGGAGCTGGGGAAAACGCCCCACCTTGACGAGCAGTGCCGGTACGGGGTCGCTCATGGGGGCTCCTTCGGTGCGACGTTGCGGACTGCGGGTCACGCCGATGACATGTGTCAGCATGCGCCGGTCCGGCGCACGACCGCGGACGGCGTCCGCAGCAAGATGGACAGGTCCAGGGCGGGCGACCAGTTCTCGACGTAGCTCACATCGAGACGCTCCCGCTCCTCGGCGGGCAGGCAGGAACGGCCACTGACCTGCCACAATCCGCTCATACCCGGCTTCACCAGAAGCCGGTGGCTCCCGTCCTCGCTCAGGGCGGCGACTTCGTCCTTCACCAGAGGCCGCGGACCGACGAGGGACATATGGCCTGCCACCACATTGAACAGCTGCGGCAGTTCGTCCAGGGACGACGAGCGCAGGAACGAGCCCGCTCTGGTGACGCGCGGGTCATCGGCGATCTTGAAGAACCGGTCGCCGCCGTAGAGGTTGAGGTGGGCGAGTTCGAGCTTGCGCCGCTCCGCGCCACGGTGCATCGTCCGGAACTTCAGGAGAGTGAATTCACGGCTGTCGCGCCCGATTCTGCGCTCCCGGAAGAACGCGGGCCCCGGGCTGTCGAGCCGTACCCACGCGCCGATGGCCATCATCAACGGAGCCAGCAACAGTATTCCCAGCAAGGCCAGTAGACGGTCCGTCAGCTCTTTGGGCAGGCGGGACAGCGCGCAGAACCGGGGCGCGCGCAGCTGCAGCAGGGGCACTCCGGCGACCGGACGCACGGTCAGCCTCCAGGCCGCGATGTCGGCCAGGACCGGCGCGAGCATCAGGTCGACGCCCGCCGCCCGCAGCTCCCAGGACAGCCGCCGCAGTCTCGCGGCACACAGCTCGGGGCCCGGCAGCGCGATGACCGCGTCACAGCCGGTCAGCCGTACCGCCTTGAGCAGGTCCACGGCATCGCCGTCGGAGGCCGCCTGGCCGGTGCGGCAGACGCCGACGACCTGCGGCCCGGGGCGCCCTCTCCGTAGTGCCGCGATCAACTCGGCGGCGGACTCGTCGGGTCCGAGCACGAGCACCCGGTCGGCGTTCCGGCCCCGGCCTGCGCCGATGCGCAACCGCGCCTGCAGGCAGCGACGCAAACCGTACGTCAGCCCGGCGGCGAGCGGCAGTGCGATCAGAGCGTCGTGCAGCAGCTCGTCGCGCGGTGCGAACCACCATGCGGCGCCGGCCGCGGCGGCGGCCAGGCAGGCCGCCCGCAGGATCCGTCGCAAGCCTTCCGCGTCGGCGTCCGCTCCGTACAACCGCTGTGACGCCAGGGCCAGGAGCCACAGCGGGTACAGCGCGGCCGGGACGAACCAGCGATGGAAGAGCAGATACACCCCGCCCGCCGCGACGGTCGCGGCAATCGTGTCGACCGCGAGCAGGCCCGGGACCGAAGATCCGCGGCGATGGCGCTCGCGCATCCTCCTCACGGCCCGCGCCGGTCCAGTGCTGCTCGTTTCGTCTACGACGGCCACGGCTCGCTACCTCACCTCTTGGCCGGTCTTGATTGCCGTATCGCGTATGTTTACGATGTATATATACATACGCCCGATATGGGGGAATAGTCAAGAAGTCGCTGGTGGGAAGGTCGCCGAGAATCATGAAGCCTCCAGGAGACGCCAAAGTCGCCGTGCTGGGAGCAGGCCCCTACGGGCTCTCCATCGCCGCCCACCTCCAGGCCCGCCGAGTGCCGTACCGGATCTTCGGTGAGCCGATGGAGGGCTGGCGCTCGCACATGCCGCGCGAGATGTACCTCAAGTCGTCCCCGTTCTCTTCGTCGATCTCCGCCCCCGCTCCGGGGTATGGGCTCGGTTCGTTCCGAGCTCAGGAGGGACGCCACCCCGGCCGAGAGCGGGAACCGGTGCCGCTTTCGGAGTTCGTGCGCTACGGGCTCTGGTTCCAGCAGAACTGTGTCCCCGAGCTGGAACGGACCGTGGTGCGCGGCATCGACCGTGCCCACGCCGGCCGGTTCCGGGTCACGTTGGACTCCGGGGAGGAGTTCACCGCTCCGGCTGTCGTCGTCGCCACGGGTGTCAGCCCCTTCGCGTACGTACCGCGCGAGTTGACCGGGCTGCGAGAGCACGGCCTTGTCTCCCACACGGCGGACCACACGGATCTGTCGGTGTTCGCGGGCCGGAGCGTCGTCGTGGTGGGAGGCGGCCAGTCGGCGTTGGAGACCTCTGCTCTGCTGCACGAGGCCGGAGCGCGGCCCACCGTGGTCGCCCGCACGCGTCCGTCCTTCGGTCCTCCCCCCGAGGCCGACTGGGCGCGGGACCGTTCGCTCCATGCTCGACTGCTGTGGCCGGAGGCCGTGATGGGCACCGGATGGCCGCTGGTGGTCTGCAGCCGCGGGCCCGCGGCCATCCGGCGCATGCCGGCCCGCATCCGTGCCCACCTGCTGCGTACGGTCCTGGGGCCGTCCGGGGCTTGGTGGCTCCGGGAGCGTGTGCAGGGCCGTGTCCCGGTCCTGTCCGGCCGTAGCCTGCACTCGGCGGCGCGCGAGAACGGCGGGGTGCGGCTGGAGGTACGGAATCCGGGTGGAGCCGTGGAGGCCCTGCACGCCGACCACGTCATCGCGGGGACCGGATACCTGGTCGACATCGACCGGATGGAACTGCTGAGCCCGGAGCTGCGCCGGGCGGTGCGCAAGGGCGCCGCCGATCCGCCTCAACTGGCCGGTGCGCCGCGGCTGTCCGCCGACTTCCAGGCATCGGTGCCGGGTCTGTACTTCGCGGGGTTGGCTGCCGCTCCCACCTTCGGGCCGTTGCTGCGATTCGTGTGCGGCACGGGATTCACCGCCAGTCGGATCAGCGCTTCGCTGGCGGCGGGCAACGGCGCATAGGGCCGGCTAGCCAGTCACTGGGGGCGGCGGTGCGGCCGTCCCTGCCGGTCCGGTCGAAGCGGCGCGAGGAGGCGCCCGTGGAGCCGCAGCCCCGGCCGCGGGGGAGGGCCGCAGGCGCAGGATCGCCGCCCCCTCGGCCCGCTCTGCATGCGACGGGGCTCGTGCTTTTCTCCGCGGCACAACGGGAGACGGGCATGGCCTCGACATCGCGCTCGGCGCCGAGCCTCCGGGACGACATACTCCGGGACGACATGGAGGAGCCCGGGCGCGCCGAACCCCGTGCCCGGCCGTCCGGCCGTAGGCATGGGCAGTCCGCTCGACCCGGTTCATCGCGAGCGCTGACAGCCGAGTCCGGTCATTCGGACGTCGGTGCGGAGGGCTCTGGCAGGGCACGGAAATCCCGGAAGAGCAGCTCGGTGTTGTCCGCCCTCAGTCCCACTCCGCCCGGCCGGCGGAGCGGCCCAGGGGTGCGGTCCTCGCCCGTGAGGACCGTCTTCCCGTCGATGTCCAATCGGAGCCGCACCGATCCGGAGGGCAGATTGACCGCGCTCGCCACCACATGGTGCCAGGCGCCATAGGAGAGGGCGTGTCTGCCCTCGGCCAGGGTCGCGTAGCCCCCGCTGTCCTCGTCCTCGGGGCCGAACCCCGGAATCTTGCGTTTGATCACCACCACGTCGTCGCGGCGGCGGAAGCTGAGCGCGTACAGCTCCTGGGGACTGTGGTAGCGCAGCCAGACATGGCCGCCGTCCCAGTCCCGAGCCGGGGTGCGTCGCGTGGTCACCGGCGGCTCCAGCCGGACCCACGCACTCACCTCCACCGGCCCGAAGTCGCGCCGTCGCGTGACCAGACGGAAGACGGCTGATTCGGTGTGACGGGCGGAGTCGGGGCCGGTGTTCCCGGCGTCGGGCACGCCCGTCCAGCCTGCGCCGTCCTTGGCGAAGAGGGAACCGCTGGTGGTGACCCAGTCCCGGGAGCGCTTCGAGTGCGGGTTGTCCGGGTGGACGAAGGCGAAGGCGTTGGTGACGAGGCCCTCCTTGCCGAAGGTCGGTTCGAAAGGGTCGAAAGGGGTCGTCGGCTTCGGCGACTCCTCCTCGTTCATCTTCATGAACATGGCCGTGCCGGTCCCGGTAACCGCCGCCGTGGCCACGAGCAGGCCGCCGATGAGTGTCCGCCGGGAGATCCCGCGGCCCTCGGGCGGGTGTGCCGGCGCGTTGCTCATCCGCCCGCCACCGGTGCCACCTTGAGGTCGGCCAGGCGCGGCCAGGAGCTGCGGTTGGTGTCCCGGTACGCGGCGTAGGCCACGCCTCCGGTCTCTCCCTTGGCCGGCAGCGTCATCCTGACCTTGCCGTCCACGCTGATCACCGTGGACCGGCCGGTCGCCGTGACCGACACCTCGTGCGAGTCGGCCGCCTTCAGGTCGTGTGCGCCGACCAGGCTCTGGCTGTCGGCGTTCCCGGCGAGCACCTCCAGTCGGCTGTGGGAGACCTGCACGCTGATCGCCTGCTGACTGCCCACCTTGACCCGAATTGCACCTTTCACCCTCGGATCGTACAGCTTGGAGATCGTGCCACTGGCCGTGTAGCCGGTCCATGCCTGCGTCCGGGCGGGCTGATACGCCCCATAGACGGACAGGGCGCTACGACCCAGCGGCGTGATGACGCCGTCCTTGATCTCGAACGGCGCCCGCACCCCGGGGGCGCTCTCCCAGTACGCGTCGGGGGCGAGCAGCGCCGAACCCGCCACTGGTTGCCCGGTGCCGGCTGCCGGAGGGGGCTTCTGGGGCAGCGGGGTCAGGTGCAGCGCGCTGAAGGCCGGAGGTGCGGCTCCCGGCCGGTTGCTGCCGACCCGGATGCCGATGCCCCCGGTGAGCGCGGTGGCGGGGACGTCCTTGGCGGTCCAGCTGAACTCGGTGCCGCCGTCCACCCGGGCCGTGGTGGTGGGACCGCGCACGCTGATGCTCAGGGTGTGCGAACTCTTCGGCACCAGTCGGCGTTCGACCGCCTGGCGTCCGCCGTGCTCCAGTGTGGCCGTGCCCCGGCCGACGCTGATCACGACCGGGTCCTTGCTGCGGTTGCGTACCGCTATGGCGGCCTGGCCGGTCCTCTCACCGAGTCCGGTGATGGTGGCGTCCACCCGGTAGTCGGTCCAGTCCGTGCTGCCCATGGGGCGGTACTCCGCAGCGGCGTGACGCTGCCCCTTGTCGGCGAACGGCTTGCCCTCGGTGAAGACGCCGACGCCGCTCTGGCCGGTGCCGTCCGTGCGCGTCCACAACGCGGGCCGGGTCAGCGGGTCGGAGGTGACGGGCGGCACTTGGGTCCACGCGGCGATTCTGGAGAGCAGCTGCTCGGCGGTGGTCGAACTGAGCACCTCGAGCCGCTGGACCATGCGCTCGGCCGCGGCGCGACGGCTGCCGACGGCGGGCGGCCGCAGCGGATCCGCTTCGTTGGACATGGTGGCCACGTAGTGCTTGTTCAGCAGGCCCTGCAGACTCAGCCCCGCGGGCAGGTTGCCGCGCTCCGTGGCCTCGGAGAAGGGATAGGCGAACAGTTGGGGCCTCGGGAGGTCGTGGTTGCGGAACTCGTCGAGGTTCCGCTCGATGTCGGCGCTCACCCGGGCCTGGTACTCCGACGGCGTCTCCAGCCGCCGTTCGTCCCGCAGCCACAGGCGGTGGGAGAGGGCGGAGCCGACGTGTCCGGCGGCGTCGATCTGCCGACGGGTGTGCGAGTCGTGGGTATGGGCCTGGAAGTCCCATCGACCGTTGCCGGCCATGCGCTCGACCTCCATCCAGGACAGATAGTACGGGCGGTCGTTCAGCCGGTCGGTGACCAGGAAGACGGTGCCGTGCATGCGATGGCGGGCCAGGATGGCGTCGGCGTTGATCCACAGGCCGTGCGGCCCGTCGTCGAAGGTGAGGTAGACAGACCTCGGCGGCGCGGGGCCGCCCTTGAGGTAGTTGACGAACTCCTCGGTGGTCAGGCTGCGGTATCCCGCCTGCTCCAGCGCGGCCATCTGGGCGTCGAAGGCCTCGGGGGTGACCGTGTACTTGCTGGGGCTGTCGTCGGCGATCTCGTGGTAGACCAGCACGACGGGTGCCGTGGCGGCCGGCAGCCCCGCGACCGCCCGGGTCGCTGCCGCGGCGTCGGCCGCGTCGAGGCGGACCACCGGCGGATCGGCCTGCTTGCTCAGGTACTTCTCGTGCAGGTAGTACTCCCTGGCCGCATAGAACGGCACCGCGAGTACGGTCAGTGCGAGCAGGATCAGTGCGGTCCGGAGCCACCAGTGGCCGAGATGACGGGCGACTCGCCAGGTCGGTCCACGGGGCCCGACGGGCAGGGGCGTCGGCTTCGACAGGGGATCGGTCGCGGTCACGGCAGGATGCCTCCCCGGCTGAGCACCATCGCGTACAAGCCGGCGACCACGGCGAGGGACATCAGGAGGCCGAGCAGGTTCCAGACCTTGCGCAGGTTGTTCATCAGGTCGCACCTCTCGCCCAGACCCCGCGCCGGATGGTGGCCAGGGAGTACGGCAGCAGCCAGGCCAGTACCAAGGTCGAGAGCAGGCCCATCGCAGGCCGGTAGACCCAGCGGGAGTCGCCAGGATTGTCGATCTTGAAGGCGAGGCCGTAGGCGCAGCCCTTGAGGATGATTCCGCACAGGTAGAGCAGGGTGAGGAAGGCCCCTCCGTGCGTCGGCGCCCAGGCCATGTGCCGGAACGCCATGAGGGGGGCGGCGGTCACCCACAGGACGTGGCCGTAGTAGAGGGTTGCCGGTCCCAGGCCCATGCGCCACATGAAGGAGCCGGTGAAGCACAGGTTGCGCACGAAGCTCTTCTTCCAGCGGATCTGCTGCTTCATGAGGGGGCGGAAGCGGGGCGGGGCGTTGGTCCACACCTTGGCCGAATACACGTAGCCGACCCGCCACGCGCGCTCCGGGTAGTTCCGGCCGGTGACGAACGGAGAATCCGCGTACTTGCGCTTGAGCTCCGGGCCCTTCCACTTCTGGCCCAGGACGTAGCCGGTGAGCTGGCGGTCGGTGGAGAAGCGGAAGGGCGCGCCCATGAAGCGGTCGTTCTCCCAGGCGGGCAGGTAGTTGAAGATCGCGTCGCGCCGGAACACCGCCAAGGGGCCCGACACGCAGGTGACACGGCCGAAGGTGGCCTCGGTCGCCTTCGCCACCCGGAACTGGCCCTCGAACCACACGTCCTGGGCCTTCGTCCAGAAGGAGAAGTCCACGTTGAGCGCGCGGGCGTGGCCGCTCACCGCACCCAGCTCGGGATGGTTGACCAGTGCGCGTACGCAGCGGCCGAGGGCGTCCGGGGCCAGGAAACAGTCGGAGTCGGTCATGGCGAGGACATCGCCGTGGGCCACCTCGCAGGCGCGGACGAGGGCGCCCTTCTTGCCGAGGTTCTTCTTCAGATAGATCACCGTGATGTCGAGTTCCGCCTCCAACCGGCGCAGCACGTCCTGGGTGCCGTCCCCGGACAGGTCGTCGACGATGATGACCTGCAGGTCCGGGTAGTCGCTCGTGGCCATGGAGCGTACGCAGTTCTCGATGTTCTCCACCTCGTCCTTGACCGCGAGCATGAAGCTCACGCGCGGCTTGGCGGGCAGTGCCGGAAAGCTCTCCGCATCCTTGGGCCGCTTGCGCATGGGGCGTTCCGACGGGTCGTCGTACCGGCTGTAGGCGATGTAGAACATCGTGATGGTGCCGAGCAGGACGGTGAAGCCGTAGCTCATCAGCAGCGGGTCCCGCAACAGTGCCGGCGTCCCCCGCGCCAGGATCAGCAACAGCGGGAGGAGGAAGATCAAGATCAGCACGCGCCGTGCGGCATAGCGGATGTCCGGTGGCAGCCGGTCCAGCGAACGGCGCACTATTCCCGGCCGCTGTGGCCTCGCCGAGCGAATCGGTGGCAGGGGCGGCGGCGCGGGCTTCGGCCTGGTGAGCATGGTCCGAGAAGGTCCGGGCCGCGCCGGCGCCGGATCACGGCCCGGATCACGGTGCTGCGGCTTCTGCGATTCCAGCGGGCGCGGAGCCGGTGCGGCGCCCGGACCGGGACGCTCGCCGTCGACGTAGACGGCCCGGAGGGCGTGCTGTCGAGTGTCGCTCATAGGACGGCCTTGGCCTTGAGCGGGTCGAGCCGGTGGGTGGCGTCCAGCACGGCCGGCTGATCGGCCAGCCAACCCAGCTCGGCACCCGGCTGCATCGTGTGAACCACGACCAGATCCCACTGCTCCGCCTCCGGCTCGGTGACGCTGGCGAGCACCTTGGCGCCGAGCTTGACGGTGGGCACCAGCGGGTCCGTGAAGTGCACCTTGGCGCCCTCCTCGGCCAGTTCGCCCAGGATCTCCACGGCAGGCGACTCCCGAAGGTCGGCGACGCCCGCCTTGTAGGCGACGCCCACGATCAGGATCCGGGCGCCCGAGGTGCTGTGGCCCCGGTCGGCGAGGATGTCCCGCGCTCGGCGCACGACCTGCCGTGGCCGGGCCGCGATGGCGGTCATGGCCGTTTCGATGAGCGGGGAGGTGACGCGCAGGGCCCGCAACTGCCAGAGCAGATAGTGCGGATCGCAGGGGATGCAGTGGCCGCCCACGCCGGGGCCCGGATAGTGGGCCACGAAACCGTAGGGCTTGGTCGCCGCCGCCTCGATGATCGGCCGTGGTCGCAGGCCGAGAGCACGGCAGTCCTCGGCGAACTCGTTGGCCAGTGCGAGGTTGACGGCCCGGAACGTGTTCTCCCACAGCTTGGTCATCTCGGCCTCCTCGGCCGAGGAGACCAGATGTACGGCGGGCGCGGTCCGTTGCAGAACGGCCGCGGCCAGCTCGGTGCTCAGCTCGCCCGTGCCGCCGACCACGCGCGGCGTGCGGTCGTGGGAGACGTGCGGGTGGTCGTTGATGAGGCCGGGGTCGATGCGCTCCGGTGAGAAGGCGACGAACACATCGCCGCCGACCCGGAAGCCGCGCTCGGTCAGCGGCGCCACCAGCAGATCGCGGGTGGCGCCCACGTAGGTGGTCGAGGTGAGCATCAACAGCTGGCCGGGTACGGCGTGCTCGACCACCGAGGCGCAGGCCGCGGAGACCGCGCGAAGGTCGGGCACGAGGTGGCGGTCGATCGGGGTCGGCACACAGATCACGACGGTGCGCGCCCGGGCCGTCGCAGCGGGGTCGGAGGTGATGGTGAAGCGGGGGTCGTCGACGTAGGTGGCGAGACGCTGGTGGTCGATGGGCACGAGGTCCACCTCGCGGCGGCGGATGGCCTCCAACCGGCTCTCGCTCAGGTCGATGCCGATCACTTCGTTGCCCGCCGCGAGCAGGGCCAGGGCCGTGGGAAGACCGACGTATCCCAGGCCGACGACAGCGACGGCTGCCGCGGCATGGTCGATTCGCGCGGACTCGTACTCCTGGGCGACATCAGAAATCCGCTGGGCGCTCCGCCGGACAGGAAGGGGGTACATCGGTGCTCCGTGGACGGAAGTGTTGTGGGGAAGTGCGGTTCCGATGCTCAGGATCGGGGCCTCACCCGATCCGGAGAGGCGGCTGGACATGTCCTGAATGTGTATGTTTACGGCGTATATGCCCCATGTTCTCCCTTGGGGGTGTGAGGGTCAAGGGGCGGGCGAAGGCGGGGTGTTCGAGGGGCCGAGTGTGCGGCGAGGGGCGGGGTTGACTCGGTGGCCCCATCGGGTGAACATGTACGTATACGTCGTAAATATACGGATCCACGGATCCCGTCATGGTGATCAATGATGCGGAACGGACCGCCCCGCAGAATGAGCCGATGGCGGAGCTGCCGCCGCCGTCGGCGTCACCTCGGTGCCGGATGCACCGCTCCTGGCGGCCGACTGTGAGTGACTGTCGATCATGAGTGCACCCATCGAGGACTACGCCCTCATCAGCGACCTGGAAACCGCCGCCATGGTCGGCAGGAACGGCGCCGTCGACTGGCTGTGCCTGCCCCGCTTCGACTCGCCTGCCTGTATGGCCGCCCTGCTGGGGACGGAGGAGCACGGCTTCTGGCGGGTCTCTCCCTTGGCCCGGGGCCCCTGCACGCGGCGATCCTACGAGCCGGACACCCTCGTCCTGCGATCCGAGTGGGAGACCGCCACCGGGGCCGTGCGGGTCACGGACTTCATGCCGCCCAGGTCCGAAGTGCCCTGCCTCGTCCGCGTGGTCGAGGGCCTGTCGGGCGCGGTGCCCATGCGCAGCGAGCTGCAGCTGCGCTTCCACCAGGGCCGTGTCGTGCCCTGGATCCGGGCCGTCGACCGGTGCGCGGTGGCGGTCGCCGGCCCGGACGCCGTCTGGCTGGACGCCGACGGCCCGGTGCGGGCGGTCGGCGGCGGGGACTCGACGCTGCACGACTTCACCGTTCCCGCCGGACGGCGGCTGGCGCTGACCCTGGTCTGGTCGCCCTCCCATCTGCCCGGGACGCCCGCACCGCTGTGCATCCCCGCCGAGACGCTGCTGAAGGAGACTCGTGACTTCTGGCGGCTCTGGAGCGGTCAGTGCCGCTACGAGGGGCCGTGGCGGGACGCCGTGCTGCGGTCCCTCATCACGCTGAAGGCGCTCACGTACGCGCCCACCGGCGGCATCGTCGCGGCGCCCACGACCTCGCTGCCCGGCTGCATCGGCGGGGAACGCAACTGGGACCACCGGTACTGCTGGCTGCGTGATTCCACCCTGACCCTGTCCTGTCTGCTGCGCAGTGGCTACCGCGACGAGGCGAGCGCCTGGCTGGACTGGCTGGTGCGGGCCATCGCGGGGGATCCAGCCGATCTGCAGACCGTGTACGGCGTCGGCGGACAGCGGCTGCTGCCGGAGACCGAGGCGCCGTGGCTGCCCGGCTATGAGGGGTCACGGCCGGTCCGGTTCGGCAACTCCGCGATGAACCAGTTCCAGCTGGACGTGTACGGCGAGGTCCTGGACGCCCTCTGCCTGTCGCTGCGGGCCGGGATCCCCATGGCGGCCCATGTGTGGGGCCTGGTCGAGGCGCTGATGGGCTTTGTACAACGGCACTGGCGGGAGCCGGACCAGGGGCTGTGGCAAGTGCGTGGCCCGGCACGGCAGTTCGTCCACTCCAAGGTCATGGCCTGGGTGGCCGCCGACCGTGCTCTGCGGATGGGGCAGCTGCTGGGCCGCAACGGCCCCTCGGACATGTGGCGGGCCATGCGGGACGAGGTCCACCGGCAGGTGTGCCGTGAAGGGTGGGACGGGCGACAGCGGTCCTTCGTGCAGTCCTACGGCTCTTCGGCCCTGGACGCCTCGGCGCTGCTGATGCCCCGTCTCGGCTTCCTGCCGGCCCTCGACGAGCGGGTGCTCGGCACCGTCCGAGCGATGCGGGGGCTGAACCATGGGGGCTTCGTGCGGCGGTACGCGCCGGGCCGGGACGGTGTGCCCCATGCGGACGGTGCGAACGGTGCGGAGGGCACCTTCGTGGCGTGCACCCTGTGGTACGTCGATGCCCTTGCCGCGACCGGCCACGCCGAGCAGGCCCGGGAGTCTTTCGAGCGGGTGCTCGCCATCCGTAACGACGTCGGTCTGCTCTCGGAGCAGTGGGATCCGGACGCGGGGCGTCAACTGGGCAATACGCCCCAGGCGTTCAGCCACATCGCCCTGGTGGAGACGGCGTTCGCACTCACCGCTTCGGGCTCGGCCGCCGCGCCGCCCCGGCGTACCCGTGCGTAGACCGGCGAGGTGGACGCGTGGCCGACTCGGCGTGCTCCGTGCTCGTGCGGCGCAGTACGCGACAGCGTCCACCGCAGCCGGTCCAGACGGCCGATGAAGCCGCATCCGTACCTTGCGCACGAAGGTGGCCGCCGACAGCGTCCGCCCTTCACCTCCTTGCGGCATGATCGAGGCGTTCCGCGCTTGCCGTCACACCTGTCACACCGGGAGTCCGTCATGCCCCGCTCCGAAGCCCGCGTCGTCACCGACCGTCCCCACCGCTATGCCAAGCAACTCGCCTCCCACCTGGGCCGCCGCAGTGAGACCAGCTGGGACGAGGAGACAGGGGAGGGCCGGATCCTCTTCCAGGGCGGGACCGGCACCCTCACCGCGGCCGAGGGTGCCCTGCTGCTGTCGGTCGAGGCCGACGCCGAGCGCCTGGAGCTGTTCGAGGACGTCGTGGGCCGGCATCTGGTCCGCTTCGGCGCCAAGGACGAGCTGGTGGTGGAGTGGCGCAGGGACAGCGGCGAGCCCGGCACGACCCAGCGCAAGGGCGACGAGCCCGACCTGGCACATCGCCACCCCGGCCAACCGGAGTGAGCGCGCGCGAGCCTTACGACCGCGGAATCCGCTCCGTCACGCGCCGCTGCCCGGTCGGCACCGGCGCAGCTCGCCGACGGCTTCGCCGGTGACGAGTTCCTGCGCGACCAGCCGTCCGACCGTGGGTGCCAGGGTGACGGCCGAGTGCAGGACGGCCACGTACACGGACCCGTCCGGTGTCAGGGGGCCCAGCAGCGGGCCGTCGGCCGGTAGCGGGCGGGCGCTGACACGGCAGTCCAGGACGCGGCAGCCGTCCGCCCCGTGGAAGGCCGCCCGCAGGCGGCGCAGCGCGGTGTCCCCGTCGGACGGCCGGGGGACGGTCATCAGCAACTGCCCCTCCCGCCCTTCCCGCACCTCGAAATCCGGCCCCGCGACGATCGTGCGCACCAGGCCGGGCGGCGCCGCGAGGCGCACCAGGCAGGCGGGGGACGCGTCGATGGGCAGCTCGACGCCCAGCGGCGCGACCAGCTCGGGGACCGCGGTGCCGGCCGCCAGGACCACCGTCGACGCCGGACAAAACCCCGCGGACGAGGTCACCCCTGTGACCCCGCTACCGGTGATCTTCAGGGCGACTTCGCCCGCACCGAGGACCACCTGCGCGCCCAGCGCGCGAGCGGCTCGCACCAGCGCGCCCGTGACCGCCACCGGATCCACCCCGCCGTCCGACGGCGTGTGCACGGCCCACTCGGGAGGCACGCGCAGGCCGGGCTCCATCCGCCTGATCTCGTCGGCCCCCACCCGGAACCGGCCTTCACCCGACTCGGGCCCCACCGGAGTGCCGCCCCACGCCAGCGAGCCGCTCCAGCGCACCGCGACGTCCGGCAGCTCGGCCTCCAGCCGTCGGTAGTCCGCCAGTACCGAACCCCGCAGATCCTGTGCGCCACCGGGCCAGTCGCCGCCCAGGCCCCCGATCCACGCGAAGGAGCCGCCGGTCACCCCGGTGGCAGGTGCTGCGCCCCGGTCGATCAGGGTCACTGGCGCTCCACAGCGCGCCAGGTGGTACGCCACGGACGCGCCGACGATCCCGGCGCCGACCACGACGACGGACACGCCCCGCGGCCCCTCTTCGCCGGTCAGACCACGCAGCCCACATGCGCCAGCGCCTGCTTCAGCAGCACCCCGTGCCCGCCCGGCATCTCGCTCTGCACCGCCGGCGACAGGGCCTCCTGCGGGCTGAACCAGACCAGGTCCAGGGCGTCCTGGCGGGGGCGGCAGTCGCCGGTGACCGGGACGACGTAGGCGAGGGAGACCGCGTGCTGGCGCGGGTCGTGGTACGGCGTGATGCCCTGCGTCGGGAAGTACTCCGCGACGGTGAACGGCTGCAGGGACGTCGGGACGCGGGGGAGCGCCACCGGGCCGAGGTCCTTCTCCAGGTGGCGCAGGAGGGCGTCGCGGACGCGCTCGTGGTGCAGTACGCGGCCGGAGACCAGGGTCCGGCTGACCGTACCGTCCGGTCCGATGCGCAGCAGCAGGCCGATGCTGGTGACCTCGCCGCTGTCGTCGACGCGCACGGGCACGGCCTCGACATACAGGATCGGCATGCGGGCGCGTGCCATCTCCAGATCGTCGGGGGACAGCCAGCCGGGCGTGGTTTCGGTCAAGTCAGACATTGCTTGATCATACTTTCCGGGAATTGCGAACGCTCAGTCGCGGGGCTGACGGGGGTCGGGGGCGGGCAGTCCGTAGAGGCAGGTCCTGGAGCAGGTCGATCAGGCCGCGGCCGAACGCCAGTGTGCCGAGCCGGGAGAACCTCGGCCAGACCATACGCGGCGGAGCTGTACGGACGGTCCCTGCCCGGGCGTCAGGGTTTCACGGCCACGGCGCCGTACTGCGGCACCGGGACGGGGGAGCCGGGGGCGCGCCACTGCGAGCAGGACACCATGCCCGGCTCCAGCAGCTCCAGACCGTCGAAGAACGCGGCGATGTCCGTGCCGCTGCGAGCCGTGATCGGCGGCGTGGCGTTCTCGTTCCAGAACTTCATCGCCGGGATCTGGCCCTCGCCGCCGAGCTCGGAGTCGAAGGTGGGGTGGGTGAGGACCAGGAGGCTGCCGGAGGGGACCGCGGCCAGGACGCGCCGTACGATCTCGCGGGCCTTGTCGTAGTCCAGGACGAAGTTGAGGATGCCCAGCATCATCACGGCGACGGGCTCGGTGAAGTCCAGGGTCTGCCCGGCGCGTTCGATGATGGCGTCCGGGTCGTGCACATCGGCGTCGATGTAGGCGGTGACGCCCTCGCGGGTGCCGGTGAGCAGCGTGCGGGCGTGCACGAGGACGATCGGGTCGTTGTCGACGTACACGATCCGTGAGTCGGGCGCGACGAGCTGGGCGATCTCGTGGGTGTTCTCCGCCGTCGGCAGCCCGGTGCCGATATCCAGGAACTGCCGTATGCCCCGCTCCTCGGCCACGAAGCGCACCGCCCGGCCGAGGAACTCACGGTCCGCGCGGGCGATGTCCCGGATGATCGGGAACATCCCGGCGACCTGTTCGCCGACCTGCTGGTCGACCTCGTAGTTGTCCTTGCCGCCGATCCAGTAGTTCCACACGCGCGCGTTGTGCGCCACACCGGTGTTCAGCTTCGCCGACCCGCCCGACGGGGTGTGGCCATCACTCACGACTCGTCCTCTCCTCGCACGAACGACCGAAACCGGCCATCGCCGCCATTGTGCCGTCCCGTTGATCACGCTGTCCCGGGAATCGGCACAGCCGGTAGCCGGTACGGCTGTTGGCGTGCGGCGGGGAGAACCGCCGGAGCTGTCACTCGATCTAGCTGGGGCTCGCCGCGGGCGTCTTGCCGGCCCGGACGTCCTCGAGGCGCTGGGTGCCGTTCTCCAGGGCCTCCTTGACCGAGTCGTCCTCGTCCCCGTCGAGACCGCCCGCCGTGACGGTGATCGCGTCGGCACCGACGCGTACGGCCGCGACGTTGAGGGTGAGCGTGGCAGGCGTGTCATCGACCGTGCCCTGCACCGTCACCAGCAGGCCCTCGCGGGCGTCGCCCACGTCGGGCAGCGAGGTCTCGACGACCTGGACGGTGCGCTGCTCGCCGTTGTCGTTCGCGGTGAACCGGTCGCACTTCTGGGGCAGGCTCGCCATCCAGTCCAGGGAGTCCTGCGGGTCGGTCCGGTCGTAGGAGGCGACCTGGTACAGCAGGCGCGAGTCGCCCTCCTCGAAGCCGCGCAGCGCGGACGCCCCCGACGGTCTGCCCAGCAGGTCGTCGTCGAAGAGGGAGTCGAGGAGCCGCTGGCAGTCGGCGGCGTCGGCCTTGGCGGTGAGGAAGTCCGAGACGTCGACGGTGCCGATGAGCAGGCTGTCGTGCCAGTTCTCGGCCGTGGTGTCCTTGACCTGCGTCCAGTCGTCCTCGATGTCCGCCTCGGTGATCAGCGCGGCCTGTGCGCCCGCCTCGGTGAGAGTGGGGCTGGGAGAGTAGGTCGGCTGCTGCCGTGCGAGGGGGGACGCGGAGGCCTCCGAGGCCCGCGAACCGCTTCCGGCGCCGTCGTCCGAGCAGGCCGCGGTGGTCAGCAGCGCGCCTGCCGCCAGGGCAGAGGCGACGACACGGACGGGGCGGGAAGGGCGACGGCTCATCGCGGGGCCTCCTGGGACACGGGACAGGTGTCCTCAGGGCACCACCGGCCCTCTCGGCCCACCAGCGGCACCGGCCCGTTCGGGTGAGCGCGGCCGGGCGGGCCGACGGGTCATGTGCCGGGCCGGCCGTACCCGTGCTGCCAGGCCCAGGCGGCGATCTCGACACGGTTCCGGGCGGACAGTTTGAGCTGCACGCTGGACAGGTGCGTCTTGACCGTGGACAGGGAGACGTACAGCTCGGCGGCGATCTCGGCGTTCGTACGGCCGAGGGCGACCAGGCGGACCACGTCGAGCTCGCGGTCGGTGAGGGGCTCCGAGGGCGGGGCGGGCTTCGCCGGAGCAGGGGTGGCGGCGACGGTCTGCGGGGCGGTGACGTGCTTGAGCAGGCGGACCGTGACCGACGGCGAGACCAGCGAGTCGCCGGCCGCGGCGGCACGGACCGCCTCCGCGAGGAGGGTGGGCCCCGAGTCCTTCAGCAGGAAGCCGCACGCGCCGCCGCGCAGCGCCCCGTACACGTACTCGTCGAGGTCGAACGTCGTCACGACGACCACCCGCATCGGGTCCGCCACCTCGGGACCCGCCAGCAGCCGGGTCGCCTCCAGGCCGTCCAGCTTCGGCATCCGGATGTCCAGCAGACACACGTCCGGCCGCTCCCGCCGGGCCAGCGCCACAGCCTCCTCGCCGTCGGCGGCCTCGGCGACCACGGTGATGTCGGGCTGGGCGTCGAGGAAGAAGCGGAAGCCGGTGCGGACCATCTCCTGGTCGTCGGCGATGAGGACGCGGATGGGCGCGCCGGGCGGAGTCGGGACGGTCATGGGTCGATCATGCCCTACGGGGGTGAGGGGTGGGGGCGGCCCCGGGTTGGCCCTCGGCTCCAGGGAAGGCGGGGTCAGGCGACCGCTGTATCGCGTACTTCTGATGTCTGTGGGTCCGTCAGTCTGTGGGTCCGTCAGTCTGTGGGTTCGTAAGTCCGAGGGTCCGTAAGTCCGTGCGTCCGTAAGCCCGCGGTGAGCATGCGGCTCCACCCTCGCTCGCGCGCCCGGCCGCGCGCCTCGGCCATAAGGTCGGCGTCAGCGGCGGGCCCTCGGCCGATCGGCCGATCCCGCCGCGCACGGCCTCACCTACCGTGATCGGCATGAAGTCCGTTTCCCCCCGCGGCTGCGCCCGGGGTTTCGCCGTCGGTGTCCTGCTCGCCGCCTGTGTCGTCGACGTCCTCATGGCGGGAAGCGACGGGACGAGCGTCCTGCCGACGGCGAGCCCCATCTGGCCGACCCTGGCCGTGCTGGCCGTGGGCCTGGCCGGCGTGCTGTGGCCGGCCGGGCGGCGCCCCGAGTGGCTGACGCCTCAGGTGCGCACCGCCGCCCCCGCCCTGGTCTCGGCCCTCTACACGGTGGCATCGCTGTTGACCCTCAAGGCGAACACCTTCGGTCCCGGCGAGGTCCTGATCCTGCTCTGTCTGCTGTTCGTCGCGGTACGGCACTGCCCGCCGCGCTGGGCCTGGGGGTGCGGTGCCCTCGACGTGGGCGTGCTGCTGCTGTTGCCGGTTCGCTTGCTCGGGCCGGCGGACGTCAACGTACTGGGCTTCATGGTGGCCGGCCTGGTCCTGGTCGGTGTCTTCGCCGGGCTCGCCGTCTATCTGCGCACCATGGACTACCGGCGGACGCTCGCCGTCAGCGAGACCCGGCGCGCCGAACGCGTGGCCATCGCCGCCGACCTGCACGACTTCGTCGCCCACCATGTCACCGGGATCCTCGTGCAGACACAGATGGCCCGCATGATGGCGCAGAGCCGGCCGCAGGAACTCGACCCCGTCCTGGCAGGCATCGAACGCGCCGCCACCGAGGCCCTCGCCTCGATGCGCCGCACGGTCGGTGTGCTGCGCGACAGCGGCGACGAGGCGACCGACCGCCGCCCGGTCGGCGACCTGGCCGCCATCGCCGAGCTGACGGACGGGTTCGCGAGCCCGATCCAGCAGGTCGTCCTGCGTCGCGACCCGGACGTGTCCGACGACCTCCCGCACGAGGTGCAGGCCGCGGCCTTCCGGGTCGTGCAGGAGGCGCTGACCAACATCCGGCGGCACGCGGCCGACGCCGCGCGCATCGAGGTCCGCCTGCGGGACCACGCCGGGCGCCTGGAGGTGTCGGTCGCGGACGACGGCCGCGGCGGCACACAGCTTCCGGCGGCCGCGCACGGCGGCGGCTTCGGCCTCGTCGGACTGAAGGAGCGGGTGACCGCGCTGGGCGGGGAACTGCACGCCGGGCCGCGGGGCGGGGTGGGGTGGGAGGTGCGGGCGCTGTTGCCGGCGGGGAAGCGCTGAGCCTCGACAACGGTGGCGCCCGGACGAGCCGCGGCCTGACGCGCTGGCGCCATGACCGGTCCCAGCTGTTCAATGAGGCTGCACACCGCGGCCCAGCGGCCGCCAGAACCGGGGGAGGAGCCGTCCGTGTCACCCGCCGACGCACCACCCGTCGGAGCGCGCATCCGGCACGCACGCCTCGCGCGTGGGACGAGCCTGCGCGCTCTGGCCCGCGAGGTCGGGGTTTCGGCGAGCCTGATCTCGCAGATCGAGACCGGCAAGACCCAGCCCTCCGTGAGCACGTTGTACGCGATCACCACGGCCCTCGCGATCTCCGTCGAGTCACTCTTCGACGCGGGCGAGCCCGCGGCCGTGCCCCCCGTGGCGGCAGCCCCCGGCACCGTCCTGCACGCCCTGGCCGCCTTCACCGCCGACCCCGGCCGCCGTATCGGACCGCTGGTCACGCCGGACGAGCGGGAGGTGCTGGAACTGGACTCGGGTGTCGTGTGGGAGCGTCTCGGCCATGTTCCCGGCATCGATGTCGACTTCCTGCAGGTGACCTACCGGCCCGGCGGCGCCTCCTCCGGCTCCGGCGGCCTCATGCGCCACTCGGGCACCGAATACGGCTGTCTGACCTCGGGAGAGCTGATCCTCACCCTCGGTTTCGACGAGTACACGATGCGCCCCGGCGACGCGGTCTGCTTCGAGTCGACGACCCCGCACCGCTACCGCAATGATGGTGAGGTACCGGCCGTGGGCGTCTGGTTCGTGTTCAGTGACACTTGACACTCGCCGCGTGCGGTCGTTCACTCCGAGGTGGGGGTGGTCGCCATGGCGATCCGCACATTCGGACCCAACGCCGTCGACTGGGAAGAGCGCGTCGACCTGGGCCGGCTGCGAGGGCAGCGGCTGGCCCGCCTCAACGAGACCCTGAACCGCTCCGAGCTGGGCGCGGTGCTCAGCTTCGACTTCGCCAACATCCGCTACATGACGGCCACGCACATCGGCACCTGGGCGATGGACAAGCTGATCCGCTTCGCCCTGCTGGTACGCGGCGGCGAACCGGTCATCTGGGACTTCGGCTCCGCCGCCCGCCACCACCAGCTCTACAACCCCTGGCTCGACTACAGCGACGGCAAGGGCGGCCCGCCCACCGGCGCCCGCGCCGGTATCTCCACCCTCCGCGGCGCCTTCCACCCGGACGCGGGGATCGCCCAGGACGTCGCCGCGAAGATCGCCGCCGAACTGCGCGAGCACGGTCTCGCCGGCGAACCGCTGGGGATCGACGTCGCCGAGATGCCGATCCTCGCCGCCCTGCGCGCCGAGGGCATCGAGGTCGTCGACGGACAGCAGGTCTTCCTGGAGGCGCGCCGCATCAAGACCGGCGACGAGATCGCCCTGCTCACCCAGGCCTGCGCCATGGTCGACGCGGCGTACGA
Source organism: Streptomyces sp. NPDC093591 (assembly GCF_044764885.1). NCBI lineage: Bacteria > Bacillati > Actinomycetota > Actinomycetes > Kitasatosporales > Streptomycetaceae > Streptomyces > Streptomyces sp. NPDC093591. The sequence goes on from NZ_JBIWIY010000018.1 coordinate 170,110, forward strand.
GGAGCTGTACGGCTATCTGCGCCCCGGCGTGCGCGAGAACGAGTGCGTCGGAGTCGTCAGCAAGGTGCTGTACGACCTCGGCAGCGAGTACGTCGAGGGGGTCAACGCGATCTCCGGCGAGCGCTGTTCACCCCACCCGCACGTCTACAGCGACCGCCTCATCCGCCCCGGCGACCCCGCCTTCTTCGACATCCTGCACAGTCACCTCGGCTACCGCACCTGCTACTACCGCACCTTCGCCGTGGGCAGCGCCTCCCGCGCCCAACGTGACGCCTACGTCCGCTGCCGCGCGTACATGGACGAGGCCATCTCCCTCGTCCGGCCGGGAGCCACCACCGCCGACATCGTCCAGGTCTGGCCGCGCGCCGAGGAGTTCGGATTCGCCGACGAGACCGCCGCCTTCGCCCTCCAGTACGGGCACGGCGTGGGCCTGTCGATCTGGGAGAAGCCGATCTTCAGCCGGCTGGTCTCCCTCGACCACCCCGAGGTCCTCGAAGAGGGCATGGTCTTCGCCCTGGAGACCTACTGGCCCGCCGCCGACGGCTGGTCCGCCGCCCGCATCGAGGAGGAACTGGTCGTCACCGCCGACGGCTGCGAGGTCATCACCAAGTTCCCGGCCGAGGAACTGCTGGTCGCGGGCCGCAAGTACTGGACGGTGGGCGGCGAGCTCAACACCCGCCGCGAGTCGCAGTCCCACCTCAACACCCCGCACGGCAACGGGACGCGCTGATGGAACCGGCCGAACTCCTCGCCGCCTACGAGCAGATGGCCGTCATCCGCCGCACGGAGAAGGCCGCCCACGACCTGTTCCTCCAAGGCCTCGTCAAAGGCACCACCCACCTCGCCGCCGGACACGAGGCCATCGCCGTCGGCGCGAGCGCCGCACTGCGCCCCGACGACTACGTCTTCGCCACCTACCGCGGCCACCACCACGCGCTGGCGCGCGGAGCGACCCCGCAGGAGTGCCTCGCCGAGCTGATGAGCCGGGCCACCGGACTGTGCAGGGCCAAGGGCGGCTCCATGCACCTGACCAAGGCGGCCACCGGCATGCTCGGTTCGTACGCCATCGTCGGCGCCCACCTCCCGATGGCGGCCGGCGCCGCCTGGTCGGCCAGGCTGCGCGGCACCGAGCAGATCGCGGTCGCCTTCTTCGGCGACGGCGCCACCAACATCGGCGCCTTCCACGAGGCCCTCAACCTGGCCGCCGTATGGAAGCTGCCCGTGCTGTTCGTCTGCGAGAACAACCTCTACATGGAGTACACCCCGATCGCCGACGTCACGGCCGTGCCCCGGCCCGCGGCCGACCGGGCGCCCGGGTACGGCATCCCGGGCGAGGTGGTGGACGGCAACGACGTCGTCGCCGTACGGGAAGTGGTGGCCCGGCTCGCGGGGCGGGCCCGGACAGGGGGCGGGCCCGCACTGCTGGAGGCGCAGACCTACCGGCACTTCGGGCACAGCCGTGCCGACCCGGCCACCTACCGTCCGGCCGAGGAGGTCGAACGCTGGCTGAAGCACGACCCGTTGGACCTGGCGCGTGGGCGGCTCGTCGAGCTGGGGGTGGCACCGGAGACGATCACCGCGGCTGACGAGCGCGCGAGTGCCGTCGTACGGGATGCGGTCGAGGTCGCGAAGGCCGCCCCGCCGCCCGATCCGCGCGAGGCGCTGACCGACGTATGGGCGGACGGAGGCGCGGCGTGGCGGACGTGATCAGCTACCGGGAGGCGGTCGCCGAGGGCATCGCTCGGGAGATGCGGCGCGATCCCACCGTCGTATGCCTGGGGGAGGACATCGGCGAGGCGGGCGGGGTGTTCAAGACGACCGTCGGGTTGCGAGCGGAGTTCGGGGCCGAGCGGGTGTGGGACACGCCCATATCCGAGCAGGCCATAGTGGGGGCCGCCATGGGCGCCGCGATGACCGGGATGCGGCCGGTCGCCGAGATCATGTTCTCCGACTTCCTTGCCTGTTGCTGGGACTACCTCGCCAACGAGATCCCGAAGGTGCGGTACATGACGGGTGGTCAGGTCACCGTGCCGCTCGTCGTGCGCACCGCCAACGGCGGCGGTCTCGGCTTCGGCGCGCAGCACTCCCAGGCCACCGAGAACTGGGCGTTCACGATCCCCGGTCTGAAGATCGCGGCACCGGCGACGCCCGCCGACGTGATCGGCATGATGGCGGCGGCGATCCGCAGCGACGACCCGGTCGTCTTCTTCGAGCACAAGGCGCTGCTCGCCACCAAGGGCACGCCTCCGCCGCCGGACCACGTCGTCGAGCTGGGCCGTGCCGCTGTCGTCCGTGAGGGCGCCGACGTGACGCTCGTCGCCCTCGCCGCGATGGTGCCGCTCGCGCTGAAGGCCGCCGAGCTGCTGTCCGGCGAGGGCATCGAGGCGGACGTCGTCGACCTGCGCTGTCTCGTGCCGCTGGACATGAGCACCGTGCTCGCCTCGCTCGGCAGGACCTCGCGGCTCGTCACCGTCGAGGAGAACCCGTATCAGGGCGGCTGGGGCGCGACGCTCGTCTCGGTCGTCGCCGACGAGGGGTTCGGGTTGCTGGACGCGCCGGTCAGGCGGGTGACGGGGGAGTGCGTGCCCCTGCCGTTCGCCGACGCACTCGAAGAGGAGGTCATCCCCACCGTCGAGAAGGTCGTGGCGGCCGTCCGGGACCTCGCCGCGTACTGAACACCCCATGGGAGGAAGAGCGATGACCCATCGGATACTCCTGCGCGCCGGTCATGTGCTGTCGATGGACCCCGCCATCGGGGAGCTGCCCCAGGGCGACGTCCTCATCGAGGACGGGACGATCGCCGCGGTGGACCGGGAGATCAGCGCCGACGCCGAAGTGCTCGACATGACCGGCCGTATCGTGATCCCCGGCTTCGTGGACACGCACCGCCACACCTGGGAGGCGCCCATCCGGGGCGTCGCCCCGGACGCCACCCTGGACGACTACTTCGTCGACATCCTCGACACCTTCGCACCCCTCTACACCCCCGAGGACGTGTACGCGGGCAACCTCGCGGGCTCGCTGGAGTGCCTGAACGCCGGCATCACGACCCTCGTCGACTGGTCCCACATCAACAACACACCCGAGCACCCGGACGCCGCGATCCAGGCGCTCACGGAGACCGGCATCCGCGCCCAGTACGCGTACGGCAGCGCCAACACCTCGCTCGCCGACTACTGGTTCGAGAGCAAGATCGCCGTCCCCGGGGACGACGTCCGGCGGATCCGCGCGAAGTACTTCGCCTCCGACGGCGGCCTGCTCACCATGGCGCTCGCCACCCGTGGCCCCGGGTTCTGCACCAACGAGGTCGTCACCGCAGAGTGGGCCCTCGCCCGCGAGCTGGGCATCCCGATCACCCTGCACGTGGCCATGGGGCGGCTCGCCGGCCGCTTCGGCATGGTCAAGCAGCTGAACGATCTCGGACTCCTCGGACCCGACACCACCTACATCCACTGCTGCTACCTCCACGACGACGAGTGGCGGATGGTCGCCGACAGCGGCGGCACGGTGTCGATCGCGCCGCAGGTCGAGGTGCAGATGGGGCACGGCTGGCCGCCCGTGATGAAGGCCATCGAGTACGGACTGCGGCCGTCGCTCAGCATCGACGTCGTCACCACCGTGCCCGGCGACATGTTCACCCAGATCCGCGCGGCCTTCGGCGCCGAACGCGCCCGGGTCAACGCCGACTGCTGGAAGGCCAACATGCCCGTGCCGGACAGCATGTTGACGGCACGTCAGATGCTGGAGATCGCCACGGTGAACGGCGCGCACGTCGCGGGCGTCGAGGACCGCACCGGCTCCCTGACCCCCGGCAAACGCGCCGACATCGTCGCGATCGACGCCACCGCGCTGAACGTCGCCCCGGTGCACGACGCGGCGGCCGCGGTGACCCTGTCGGCCGACGTCTCCAACGTCGACACGGTCATCGTCGACGGCGTGATCCGCAAGCGCGACGGCCGGCTCGTCGCCGACCTCGACCGGGCCCGGCGCCTGGTCCAGGAGTCCCGCGACCGGCTCCTCGCGGCGAAGGAGGCGAAGAGCGCGGCATGAACCGACACCTGGTGCGCCGGGCCGCCGACGGCCCGGAGCCGCCCTACGACGAACTCGGATACCGGCGGCGGGAGTTGGTGGGCGAGGACGACGGGAGCGTGCACACCGGCTTCGGCCTGTGCGCGATACGGCCCGACGGCCGGGTCCCGGCCCATGTGCACTCGTACGAGGAGAGCTTCCATGTGCTCTACGGGGCCGTGATCCTCGATGTGCCCGAAGGGGCGTACCTCCTCGAAGAGGGCGACTACGGCCTCCTCCCGACCGGCGTCCCGCACGCCTGGCGTGGCGCCGGGGACAGCGCCGGCCGCTGGGCCGACATGCTCGCGCCGGTGCCGCGGGCCCGCTACGGGTACGACACGCAGACGGTGCCCGCGCTGCCCGAGCGCGACCCCGTCCGCATCGACGTCCGTGACCCCCGCACCCGGTCCTTCGGGCACTTCGAACCCGTGCAGATGGACCCGGGTAAGCAGTCCCAGGACCTGCTCGCGGTGTCGGCGAGCATGCGCACCGCGCTGCTCGTGTACAGCGGCATCACCGTGAAGATGATGGTCGACGGCGATCTGGGCGCGGTCGCCTCGACGATGTTCATGGTGCAGTACGCGCCCGACGGCGTCGCGGGGACGCACGACCACCCCTTCGAGGAGACGTACCTGTTCCTCGAAGGGGAGGCGGACGCGGTGTTCGACGGCGAGCGGTACCGGCTCGGGCCCGGCGACTGCGCCTGGGCGGGCGCCGGTTGTGTGCACGGGTTCGCCAACGCCGGTCAGGGACCGCTGCGTTGGCTGGAGACACAGGCGCCGCAGCCGCCGTCGCGCCACTCCTATCGGTTCACACGGGACTGGGAGTATCTGAGGGAGGCCATGGAGTCATGAGCAGCGTCCTCGTCGTGGGCGGTACGTCGGGCATCGGGCTGGAGTTCGCCCGGATGCGGGCCGGGCGCGGGGACGAGGTCGTGCTGACCGGCCGTGACGGCCACCGTGCCGACACCATCGCCAAGGGGTTCGGCGCCGGCGGAATCGGTCTCGACCTCGGCCGGCCGGGGGAGATAGCCGCCGCGCTGGCCGATGTCGGGCGCGTCGACCACCTGGTCGTCGCGGGTGTCTCCCGTGACGACAACAAGGTCACCGAGTACGACATCGACGCCGCCCTGCGGCTCGTCACCCTCAAACTCGTCGGTTACACCGAGGTCGTGCACACCTTGGTGTCCCGGCTGCACGACGACAGCGCGATCGTGCTGTTCGGCGGGCAGGCCAAGGAACGGCCCTACCCGGGCGCGACGACGGTGGCGACGGTCAACGCGGGCGTGCGCGGCCTGATGAACACCCTCGCCGTCGAACTCGCGCCGATCCGGGTGAACGCCGTCCACCCGGGTGTCGTCGGCGACAGCCCCTACTGGCAGGCCAAGCCGGAGAAGGTCCTCGCTGCCCTGCGCACCGAGACCCCCACAGGGCGGCTGGCCACCATGGCCGACGTGGTCGACGCCGTGGACTTTCTGCTGCGCAACGGGTCCGTCAACGCCGTCGAACTCACCGTGGACGGTGGGTGGTTGCTCGGCTGAGCGAGGGTGCGGGGTGGTGGGTGCGATGCGGAATCAGCGCTTGAAGCCGACCGCGCCGTACAGCGACACGGGTTCTTTGTGCGCGTCGTGCTCGTCCGCGGAAGGGCGCCAGTCCGACAGGGAGGCGATCCCCGGTTCCAGCAGCGCGAGTCCCTTGAAGAACCGGCCCATTTCGGTGTGGGAACGAGCCACGAGTGTCACTCCGCTCGCGCGGTAGGCCGCGATGCCCCGGTCGACGTTCTCCGGGTCGAAGTCCGCCGTCAGCGCCGACAGCACCAGACAGCTGCCCGGCGCCAGCGCGTCGACCAGCGTGTCCACGAGCTGATGGGCGCCGTCGTCGTCCGCGATGAAGTGCAGGAGCGCGATCAGTGACAGGGCGACGGGCCGGTCGAGGTCGAGGACGGCGGCGGCCTGTTCCAGAATCCGCTCCGGTTCGCGCGCATCGGCCTGCACATACTCGGTCGCCCCCTCCGGAGTGCCGCGCAGCAGGGCCGCCGCGTGTGCGAGCACGATCGGGTCGTTGTCGACGTACACCACCCGTGCGTCCGGGACCACGGACTGGGCGATCTGATGCAGGTTGGGTTCGGTGGGGATGCCGGAACCGATATCGAGGAACTGGCGGATCCCCGTCTCCCGGACGACCGCCCGCGTGGCCCGCTCCATGAACCGGCGGTTGGCCCGCGCGTGCCGCGGAGCGTCCCCCTGCATCGCGGTGATCTGCCGCCCGAGTTCCTCGTCGACGGGGTAGTTGTCCTTGCCGCCGAGGAACCAGTCGTACACCCGGGCCGGATGCGGCCTGCTCGTGTCGATACGCGATACGGCCGGCTCGGTCCCGGTCACGCAGGCCTCCTGTGCTCGACGACGGCGTGTTCGAGCAGTCTTTCACGATCATGCGGCCCGGCGGAGACTGTCTTCGGCCACCTCCTTGTCGACGGCCGCCCGCACCAACGCCGCGGCGAGCACGGCCGGTTCGGTGTTCCCGGCGAGGTCGGCCAGCCGGTCCGGGTCCTTGGGCAGGCCGAGCCGCCGGGCGCCCGAGAGGGCCTTTTCGTCCAGGTAGGGCGCCACTTCCGGCCAGACCCGCTGGGCCTCGCGCAGGAAGATGTCGGCGCCCGCCGGACCGATGCCGGGGAACTCCTGCAGCAGGCGGCGCAGTTCGGCGACGTCGCCGTCCGCCTCCTCGCGCAGCCGCCGCAGATCGCCGCCCCACCGCTCGGTCAACAGCTCGGCGCCGTCGCCGAGTTGGGTGGCGGTGCGCTCGTCGTAGCGCCGGTAGCCGCCCCGGCCCAGCGCGTCCACCCGCTCCTGCCAGTCGGCGTCGGCCATCCGGCGCGGATCGCGCAGCCCCGCCTCGTACAGTTCACGGGCGGTGTCGACGGCGATCGAGCCGCGGATCCGGGCACTGAGCAGGAGTGCCAGGACCAGCAGCCGGTACAGCGGCTGCGGGGTGTCCTTCAGCGGATGCCCGCCTCCTCGGCGAACGTCCGTCCGTGCGCGCGCACGAGTTCCCGTACGACGCGCCTGTCGTCGCTCATGGCCTCAGCGGGTCGTGGCCGATCGTCATCAACTGGTGCCGACGGCGCGTCTGTTCGGGCTCGGGTTCGTTCTCCAGGTCCGCCTCGGCGGTGACGGTGTCCACGACGTCGTACATCACCTGGATGTCGTCGTCCGTGAGGTCCGTGCGCCGCTTCTGGAGGATCGCGAGGACGTGTTGCCCGGTCGGTGTGCCGGCCTGGTCCGGCAGCGGCTCGGTCTCCTCGTCCGCGTCACTGACCCGCAACCAGGTGGCCAGCTCCTGCGAGGTCATGTTCACCACGCGGTGGAAGTCCTGCCACAGCGTGTCGAGTTCGAGGGCGTCGGTCATGGTGCCCCTCCTTGGTGAGTACGGCTCTTCGCGAACGGCGTAAGGCTCTACGGCGTAGGGCTCTGTCGTAGGACTGTGTTCCGTACGGCCGTGTCACTCGTCGCGCGGCCAGTTCTCGGCGTCGAACATCCAGCGCTGCTTCTCCAGCTCGCTCGTGATGCCGATCAGCAGGTCCTGCGTCACCGGGTCCGCCTCGGCGGTCGCGTCGATGCGCTCGCGCAGCCGCTCTATGGCCGCCGCCATGGCATCCACGACCAGCTGGACGACCTCCGTGTCGCGCAGCCAGCCCTCCTTGGGGCCGGGCAGCGTGTAGGCCGCGGCGATGGTCTCCGGCCGGCCGTCGGGCGGCAGGCCGAGCGCCGCGGAGCGTTCGGCGACCGTGTCGGAGTACGAGCGGGCCACCGACACCACCTCGTCGAGCTGCAGATGGATCGAGCGGAACCGTGGTCCCACGATGTTCCAGTGCGCCTGCTTCCCGATCAGCGAGAGTCCGAGAAGATCGACGAGAGTGCTCTGCAGGGCCTCCCCGGCGACCCGGCGAGCCGGTTCGGGAAGCGTGCTCTTGACGACAGTCATACCGAGCTCCTCCTTGTGGCTTGGTCATGGCCGGTACGGAGCGGCGCGGCGCCGTCGTCACGCCAGGCGCCGCAACCCCTCCATGCGGGCGCGGGTGCCCAGGGCGAACCGGTGCAAAACGCGAGGTGTCTCAGTGGGCGAACACACCGTCCAGGAAGCGGATCAGGTCCCTGAACACTTCCGCCTTGTTCGTCTCGTGGAACACCTCGTGCCGGGCCCCCGGGTAGACGTGTTCGGTCAGTTCGTCCCCGCGCAACGCCTCGACACCGACGCGGCTCCCGGGAAGCGGGACCAGCCGGTCCTCCTCACCGTGCAGCCACAGCAGGGGCAGGCCCCCGATGCCGCCGTCCTTGGACACCGTGTCCAGCATCCGGGCGAACGCCTCCACCGTCGGCCGCTTCATCGGGCCGTGCCAGACCAGCGGATCGGCCGCGTACGCCGCACCCGCGGCGGGGTCGCGGGAGAGCGCCGCCGGGCTGATCGGGGTGTCGGGGATCTCGTCGAGGGCGAGCAGCCGCCGGGGCAGGACCCAGTCGCCGATCACGGGCCCGGACAGCACCAGGGCGGCGAGCCCGTCGCCGTGGAGCTGCGCGTAGCGGGCCGCGATCAGGCCACCCATGGAGTGCCCGATCAGGACGACGGGCAGGCCGGGATGCGCGGCCCGGGCCAGTGCGGCCACGGCGTGCACATCGGCGACCACGTCCTCGAAGTCCTCGATCACCACGCGCTCGCCCGCCGACCTCCCGTGACCGACGTGATCGGGCCCGAACACGACCGCACCGTGCTCGACGAGAACACCCGCCACCTCGGCGTACCGGCCGGCGTGCTCCCCGTAGCCGTGGACCACGAGCGCGACGTAGCGGGGCCGAGGACTCGGCCATTCGCGTACCGCGATCGATCCCCGGCTTCCGGCAAGGGCATGCTCGCGTCCGGCAAGGACATGCTCGCGGTCGTCGGTCATGTCTCCTCGTCCCCCTCGGCTGCTTCGGTGAAGGTGCCCGGGGATCTTCCCAGGGCGCGGCGGGTCGGTCTATAGTCCAAAACTAGCGGTGCTAATTAAATGGGTGTCGATTCATACTGCCCGGTCAGGAGACCTGTCGTGCGTCCCGTCCACTTCGCGGCCGCCCGCCGCACCCCCATCGGAAAGCTGCGCGGAGCGCTGTCGTCGGTACGGCCCGACGACCTCGCCGCGACCGTGATCCGGGGCCTCGTCGCGGATGTCCCCGCACTCGACCCGGCGCGTGTCGACGACGTCTACTGGGGCGCCGCCAACCAGGCCGGCGAGGACAACCGCAACGTCGCCCGCATGGCCGCGCTGCTGGCCGGCCTGCCCGAGACGGTGCCCGGCGCGACCGTCAACCGCCTGTGCGCGTCCGGCCTGGAGGCGGTGACGACGGCCGCCCGTACCATCGCGGCGGGCGAGGCCGACATCGTGCTCGCCGGCGGCTCCGAGTCCATGAGCCGCGCCCCCTTCGTCCTGCCCCGCCCCGACGAGGCGCTGCCCCACCGCATCGAGACCGCCGACACGCGCCTCGGCTGGCGTCTGGTCAACCCGGCGATGAAGGAACTGCACGGCCTGCTGGCCATGGGCGAGACGGCCGAGCAGGTCGCCGAGCGGTACGGCGTCCCGCGCGAACGGCAGGACGAGTTCGCGCTGTGCAGCCACCAACGGGCCGCCGAGGCCCGCAAGAACGGCCACTTCGACGACGAACTGCTCCCCGTGCGGCGCCCGGACGGGGTCCTGGTCGACAGCGACGAGTGCATCCGCGAGGACACCTCGTACGAGAAGCTCTCCCGGCTGAAGCCGGTCTTCCGGCAGGGCGGCACCGTCACGGCGGGCAACGCCTCACCGATGAACGACGGCGCGGCCGGCCTGCTCCTGGTCAGCGAGGAGGCGCTCAACGAACTGGGCCTGGAGTCCCTCGGCCGCTATGTCGCCGGAGCCTCGGCCGGCGTCCACCCCGACGTGATGGGCATCGGTCCCGTCCCCGCCACCCGCAAGGTCCTGGCCCGCGCCGACTGGACGATCGGTGACATCCAGGAGGCCGAGTTCAACGAGGCGTTCGCGGCGCAGGCGCTCGCCTGCGTGGACGAGCTCGGCATCGATCCCGAGCTGGTCAACCCCAGCGGGGGCGCGATCGCGCTGGGGCACCCGCTGGGCTGCTCGGGCGCCCGCATCCTCACGACGCTGCTGCACCGGATGCGGCGGACCGGAGCGGAGCGGGGGCTGGCGACCATGTGTGTGGGAGTGGGGCAGGGGAGTGCGGTACTGGTGGAGAGGCACTAGCGATCTCCCAACTGGCGAGACGCTCCTTACGGGTGTCGGTTAGGTGCGCATAGCATCGGTCTCCGCATGGACACGATGACTCTCTGGCACATCACCGGTGGGGAGTTCGCCGCGCTCGCCTTCGCGGCCCTGCTCGTCGGCTTCTCCAAGACGGCCGTGAGCGGGGCCAACACGGTCAGCTTGGCGATCTTCGCCGCCGTGCTCCCCGCCCGCGCCTCCACCGGCGTCCTGCTGCCGATCCTGATCGCCGGTGACGTCCTCGCCGTCCTCACCTACCGACGGCACGCCCACTGGCCCACGCTGTGGCGGTTGTTCCCCGCGGTCGCGGCCGGCGTCGTCTTCGGCACGCTGTTCCTGATGTGGGCGGACGACGGGGCCGTCCGTACGTCGATCGGCGCGATCCTGCTGCTGATGGCCGGCGTGACGGTGTGGCGCCGCCGCACGGCCGAGAAGGAGGAGGAACCCGACTCGGTCAGCACACGGACCGGCCGGGTCAAGGCCCGCTCGTACGGCGTCCTGGGCGGCTTCACCACGATGGTCGCCAACGCGGGCGGCCCGGTGATGTCGATGTACCTGCTCTCGGCCGGCTTCCGGAAGCTCGGCTTCCTCGGGACCTCCGCCTTCTTCTTCCTGATCGTCAACGTCTCCAAGGTGCCCTTCAGCGTCGGACTCGGCCTGATCGACGGCCCCTCGCTGCTGCTCGACGCGGCACTCGTGGTGTTCGTCGTGCCCGGCGCACTGCTCGGAAAGTGGGCGGTGAACCGGATCAACCAGCGGTTGTTCGAGCAACTGGTCATCGCGGCGACGGTCGTGGGCGGCCTCCAGCTACTGCTGCGCTGACTCCCGCAGTTCCGCCAGCAGGGCGGGCAGGTCGGCGAAGGAGCCGATCACATGGTCGGGCGTACCGCTCGCGTCCCGATGGGTCTCCGGCAGGTACTTGCCGGTCTTGACCAGCACGCCCGTGACACCGGCCCGCTGTGCCGCGAGCACATCGGACTCGATGTCGTCACCCACCATCAGGGCCTCCCGCGCACCGACCCCCACATGGGCCAGCGCCGCCTCGAAGAACGCGGCCGACGGCTTGCCCGTGATCTCCGCCTCGACCCGCGCGGCCTTCTCCAGGCCGACCAGGAACGCGCCGGTGTCCAGCCGCAACCCCTGCTCGGTACGCCAGTACAGGTTCCGGTGCATGGCGACCAGCCGCGCCCCGCGCTGCACATGCCCGAAGGCCCGGTCGAGCGCCGCGTAGCCGAACTCGGGCCCGGCACCGCCCACGACCACCACGTCCGGAGCCGAATCGTCGCCCTCGTCCTCGCCGACGACGCTGACCCCGCCCAGATCCTCCGCGATGTCCCCGCTGTTCAGCAGCGCACACCGCGCCCCCGGACAGTGCTCGGCGAGATACGCGGCGGTGACGGCGGGCGCGGTCAGGATGTCCTGGGCCGACACCGGGAACCCCGCGTCCGCCAGCGTCCGGGCGATCGACGCCCGCGTCCGCGAGGTGGTGTTCGTGACCAGCGCCACACCGAGCCCGGACTCACGGATCTCCCGCAACGCCTCGACCGCACCGGGCAGCGGCTGCCACGAGACGGTGAGAACCCCGTCGATGTCGATGAGGACGGCACGTACGGATCCCATGCGAGGGACGATAGTCATCGACCGTCCGCGCGCCACTCAAGGAGCGATCCCGACACCCTCGATCCTGCTCCAGGCCCGCTCCTGAGCCGCCGTCATCGCGGGCCACCGCAGCCCACCCGGGCGAGGCTCGACGCGCGAGGCGTACGGCGAGGGACGGTACTCCGGGTCGTAGAAGCAGCCGGTGCCGTACCTGCGGTCGAACGCCGCGCACGAGGCCGCGATGGACCGGGCCGTCGGCCTCTCACCCGTCCGTACCCAGGTCTCCAAGGCCGCCATGGAGGCGGCGGACTCGGCGTCGCTCAGCACACTGTGCTCGCGCTCCCGCGTGAACGTCTGCACCAGATGCTCGTCCCGGCCGGCGCCGCGCAGGGTGTCCCGGTACGCCGCCTCGTGCTCCACGAACGCCGTCGGATCGTCGATCGCGCGCAGCGTGAGCACCGGGATCGAGGCCTCGCCCGTGAGATCGCTGTCGTAGGACAGATCGCGTACGGCCGTCGGATCCGGGGCGAACCGCTCGACGCCGGCGTTGAGCGCCTCGTCGTCATGCGACCCGGAGTACCGGACGCCCTGGTTGCCGAACGGGTTCCGGCCGCCGAGACGGTGGTGCACGATGTCCCGGAACGTGAAGGTCGCCCACCGCAGATGCGCCTCCAGCGTGCGCGCCGGAACCTTCGTGACGGCCAGGATGTCGTCGAGATTGCGCTGCTGCCGCGCGGTGCGCTCCTCGGGCGCCGACGCGTACCCGGTGCACTCCTGCAACCGGGCGCGCAGCCCGTCGGTCGTCATGGTCGAGTCGGCGCGCAACCCTTGCCACAGGGGGTACTGCGGCTCGGTCGGGCGGGGGTGGTTGCGGCAGTAGTACTGGTAGACGACGCGCAGGTCGACGCGGTAGTCGTAGCCGCGCGAGCCACCGGCGAGGACGCCGTTGGTGAGCAGCGCCCCGTCGTACGCCCCCTGCCGCCCGCCGTAGGTCTCCACGACCTTCGCGGCGACGTTCCCGCCCCACGACTGGCCGTGCACATACGTCCGCCGCGGCGTACCGAACTCCTCGACGAACAGCCGGCGCACGCTCTCGATGTCGGCGGCGGCCATCCGCGTCCCGTAGCCGCCACGGCGATACGACGAACCAGCCCAGGCGTAGCCCTCCTTCACCATGACCGTCCAGCGGCCCAGATCGTCGCGGCTGCGGTCCGGGTCGGAGTCCGCGGCGAGGTCGGGTCCGCCGTGGGCGTGCACGACGAGGGAACCGTTCCAGTCCTCCGGTACGGCGATCGCGTAGTACGCGCCGTTGGCGTCGCGGCCGGAGTAGCAGTCGGCCTCACCGGCCAGAGCGGCGGGGCATTCGGTGCGCTCGGGTCCGGCCGCCGCCCCCCGGGCGTTGGAGGCGCCGACGAGGATGCCGACGGCGAGGGCACCGGCCAGCACGGCGGACAGCGTCGTACGCCGCCGTGCGGTCGAGGGGACAGACCTGCGGATCAGTGCGTGCGTTCTCGTCCAGTCCAAGACGCTGCTCCTCGTCCTCGTCGGCGCGTCGTCGAGCCGTGCGCCGCGATGCTAGGGAGCGAGGGGGTGCGGGACCACGATCTGATCGTTGTGTTCATAGTGTTCGCCCGAAAAGACGTCGGAGCAGGTCGGCGGACCCGAGGTGCCGGCGTCCGCCCGGCACCTCGTACGCTCCCCCCATGTCCCCCCGCCACATCCTGATCCTCGGCGGCACCACCGAGGCCCGTGAACTCGCCGCCGCGCTCACGGCGCGCCCCGGAGTCCGCGTCACCACCTCGCTCGCCGGGCGCGTGTCACGGCCGGGCGTGGTCGAGGGGGACGTACGCATCGGGGGCTTCGGCGGGGCGCAGGGCCTGGCCGACTGGCTGCGCGCCGAGCATGTCGACACCCTCGTGGACGCCACCCATCCCTTCGCCGAGTCGATCACGGCGAACGCGGTCCGCGCCGCGACGGCGACCGGCGTGCCGGCGGTGATCCTGCGCCGCCCGGGGTGGCGTCCCGGCCCCGAGGACCGTTGGCACGAGGTCGCGTCCCTCGACGAGGCGGCGGCGCTGCTGCCGAGTCTCGCCCGCCGCGTGTTCCTGACCACCGGCCGCCTGGGCCTGGCGGCCTTCGCCCACCTCACCGACCTGCACTTCGTCGTACGCTCCGTCGAACCGCCCGAGCCGCCGACACCCCCGCACACCGAAGTCCTGCTGGCCCGCGGCCCCTTCACGGCGGACGACGAGGCGGCGCTGCTGCGGGAGCACCGCGTCGACATCCTGGTGACGAAGGACAGCGGCGGAGAGGCGACATCGGCCAAACTCACGGCCGCCCGCCGACTCGCTCTCCCGGTCGTCGTCGTACGACGCCCCCCGCTGCCGGAGGGCGTGGACGCGGTGCCGGACGTGGCGGGCGTGCTGGAGCGGCTCGGCCTCACCCTGTGACGACGGAGGCGCGGATACGGTCGATGGCGCGCAGCACCTCGTCGCGGTTCTTGGCGCGCTTGATCCAGGCGGGCAGACGTGCGACGTAGGTCATCTTGCGGCCGTGCTCGTACCAGGGCGGCCGTTCCCGCAGCGGGGCGGCCACGAACCGTCTGAGCAAGTCCAGGTGCGCGAGGTTGTAGGCCCACACCACTCCGTGCCGGGTCTCGGCCTGCAGCCACAGGACCGGATGCGCGCACCGGCCCCCTGCTCCCCGTGAGGTGCGCGCCAGCCCGCAGGACCGGCACACCAGACGCCGCCGCGGGGACGACGTGCCGGGTGCGTCGTCGGGGGCGACGGCGGAGCGCCTCTCGTAGTGAGCGATCTCCTCGCAACGCGGGCAGCGCACCAGCACCGAGTCGGTGAACTCGTAGAGCTTGCTGAGGGGATCGTGGAAACGGACCGGTGCGGCAGACATGCGGCGAGTATCACGGCGGACCGCCGTACGCCGCACCGGGTTTTCGGCGCGGCCCGCTCAGTGTCCTCAGCGCGCCCCGCTCAGCGCCGGCTCCTTCACGCGGCCGGGCAACCCGGCGCTCAGGTCCTCCACCAGCAGGCGCTTGGCGATGGTGTGGACGGCGTCGCGCAGGTCCGTGCCCGGCGGACGGCCGATGTCCTCGTGCACCCGTGCCTCCAGCCACGTGGCCCACGCCCTGCCGATGACCTGGGCCTCGCGGGCGCCCGCCTCGGTGTGGGAGAGGAGGGAGCCGTCGCGGGTGAGATAGCCCTCGTCGACCATCCGGTCGAAGACCGGCAGCAGCACCTCCGGGGGCATGTGGCGGCGGGCCGCGATCAGGCCGAGGCCGGCGTGGCCGACCAGGCGTGTCAGCAGTTCGACCTGGATCACCGCCCATGCGCCGGCCACATCGAGGCGGGTGTCGGACTCCGCGATGATCCGGCGGGCGGTGTCCGGCCTCAGGCTGCCGATGATTTTCCCGACGGACGCCTCCAGCACCCGCTGGGCGTTGGCGTCGTGCGGCGACGCGAACCCCTCGCCCATGTCGGTCGACCCCATGCGCGCACTGTCGCGCAGCGGCACCTGTCTGAGGAACAGGGCGACCAGGAAGCCGAGCGCCGCGACCGGCACTGTCCACAGGAACACGGTCTGGAGCGTGTCGGCGTAGGCGTCGACGATCGGGGCGGCGACGGGAGACGGCAGCCGGTGCAGGCCCTCGGGGCTGGTCGCGGCCTGGGAGATGGCGGCCGGTTCGAGACCGCTGCCCGTCCTCGCGGCGGCCGCGACGCCGTCGGTGAGGTTGGGCTTGAGCGAGTTGGTGTAGATCGTGCCGAAGACGGCGGTGCCGAACGAACTGCCCAGCGTACGGAAGAAGGTGACGCCGGAGGTCGCGGTGCCGAGGTCGGCGTACCCGACGGTGTTCTGCACGGCGATCGTCAGGACCTGCATGCACAGGCCGATCCCGGTGCCGAGCACGAACATGTACAGCGACTCCAGCCAGGCACCGGAGGACGGCCCCATGAGGGACATCAGGAACAGCCCGACCCCCATCACCAGGGAGCCGGCGATCGGGAAGATCCGGTACTTCCCCGTCTTGCTGACCACATTGCCGCTGAACACCGACGCGATGAGCAGCCCGACCACCATCGGCAGCGTCCGCACACCCGAGACCGTGGCCGAGTCGCCGTCGACGTACTGCAGATAGGTCGGCAGATACGTCATCGCGCCGAGCATCGCGAAGCCCACGATGAAGCTGAGGACGGAGCACACCGTGAATACGGGGTTGGCGAACAGCCGCATGGGCAGCATCGGTTCTGCCGCCCGGGTCTCCACCCAGCAGAACAGACCCAGCGCGACCACGCCCCCGACGAACAGGCCGATGATGACGCCGGAGCCCCACGCGTACTCGTTGCCGCCCCAACTCGTCGCCAGGATCAGCGCGCTGGCACCGACCGCGACGAGCGCGATACCCAGGTAGTCGATGACGGGCCGCGACGCCGACTTCACCACCGGGATCGTCCGGGCGGCCGCGATGACGACGAGGATCGCGATCGGCACGTTGACGTAGAACGCCCAGCGCCACGTGAGGTGGTCGGTGAACAGGCCGCCGAGCAGCGGCCCGATCACCGTCGCCACACCGAACACCGCACCGATCGCACCCTGGTACTTGCCGCGCTCCCTGAGCGGGATGACATCCGCGATCAACGCCATCGCCGTCACCATCAGCCCGCCGGCCCCGATGCCCTGCATCGCCCGCCAGGCGATCAGCAGCGACATGTTGGAGGCCAGCCCGCACAGGAACGAGCCCGTGATGAACACGATCGCGGAGACCTGGAAGACCACCTTGCGGCCGAACTGGTCGCCGAACTTCCCGACCAGGACCGTCGCGACGGTCTCCGCCAGCAGGTACGACGTCACCACCCACGACATGTGCTCGGCGCCGCCCAGATCCGACACGATCGTCGGCAGTGCCGTGCCCACGATCGTCTGGTCCAGGGCCGCGAGCAGCATCCCCAGCATGATCGTCACGAAGACCACATTGCGGCGCCGCGCGTCCAGCACGGGCGGCTGTGAGGCGGCGGGCGGGGCGGATTCCTCGGCGAGCGTCACGGGGCCACGATCACAGCGGCGGGGCGGGGGCGCATGCGGGGACGGTCCGCTCGGGTGCCGTACGGATGCCGTCCCGAGGCGCACGCCTACGGAGCCCCCGTGCCCCGACCGAGCCGCCTGCCCTACTGCCCCTTCTGCTCCTTCTGCTCCGTCGGATTCCGGCGCAGCAGATACGTGTCCATGATCCAGCCCTTGCGCTCCCGGGCCTCGGCGCGCAGCCGCTCGATGCGGGGCGCGGCCTCGGCGATCGGGCCCGAGGCGAGGATCTCGTCCGGGGTGCCTATGTACGCGCCCCAGTAGATGTCGATGTCCTGGTCGGCGTACCGCCGGAAGGCCTGGTGGGCGTCGAGCATCACGACCACGTCGTCCACACCGTCCGGGAAGCCCTCGGCCAGCCGTCGGCCGGTGGTGATCTGCACGGGCCGGGCGACCCGGTTGAGCCCCGTCCGATGCCGGGCGACGAGAGCCGAGACACTGCTGATGCCGGGCACGACGTCGTACTCGAACTCGACCCCGCCCTTGTCCAGCACCTCCTCCAGGATCCCGAGCGTGCTGTCGTACAGCGCGGGATCACCCCACACCAGGAACGCGCCGGTCTCGTCCTCGCCCAGTTCCTCGGCGATCAGCCGCGCGTAGATCCCGGCGCGGGCACTGCGCCAGTCCCCGACGGCCGGGGAGTACGCGGCACCCCCCGCCGACCGGTCCCGCTCCGGATCCCGGGCCTCGACGACCCGATACGTCCCCTCCGGTATGTGCGCGTCCAGAATGTCCCGGCGCAGCTGCGTGAGGTCGGACTTCACCTCGCCCTTGTCGAGGATGAAGAACACGTCCGTACTCCGCAGCGCCCTGACAGCCTGCAGCGTCAGCTGCTCGGGGTCGCCCGCACCGATACCGATGACCTGAATCTTTCGCACGCCCCGAGTCTGCCGCACGCCACTGACAACGCGGACACCGCGTCGGTGTCTTCGGCGGTGGGCTCCGAGGGCATGGGGGCCCGAGAGCGCGGGGGCGCGGCTCGCGGCGGCGGTGCGCTGGGCACGGCCTGCGGTGGACGAAGCCCGGTGATGTGCCCGGTTCATGTGGCCGGTTCGTTTGGCCGGTTCGTTTGGCCGGAGGACTGCGCGTGCCTGCCGCCAGGCGTAGCGGCCGACAGGCGCGGCGGCACCGGGCCGGAACGCCCGGGCGGGTCCGACGCGACGGTGTCTCACGCGGCCGTGACCCTCGCCCGCCTCCGCAGCGACAGCGCGTCACGCCGTTGCGGGTGATCTGCTCTCGATCTGCGTGGTCCACCCCTCTACGACCGCCCGCGCAGCCTCGGCGCCCACCCCCGCGCGTCCACGATCTCCTCGCCCACCTCCACGACCCCCGCCAGCTCCCGCGCCCACGCGACCAGCCCGGCCAGATCCATCCCGTACGGCCGCTGCCGCCCTTCAGTCGACGCCCACTCCTCCACAGCCCCGGCCCCGCGCCGCAGCAGCCTCGCCCCGCCCGTCACGTTCCCGCGAGCCGAGTGGGTGAGGCCCACCGCGAGCTGGGCCAGCCCCCGCCACAGAGCCCGCTCCTCCTGCGGGCCCGTCTTCCAGGCGTCCTCGAAGACCTCGTGCGCATGGAACGGTTTCCCCGCGTCCAGCAGCTGCTGCGCCTCGGCGACGCTCTGCTCCGGGGTGCGTACGACGCCCTCGGGCTGGCGGGCGACGCCGTCCGTGCCGTAGGGGAGGGGGCGCCCGAGACCGTCACGGGGGCGCGCGTTGCGTGCCCGGCCCTCGCTGTCCCGGTCCCGTGCGTCGGTCTGCCGTCCTGGCGGTGTGGTGGCCATACACCGATTGTCCATCGCGCTGCCCGCCCCCTCACCGGACGCCCTCTTCGGCTCGGTCCCCGGCGTGGGGTAAAGTTCTGCTTGCGTGATCACGCGGTTCGCCGCGCGACAGGCACCGGGACGTGGCGCAGCTTGGTAGCGCACTTGACTGGGGGTCAAGGGGTCGCAGGTTCAAATCCTGTCGTCCCGACTTTGCGAAGTCGCAGTTCAGGGGCCGTTTCAGAGGAGATCTGAAACGGCCCCTTGATGATTTTTGGGGACCGGTTGGGGACCAGGGCACTTGACTGGGCCATGGCGCATCTTGACCCAGTCAAGGTGCGCCATGCGGCCCGTTGACGTGCGCACGTGTGTTCCAAGGGCGCGTTTAGAGCTTCTTCGGGGAGTACGAGACCAAAGGTTCTTCGTCTGCTGATGGTACAGCGGCAATGCATCGCTGACCTGCGCACATGGCGGCCATGGACAGCTCGTCGGAGTCGTTGGCCCGGGAATGGTCCGGATCTTGCTTTGCCCGGGGTGGCCGCCCCGGCGGCAGACAGCAGTCGTGCCCTACGGCAACTGCTCGTACTCCCGGCCAGACAGGGTCACCGGCCAACACTGCCCTTCACGCTGAGGCCCGCGCGCTGCTACTGCAGGGCGACAAATCCGCCGGCGGTGGCCGCCGGCGGTGGCCCAAGCGTTCTGACAGGACGGTCCCACTTGGCACAAGGAGGCAGAGCGTCTTCTGGCGTCCACGTGGTCCGAAACGATGCCGTTTGCGTAGGTGGGTTCCTTGGGGGCCGGGAGCGTCGATGGTGTTGGTGTCACGCGTGTGACAGAACAGGCGATGCAGAACCCCCCGTTGGCCGGGGTGCCTGCGAGGTCCATGGCCTGGTGGCCGAGGGTGAGGTCACCGACCTCGGGATGATGGAACGCCCTGGGGCCGCGCGCACGGTTTTTGACGGTGTGTCGCTTCCAGATGCGCGTGAAGTCCGGGCTCTTCAGGAACAGTTCACCGGCGAGTGGTATGAGGTCGGGCGCGTCCGGGTCGGTCTCGGCCAGGGCACGCAGCGGGGCGGCGCAGCCGCGTCCCTGCTGCTGCCAGTTGCCGAGCAAGACGCGCCCCGCAGGGTGAAGGAAAGCGTACCGAGTGAAGGCGGTCGGCCGCGATGCGCAGACAGGCGTCCTCGGCGCTGTCCTCCACGGCTGGGGCCTGGCCTGCCTCGGCGAGGTCCTGTCCGGTGAGGGCCACGGTGTAACCGCCGCGTTCGGCGGGGGCCATGACGCTTTCGTCCGCCAGCAGGCGCAGGGCCTGGCGGATGGGCGAACGCGAGACTTTCAGCTGGTCGGCGAGTAGGCGTTCGACCAGGTGCGCATCGGCGGTCAGTCCGCTTGCGGCGATGTGTTCCAAGATGTGCGCCGCGGTCTGGCGCGCCAGGGGAGTGGGCCCTTGTGCCGGTCCGGCTGCTGGGGGCGTCAGGGTGAAGGTGTCCCGGCCGGCCGGCGTCACGACGCCGGCCGACAATGTGGAGACCGTCATAACCTCGTTGCCGGCCGTCGCCTCGGCGTCGCCCGGGATCGCGCACGCCATCGTGACCTTCACCTGGCAGACCGGGCGACTCCGTCCCCGGAATCGTCGAGGCCGACGACCTCGGCACGTACGTCGTGGAGTTGGCCGCCAAGGGGAGCTGACCTGCGGTGATGATTCTTTAAGCGTCTTTCACGGGCGTGCTGTGTTATGCGATGGATCCTCCCCAGCTTCTCCCCAGGGGGGCGACGTCCAGGGCAGCAGCGATAAACGGAATCACCGCCGCCCTCGACACGCTGAGTGACCGCAGTTGAGGCGGGCGATGCGTCGAGCCGGATCTGTGTGGGCTGGTGACCGTGCATCGGTGGTCTGTCGATCTATTCAGCAGGCCGAGCGCGCGGCGCGCAGGATCAGTTCGGTGACGGGGGCCGGATCGCTCACGGCGACCGCGTGGGGTGCGCGGACCCTGACAGTGTGGGCGTGGGCGCGATCGGCCATCCACTGCTCGGCGGCCGGAGGGATGTTGCGGTCCTCGGTGGCGACGAGGCACCAACTGGGGAGCTTCCTCCATGCCGCCGCGGTGGCCTTCTCCTGAAGCGCGGCCAGGGCGATCGGACGTTGCCCCACCGCCATCACCTGAGCGGTCGTGGCGGGCACTCCGGCCGCGAACTGCTCCCGGAACAGCTCCTGCTTGATGATCAGTTCCTCGCCCTCGCCGCCTCCAGGCAGTGGGTAGTACTGGGTGCTTGTGGCCTGTGACAGGGTGCTTCCGGGGTACTTGCCCGTGAGCTCCAGGGCGCTTTCGCCGACGTCCGGTACGAAGGCGGCTATGTAGACGAGCGCCTTGACCCGAGGTGCGTCAGCTGCCGCGACGCTGATGACCGCTCCGCCGTAGGAGTGGCCCACGAGCACGATCGGTCCCGGAATGCTGTCCAGCACGCTGCGGATGTAGGCGGCGTCACTGGCCAGCCCGCGCAGGGGAAGGGCCGGCGCGAGGGCATGGTGGCCCTGCCGCTGGAGACGTTCGACGACGGCGCTCCAGCTGGAGGCGTCGGCGAACGCGCCGTGGATCAGGACGATGGTGGGCTGATCATGTCGGTGTCGTCGTCGGGACGGCAGTCCCTCTGTCGGTGACGGTGACGGAGTGGCGAACGCGGCGCCCGGAGTTCCTAGGGCGGCGGCGCCGGCCAGAAGTGAAACGGCGACGGTGCGGCGTGAGATCGGTGAGTTCATTGTTCGCTCTCTACGGTTGTGCCAACGGGCTCGTGCTGGGCGTGGGACGGTTCACCGGGCGGTGGCCCGCACCGCCTCGTGGATCAGTTCGGCGACCCGCTCGGGGTGCGCGAGCATCACCAGGTGCGAGGAGTCGACCTCGACGGTGGTCATTCCGGCCCGCTGGTAGCCGTAGCGCTCCACATCGGGGTTGATGGTGCGGTCGGCCGAGGCGACCAGGCCCCAGGAGGGCTTGGTCTTCCACGCCGCGACCGGGGCCTTTTCGGCGAACGCGGCTGCGGCCAGGGGACGTTGGGAGACGGCGAGCACGGAGGCGAGACGGGGCTCGACGTCGGCGGCGAAAATCGACGGGAACTTGTCGATCCGGACGGAGACATCGGTGCCGGGAGTGGTCGAGCCCTCGATCGGGAAGGGCGTGAAGACGAGCGCGTCGGAGAGGCCGGAATCCGGGAAGCGGCCCTGCAGTTCACCGAGGCTCTCGCCCTCCTCCAGGGCGTACCCGGCCAGGTAGACCAGCGCTGCGACGTTGTCCTCCGCGCCCGCGACGGTGATGACGGCACCGCCGTAGGAGTGGCCCACCAGGACGACCGGGCCGGGAATCCGGCGGACGAGCGAGGCGATGTAGGCGGCGTCACCGAGCAGGCTGCGGTTGGGCACGGCCGGGGCGACCACGTCCAGGCCACGGGCGGTCAGCTCGGGGATGACACGGGAGAAGCTGGATGCGTCGGCGAAGGCACCGTGAACAAGGACGACGGTCGGGTTACCGGAACGGGACATGCAGAACTCCTTGTGGAGAGCGGTACGGGGGAGGCGCGCCGAGAGGCGATCCGCGCATGACGTTCGGTCAGGGGCGAAGCACCACAGGCACGAACAGAACCGTAAGGAGGAACGGTGAAGACGCTTTGCCTGTCAGCGCCCGAACCGTGTTCTGTCCGCGTCCGCGTCCGTGATCGCTGCGCCTGCGGGCAAGGAGTCGTGCTCTGCGCGACAACTGGCGGCGCGGCGTCCGGCCTAGCGTGACCGACGTCTTCCCGCTCGTCATCAGGATGCGCAACGACGCCGACCTCAGGGCACGGTGGCGGTACCTCTCGGTGGCGGACCGGTCCGTGGGTCGGCACATCGCCTCCCTACGGGACGGAGCCGGGGGCGACATCACAGCCGTCCGCTATTTCCAGAGCCCGTCCAGCGAAGCGGCGGTCGGGTGATGTCGGGATTAGAGCGCTTGTCCGAAGACCTGCTGGAGAGTCTTCACCGGTGGGCCGAGTCGAGAAGGTGGAACGGCTATCAAGCGAAGCAGGTCCGAGTGCCGGAGCTGCTCGAAGCTCTTCGAGCCGTCTATCGGGCAGGGCCTGACAGCGACCCGGAGGAGGAGACACTGCGCCGGTGTCTGGCTGTCCTCGCCTCTTCCGGACGTGTCCAGCTTATGCGCGAGAAGGCAGGAGAGCCGCCGGGGATCCATCTGCTTCCCGTGCGCATGGCGCCGGAACCCAGAGGGAGGCGACGGACCCTTCATCACCCCTTGCTCCATGCACTGATCAAGGAACAGCGAAAGGTCACTCCGAGACAGGAGGTGGCCTACACAACCATCAGTAACTGGTTGCACGCGTTGCGTGGCCCGGTGCTGAAGGTGCCGCTGCGGGAACGTGCCCTGGAGATCTTCGGGAAGCGTGAGTACACCGCGGCCTTCCCGGAGCCCGAGAAATGCCTGGACCACAAGGGGTTTGGTGGTCCGTTGTTCGAGAAGCGTGCTGACTTCTATGAGTTGATCTGTGCTTTCCCTACCGACCCGCCTCTTCTCAACGCTCGTTTCTCCAGGTTCAGTCCGGGCGATCAGAGCACGTCACTGAGTAGCGGTGACATCCTGCTTGTCGTCGAGAACTCGGCCACGTACACGTCGCTCGTACGTCGGCTGCGCGAGCTTGAGCACCAGCACCGCATTGGCTGTGTGGCCTGGGGAGTCGGCCGCTCCTTCACGGCCTCGGTGCGCAGCATCACGACCCACCATGGGGCCGATGGGCACGCCAGAACGCAGTTCAGGGAGATCCGCTACTTCGGCGACCTCGACGTCAGCGGTCTGGAGATCCCCCTCAAGGCGATGGACGCAGCCGTCGGCCTGGGCCTGAAGCTTGTTCCCACGCGTGCGCTCTACCGGGACCTGATCACCGTGGGCACTCCTCTCCCGGGCAAGGAGTGCAGCAGTACGCGTGCGGAGGCGGAGACCTTGGTGAATTGGCTAGGCGAAAGCCATCACTTCGAACCAGTGGTTGACGTTCTTGTGAAGGGGGAGCGATGGGCGCAGGAAGGTGTGGGGCTGCGTCATCTGAGCTCCACCAATGACTGGTTGGCGGACATGCGATGACTGCGGGGGAGCCCGAGTGAGCAATGAGACGGCCGCGCCACGGGCACGTATTTCTGAGCCGGGGCCGAGGCGCGGACCGGGCGTTGTACCGCCGCGCAATCCGCGTTTTTGGGGACGACGGCACCACTTGGCCGTGCTGGACCGGCGCGTGTCCCAGGCTCCTTGGGGAACGACCGTCCTCGTCGGCCCGTTCGGTGTCGGCAAGCGCCACATCGCCGCTGAGTGGGCGCACCTCAACGCCTCACGATTCGGATCCGTGCACTGGATCAGGGCCAGGGACGGCAAGCTGGCCCATGGGAACACGGCGGCAGAGGCAGAGAGCGCACCGGATGTCGGCAAGAAGCCCGCACTGGTGGTGATCGACGGCCTGCGCAGCTGGACCGACTATGACCGATTTCAGGGAGGTGACACAGCCGGACATGTATTGATTACGTCCTCCGGATCGGCGGCCGAGTGGGGTGGGTGGGCGGAGGTCGTGCCCGTCGGCCCCTGGGATAGACAGGAGGCGATCGACTATCTCCGTACGAACATCGGCTCGCTCGGTACCGAGGATGCCGGGCGAATCGCGGCCGCCCTCGGCAACCTCCCCCTGGCACTCGCCTACGCGGAAGCCTGGCTTAAGCGCGGCTGCACAGTCGACAGTTTCCTGAATGCGCTGCGTGACCGCCCGCGGGCCGTCCTCGGCGGAGCCGGCCCTGACCGCTACCCCGGGTCTCTCATCGCCAGAAATCGAAGAGACACGCAACTCCCTGGCGTCTACGGACCGATGGATAGTCCACCTGCTGGACGCGGCAGCCTTGCTCGGCCCCACCCCCCCTGCCCGCCCGCTCCATCGGGCCGCGCCCGCTGTACCGCCCCGACGATGACACGCTCAGTACGGAGATCGCTCTCCATCCAGCCGAGCTGAGCAAGGCGTTTTCCCGTCGTGGGCAAGTGCGGCCTGAGCACGTTTGATGACGCTCTTCTGCACGTCAGCCCGGTGTACTGCACGACCGTGCGTGGGCTCCTTGCACAGGAAGAGAAGCGCCAAGCCGCCCGCTGGGCCGATGTCCTGCTGGTGGCGTTGGACCCCCGTTACTCTGTGCCGGACCGGGGCCGCGCGAGGGAGCGATGGCAGCTCGTGCTGCAGTCTTTCCTCGCCTGCCATCCCCAAGAGCTCGTCACTCGTGAGGCCTTGGCCGTGGTGGCCGCGGCGTACGATCACATGTCCGACCTGGGGCGCTGGCAGGCGGTCCTGGCGCGGGTTGAGGTGCTGTACCGACGCGGGATGGAGCTGTTTACGCAGGATGATGCAGCTGTGCTGGGCGTCGGTGATGTCCTCCTGCGCGCATACACGTCCGCGCATCGTTATGCCGATGCGGTGAAGCTGGGGGCGGTGCTGCGAGAGCGCCGCATCTCGGTGTGTGGACCCATCGGGCTCGACACACTGAGGTGCACCTCTGCCATGATCATCCCGCTGGGAAGCCGCGGACATGTCGCGGACGCTGTGGAACTTGCCCAGGAGACCCTCGTGGCACAGACCACCCGGCTCGGTGCCGATCATCGGGACACTTTGCTCACCAAGAACCGTCGTGCCGTTGCCGAACGCATGGCGGGGCGTTGGCGGGACGCCGTGGCGACGGGCGAAGCGGTACTCGAAGCGCAGCAGCACGTCCTGGGGCGGGCGCATCCTGACGTCCTCTCCACCGCCTATGAACTGGCCTGCGCCTACGACGAGTCAGGAGTGCACACGAAAGACGCACTCGATCTCTTCGCCGAGACACTTCTTTTGCAAGGGCGGGTGCTTGGTGACGACCACCCCGCTACGGCTCGCACGGCGGCGGGCTTGGAACTGGTGCACTTCGAGGCGTACGGGACATTGCAGAGTGCCGAGCGCTGCTGGGTCGCGCTGGAACGACTCAGGCAGGAGTTTGGAGTGGGGGACAGAGATGTGTACCGGCTCGAGCAGGCTTTCCAGGCGTTGGGGATGAGCTGTTGAAAGAACCTCCATGAGCACGGGGGCGCCGTCGTTGGGTGCGTCATGGTCCCAGGCCGTTTCCTCGCGGCGATGCTTGGAGGGCACGAGTACGGCCGTACGGGGCGCCAGGGACTCCCCGCTCCAAGAAGGGTTCACGATTCGTGGGCTTCAGGCGGCGCTCACGGTGTGTTCCCCTCGTCGAGAGTTCCGCGAGTCGCGCTTGGGGTGCCGCTGTCAGTAGGTGTCTGGTTCGTCGGATTCATTGAGTAGCCGGGCTGCGAGATCGTCGGCCCATTCCAGGGCCCACGCTCGGAGAGCGGAGATCGTGGCGTCGTTGAGACCGTAGGCAGCGAAGGCTTCGTCGTCAGTCCACTCGGCTCCGGCGAGGTTTGCCTGCAGGTCTTCGAGCTCGAAGCGGCCGCGGGCGTGCCTTCTGCCGAATTCTTCGAGATCGGCAGTGTTCCAGCGGCGGGACGCTGCGAACACATCGATGAGGTCGCGCGGCGCTCCACGGTCGGCAAGCGCACGGACCTTGGTCCCGATCACATCCTCCTCCGCCAGTACGGGTCCGTACCGGCTTTGGGTGACTGGCCGCCAGAAGACTTCCTTGAGGATGTCGACCTCACACTCCTGCCCGGTGGCTGGGTCGGACACTGTGAAGCGGGCGGACAATGGGGCGGTCTCCAGCGCCTGCACCTTCCAGCCCCGGGCTTTCAGGCCGGCGCGAACCACGGCCGCGATGTCGGCCATGGGCGCCGGGTTCTCGGTGGCGACATCGAGGTCCTGGCTCGGGCGGTTCACGAGGCGGTGCGCACGCACGGCATATCCACCGGTGAGAACCAGGGGATACGGGGAGCCGAGCGCGATCACATCCGCCAGGAGCCGCGTGTGCAGCTCCGGCATGTCCGTCACGCGGCTGCCCGGGTGCGGGAGGCGAGCTGGGGGAAGGCGTCTTCCCATACGGTGCGCACGGTCCGGCCGACGAGGGTGCGTAGCACCGGCCACAGATGGAGAAGCAGGTCCTGGTTGAGGTAGCGGGGCAGGTCCTCGCGCAGGCCCTCGTGCAGGACGGTGCGGTACAGGCCCATAAGCTGGCGCGGCTTGCCCAGGTCGTATGAGGTCATCCCGGACCAGGCCATGTGCAGTGGCAGTTCCACGACACCGTCGGTCGGCCCGTGCAGCTCGTCCAGCGACTCCGGCAGACGGCGGCGGAACTTCTCCCGGTACAGGGCGAGGTCCTCGGCGACCGCGCCCGAGAAGTCGCTCGGGGTGGGTGCGGAATGCTGTGGGCTGGAGGACATGAGTCCATTATGACGGCCCGAGAAGTGGCGCGGGTCATGATGAGACAGCTGGTGGTTGGAGTGGGGGCCCGTGCGTGCCGGGGGAGCTGGTCGCGGCAGCTTGGCCTGACCCGAGTAGGGCGGGACGGACTGTCGGCCGTGACGCTCGTTTGACGCTCTGAGCGCCCACACGCTGCCTGGCGAGCTGAGAAAGCGGCTCTGACCTGGTCCTTTCCATGACTCGCTCAGGTCGACATCTTTCCGATGACTCATCATGTGGAGTGCGTTGCCACCTCTGCCTTCTGGACTGACTGCTGACTCCCGTGCCTGACCTCGGTGTTGGCGGGGCCGAGGCCGGAACGGGACCGTGCTGCCGGGCTGTGGCTCAGGCGTCGATGATGACGGGGATGATGAGGGGCTGGCGGCGGTGGGTGCGGAACGCCCAGTTCGCCACGGCGCGGGCGACGAGTTGTTCGAGTTGGCGCGCGTCCCCGACGCCTTCCTCCGCCGCGGTGGCCAGGGTCTTCTCGATGACGGGGATGACCGGTTCGAACGTGGTGTCGTCGTGGACGAAGCCGCGGGCCAGGAAGTCGGGGGCCTCGGCGAGCGCGCCGGTGTCCGCGTCGACGATCGCCACCACCGTGACCACGCCTTCGGCGGCGAGGGTGAGGCGGTCCTTGAGGGACGCTTCGGTGGCACCACCGACTTCCATGCCGTCCACGTAGACGTTGCCGGCGGGGACCTTGCCGGTAATGGAGGCGCGCCCGTCGACTAGGTCGACGACGACGCCGTCCTCGGCGATCACGACCCGTTCGGGGTCGACACCGGTACGGATGGCGAGGTCGGCGTTGGCCCGCAGGTGGCGCCATTCGCCGTGGACGGGCATGACATTGCGCGGTTTGACGATGTTGTAGCAGTAGACGAGTTCGCCGGCGCTGGCGTGCCCTGAGACGTGCACCTTGGCGTTGCCCTTGTGGACCACGTGGGCGCCCCACCGGGTGAGTCCGTTGATCACCCGGTAGATGGCGTTCTCGTTGCCGGGGATGAGGGAGCTGGCGAGCAGGACGGTGTCGCCCTTGCCGATGCGGATCATGTGGTCGCGGTTGGCCATCCGTGACAGCGCGGCCATGGGTTCGCCCTGGGAGCCGGTGCACACCAGAGTGATCTTGTGGTCCGGGAGCTTCTCCAGCTCCTTGGTGCTCACGACCAGACCGGAGGGGACCTTCAGATAGCCCAGGTCACGGGCGATGCCCATGTTGCGGACCATGGATCGGCCGACGAAGGCGACCTTGCGGCCGTGCTGGTGGGCGGCGTCCAGGACCTGCTGGATGCGGTGCACGTGGCTGGCGAAGCTGGAGACGATGACCCGGCGTGGCGCGGTGCGCATCACCTGCTCGATCGCCGGATTCAGCTCACGCTCGGAGGTGGTGAAGCCGGGTACTTCGGCGTTGGTGGAGTCGGTGAGGAACAGATCCACGCCCTCCTCGCCGAGGCGGGCGAAGGCGCGCAGATCGGTGATGCGGTCGTCGAGAGGGAACTGGTCCATCTTGAAGTCGCCGGTGTGCAGCACCATCCCGGCGCCGGTGCGGATCGCGACCGCGAGGCTGTCCGGGATGGAGTGGTTGACCGCCACGAACTCGCAGTCGAAGGGCCCGAAGCCGCGCCGGTCGCCCTCCCGCACCCGCACCGTGCGCGGCCGGATGCCGTGTTCCTTGAGCTTGGCCTCCAGGAACGCCAGCGTCAGCTTGGAGCCGACGACGGGAATGTCGGACCGCTCGCGTAGCAGGTACGGCACGCCGCCGATGTGGTCCTCGTGGCCGTGGGTGAGGACCACGGCCACGATGTCGTCCAGCCGGTCCCGGATCGAGGTGAAGTCCGGCAGGATCACGTCCACGCCGGGCTGGGTCTCCTCGGGGAACAGCACACCGCAGTCGACGATGAGCAGCTTGCCCGCGTGCTCGAAGACGGTCATGTTGCGGCCGATCTCACCCAGGCCGCCCAGTGCGATGACCCGCAGCCCTCCTTCGGGAAGGGGCGGCGCGGCTTTCAGCTCGGGGTGCGGATGACTCATACCCTGACGGTACCCGGAGAGCGGGACAGGGTGATCCATTCCCTGTGTGATCTCCTTTCCCGACGGAGCAGGGCGCCCGCAGTGGGTGCCCCGGCACGATCAGAGCATGCCGGTGGCCGGAACGGGGAGTGGTGAAAGTGGTGCCACCTTCCCTGGCCGAACCGTTCGCCCGGTGTTGGAGGCGATCTTGTGCGCCCCGTCGTGTTTTCCGGCGTTCGCTGCTTCCTGGTGGGCCTCGGCACTGGTCCACTCGAAGCAGTCGAGACGCGGGTGCCGTCGGTGCTGAGGAGCAAGTGGGCTGAGAGGGCCCCGAGGTAGCTTCCTTCGCCGGGCAGACAGATGGCGGTGCCCCCGAAGCGCTGCTGATGGCGGGCGGCCGATTCGGCGGCAGTGACGTGGCCGATCGGGGCCTGGGCGAGCGGTTCCCGGGAGCGGTGCAGGAGCGCCTGCCCGAGCAGCCGACCCGCCGCGCGAAGGCATTCCCCGGTGCGAAATACTCTCCCGATGAGTTCACGCACTTCCCCGATCCGTCAGCCGATCACGATACGGAGGGCCGTCGCGGGGGATGCCAAACGGCTCACGCGGCTCGTGCGTGGTTCAGGCGCCTACGAGGGTAAGTACGCAGCCGCAGTCGCGGGCTACCGGGTCGGGCCTGATTACATCGAG
Source organism: Streptomyces sp. NPDC093591 (assembly GCF_044764885.1). Classification (NCBI taxonomy): domain Bacteria; kingdom Bacillati; phylum Actinomycetota; class Actinomycetes; order Kitasatosporales; family Streptomycetaceae; genus Streptomyces; species Streptomyces sp. NPDC093591. The sequence goes on from NZ_JBIWIY010000018.1 coordinate 200,003, forward strand.
GCCCACCGCGCCTTTGTGGCCGTCGGCGCCGACGAGCAGGGAGGCCGGGTCCTCGGGTTCTACTCGCTCGTCCTCGCTCCACCGGAGCTCGACCTGCTGTTCGTCGCCGACGAAGTGCAAAAGCGGGGTATTGGACGGCTACTCGTCGCGCACATGCAGTCCGAGGCCCGTGCCGCCGGGATCGACCGTCTCAAGGTCGTGTCGCACCTTCCCGCCGAGGACTTCTACCACCGCGTCGGTGCGGTTCGGACCGGGACCGCGTTCGCGAACCCGCCCGCCGTACCGTGGGACCGCCCCGAATTCGAGTTTCGCATTCCTTCGGAATGAGGCGGTGTGCCGGCTCGCAGGGCACCGGCTTGGCCTGCATGGTGGCCGGCTTGCCGGAGCCGCTGGACGCCGCGCGCTGCGTGTGTGCCGTCTCCTCTGCCCTGGCGTGGTGATCGCCTGCGCCAGCGGCCTCGCCCCCGGCGAATTCCTCACCTCCGGCTCTCCCAGAGCCATCGCCATCGGCACGCATTCCCTGCCCACCTGTCGGGCCATGGTGCTGGTAAGCCGTCTTCCGCGCGACCGGGGCCGGTGGGTGAACCTGTGTCTTCAGCGGATACTCCGAAGCTGTCGGAGTGCTGACAGCGTGCTGGGGAGGCTTGCCAACGCCGCCCTGCACCGGATCGTGCTAGCAGGAGATCGATCTGGGTCCGGCAGACCGGGCTTCGAGGCTCGATGATCACGTCCGCGGCTGATGCGGGACGGGCCTTGGGGGCGTTGCTAGCCAGGGCGGCGTCATCGCTTCTCGAGTTCAGCCGGGCGGAGAACCCGGACTTTCGCCGGCTCCGGGGAGCGAGAGAGGGTGGCTGGCGTCCTCGAGCCTCGTCCCCATCTTGGTCGTGGGGACCGGTTGGGGACCACACGGCCTGCGCGATGCCTAACGGCAGAGGTGTCAGGACACGCAAAGCACCCGGAATTCGTCTGATATATGCAGATAATCCAGGTGCCTCACACTCCTGGGGGTCAAGGGGTCGCAGGTTCAAATCCTGTCGTCCCGACCAGCTTTGTTGCAGGTCGGAGGTCGTTCTCTCGTTTACGGGAGGGCGGCCTTTCGCGTTCCCGGAGGGCTGGTGGTCGCACTGTGGTCGCAGGCCGGATCTGGGGACGGCTCGCGGGGGAGCCGAAGCCGGGCGGGGGGCCGGTGGAGGGCCTCGCGCAGCCGCTGGATGTGGTCGTGTGATGAGCGCGGCCGCTTCGGCCGGGCCTGCCCCTCGGCTCTCTGTTCGGCCCAGGTGAGGGTGTGCTCGAGGGTGTCGACAGCTTCGCGGGCGGCCTGCTGGGTGAGGTGGCCGTAGATGCTGGCGGTGAGGTGGCCGTAGATGCTGGCCGTGGTCGACAGGGTGGAGTGGCGCAGGGTCTTGGAGACCGCGGTGAGGGGGACGCCGGCGGTGATGGTGAGGGTGGCGGCCAGATGGCGCAGGTCGTGAACGGTCACCCGGGGAACGCCGGCTTCGTCGGAGAGCTGGCGGAGCCGGGCGAGAACTGCGCTGGGCCGCAGCGGTCGGCCGTCGGGTCGGCAGAAGACCAGTCCCGTGAAGAGGGCGCTCGGGCTGCTATGTGTGCGGCCGCTGGAGCGAGCCCGGCGTTGAAGGGCGGCGACGCGCGGTGAGATGGCCACCCCGTTCTTGCTGGAGCGGGTCTTGGGCGTCGTGATCACAAGGTGGTTGATGTCGAAGCGGAGAGTGTGCAGCGCACCTAGAGGACGCCCTCGCGTAGGTGGACGTCGTCCCAGTGCAGGCCGAGGGCCTCGCCCTTGAGCAGGCCGGTGCCGATGAGGAACTCGAACAGCTCGGCCAGGTCCGGGGCGGCCTGGTGGCAGTGCTTGAGGAAGCGGACCGCCTCGTCGGTGGTCCGGATGCGGGCGTTCCGGCGCGGGCGGTCGGCGCAGGGCCGGTGGGCTGGGGGGGTGTGGGCGAGGCGGTGCTGGCGGACCGCGTCTCCCAGTGCGCTGGACAGGGTGGCCAGGCACCGGTAGAGGGTGGTGCGGCCGCGGCCGGCGGCGAGCTGGCCGGTGACGAAGGCGGCGATGTGCCGGTGCCGGAGCTCGTCGAGCCTGAGGCTGCCGAAGGCGGGGGCGAGATCGTTGTGCACGTAGTCGCCGTAGCGGGCCATGGTCGTCGGCTTGAGCACCAGCGACTTCGCCGTCAGCCAGGTATGCAGGTAGTCGGCGACGGTCTGGTTCGGGTCGGTGTTGAAGCCGCCGGCCTCGCCCTCCAGGAACGTCCGCAGCGCGGCCTCTGCGGCGTTGTGACTGGCCGGGATCGCGGGCGAGGCAGGTACGCACCACGTTGTGCAGCAGGGGAGGTGAGCCTGGGAGGCCGTCCACCGATATGTCTCACGGGAGCCTGTGGAGAACGCTGGCCGTGTTGGAGTCTTCGTGGGGCAGCCGGCCAGCGATGCACCGGTAGAGCACCATGCCCAGGGCGTACAGGTCGGACCTGATGTCGCTGCCATGGCCCAGCGCCTGCTCGGGCGCCATGAAGCTGGGTGTCCCGCGGCTGGGCAGCGTGAGAGCGGGCCTGGGCGATCCAGTCCGCAGCGAGCCGTTCAAAGGCTGCCTCAGCCTCAGGGCGTCCCTTGCGTCGTCGCCCATAGGCGTGGCGAAGGACGGTGTCGACAGCGAAGTCGTGTTCCTCGAGCCTGTTCCAGGACCAGGCGGCCCGGAGGCTCCATTCGTGCCATGCGCGACGGAAGGTGTGGGCCGCCTCGTTCCCCAGCCCTGCGAATTCCGGCCCAGGCGTGAACTCTGGCGCTTGCATGAGCCTGGGCTCCGCGTGTCCCAAGCGTGGCTTCCGCTTGAACGTGCGTGACCGGGCACGTTCCGTGCCGGAGAAGCGTTGGTATCTTCGACGGTAGACATTTCCGATGGTTGAAGGGAGTCGGGTCATGACGCGCAGCGGTAACACCGAGCAGAACGGGGCGCCCCGGCGGCCCCGCGAGGACTTCCTGATCGCCGAGCGTCCGGGGTACCTGCTCCACAAGGCGGCGCTGCTGCTGGTGGAGGACGTGGAGAAGGCGTTGGAGACCGTCGGCATGCGCAGCCGGTACTTCTTCGTGCTGGCCTCCCTGGCCGGCGGTCCGGAGCTGTCCCAGCAGGATCTGAGTCGGCTGCTCAACCTCGACCCGACCACCGTCGTGACGGTCATCGACGAGATGGAGTGCAACCAGCACGTCGAGCGCAGGCGCAACCCCGTCGACCGGCGGCGCTACAACCTGATCCTCACCGACTCCGGCCGTGCGGTGCTGGCGGAGGCGGACAGCGTGGTCACCGAGGTCGAGTCGGCCTTCTTCGGCATGCTCGCCGACGACGAGCGCCACGTGCTGCGCAAGATGCTCGACCGGATGCTCGCGGGCCGCTGGCCCGCGTCGGTGTGCAGCGACTGAACGACACCGGCTGCTGTCGGGGCGGGTCCTTCGGGGCCCGCCCCCTTCGTTTTTCCCGCGCCCCGCCGCTGTGGGCTCGTGCCCCTGCCGCCGTCCGTCCGGGCGACGCGCGCTACACGCCGTAGAGAGGTTGACCCCGGGCTTTCCAATCATCTATTTTTCCATCATCTATGAATCCGGTTGATAGGAGAGTCCCCGCCATGTCCGCAGAACGCGCACCATCGCCCACGAGGTGGTGGACCCTGGGAATCGTCGCGTTGGGCACGTTCATGCTGATGCTCGACCTGAGCGTGGTGGCCGTCGCACTGCCGCAGATCCACGAATCCCTGGACAGCAGCTTTGCCGACCTGCAGTGGGTGTTCGACGCCTACGCCCTCACCCTCGCGATCTTCCTGGTGGCAGCGGGCTCACTCGCCGACCGGCTCGGTCGCAAGCGGGTCTTCCAGGTGGGCTTCGCCATCTTCACCATCGCCTCGCTGGCCTGCGGCCTGGCCGGTGACGCCACGGCACTCAGCCTCTATCGCGCCGTACAGGGCGTCGGCGCGGCCATCATGTTCGCGGTCGGCCCGGCGATGCTCAGCCACGAGTTCCACGGCAAGGAGCGGGCGACGGCCTTCACCGTCTTCGGTGCCGCCGTCGGTCTTGCCGTCGCCACCGGGCCGCTCATCGGCGGCTCGCTGACCAGCTCGCTGTCCTGGCGCTGGATCTTCTACATCAACGTGCCGGTCGGCATCGTCGCCATCCTCATCGGCGCGCTGCGGGTGCGCGAGTCCCTCAACCGGAGGGCCCACCCCACCGACTGGGCGGGCCTGATCACCTTCAGCATCGCGCTCGGCGCGCTGGTCTTCGCCACCATCAGGGCGCCCGAGGAGGGCTGGACCAGCGTCAACACGCTCGGCCTGTACGCGGCCAGCGCGGTCTTCCTGGTGGTGTTCCTGTTCATCGAGCGACGGCTGGGCGAGCGCGCGATGATCGACCTGTCGTTCTTCCGCAACCCCACCTTCGTCGGCATCTCCCTCGTCGCCATGATCGGCAACGCCGGCGCGCTGCCGTCCGTCTTCTTCGAGACCAGCTACCTCCAGAACATGCTGGGCATGGACGCCTGGGAGGCCGGTCTGCGGTTCCTGCCGCTGACGGCCGCGATGTTCGTGGCCGGTGCGATCGGCGGCGGTCTCATCGGCAAGGTCCCCTTCCGGGTACTGCTGGGCGGCTCGACCCTCGTCATGGCGATCGGCCTGCTCTTCCTCAACCTGGCGGAGGCCGACTCGGCCTGGACCGTGCTCATCCCGAGCCTGGTCATCGCCGGCTTCGGCATGGGCGCCTTCAACCCGACCCGTGCCGCGCTGGCCATCGGCGTCGCGGAGCCGGCCAAGTCCGGCGTCGCCTCCGGCATCAACGAAACCTTCCAGCAGGTCGGTGTCGCCGTCGGTATCGCCGGTGTGGGTGCCTTCTTCCAGAACCGGGTGGCGGACGAGTTCGCCGCCTCCGCGGTCGGCAAGCAGATGGGTGACGGCGTGGCGGAGGAAGCCGCCCACGGCATCAGCGCCGGTGCGTTCGACGCCGTCGCCGCGAACGCAGGCTCGATGAAGGAGCAGGTGGTGGCCGCCGGCCGGGACGCCTTCATGACCGCCTTCCACGATGCCATGACCCTGTGCGCGATCCTTGGTTTCATCGCCGCGCTGATCGGTTTCCTCATGCTGCGCACCAAGGATCTCCACGCCAGTGCGCTGTCGACGATCCCGCCGGACCTCGACGAGGACGGCGAGCTGCGACCGGAACCGGTGGGCGCCCCCTCCTGACCCACACCGCACAGCAACACGCAGACGCCCGGCCGGGCTCGACCCGGCCGGGCGTCTGCGTGTGTCGGGCGCCGGCCTTCGCGGTGGACGAATTGGATGGAGTGTCAATTGCGAATTCAACGGAAATGCGAGACGGTGAATCGGAATTCAATAATCCCCTTCACGGCAATGGAATTTGACCTTCCGAGTGGAATCGCATCCTCATTCAAAAGAATTCTGAAACAGTGACCTGCGTCACAAGTTATTGTGGCTTGTAAGTGCTAGAGTCCTGGCGTAGCGCGAAGCCGCCTGGGGTGCGGCAGGGTTGCTGTATGGGCAATCAAAACGGGGAAGGGGCTCTGCGGAGCCCGAAGGGCAAGGTGTCGGCCATTTCACGCCGCGCCTTGTGAAACGTCACGGGGGCGTGCGAGTGATCCACATCATGTTCGTCTGTCGCGGTGAACGGCGCTGACGCCGAAGCTGCTGACCTGCTAGTTCTCTGGCCCGTGTCGGTCGCGTGCGCGCGCCTTGGCAGCGGTGCCCTTCCGGCCTGAGTTGGTGCCGCGGCACATTGACGTGCCGTGCGCAGTCCTGGGCTGAATCCTTATTGCCGACGCTTTCCGGTGGTCGCCGGTAATCGCTGGTGACTACCGATGATTGCCGGTGTTTCTGGTGACCTCCGGTGATTACCGGCCAGTGCCGAGTCCTGCTTTGTCATGCGCTGAATGGGGAGTACTTCGTGCGTGAATTGGTAACCGAAAAACCACTTGCGGGCGCCGTGTCCGGAGAAGTGGCGCAGCGTTCGACAGATGCGACAGTGCCGGCCGAGGCATTGGAGAAGTGGCTGGGCGATCCGGGGGTGGACGCCAACTCCATGTCCTTCCGGCGAGGGCTGGAACTCGACGAACGAGAGGAACTGCCGGCCGACGCAATCGGCCGGACACGCGCCTTCGGCTTCCACCGGTACTTCGTTCCCGAGTGGCTCGGCGGGGATCTCCGCAGCACCGAGGAACTGCTGTGGCTCACCCGCGTGATTGCGCGTCGCGACATGAACGTGGCGGTGAGCGAGAGCACCCAGGTGTGGATGATGCTCGCCTGGATCGGCGGCGACGCCGAGCAGCGGGCGCACTGGTCCGACACGGTGCTGCGGGGCGGCGTCATCCCCTGCCTGGCCTACTCGGAACCCGGGCACGGCGCCGACCTGGCCGCCAACGACTTCCAAGCCGTCCCGGACGGCGGGCAGTACGTCCTCTCCGGCGAGAAATGGCCCATCAACCGGGGCCGCACCTCGACCCACGTGGTGCTGCTCGGCACCACCGGCGAAGACGACGTACCGGACAAGCGCAAGCAGTCCATGTTCCTCGTGGACAGGTCGCGGATCGTCTCCGGCGAGGTGACCGGCGTGCCTCGCGTCCCCACCTACGGCCTGCGCGGATGCGACATCAGCGGAGTCGCCTTTGATGACGCCCGGGTGGACGCCTCCGCCCGGCTGGGCGCCGAGGGAGAAGGGCTCGAACTGTCCTTGCGGGGCCTGCTGATCACCCGCACCCTGTGCACCGGCCTGTCCCTCGGCACGGGCGACACCATGCTGCGGACGGTGAGCGGGTTCCTGTCCGGCCGGACCCTGTACGACGGCCCGGCCAGCGAGATCCCGTACGTCTCCGAATCCCTCGCCAACGCCTACCTCAGCATGCTGGTCGCGGAGTGCGAGAGCCTGGTGGCGATGCGCGGGCTGCATCTGTACACCGAGGAGTTCAGCGTCTGGGGGAACGCCGCCAAGGTCCAGGTGGCCCGCCTCGCCGACCACGCCGGCAAGGCGCTGGCGCGCACGCTGGGCGCCCGGTACTACATGCGCGCCCCGGAGCACGCGGGCATCTTCCAGAAGATGCTGCGCGACGGTGCCGTCGTGTCGGTCTTCGACGGCAGTGAACCGGTCTGCCTGGACAGCATCACCCTGCAGCTGGCCGCCCTCGCCAAGGCCCACGGCAGGCCCCGTGACGAGGACTGGAGCACGCTGTACGACCTGCGGGCCGAACTCCCCCCCTTCCACCCCGCCCGGGTCAGCGTGTTCGGCCGTGGCAGGGACGCGGTCCTCGCCAGCCTCCCCGCGCTGATCGACCACCTCGCCGGGCTCACCCCGACCGCCGGCTGCGACGCGGAGCGCCTCGCCGCGCTGCGCGCCGGAGCCGAGGCCCTGCGGCAGCGGCTCGACACGCTGTTCCGGCGCGTCGACGAGGAGCGGCGCTCCCCGGACCGGCGGACGGACCGCTCGCCGGCCTCCGCGAAGACCACCTCGCCCCGGCTGATGCGGCTCGCGGAGGAACTCTGCGCCCTGCACGCCGCAGTGGCCGCCCTCGGTGTCTGGCTGCACAACCGCGACCACCTCGACGCGTTCTTCGCCGACGGAGCCTGGCTGCATGCCGCCCTGGGGCGCGAGCAGATCCACGAGTACCGGATCGGCGACCTCGACCCGGCCATCGCCCGCCAGCTCTTCGACCGCATGAACGCCCAGCGCGAGAACAACGAGTTCTTCTCCATCCGCACCGTGCGCCAGGCCCGGCCGGGCGCGCCCGAGACGAGCGGCGGCGACCAGCCGGCCGCCACCTTGTGAACGACGCCCTTGTCCACCGCAACACCGGAAGGTCCCGAACCGCGATGAACTCCACGCACCTGACGCTCGACGACGTGAAGGACGTACTCACCAAGGCGGTGGCCGCCGAGGCCGGGATACCCGCCGAGGAACTCTCCACCGACCAGCCGTTCACCTCCTACGGCCTCGACTCCATGGCGGCGCTCTCCGTCGGCATGGAGGTCGAGGACGCCTGCGGCCTGTCCGACCTGCCGGTGGACCTGCTGTGGGACCACCCGACCGTGGACACCCTGGCCGAGGCGCTGTGGAAGCTCATGAACACCGAGTCCGTGCCGGTCGCCGCGGACGGCCGGCGATGACGAATCCGACGGCCACAGCATCCCCGGCGGCCCCGCTGCCCCACGTCAACGCACAGCAGGTCGGCCTCTGGTTCATCCACGAAACCGACCCGCAGTGCTCCGCCTACCACCTCGTGTTCGGCGCCGAGGTCACCGCCGACCCAGAGCTGGGTACCCGGGTCGAGCAGATCCTCAGCGACCTGATGAGCGAGCACGACGCACTGCGCGTCTGTTTCCGGCCCGGCGAGAACGGCCCGGAACAGTGGGTCCAGGAGTCCGTGCCCCTCGACATCCGGCACACCGACGCGCGTGACCTGGACCCCGAGACGTTGCGGGCCCGCGTCAGGACCGACACGAGGGCACCGTTCGACCTGTCCCGGCCCCCGCTGTGGCGCGTCCACCTCTACCGCACCGCCGAGCGCACCTGGGTGTTCGCCGCCGTGATGCACCACGTCGCGGCCGACTTCTGGTCGCTGGCGCTGCTGCTCTCGGAGGTGCGCAGCAGGCTGGAGGGCGTACCCAACCGGTTCACCCTCGACGGTGGCGCGTTCGCGACGTATGCCGAGCAGCAGCAGCAGTTTCTGACCACCGACAAGGCCCGGGAACTCGTCGACGGCGAGGCCGCACGGCTCGCGGACGCGCCGCCCGGCCTCGACCTCTACGGTGACCGGCCCCGGCCGCCGGCCCCGACCTACGACGGCGGCTCGGTGCCGTTCGCCCTGTCGACCGCCGCGACCGAGGCGGTGCGGGACCTGGCGCGCGAGGCGTCGGCGACGCCGTACATGGTGCTGCTGTCCGCCTACTTCGTGCTGCTGAGCCGACTGAGCGGCCAGTCGGACGTCCTGGTGGGCACACCCACCTCCGGGCGGCTCCAGCGGCAGTTCCGCGATGCCCTCGGCAACTTCGTCAATACGGTCGTGGTACGGGGCGAGGTCGACGAGAACGCGACGTACCGCGAGGTGCTCGCCTCGACCCGGACCCGGGCGCTGGAGGCGATGCGGGCGCAGGAACTGCCCTTCCCCTGGCTGGTGCGGGAACTCGCCCCGCCCCGCGACCCCAGCCGGACGCCGCTGTACCAGGCCGGCTTCGCCTGGGACCGGCTGCCGTTCCTGAACGACATGGACGCGTTCTTCCTGCTGGACCCGGGTCCGGCGGCCGAACTGGGCATCGCGGGCGCCACGCTGCGCCCCTACCCCCTACCGCAGCAGGAGGGCCAGACGGACCTGTGGATCGAGATGGGCGGGGAGCGGGACGGCGCCTTCGCGGGCGTCCTGCGGTACAACACCGACGTCTTCGAGCCGGGCACGGCCCGTGAACTGGCCGCCACCTTCGTCACCACCGTGGAGACGCTGGTCGGCCACCCGGACGAGCCGCTGCACCGGCTCGCCCGGGGCGACGAACGGCAGCGGGCGCAGCTCGCCGCCCAGGGCACGGGGCCCGTGCGCCAACTGCCCGATGCCGGGCTCCCCGAACTCTTCCGGGACCAGGCCCGGCGCACGCCCGACGCGATCGCGCTCGTCGCCGACGGGGAGGAGTGGAGCTACCACCGCCTCCTGACGGAGACCGAACACATCGCCGGGGCCCTTCGCACGGCCGGGATCGCCGCCGGCGACCGGGTCGCGGTGATGGCGGAGCGGGGGGCGCGGCTCGTGGCCGCCCTGCTCGGCGTCATGGCAGCCGGTGCCGCGTACATCCCGCTGGATCCCAAGCTGCCCGTGGAGCGGCTGGCCTACATGGCCGAGGACTCGCGGGCCCGGCTGCTGCTCGGTGAGCGGGCCCTACGGGAGAACCGGCCGGCCGGGCTGCCCGTGCTGAACCTGGACGACCTGGACGCGGGTGTCACCGGCACCGTCGCACAGCGGACCGGGGACGGCGCGCGCACGAAACCGGCGGTGCCGACTCCGTCGGGCCCGGCGTACATCCTGTACACGTCCGGCTCCACCGGTCGTCCCAAGGGCGTGGCGATCGCGCACCGCGCCCTGGTGAACCTGCTGCTGTCGATGCGGGAGAACACCGGGTTCTCCGCCGCCGACAGCCTGCTCGCGGTGACCACCATCTCCTTCGACATCGCCGGGCTGGAACTGTTCATGCCGCTGGTGGCCGGCGGCCGGGTCATCGTGTGCGACAGCGAGACCGCTGCCGACGGCGCGCGCCTCGCCGCCCGGATCGCGGACTCCGGCCCGACCTGGATGCAGGCCACCCCCACCTCGTGGCGCATGCTGCGCGACGCCGGGTGGAACGGCTGCCCAGGGCTGAACGTGCTGTGCGGTGGTGAGGAACTCCCACTGGAACTGGCCGAGTTCCTCGCCGGCCGGGTGGCGAGCCTGCGCAACGTGTACGGGCCGACCGAGACGACCATCTGGTCCACCGAAGGCATGGTCGACCCGGCCCGCGGGATCGACATCGGCCGACCCCTCGCCAACACCCGGCTGTACGTGCTGGACCCGCAGGGACGCGGCGTCGAGCCCGGGTTCCCCGGCGAGCTGTGGATCGGCGGCGACGGACTGGCCGTCGGCTACTGGGACCGGCCGGAGCTGACCGCGGAGCGGTTCGTCACCGGGCTGCCCGCAGCTCCCCGGGAGCGGCTGTACCGCACGGGCGACCGGGCACGCTGGACCAGCGACGGGCGGCTGCTGCACCACGGCCGCCTGGACAACCAGGTGAAGCTGCGCGGGTACCGCATCGAACTCGCCGAGGTCGAGGCCGTACTGCAGGCGGTGGCCGGGGTGTCCGCGGCCGTCGTCGTGGTCCGCGACGAGCGGCTCGTCGGCTACGTGGTCCCGGAACCGGGCGCCGAGCTGAGGCCCGCGGGCCTCAAGTCGGCGGCGGCCGTCTCGCTGCCGCAGTACATGGTCCCGGGCATCGTCGTCCTCCTGGACGAACTGCCGCTGACGGCCAACAAGAAGATCGACCGCAACCGGCTGCCGGCGCCCGCCGCCACCTCGGACGCGGTCTTCGAAAAGCCCCGCGACGCCACGGAGATCACCCTGGCGCGGATGTGGACGGAGATCCTCGGCATCCCCGAGGTCGGCGTCCACGACAACTTCTTCGACGTGGGCGGCCACTCCCTACTCGCCGTGCGGCTCAGCGCCGCCATCCGCAAGGAATGGGAAGTGGAGATCCCGATCTCCGAACTGCTGCGCCAGGGCACCATCGCCGAACTCGCCACGATCGTCCGCCGCGGCGGCCAGGAGACCTCCCGCGCCCCGATCGTCACCCTGCGCGAGGGGGAGCCGGGCAGCAGGCCGCTGTTTCTGTTCCACCCCTTCGGTGGCACCGTGTTCTGCTACGTCGAGGTGACCCGTCACCTGCCCGCCGGCCGGGCGGTCCTGGCGGTGGAGGCCCCCGGCATCGAGAACGTGGGCGAGGCCGAGGTGAGCGTGGAGGGCATGGCCGCCCGGTACATCGACTACCTCAGGGAGATCCAGCCGTCCGGACCGTACGCTCTGGGCGGATGGTGCTTCGGCGGCGTGATCGCCTACGAGGTGGCCGGACAGCTCCGGGCGGCCGGCGAGGAGATCGAACTGCTCGCCGCCATCGACAGCCGCGCCCCCATCGAGGAGAACATCCCGGAGACCGCGGACGACGCGACGATCCTGTCGTGGTTCGCGCGCGACCTCGCGGTGCCCTACGGCAAGACCCTCGACATCCCCGCGCAGGACCTGCGGGCACTGGGCGGAGACGCCGCGTTCGACCACATCCTGCAGCGGGCCGCCGCCATCGGCGTCCTCGCCGAGGACGCCGACCGCGCGCAGATTTTGCGCTACTTCGAGGCGTACCTCGCCAACGGCATCGCCCTGCAGACCTACCTGCCCGAGCCCGACGACCTCGACCTGCTGCTGCTGCGCGCTGTCGACGAGACGGTCGACTACGGGCCGAAGCTCGGCTGGGAAGCGCTGATCAAGGGGTCGCTCCGGGTCGTCGACGTCTCCGGCGACCACAACTCCGTCATGTATCCGCCGCACGCCGCTGTCGCCGCACAGGCGATCGCACCACACATGGGAGCACACAGCGATGACGCTCAGGGCTGAGTACGCGTTCGACCTTCCGGTGGCACCGAAGGAGGCGTTCGCCTGGCTGTCGGACCCCGCCCGGGACCCCGAGTGGCAGTCCGCCTGCGTGGACACGCGGCTGCTGAACGGCGCGGCGGCGGCGGGCTGCCGCTACGAGATCACCTTCCAGCTGATCGGCAAGAAGATGACCTTCACCGTCGAGATCGACGAGTACGAACCGGGCCACCGGTCCAGGTTCCACGTGGTGGACGGGCCGTTCGGCTACACGGGTACCTACGACTACACCGAGCACGCGGACGGCACCACCGGCGTGCAGTGGACGTTCGACGTGGAGCCCGGGGACTACTTCGGGATCATGCCGAAGTCCTTGCTCAAGAAGGTGCTCGTCAGCCAGGTCAAGAAGGACTCCGGCAAGCTCGCCGGTCAGCTCGCGCAGACGGCGCACCACCAGCCCTGACGGGCCGCCCGCACGTCGCCCGCCGGAGGCAGCACAGCCTCCGGCGGCCCCGCCGGCACGGCCGGCAACGTGCCCCTCTTCATCAACGACCTGAACAGGAGAAGTCATGCCGGGGACCCTTCCTCAGCACGACCGTACGAAAGTCGTCGTCACCGGCCTCGGAGAGACCACCGCGCTCGGCGGTGACGTCGCCGGTACCTGGGAGGCGATGCTGCGCGGTGAGAACGGCATCCGTCTGCTGGACGGCGATCCGTGGACCGAGGACATGCCCCCGATGATCGGCGGGCGCGTCCGGACCGAACCCGGGCCCGGCCTCGAGCACAAGCAGCGCCGGCGGCTCAGCCGCTCCGCGCAGCTCGCGGTGACCGCCGCGTCGGAGGCCTGGGGCGACGCCGGACTCGACACCGCCGCGGTGCGCCCCGGACGGGTCGCTGTCGTCGTGTCGGCCGCCCTGGGCGACCTCCACGCGATCATCGGCGGCTGGGAGGCGCTGCGGAACCGGGGGTGGAACCGGGTTCCGCCCCTCACCGTGCCGATGTCCATGGGCAACGGCGCCGCCGCCGCCGTCGCCCTGCTCGTCAACGCGCGCGCCGGAGTGCACGCCACCGTCAACGCCTGCTCCTCCGGCACCCAGGCGCTGGTCACCGCGGCCGAGCTGATCCGCCGCGGAGAGGCGGACGTGGTGGTGGCCGGGGGCACCGAGGCACCGCTGCACCCGCTCGTCCTGGCGTCCTTCGGCGCCATGCGCGCCCTGTCGAAGCGGGTGGATGACCCCGCCTCGGCTTCCCGGCCGTACGACGCCGAGCGCGACGGGATGGTGCTCGGCGAGGGCTCGGGCATCCTCGTCCTGGAGTCCGAGGAGCACGCACGGGAGCGGGGCGCGCGGATCTACGCCGAACTCGTCGGCGTGGGCATCTCCTCCGACGCCTACGACATGGTGCAGCCCGACCCGTCCGGCGCCGGCACGGCCACGGCCCTGCGCGCCTCGCTCGCCGACGCGGGCGTCCGGCCCGAGGAGGTGGCGCACGTCAACGCCAACGGCACGGCGACCCTGCCCGGCGACGCCGCCGAGGCGCACGGCATCCGGACCGTCTTCGGGGACGCGGACCGGGGCCCGGCGGTCTCGGCGAACAAGTCCATGACCGGGCACAGCCTGGGCGCGGCCGGCGCGATCGAGTCGATCGCCACGATCCTCGCCCTGCGCCACGGCATCGTGCCGCCGACCCGCAACTTCACCCGCCTCGGCGAGGGCCTCGACGTCGACGTGGTGCACGGCGGCCCGCGCAAGCTCGGGGGCGAGCAGAACGTTGCGGTGAAGAACTCCGCCGGTTTCGGCGGGCACAACGTGGCCCTGACCTTCCGGGGGCTTCCCGCCCAGCCCCTCACCGATCCGGACGTGGAGAACCTCCTGTGACAGCGATCGACCGCACCGTGGTCGTCACCGGCCTCGGTGCCACCACACCGCTCGGCGGTGACGCCGCCTCGACCTGGCAGGGCCTGCTGGCCGGCCGCTCCGGCGTCCGGCCCCTGCGGCACGACTGGGCCGACGAGGTCCAGGTGCGCATCGCCGCCGAGGCCGCCGTGGAACCGAGGGAGGTACTGCCCGAGACGGTCACCCTGGACCGCGCGGCCCAATTCGCCCTGGTCGCGGCGCGCGAGGCGTGGGCCGACGCGGGGTTCACCGGCCGGGCCGGCGCGGACGCCGCGGTGGATCCGGACCGGCTGGGCGTGGTTGTCGCCTCCGCCATTGGAGGGATGACCTCGCTGCTCGACCAGTACGAGATGCTCAAGCAGCAGGGGCCCCGCGGGGTCTCCCCGCACGCCATGCAGATGATGATGGCCAGCACCCCGTCGGCCACGGTCGGCCGGGACATCAACGCCCGCGCCGGGGTGCACAGTCCGGTCAGCGCCTGCGCCACCGGCGCCGAGTCCATCGGCTACGCCGTCGAGATGATCCGCACCGGCCGGGCCGACATCGTCCTCGCGGGCGGCACCGAGGCGGCCATCTGCTCGCTGAACATGGCCGCCTTCGGCAACATGATGGCGATGTCCAAGCGCAATGACGACCCGGCGGCGGCCTCCCGTCCGTACGAAGCCGACCGGGACGGCTTCGTCATGGGCGAGGGTGCGGGTGTCGTCGTCCTGGAAGCGGCCGGGCACGCGGCGCGGCGCGGTGCGCGGGTCTACGCGGAGGCCGTCGGGCAGGGGCTGTCCGCCGACAGCCACCACATCACCCAGCCGGAACCGAGCGGCCGCGGCATCTCCGCCGCACTGACCAACCTGCTGGACGCCAATGACGTGAAGCCGTCCGAGATCGTGCACGTCAACGCGCACGCCACCTCGACGCCGATGGGCGATGTCGCCGAGGTCCTCGCCCTGCGCAAGGTGTTCGGCGACGACACCGACCACTTCGCGGTGTCCGCCACCAAGTCCATGACCGGCCATCTGCTGGGCGGGGCCGGCGGTGTCGAGTCCGTCGCCGTGGTCCTGGCGCTGCGGGACCGGCTCGCTCCTCCGACCATCAACCTCGACACCCTCGACCCCGAGGTGGACGCGGACATCGTCCGCGGCGAACCCCGGGCCCTGCCCGAGGGCCGGATCACCGCACTCAACAACTCCTTCGGGTTCGGCGGCCACAACGTGGTGCTGGCGTTCCGCAGCGTGTGACCGCCGCGGCGGCGCCCGGCCCTCGGGGCGGCCGTCGCCCTCGGCCGCGGTGCTGTTCTACGCAAGTGGGGTGAAGTGGGGAACGGCCCACCAGAGCGCCGTATTGGGCGCTCTGCACCTCCGCTCCCCGGTCCTAGGGGTCCGGTACGCCCCCTTCGTGGCCCGGGTTGCGCTCATGGAAGTGGGTGAAGTGGGGGGGAGGGGGCTGCGGAGCCTCGACATGTCCGGTGGCGCGTCGAGCCGGAGGCGCTCGAAGTGCAGACCTGACCTGTAGACAATGCGCTCGCAGGCGGCAGTGCTCGTCCAGCCGGCGGGGCTGCTCGTAGCTGCGGTGGCGGCAACGCTGGAGATGCCCGGCTTGCCGCAGCGGATCCGGCCTTTGCGGTACTGGGCAGTTGGCGACAAGGCGTCCGCAGCGCTGAACGCGCTGTGGCGCCGGTGGCAGAGCGCGGCCGAGAGCGGTTGGGCGGGACCTTTCAATTCGCGCGTACATGTCCCACTGCCTCGTGCAGGACATCCGCAGCATTCGGAAGGGACATGACGAGGCGCTGGCCGGAGCTGCACGTCTGATCGAGTCCTGGGAGGCCCAGACTCGCGTTCTGGCCGCATCGGCTGAGAGCAGGTCGACAGGGCTGGTGATGACGCACCTTCCCGAGACCACTGCTCGCGGGGCTGGCTCTGTGGACGCAGGGCGTCGTGGCCATGTGGGCCGTGGACGCGGACTGGGGGCGCCCTACGATCACGCTTGACGTTCCTGCCATCGTCGCCGAAAGGCTGCTTGCCCCGTCCAGCAGGGTGGTATGCGAACCGACCCGCGAAGAAGCCGATCCGATTTAACCGAGTCGTGCCCCAGTCCGTCGGCAGAGCTCGATCCACCCTGGGTCTTCGAGGACACCCCGGTCTTCGACCGGCAACCTGTCGCCGCCGAACACATCCGGGCGCTGCGGATCTTCACGGACAGTTCTGTCCGGCTCCACATCGTCATCTCGGCGAGGGCGGAGTTGAAGTGCTGCCCTTGACGTGATTGAGAGGAGGCTCGCCCAGAGGTGGAGCGGAGCCCTCGTCGCAGGGAGCCTCCCACCTCCGGGAGAGCCTGATCGGGCCATGGGCTCAGACCGGCCGCAGGTCAAATCCGCCCTTGATCATTTCCGAGGCTCTCGTCTCACTTTTCTCACGCACTGGAGACATTTCACTCCGGTAGCGAACCTTGCACTGAACGGCCACGTCGCCATACGCGCGCTCTTCGAGCGGGCCGCGCCAAAGGTGTGGTTGCCCGTGTGGTTGCCCCAGCTGGCTTACGCCATCTCTTGGACGTGAACGGGCAGTTCAAGCCGCAAGCGCCTGACAAGGAAGCCCTCAGGCAGAGCAAGAAGGCTCCGTCTCCGTAGAGCAGGGCGCTCGGAGTTGCACACGCGTTGCCGCACGTGCGCGGCTTGTCGCCGCTCTGATACGGGGCTCGGACGGGACGGCCGGGGAAGTGCACCCTGGTCACGCGCGCAGGCGGGTCCCAGCCGCTGTCTCCCGGCAGCCGCGGAAAAGGGGGGTTCTGCCGACCGCGGAGCACGCAAGCCAGTAGCGTGATCGAACGGAGTTCGTGAGATATGGGGGTGGTGAGTGCAGGCGCCTGCGACCGTCGTGCAGCTCGCTCTGCTCGTCCTTCTGGTGCTGCCCGGGGTCACCTACCAGTTCGTCCGGGAACGCCGCCGCGGACCGGTGCCCGGTGAGCGTGATCTCGGTGAGCGGGTGCTGCGGGCGATCGTCGCGTCGATCGCGCTGGACGCCCTGTACGCCGTGGTGGCGGGGCCGGTGCTGGTTCGCCTGGCTCGGGGCACCGGCGGCTGGAACGGCTTCGTCGAGCGGCCGCGGGTGGTCGGCTTCGTCGCCGTGGTGCTGTTCCTCGTCGTGCCGGCCGTGGCGGCGGTCACCGTTTCCCTGGTGGATCGGCGGCGGCGCAAGGCTCGGTTCCTGCGCACGCCCAGCGCCTGGGACCACGCGTTCCGCGACCGCGAATCGTGCTTCGTGCGCGTGCGGCTCAAGGACGGCAACTGGGCAGGCGGTTGGTACGGTGCCCGGTCGTACGCCTCCTCGTACCCCCACCCGGCCGAGCTGTACCTCGAGTCGGCGCGCGTGATGGGTGCTGACGGGTCGTTCGGCGCGCGCGTGCACGGGACGGCGGGCCTGCGACTGCGGGCGGAAGACTTCGACGTGCTGGAGTTCGTCGAAGCCGGAGAACCGGCGGCCGTGCCGGGGGAGGAGCGGTGATGGCGCAGGAACCCGAACTCGCGCCCGAAGAGGCGGCGCTGCTGCAGGAGGCGGCGGAACGCGGCTACACCCCGAAACACAAGGTCGCCGAGCCGGACGAGGCGCCCGGGGGACCGGCCGGCACCTCGAACGGCGACGAGGACTGACGCGTGGATGGCGGACCCGCGAACGGCCTGGCCGAGCGGTTCTGGGAGGCGTTCCGCGTGGCCCGGCACAGCGCGGACCCCGCGTCGATCGAGAAGGCGATCGACCTCGGCCATGCCGTGCTGGCCGCCGAGGACGTGGCCGAGCGCGGCTCGGTCCTGTCCAATCTCGGGGGCCTGCTGCAGACCCGCTACCACCAGACCGGCGACTTCGAGTTCCTGCAGGAAGCCGTCCGAAAGGTCACGGAGGCTTACCTCCTGGCGTACGAAAGCCCGGAGGATTCGGCCAGCTGCGCCAACAACATCGGCATGCTGATGCACACCGCGTTCCGGCAGAACCGGAACCTCGAAACCCTGGCCGACGCGCTGGACTGGAGCCGGACGGCCGTCGATGAGGAACCGTCCACGAAGAAGGCGTTCTACCTGGGTAACCTCGTTGTCGCGCTGCGGACGGCGTTCACCGTGACGAAGGACCTCGCCCCCCTGGCGGAAGCCGTAGAGCACGCGCGGGCCGCCGTCGAGTGCTCCCCCGATGACGTACTCACCGCGAGGAGCCTGCACTTCCTCGCCGTCGTCCTGCGCGACTGGTCCCGTGAGACCGGGGAGACCGGTGTCATGGAGGAAGCCGTCGACGCCGCGCGGCGAGCGGTGGAGCTCACGCCGGCCGGGTCGTCCGAGGTGCTCGACCGCTTGAAGAACCTCGCGTACCTTCTCGACGACCACTACCGGGCTCGCGGAGCGCGGGATGATCTGGCCGAACTGCTCCGGGTCCGGCAGACGCTGGTGGCCCACACCCCGGTCACCGATCCGCGGCACTCGCAGAACCTCGTCGAGCTGACGACCACGGAACGAGACTGGGCCGCGCTCACCGGCGAGCGCCCGAGAAAATCGACCCACGGCTGGGAACGCGCCGACACCGAAGCCGAAATGTGCGGCCGGTACGCCGCCGAGTTCAAGCAGACCCGGGACTCGGCCCTGCTCGAGCGGGCGATCGAGCTCGGGCGCTCGGTGGCGGCGGCGACCCCCGCCGGGCACCCCCGCCGCGGCGTGCGGCTGGACCACTTCGCCTCGGCGCTGGCCACCCGCGGTGAAGAGTTCGGGGACCACGCCGCGCTCGCTGAGGCGGTCACCGTCGAGCGGGAGGCGGTCGCGTGCACGTCGGCGGACCATCCGCTGCGGGTCCAGTTCATGGGCAACCTCGCCGTCAACCTGAACGCGTTGTTCCACGCGACCGGAGACCTGGCCCACGTCATAGAGGCGATCGACGTCGCCCGCCGTGCCGCCGAGGCCACCGCCGGGCAGGGCGGCCACCCGCGTTCGCTCGGGATCCTCGCCGTCGTGCTGCACAACCGGTTCCGGGTGACCGGCGAACTGCAGGTGCTGTCGGAGGCGGTCGACCGCGCGCGGGAGTCCGTCCGCCTCGGCGCGAGCCTGGTCGCCGAGCAGGCCCAGCGGCTCTCCAATCTTGGTGCCATGCTGTCCGACTGGTTCACCAGGACGGGCGAGGCGAGCGTGCTCGACGAGGCGATCGACGCGCACCGCGCGGCCGCGGATGTGACGGCGGACGACGACCCGGACCGGGCGGTGCGGCTGGCCAATCTCGGCGGTGTGCTGGGGATGGCGTACGAGAAGTTCGGCGACCGGAACGCGCTGCGGGACGCGATCGCCGCGCGTCGCGCGTCCGTGGCTGCGACTCCGACGCACAGCCCACACTGGCCCGGCTACACCGCGAACCTGGCCGCCGCGCTTGCAGACTGGTGCACGAACCCCGTCGCACCCCCCGTCGCGCGACGGGAGCCGCCGGACCCGCAGGTCCTCGCCGAGGCGGTCGGCCTGGCCCGGAGTGCGATGCGGGGGCCCGAGCAGGACGCCTATTCCCGGGCGGGTTTGCTGACCCGCGTCGCCAACGTCCTGGCGCTCGGCTTCCGGCACCTCGGCGACAGCGACGCGCTGACCGAGGCACTCGGCTGCTACCGGGAGGCCGCGGCCTCTGCCGGATCGCCGACGGAGAGCCGGGCGGAAGCGGCGGACCGGTGGGGTGGCCTGGCCGCCGAAGCCGGGCAGTTCGACGTGGCCGCCGAGGGGTACGCCGCCGCGGTCCGGCTGCTGCCCCGGCTCGCCGGGCGCCGCCTGGGCCGCGAGGACGCCCAGTATTGGCTCGGCCGGTTCGCCGGGGTCGCCGCCGACGCGGCCGCGTGCGCGCTGGCCGCCGACGACGAGGTGAGCGCGGTGACCTTGCTCGAATCCGGGCGCTGCGTGCTCGCTGCCCAGGCACTCGACAGCCGCGGCGATCTTTCCGACCTGCGCGAGCGGGCCCCCGAGCTGGCCGAGCGCTTCCGGACGCTTACCGCGGAGTTCGAAACCGACACCACTGGCGACCGCGTGGCCCTCGCCGACGAGCTGGACGAGGTGACCGACCAAATCCGCGCGCTGCCAGGGATGGAGCGGTTCCTGCGGCCCCCGCTGCTCAGCGACCTCACCGCGCAGGCGCACGAGGGCCCGATCGTGTACGTCAACGTCAGCCGGCACCGGTGTGACGCGCTGATCATCACGCCGGACGGGGTCCGGTCACGCGCGCTGGACGGGCTGAGCGAAGAGACCGTGAGTCACCGCGTGCGCGCTCTGCACACCGCGTTCACAGAGGGGCGGCTGGCCGCCGAGCAGGCGATCCACGACACGCTCGAGTGGCTGTGGGACACCGTCGCGGGCCCTGTGCTCGGCGAACTGGGGCTGACGGCGGAACCGGCGGCGGACGGTCCGTGGCCGAGGATGTGGTGGGCCCCGGTCGGGTCGCTCAGCCTGCTCCCCCTACACGCGGCGGGCCACCACCGCGACGGCGGACCTGTGCTCCTCGACCGCGTCGTCTCCTCGACGACGCCGACGATCCGCGCTCTGGGCCACGCCCGCGCGGGCCGCCGCGACGACCGGAACGAGCCGCGGCTGCTGGTGGTCGCGATGCCGCACACTCCGGACGCCCCGGACCTGCCCGGCGCACAGGCCGAAGCCGACCACCTGGCCGCTCTCATACCCGGCGCCACGGTCCTGGTCGGCGCGGACGCGACTCGCGACGCCGTTCTCGACGCCTTGCCGGCCAGTGGCTGGGCGCACTTCGCCTGCCACGGGTACAGCGACCCGGACAACCCTTCGAACAGCCACCTCGCGCTGCACGACCACGACCGCGCGCCGTTTCGGGTGCTGGACCTTTCCCGGCTGCGCTTGCGGAACGCGGAGTTCGCGTTCCTGTCCGCCTGCGACACGGCCCGCACCACCCCGCGCCTGTCCGACGAGGCGATCCACCCGTTGGCGGCTTTTCAGATAGCCGGGTTCTCCCAGGTGGTCGGCACGCTCTGGCGCGTCGACGACGCCGTGGCACCAGCCTTCAGTCAGCAGATCTACGGCGAGTTGATCGCGGATCGATCCGGTGCGTTGTGCGCGTCGGCGGCGGTCCATCGCACGGTCAGGCGGCTCAGGGCGAAGTATCCGAACCTGCCGTCGGTGTGGGCCGCACACGTCCACGCGGGCGCCTGACTACGCGCACTCCGTCGTATCGCAGGTTGATCCGCAGGCGACTCGGCCGGCTGCCTCGGTAGCTGTCATCGGCATCCGCTCATGGCTCCCGGGTCTGGTGCACGATCGGGCTGTCGGCGCCTGGGCGCCGCCCGGGTGGGTGCGGTCGCCTTTATCCCGCCGCTGGCCGAAACCTGGCCCAGTTCGGGCTGGGCGGGTCGTCAACTGACAGGAGGCTGCCAAGAGTTACGCCGCCGCCGGGCCGCACGCCAACCGGCCCCGCCGATCCTGTGCGACCCCTTTGCCCGTGTACGTGACCTTCACGGCTCCCGCAAGACGTGACGTGCGGGAGCCGTCGGGTTCTGCTGCTACGGGACAGCGGGCGCGGCGGACAGGACGTGGTCGCCGACCTTGTCGGTGCTCAGGCACAGCGAGCAGACCACGGCATCGTGCGTCCGGCACGCGGCCACGTCGGGGCGCTCGAACTCCTGGCGGCACACATGGCACTCGTACGTCACACCGCTGGGGTTGCCGTCCTGGTCCAGGACCGGCTCGGTGAGGCCGTCGTCGGTGCGGCGCAGGTAGTACCTGCCCTTGGTGACGATCGCCATCAGCGGGGTGAGGACGAAGGCGATGACGGCGGCGGCGACGGGGGAGTACGGCTGGAGTGTGTCGCCGAGCACGTGGAAGTACATGGCGATCGACAGGGCGGAGGCGGCGACGAAGGCGACGACGCCGACCGGGTTGACGTCGTACAGCATGCCCCGGCGGAACTCCGGCTGGAGGGGGGAGAGTTTCAGCAGGTACTTGTTGATGCCGATGTCGGTGGCGACGGTGACGACCCAGGCGATGGCGCAGTTCGAGTAGAAGCCCAGGATGCTGTTGAGGAAGCTGAACATGTCGGCTTCCATCAGGGCGAGCGCGAAGGCCAGGTTGACCAGGACGAAGACCATCCGGCCCGGGTAGTGCTTGGTGACGCGGGTGAAGGAGTTCGTCCAGGCCAGGGAGCCGGAGTAGGCGTTCGTTACGTTGATCTTGATCTGGCTGATCACGACGAGGGCCACGGCCAGCGGGACGACGAGCCAGGACGGCATCATCGTGTCGAAGGCGTGCTTGAACTGCTGGATCGGCTCGGGTGCGGCGGCCGGGCCGACCTTGGCGAGGATGTAGACGGCGAGGAAGACGCCGATGGCCTGCTTCAGTGCGCCCAGGACGACCCAGCCGGGGCCGGCCATGATCACGGCGGTCCACCACGTGCGCTTGTTGGCCTCGGTCTTGGGCGGCATGAAGCGCAGGTAGTCGATCTGCTCGCCGATCTGCGCGATGAGGGACAGGCACACGCCGGCGCCGAGCAGGACGGAGGCGGTGCTGATGCTGCCGTCGCCGTCGGTGCCCGCGTAGGACAGGAAGCGGTCGACCGTCCCGGGGTCGGTGGCGACCAGATAGACCAGCGGCCCGACCATGAGAAGCAGCCAGATCGGGGTGGTCCACACCTGGAGCTTGCTGAGGGCCTTCATCCCGTAGATCACCAGAGGGATGACCATGAGGGTGGAGACGAGGTAGCCCAGCCACAGCGGGAGCCCGAGGCCGAGCTTGAGGCCCTGGGCCATGATCGAGCCTTCGAGGGCGAAGAAGATGAAGGTGAAGCTGGCGAAGATGACGCTGGTCAGGACGGAACCGTAGTAACCGAAGCCGGAACCGCGGGTGATGAGGTCCAGGTCGATGTTGTAGCGGGCGCCGTAGTAGGCGAGGGGTATGCCGGTGATGAAGATGACGACCGCCGCGACCGCGATCGCGAGGAGCGCGTTGCCGGTTCCGTGGGCGAGACCGATGCCGGCTCCGATGGAGAAGTCGGCCATGTAGGCGATCCCACCGAGTGCGGTCGTGGCCACGACCATCGGGGTCCAGCGGCGGTAACTGCGCGGTGCGAAGCGGAGGGTGTAGTCCTCAAGGGTCTCTTTGACGGCCTGGTCGGTACCCGGTGCTGCCTTCTGCGCGGGTTCCGCGTCGGGGACTTCTGCCAGTCGTGGCTCGGTGCTCACGCCACGCCTCCTTGCTGCGGTTTGGGGACTGCTGCGGGGGGACTCACTCTGGGGCGCGAGGGCGTGGAGTCCCGCGTGACAACGTTGGC
The DNA here is from genome assembly GCF_044764885.1 of Streptomyces sp. NPDC093591. Taxonomy (NCBI): domain Bacteria; kingdom Bacillati; phylum Actinomycetota; class Actinomycetes; order Kitasatosporales; family Streptomycetaceae; genus Streptomyces; species Streptomyces sp. NPDC093591. Next base: position 223,318 of record NZ_JBIWIY010000018.1, read on the forward strand.
GGAGCGGGACCGAGGGGGTGGGGCGGTAGGGAGCGGAGGCGAGACGCTGGGCTGTGTCCGCTCCCGGACGTCCACGCCCTCGTGGACATGAGGAGGGACGCTAGGCAGGAGTCGTTACCCCTGAATACTTCCTGGATGAAAGAGGTGTTTCGGAAGGCTCTCAGGAGGCGGCTGGTGTGCGACGCGAGCCCGGGCAAGTGCCGGGGCCGGTGCAAGAGTTCTGTGGGGACTCGCCGTCGGTGAACATGTTGATCGACGTGTGGCCGAGCACGGCCATGGTGTCTCCCTCACCCAAGTCGCTCATGGCGTCGAAGAGGTCCTGGTGTACCACCCGTATACAAGCGGCGAGTTCGCGATCACGCGGTTGAGCCTTCCTCGCCGCAGCCGGAACCCTCTCTGACCATACGTCAGGTTCCCCCGCACGGCGCACGCCGGGGAAGTACCGCGAGATCGCACATCCCGGCGCGTCGCCGGGACATGTCACGGTTGGTCATATTAACCTCCCGTCACTGTACGGAGTCGATCTCTCGCGGATCGTAACCCCTCACTCCATCGGAGATAAGAATGCACAAGCTGCGTAAGGCCGCCGTCATGCTCGTCGCCATCGGCAGCGTCGGGCTCCTGAGCGCCGGTACCGCTACCGCCCAGGGCCTCGACGGCCATGGCGACAAGGGCAAGGGCGGGGACAAGGTCAGCGTCCTGCAGAGCTCCAGCTGCAAGTCGCACGACCTGAACGTCGACGTCCTCGGCCAAGTCGGAATCCTCAACGGCCTGCTGGGCAACGCGCTCAACGGCGAGGGCAACGCCGGTGGGCAGGACAAGCACATCGGCTCGACCATGGGCTGCGACAGCAAGGCGTTCTAGGCGTGGGCTGACAGGTAACTGCTGCTCCGGGTTGGCCGCTCGAGATGTCACGGGCGGCCAACTCTTTGCGAGCAGCTCGGCGCACGCGTCACCAAGTGGATTCGTGGTGTGCGCACCAGACGCCTACGGCCCTTTTCGTGTGGGGTCGGCCGAGGTGTCCGTCGTCCGGGGTGACGGCGGGGTAAGGCTCGCTCATGACCTTCAAGAGTCCTGTTCAACGGGGCGGCCCGGGGCGTGGCCGGTTCGATCAGTTCGCGCAGTACGGCTCCAACTTCACCAGCTCGCCGCTGTTCTTCCTGGTCTGCCTGATCCTCGTCGGCTTCTTCGTCGCCTCCAGCGCGGCGCACGCGACGATCCATGTGCTCCTGCTCGCGGGCGGGGCCATGACCGCGGTGACCCTGCTGCTCCTGGCCCTGCTGAAGAACGCCGAGATGCGCGCCGAACACGCGGTCCAGCGCAAGCTCGACGCGATCGCCGAGGCCCTGGTGGATGTGTACAAGGGCGAGCAGAGCGAGGCCGTCGACCGGCTGCGGGACGCGATCCGGATGGAGGAAGAGACCTGACCGGGGTGGGCGAAACGCCGCCGTGATCCTTTCCGGGCCCGCGGAAACCGGCGAGCATGCCATGTCATGAACATTTTGCTCGTCGCCAGCGCGTTCAACAGCCTGTCCCAGCGTGTGTATGCCGAACTGGCGGACCTCGGACACCGGGTGGACGTCGTCCTCGCCTCGCACGGTCCCGACGCGGTCCGCGCCGCCGTACACGAGACGCGCCCGGAGCTGATCATCGCTCCGATGCTGAAGACGGCGCTCCCCGAGGACGTGTGGCGGGAGCACACCTGCCTCGTCGTGCACCCGGGACCGCCGGGCGATCGCGGTCCCTCCTCCCTGGACTGGGCCATCGCCGAGGCGGCGCCCCGCTGGGGAGTGACCGTGCTCCAGGCCGAGGCGGCGATGGACGCGGGCGACATCTGGGCGTCCGAGCCGTTCCCGGTGCCGCCGGTGGGCAAGAGCGACCTGTACCGCAACGAGGTCTCCGACGCCGCCTCGGCCGCCGTACTGCTGGCCGTGCAGCGGTACGCCGACGGCTCGTTCAAACCGTGGCGGCAGAGCGATCCCGAGGTCGGGGTGGTGTGGCGCGACGTCTTCCGGCAGGAGCAGCGCGGGATCGACTGGGGAAGGGACAGCACCGAGGTGGTGCTGCGCAAGCTGCGCGGGGGAGACTCGCAGCCCGGCGTCCTGGACGAGATCCTCGGCCGGGAGGTGTTCCTGCACGGCGGGCATCCCGAGGACCGGCTGCGCGGACGGCCGGGCGAGCTGCTCGCCACGCGGGCCGGGGCGGTCTGCCGGGCCACCCGGGACGGCGCGGTGTGGATCCCGGAACTGCGCCCTCGTAAGAGCTCCGGCGACCCCGCGCCGTTCCGCCGCCCGGCGGCCTCCGTGCTGGCGTCCTTCGCGGCCGACGGCGCACGCGGCGGTGCCGGCCCGCACCACCTGCCGGAGGACCCCGCACCGCTCGAACTGCCCGCCGACCGGCGCACCTGGACCGACATCCGCTACCGGCAGCACGGCGACGTCGGCTTCCTGACCTTCTCCTTCCCCGGCGGGGCGATGAGTACCGGCCACTGCCGCCGGCTGCTCACGGCCTACCGGCACGCCCTCGCCCGCCCCACCTCGGTCCTGGTCCTCGGCGGGACCCGCGACTTCTTCTCCAACGGCATCCACCTGAACGTCATCGAGGCGGCCGCCGACCCGGCCGGTGAGTCCTGGGCGAACCTCAACGCCATGAACGACCTGGTCGAAGCGGTGCTGCGGACCACCGACCGGCTGGTGGTGGCGGCGCTCGGGGGCAACGCGGCGGCGGGCGGACTGATGCTCGCCCTGGCCGCCGACGAGGTCTGGTGCCGCGCGGGCGCCGTGCTCAACCCGCACTACCGGCGGATGGGCCTGTACGGCTCGGAGTACTGGACGTACACGCTGCCGCGCCGCGTCGGAGTGGACACGGCCCGGCGGCTGACGAGCGAGGCGCTGCCCGTGAGTGCCGCCACGGGCGCCCGGATCGGACTGGTGGACCAGCTGGTGGCAGTCCCGGCACAGGAGTTCGCCGCCGAGACCGAGCGCAGGGCGGCCGCCCTCGCCGCCGCCCCGGACCTCGCGCGGCGGATCGCCGCGAAAGCCGCGGCACGGCAGGTGGACGAGGAACGGCGACCGCTCGCGGACCACCGGCGGGCCGAACTCGCCCGTATGCGCACCATCTTCTTCGACCCGCAGGCGCCGTACCACGCCCTGCGGTCGGCCTTCGTCCGCAAGCAGCCGGGCGGCTCCGACCGGCCGCTGAGCGGAGGCGCGCGATGATCCGCCGTGGTGCGCGTCTGCTGGTGGCGGGCGTCGGCAACATCTTCCTCGCGGACGACGCCTTCGGCCCCGAGGTCGTCCGCGCCCTGGAGCGGCGCCCGCTGCCGCCCGAGGCGCGGGTGCGGGACTTCGGCATCCGCGGCCTGGACCTCGCCTACGAACTGCTCGACGGCTACGACATCGCCGTCCTGGTCGACGCGGCCGAACGGGGCCACCCGCCCGGCACGCTGTCCCTGATCGAGCCGGAACTCCCCGACAGTGCCCGGGCCGCGGCCCCGCCCGAGGCGCACGGCATGGACCCGGCCAAGGTCCTGGCCCTCGCCGCCCACCTGGGCGACGGACCGCTGCCGCGCGTCCTCGTGCTCGCCTGCGAACCCCAGGTACGGCCGCGCGTCGACGAGGACATCGTCCCGGGCCTCAGCGCACCGGTGAGCGGCGCGGTCGACCGGGCCGCCGAGGCCCTGCACGCCATGGTCCCCGCCCTGCTCGACGATCCCGCGTCCACGCCCCCGTTGAGCCGCCCGGAGGAATCCGCGGACCCCTCCGCGGCCGGGCTCGCCTGCCCCGTGGTCCACGGCATCGAGGATCGATAGCCGCAGACCGGTTTGCGCGGTCTGCTCCGAATGTACAGTCGAGCCCGCCGCGAGGAGCAGCGCCATGTGCGAGTCCGTGGACGTCACCAAGGCCGTCCTGGCGAAGAACGACGGGCTGGCCGCGAGCCTGCGCGCCGAACTGGCCCGGCGCGCGGTGAGCGTGGTCAACCTGCTGTCCAGCCCGGGCAGCGGCAAGACGGAACTGCTCGGACGGATCCTGGCGCGGGCCGTGGAGCGAAGCGTCCCCGTCGCCGCGCTCACCGCCGACCTGGCCACGGAGAACGACGCCCGCCGGCTCGCCCGTTCCGGAGCACCGGTGAAGCAGCTGCTCACCGACGGGCTTTGCCATCTGGAGGCCCGGCAACTGCGCGGCCACGTCGAGAACTGGCTGCCCGAGGGCACCGCGCTGCTCTTCGTGGAGAACGTCGGCAACCTCGTCTGCCCGGCCTCCTACGACCTCGGCGAGAGCCTGCGGATCGTGCTCATGGCGGTGACCGAAGGCGAGGACAAGCCGCTGAAGTACCCCACCGCCTTCGGCTCCGCCCACTTGGTGGTGCTCACCAAGACCGACCTGGCAGAGCCCGCCGGTTTCGACGAGGCGGCCTTCGACGCACATGTGCAGCGGGTCAACCCCGGCGTGGAGACCGTACGGTCGTGTGCCCGCACCGGGGACGGCGTCGACACCGTCCTGGAGCGGGTGCTCGCCGTACGGGACGGAGCCCGCATCCACCGGCCGCCCCTCGCACCGCACCCTCACGGCCACGTCCACGAGCACGCGCGAGCGGACTCCGATCTCGCGGCCGGCCGCGTCTCGTGACAGCGCCCACCACCACGCGGGCGGTGCGCCGCCGTGTCACGGTGCGCGGCACGGTGCAGGGCGTGGGCTTCCGCCCGTACGTGCACCGCCTCGCCGCCGACCTGACGCTGTCCGGGTTCGTCAGCAACACGGCGTACGGCGTGCTCATCGAGGTGGAGGGCCCACCGGACGGCGTGGGCCGCTTCTGCCACCGGCTGGCCGCCGAGCCGCCACCGCTGGCCACGGTCACCGGCATCGGCGTCGAGGACGTGCCCGCCACCGGCGCCGACGACGCCTTCACGATCCGCTCCACCGAGCAGTCCCCCGGCCGCACCCTGCTCCCACCCGACACCGCGACCTGCGCCGACTGCCTGCGCGAGCTGGCCGACCCGGCCGACCGCAGGCACCGGCACCCCTTCGTCACGTGCACCCACTGCGGGCCCCGCTTCACCATCGCCACCGGGATGCCGTACGACCGGGCGGTCACCACCATGACCGGCTTCCCGATGTGTCCCGCCTGTGCCCGGGAGTACGGCGATCCCGGCGACCGCCGCTTCCACGCCCAGCCCGTGGCGTGCCCGGACTGCGGTCCCGGCCTGCGCCTGGTACCCGCGGCGGGCAGCGGCATCCGCCCCGCCCGGGACGCCGACGCGCTGAGGACGGCCCGGGAGCTGCTGGCCGCCGGACGGATCGTCGCCGTGAAGGGCCTCGGCGGCTACCACCTGGCGTGCGACGCCACCGACGCGCGGGCCGTCGACGCCCTGCGCACCCGTAAGGCCCGGGGCGGCAAGCCCTTCGCGGTGATGTGCGCGGATCTCGCCGAAGCGGAGCGGCTCGCGCTGCTCTCCGCGGCCGAGCGCGCCGCGCTGACCAGTTCCCGGCGCCCCATCGTGCTGGCGCGTCGACGCCCGTCGAACCTCGCCCCGGGCGTGTGCCCCGGCAGCCCGCACCTCGGCGTGATGCTGCCCTACACCCCCGTGCACACCCTGCTGTTCGGGCTGCCCGGCGATCCTCCGGGCCCCCGGGCGCTGGTCATGACGAGCGGCAACCGCTCCGGGGAGCCGATCGTCACGGACGACGACGAGGCGCTGACCCGGCTGGCCGGACTGGCCGACGCCTGGCTCGCCCACGACCGTGCCATCGCCTCGCCGTGCGACGACTCCCTGCTGCGGGTGCGCCCCGACGGGACCGAACAGGTGCTGCGCCGATCGCGTGGGTACGTACCCCGGCCGCTGCGTCTGCCGGTCGCGGTGCGCCCCGCCCTCGCGGTGGGCGGCGACCTGAAGAACGCGCTGTGCGTCGGCGAGGACGACCAGGCCTGGTTCGGCCCGCACATCGGCGACATGGGCGATCTGGCCTCGCTGGAGGCCGCCCGGCGGGCGGAGTCGCACCTGCGGCACCTGACGGGCGTGACCCCCGAACTCGTCGCCGCCGACCGGCACCCCGGGTACCACTCGAGCCGGTGGGCGCGTCAGCGGGCTCTCCAACTCCCCGGTTCCGCACCGGTGTTGGTCCAGCACCACCACGCGCACCTCGCCTCCACGATGGCCGAGCGCGGCCTCGACGGCAGCACGCCCGTGATCGGCGTCGCCTTCGACGGCACCGGATACGGCGACGACGGCACCGTCTGGGGCGGCGAGTTCCTGCTCGCCGACTACACCGGCTACCGGCGCTTCGCCCACCTGGCCCCCGCCCCGCTCCCCGGTGGTGACGCGGGAGTGGCCAACCCCTGCCGCCTGGCGCTGGCCCGGCTGTGGGCCGCCGACCTGCCCTGGGACGTCGGCCTGCCCAGCGTCGCCGCCTGTGTACCCGAGGAACTCGCCCTGTTGGAACGTCAGTTGACGCTCCAGCTGGCCTGCGTGCCGACGTCCAGCATGGGACGGCTCTTCGACGCCGTCTCCTCCCTCGCGGGGGTCTGTCATCGCGCAGGCTACGAGGCGCAGGCCGCCCTGGAGCTGGAGGCCGCGGCCGCTTCCGCCTGGGGTGCCGAGAGCTCGGCGTACGCCTTCGGTATCGGCTCCCCGGGATGCGATCCGGCGCCCGTACTGAGGGCAGTGGTGACCGACCTGCGGCGCGGCACCCCGGCTCCGGTGATCGCCGCGCGCTTCCACCGCGGGGTCGCACGCGCCGTCGTGGAGATCTGCCGGCAGGCGCGCCGGGCAACCCGTCTGACGACCGTCGCGCTCAGCGGCGGGGTCTTCGCCAACGCGCTGCTGGAGCAGGAGTGCACGGCGCTGCTGGCCGACGACGGCTTCGCGGTGCTGCGGCACGGCGAAGTCCCCCCGAACGACGGTGGCCTGGCCCTCGGCCAGTTGGTGGTCGCGGCACACGAACGACAGAAGGAGTGACCCATGTGTCTGGCAGTGCCCGGCAAGGTCGTGTCCATCGACGCCAGCGCCGATCCGCTCACCGGGGTGATCGACTTCGGCGGGGTGCAGAAGCAGGCGTGCCTGGAATACGTCTCGGACGTGCGGGTCGGTGAGTACGTCATCGTGCACGTCGGCTTCGCGCTTCAGCGCCTGGACGAGGAGTCGGCTCTGGCCTCCCTGAAGCTCTTCGAGGAACTGGGGCTGCTGGAAGAGGAGTTCGGCGACGCCTGGCAGCAGGCGGCCAAGGAGGCGGGAACCGCATGAAGTACATCGACGAGTTCAACGACCCCGCGCTGGCACGGCGGCTGCTGGACGAGATCCGCGTCACCGCCACCCGGCCATGGGCCCTGATGGAGGTGTGCGGCGGTCAGACGCACTCCATCATCCGGCACGGCATCGACCAACTGCTGCCCGAACAGGTGGAGTTGATCCACGGGCCTGGCTGCCCCGTGTGCGTCACGCCCCTGGACGTCATCGACAAGGCACTGGAGATCGCCGCACGCCCCGGGGTGATCTTCTGCTCCTTCGGCGACATGCTCCGCGTCCCGGGCACCGACCGCGACCTGTTCCGGGTCAAGGGCGAGGGCGGTGACGTACGCGTGGTCTACTCGCCGCTCGACGCCCTGGAGCTGGCCCGCCGCAACCCGGACCGGGAGGTGGTGTTCTTCGCCATCGGCTTCGAGACCACCGCCCCCGCCAACGCGATGGCCGTGCACCAGGCCCGCCGCCTGGGCCTGACCAACTTCAGCCTGCTGGTGTCCCATGTGCGGGTGCCTCCGGCCATCGAGGCCATCATGACGGCCCCCGCCTGCCGGGTGCAGGGCTTCCTGGCCGCCGGGCACGTGTGCAGTGTGATGGGCACGGCCGAGTACCCCGAGCTCGCCGAGCGGTTCCGCGTACCGCTCGTGGTGACCGGTTTCGAACCGCTGGACATCCTGGAGGGCATCCGCCGGGCGGTGCGCCAACTGGAGCGCGGTGAGCACCGGGTGGAGAACGCGTACGCCCGTGCCGTACGCGAGGACGGCAACCCGGCCGCCGTACGCATGATCCAAGAAGTGTTCGAGGTCACCGACCGGAACTGGCGCGGCATCGGGCCCATCCCGCTGAGCGGCTGGCGGCTGACCGAGGCCTTCCGCGCGTACGACGCCGAGCACCGCTTCGACGTCACCGGCATCCGCACCGAGGAACCCGCCGAGTGCCGCGCCGGTGAGGTGCTCCAGGGGCTGATCAAGCCGACCGAGTGCGCCGCGTTCGGCACCACCTGCACCCCGCGCACCCCGCTCGGCGCGACCATGGTCTCCAGCGAGGGCGCCTGCGCGGCCTACTACCTGTACCGCCGGATGAACGGCCCGACCCCGCACACCGCCGGGGCCGCGCGCGAGGAGATGAACCCCGTTGCCTGAACTCGCCGACCCGACCGTCGACCCCGCCAACTGGACCTGCCCCGCCCCCCTGCGTGACCAGGGCGTCGTGGTGATGGGACACGGCGGAGGCGGCGCCCTGTCCGCCGAACTGATGGAGCAGGTCTTCGCGCCCGCGTACGGCAACGCCACCCTCGCCGCGCTCGCCGACTCCGCCGTCCTCGAACTGGGCGGCGCCCGGCTGGCGTTCTCCACCGACGCCTACGTGGTCAGGCCGCTGTTCTTCCCCGGCGGCAGCCTGGGTGACCTCGCGGTCAACGGCACCGTGAACGACCTGGCGATGAGCGGCGCCCGGCCCGCCTACCTGTCCGCCGCCTTCGTACTGGAAGAGGGCGTGGAACTGACCGTCGTCGAACGGATCGCGCGCGCCATGGGTGCGGCGGCCGAGGCGGCGGGGGTCGTGGTGGCCACGGGCGACACCAAGGTGGTGGAGTCCGGGCACGGCGACGGCGTCTACGTCACCACCGCCGGGGTGGGCCTCGTCCCCGAGGGCGTGGACGTCCGGCCCCAGCGGGCCCGGCCCGGCGACGCCGTCATCGTCAGCGGCCCGATCGGCCTGCACGGCGTGGCGATCATGAGTGTGCGGGAGGGGCTGGAGTTCGGCGTCGAGATCGCCAGCGACACCGCGCCGCTGGCGGACCTGGTGGCGGCCATGCTGGCTGTCACCCCGGACATCCATGTACTGCGCGACCCCACCCGGGGCGGTCTGGCCGCCTCCCTCAACGAGATCGCCCGCGCCTCGGGCACCGGCGTCCGGCTGCGGGAGCGGGCCATTCCGGTGCCGGAGGCCGTCGCGGGCGCCTGCGGCTTCCTGGGGCTCGACCCCCTCTACGTCGCCAACGAGGGCCGGCTCGTCGCCTTCGTGCCCCCCGCGGCGGCGGAGGAGGTCCTCGCGGCCATGCGCGCCCACCCGCAGGGCAGCGGGGCCACGCTGATCGGGGAGTGCGTCGCGGAGCACCCCGGCATGGTCGTGGTCGCCACCGGCCTCGGCGGCACCCGGGTGGTGGACCTGCCGCTCGGCGAGCAGCTGCCGCGCATCTGCTGATCCGAAGCCGAGTTCAGTCGATCCCGATGATCTCCAGTTCCCGGCCGCTGCGCAGCTCGGTGGAGGGCCGGTCGCAGCGCGGGCACCAGAAGAACGGCGGCATGCCCACCGGGAACTCCTCGGCGCACGGCCCGCAGTAGGCCTGCGCGGGGACCTCCTCGACCACGAGCCGGGCGGCGGCGAGGGCGGTGCCGTCGCGGGCCACCTCGAACGCGAAATCCAGCGCGTCGGGGACGACTCCCGCCAGCTCGCCGACCCGGACGGTCACCGCCGAGACGGTACCCGTCCCGTCGGCCCGGGCGAGCTCGTCCGCCCGCTCGATGATCGCGGTCGCGATCGACAACTCGTGCACGGCCGGCTCACGGGTAGCGGCGGCCCGCGCGCAGGCCGCCCGCCATCCGCCAGATCCGCATCTCGCGCCGCAGACTCGGGAACTCCCGGACGAACAGCGCCACCGCCATGGCGCCCGCCAGGGCCGCCTCGGCCATCAACAGGCGGTGCCCCGTCGTCCCGGTTTCCGCGACCGCCGTTCTCCCTGCTCGTTGGAGCTTCATTCGGACGACTCCCTGTCTCTCCTCATCCTGTCTTTCCGCATGCTGACTTTCCTCATCCCGGCGGGATGTTCGGCATGATGTCCAGGAGAGCGTCGTGCCGCTTCCAGTGGATCCCGGTGGAGCGGCGTGCGTCGGCGGTGCCGTCCTTGTGGTGCCCCTTCTGCTGGTCGTAGGGCCCCGCGTTGCCCTGGTGCATGCCGCGTACGTGCCCGGTCGAGTCGGGCTTGGCCTGGGGTCGGCCGACTCGGATGCTGCCCATGGGGTCTTCTCCCTTCCTCGCCTCCGCGTCGCGGAGTGCTCGAGTTCATGGCCGCTCGGTGAGTTCCTCGAAGAACCGCTCGACGGCCGGCCAGATCCGGCCGCCGCCGGACAGGCCCCGCCATTCCCGGCGTACGACGGCGACCATCCGGTAGCAGTCGTCGACGGGCACGATCCAGTGGTGGTCGAGGCCGTGGACGGTGTTCACGAGCAGGGCCTCCACGTCCGGTTCCAGGGAGGCGAGCCGCGGACACGCCGCGACCATCCGTTGCCAGGCCGCCGCGTCCACCTCCCATCGCATGGCCCCGGCCGGGCTCGGGCCCTCGGCCGTGACCGTGCCGTCGGCCCGGGGCACGAAGAAGACCAGGCCCACGGGCACGCCCAGGACCTCAGTGTCCACCCGGGGCAGCCGGATCCGCCTGCGGGGAACGAGCCGGTAGCGCCCCTCGCCCGCGCCGCCGTCGGCGAACAGCACCGAGCAGGGGCCGCAGGCGCAGCGCACCTGCTCGTCCCCGGTGTCGTACAGGTGGGCGTGCGCGTCGGGCACCGGCGCGGCGCACAGGTCGCACCGTTCCGCCTCGGCCGTCGCGGCCGGGTCGGCCGAGGAGCGGATGAGGCGGGCCAGGGCTCCGTCCGTGGTCACCGTGCACCTCGGTGGGTCAGCATGGTCAGGGGTACGAACGCCGGGGCGGCGGTCTGGACGGGCTCCACGGCGGTGAGCTCCGGCGCGACGGCGAGCACCGCCTCGCGGACCACGGCGGTGACGTCGGCGGACCCGCCGCCGCACCCCGAACCGCAACCGCCGCCGCCCGCCGTCAGCCGGACCCGGCCCACTTCACCCTCCACGCCCGCCCACTCCACGTCGCCGCCGCGTTCCCGCACGGCGGGGCGCAGCCGTTCGACCGCGCGGGCCGCCCGGCGCTCGACGGGCTCCGGGTGGATGGCGTGCAGCACCAGCAGATGCCCCAACAGCTCGTCGTCGGCGAGCCGTTCGGCCAGCTGCCCGTCCGCGTGGTCCATGACCCGGGCCAGCGCCTCGCCGTAGACCTCGGTGAGCAGCCGTACGGACTCCACCGCGGAGCGGATGACGGGGCCCGGTGCGGATCCGAGGTCCTCCAGCAGCTCGTCGAGCCGGGCCAGCCGGGCCTCGACGGCCGGGTCCGCGAGCCGCCCGGCGGCCGTGCCCCCGGGCTCAGCCATGGTTCGCTCCGTACGTCGGCGAGTGCAGGGTGGTCAGCGTCTTGCCCTTGCCGACGTACATGTGCACCCCGCATGGCAGACACGGGTCGAAACTGCGGACGGTGCGCATGATGTCGACGCCCTTGAAGTCGTCCGGGCCGTTCTCCTCGAAGATCGGCTGTCCCTGGACGGCGTCCTCGTACGGGCCGGGGGTGCCGAACTTGTCGCGGGGGCTGGCGTTCCACGGGGTCGGCGGATACGGGTGGTAGTTGGCGATCTTCTTGTCCTTGATCACCAGGTGATGGGAGAGGACACCGCGCACCGCCTCGTGGAAGCCGCAGCCGATCGCCTCGTCCGGCACCTCGAAGTTCTCGAACACCTTGGTGTCGCCGGACCGCACCAGGCCCATGGCCTCTTCCAGGAACTGCAGGGCCATGGCGGCCGCGTAGGCGACGAAGTACGGCCGGGCGCGGTCCCGTTCGATGGTGTTGCTCCACTTCGGGATGCGCCACTCCAGGGTCGCCTCCGGCAGCGTCTCGCCCTTGGGCAGCGAGATGCGCACGCTGTGGCCGGTGGCCTTGATGTACGGGGTGTCGACGAGGCCGCTCAGGGCGGTCGACCACAGCCGGGCGAGCGGGCCGCCGCCGGTGTCCAGGGCGAGGTGCTCCCCGGTGCGTCCGTCGAGCCAGCGCGGGCTCATCACCCAGCTGTACTTGCCGTCGAAGTCGCGCTTCTGCGGCACCGGGACGGTGGTCTGGTTCCACGGGTGGCGCATGTCGACCGGGTTGCCGAGCGGGTCGTGGGTGACGAAGGGCTCCTCGTTCACCCAGTCCTCGTAGTAGGAGCTGCCCAGCATGATGCGCAGGCCGAGGTTGATGTCGACCAGGTCGTTGGTGACCAGCTCGCCGTCGACGACGATGCCCGGGGTGACGTACATCGCCTTGCCCCACCGGTTCATGTTCTCGTAGCGGTAGTCGACGACGTCGGGGTCCTGGAAGGCGCCCCAGCAGCCGAGCAGGACGCGGCGGCGGCCGACCTCCTCGTAGCCGGGCAGCGCGTCGTAGAAGAAGTCGAAGACGTCGTCGTTCATCGCGACGGCCTTCTTGACGAAGTCGATGACCCGCATGAGCCGGCTGAGATAGTCGGTGAAGACGGTCGGCTGCGGCAGCGTGCCGACGCCGCCGGGGTAGAGCGTGGACGGGTGGACGTGCCGCCCCTCCATCAGGCAGAACATCTCGCGGGTGACCCGGCTGACCTTCAGGGCCTCCTTGTAGACCTCGCCCTCGAACGGGTTGAACGCCTTCATGATGTCGGCGATCGTGCGGTAGCCGTGGATGGCCCCGCGGGGTGCGTCGGTGCGTTCGGCGCGGGCCAGCAGGCCGGGGTTGGTGGCCTTGACCATCGCCTCGCAGAAGTCCACGAACACCAGGTTGTCCTGGAAGATCGTGTGGTCGAACATGTACTCGGCCGCCTCGCCGAGGTTGACGATGTGCTCGGCCAGCCGGGGCGGCTTGACGCCGTAGGCCATCTGCTGGGCGTAGTCGGAGCACGTGGTGTGGTTGTCGCCGCAGATGCCGCAGATGCGGGAGGTGATGAAGCCAGCGTCCCGCGGGTCCTTGCCCTTCATGAACACCGAGTAGCCGCGGAAGAGCGACGAGGTGCTGTGGCACTCCACGACTTCCCGGTTGGCGAAGTCGATCTTCGTGTAGATGCCCAGGTTGCCGATGATCCGGGTGATCGGATCCCAGGACATGTCCACGATCTGGGCCGGCTTGCGTCCCGTGGGCCGAGCCTCGGTTGTGGTCATCGCTGGTACTGCCCCTCGCTGTCGGTCGGTGTCCGTACGTCCGTGGTGGGATGGGTGTCGCGCGGTGGTCAGGGCCGCCAGTGCGGGTCGTAACCGCTGGTGAGCTTCCGCTTGTTGTGGCGCCACTTGGGCTCGTGGTTGACCAACTCGTTCGTGAAGCCGCGCAAACGGCGGATCACGGCGCCGTACGGCTTGATGGCGAGCGACGACAGCGTCCCGCCGGGCGGCTCGTCCATGAACGGCATGAACGCGTCGGGGAAGCCGGGCATCGTGCAGCCGATGCAGATGCCGCCGACGTTCGGGCAGCCGCCGATGCCGGCCATCCAGCCGCGCTTGGGCACGTTGCAGTTGACCACCGGGCCCCAACAGCCCGTCTTGACCAGGCACTTGGGGGAGTTGTAGTCGCCGGCGAAGCTGGCCTGCTCGTAGTACGAGCCGCGGTCGCAGCCCTCGTGGACCGTCTTCCCGAACAGCCACTGCGGGCGCAGCATGTGGTCCAGCGGGGGCGGGGGAGCGGAGCCGGCCGCGTGGTAGAGGACCCAGATCAGGGTCTCCATGAAGTTCTCGGGCTGGATCGGGCAGCCCGGCACGTTCACCACGGGCAGGCCGCCCTGCGACCGGAAGCCCCAGCCCAGGTAGTCCGCGAGGCCCATGCAACCGGTCGGGTTGCCCGCCATCGCGTGGATGCCGCCGAAGGTGGCGCAGGTGCCCGCGGCCACCACCGCCCAGGCCTTGGGAGCCAGGTCGTCGATCCAGTCGTTCAGGGTCTGCGGCTCACCGGTCTCCGGGTGATTGCCGAAGGACGTCCAGTAGCCGTCGCCCTCGATGATTCTCTGGTTGGGGATCGAGCCCTCGATGACGAGGATGAACGGGGCCAGGTCGCCGCGGGCCGCCGCCCGGTAGGGAGCGAGGAAGTCCTCGCCGCCCAGGCTCGGCGAGAGCACCTTGTTGACCAGGTTCACCTTCGGCAGACCCGGGATCAGACCGAGCACCAGGTCCTCGATGGAGGGCTGGTCGGCGGCCGTGAGGGAGACGGTGTCGCCGTCGCAGCTCATGCCCTCGGAGATCCAGAGGATGTGGATCTCGTCGAAGCCCTGCCGGTCCTCGCCACGGCTGGGTTCGCCGCTGACTTCCGTGGTGGAGCTGTGGGTGGTCATGTCATCGGCCTCCGCTGTGGGGGGTGTCGGAGTCGGCCGGCTCCAGTGGTTCGAGTTCGTCGGGCCGGAAGTAGTGGAAGCGGCCGTACCAGGTGTGCAGTTCGGACGCGGGGTCGTCGTCGAGGGTGACGGCGAGATGCGTGCTCCCGTCCACGTCGTGGAAGACGGCGGCGACCTCGGCCGTCCGGCCGACCAGGAACATGTCCTGGGCGTCGGCACCCCGGCCCCGTGGGCGGAGCCGCACGCGGCTGCCCGCGCCGACGGGCACGCCGGCGACGAGCACGGTGTCGGTGGTCGGGGACAGCCCTGCGTCGGCACCCTCCTGCCACCACGCGGGTCGGCCGGGGGCGGGGGAGACCGGTGGGGTGGGGTGTTCGGCGGCCGGAGGGACGGGCGTGGAGGGGTGTTCGGCGGCCGGGGTGCCAGGCGAGGCGGGATCCACTGCCGCTCGGGTGACAGGCGTCAGGGAGCGGACGGCGCCGTGCAGGCGCGCGAAGACCTCGGGGGGCATGGTGTCGACCCGGTCGAGGATCGCGGCGGCCCGCGGGTCGGTGGCGCGCGCCTCGCGTTTCTCCTCGTCCGTCAACAGCATCGTGCGCAGGGTCAGGATCTCGTCGATCTCCGCGGCGTCGTGCAGATCGCCCGGGCTCTCCGGTGCCACCTGCGGATGGTCGGGCAGGATGATCGGCGAGGCGAGCAGAAGGTCTCCGGTGAGGCCGCCGCCGCTCTCCTCGGCGGGCGGTTCCCCGCCGAGCACGGGAAAGGCGAACTCGTTCCGGCACGCGCGGGCGTGCTCCTCCAGCGGTGCGGGCGGATCGATCAGCGAGACGAACTCCACGCCCTGCCCGGCGACGAGCGTGTGCGTGGCGATGAGGGCACCGCGCAAGGCCTCCTCGCGAGGGGTGTGGGGCCCGGGCGCGGCGCCGGTGTTCACGGTGCGCACCCGGAGCCGGTACACCCCGTCCGAGAGCCGCTCGGCCGTCAGGGTGGTATGCGCCCGGACCTCCTCGCGCCGCCGCACGACCCGTCCGACGCCCCCGGGCAGCGGCTCGGTGTCCGTGCCGGCCGCCGCTCCCACCGCGGTGGTGCGTTCACCCGTCAGCAGGTCGTCCAGCGGGACGGCGAGGTCGGCCTCGCGCGGTACCGCCTCGTCGAAGGTCAGATGTGTCACGCCGTCGTCCGTCCGAAGCGACGCGACCGCACGGTGGCCGCCGTCCGGGCCGGCCGCCTCCACCTGCTTGTGCTGCATCTGCAGGTACCGCACCCGCACCCGTACGACAGCGCCGGGCCCTCGGACGCGCAGCAGACACTCGGTCCGCTGATACCAGGAGTCCGCGGAGCCGGACACGCCCGGGACGAGGGGGCCGGCCGCCTCCACCCAGTCGCGGGGGAAGAGCACACCGAACTGCCACCTGACGCGGTTCTTGGTCGACGACCGCCGGTACGGGTAGAGGAGGTAACCCTCGTAGAGGACGGTGTCGGCGACGGCGCTCAGCCGCTCGAAGCCGCCGCGGGACAGGCCCGGTGGCAGATCCTCGCCGCCCTCCGGAACCGCACACGGCGCGCAGCCCTCGATCAGGCCCTCCGACATCCCGCCTCCTCGAATCCGTTCGCGCGCCCATCCCTTCCACCAAGGTCACATCGCTAACAGGCCCCCGCCTCCTCCGGACCAGCACCAATGAGCCGTTCAGGGGAACCGTCGGGTGAGGCAGTGCGTAGGCTCGCTCCGAGAGCTCTCCCGCAGCGAAGGGGCATGCATGACCACCGTCTTCTCCCGCATCATCGACGGCGAGCTTCCCGCCCGGTTCGTCTGGCAGGACGCGCATGCGACGGCATTCCTGTCCATCGCACCGCTGACGCCCGGTCACACCCTCGTCGTGCCCCGCCGCGAGGTCGACCAGTGGACGCAGGTCGACGGGGAACTGCTGGCCCACTGCATGCAGGTGGCCCAGGCGGTCGGCCAGGGTGTGCAGCGGGCGTGGAACGCTCCACGGGCCGGACTGCTCATCGCCGGTTTCGAGGTGCCGCACCTGCACATTCACGTGGCGCCCATGTGGGGTATGGGCGACCTCGACTTCGCCGACGCGAAGCCGGAGGAGGACATGTCGGCCCTCGACGAGGCGGCGGACAGACTCCGCACCGCCCTGCGCGAACTCGGCTTCGAGCAGGCCGTGCCGCCGGGGGCGTGACCGCCCTGCCAGGCCCGCGCGGCGCCACGAACCCGGCCGCCGCAGGGGTGGCCGCCGGCCGGACGAGGAAGGGGCGTGCACCTTCCACGTGGCCACCGCGGGTGTGGGAGAAGGCCGACGCCGAGAACTGAAGGATGGTAGAAGCAGGCCATGACCAACTCGCTCATCCATCCGGCCGGTGCCCGATGACCGCCGGCATCGACACCCCCGACCGCCGTGGCCGCACCGGACTCGACCAGGCCGGCCGGGACCTGACCGGCAACCCCCGCGTCAAGGTGCGGGACGTGCAACTCCTGTCCAGCCACTGGTACGTCGAGCGCGCGACGACCTTCGACTTCCAGCACGCCGACGGCACCTGGAGCACCCAGCAGCGCGAGACGCACGACCGTGGCAACGGGGCGACCATGCTGCTGTACGACGCCGAACGCGAAACCGTCCTGCTCACCCGCCAGTTCCGCTTCCCGGTGTACGTCAACGGCCACCCCGACGGCCTGCTGATCGAGACGCCCGGCGGGCTGCTCGACGACGATGACGAGCACCCGGAGATCGCGGTGCGGCGTGAGGTCGTGGAGGAGACCGGGCACACCATCGGCGAGGTCCGGCACGTCTTCGACGTCTACATGAGCCCGGGCTCGGTCACCGAGCGCGTCAGCTTCTACGCGGCCGCCTACGGCCCCTCGACCCGCACCCACGAGGGCGGTGGCCTGGACGAGGAGGGCGAGGACATCGAGATCGTGGAACTGCCCTTCCGCCGGGCCCTGGAGATGATCCGCACCGGGGAGATCGCCGACGCCAAGACGATCATGTTGTTGCAATGGGCGGCGCTGGAGGGGCCGTTCGCCCGCTGAACGCCTCTCCCCCCGACCACCCGCGCTTTCTCAGAGCGCGCCGACGAAACGGTCGATCACCGCGTCCACCCCGGCTGCCAGGCCCTCCGGCCCGCCCCGCTCGGCGAGGGCCGGGGTGATCGCTCGGAGCGTGGGCAGCTCATGGGGCGGCATGCGGTGCAGGCCGAGACGGAAGGCGGGGTCCGGCTCGTCGGGGTTGTCGACCATGGCCCGCAGTTCCACGGACACGTATCCGAGGACCCATGCGGTGAAGGCGTGGAAGACGGCGGCGGTGCGTTCCTCGTCGAGCCCTGCCCCGCGGAGCAGGACGAGCACCCGCTCATGGTCTCTGAGGACCGCAGGCGGCCTCCGTGCCAGCGGAACCGCCATCATGCGCGTGGCGATCAGCGGCACCACCTGAGGGTGGGCGAAGCAGACCTCATAAGTGGTCAGAGCGATTCGGTGCAGGTCGGCCCGCCACTCGGGCAGCCCGGCACCGGGGCCTTCGGCCGGTGCCGCCTTTGCCGTCGAGACCTCGCCGAGACGGTCCTCCAGTTCCAGGTAGAGGGCCTCGACCAGCCCGTCCAAAAGCGCGTCCTTGCCGGCCGCGTAGCGGTACAGGGCCATGGCCTCGACGCCGAGTTCGGAACCCAGGCGACGCATGCTCAACGCGGACAGACCTTCGCGATCAACCAGTTCCAGGGCGGCGGCCAGCACCCGCTCCCGACTGAGCCTGCCGTGCCGCCCGCGGTCACTCGCACGCCGGGCCGGGCCTGCTTGCGGGTCATTCTGCATGGGCGTATTCCTTACCGCTCGACCCTGTGGGTGGTGGCACCCTTACGACGTAAACATACGGGAGCGGTCACCGCAGGGGTTCAGTCGAGCACTGGGCGAGACGGCGTTCGCCCTGTCATCAGGACCATCCCCGAGTCGCCGTAGTCCGGGAGCGTCGGGTCGGCGTCGATCCGGGTCACCGAGAGCCGCTCGGTCAGCGGCGCGAACACCTCCCGGACGGCTTCCGGGCCCACGGGGCAGCCCGGCCAGCGTGAGGCGCGGCCGATGCGGTACGTCGGCATGTTCTCCATGAACGCGGCCACCAGGTGCCCGCCCGGGACGACACAGCGGGCGAAGAGGCGGCAGAACTCGGTGAACTCCGTGAAGTCCTCGGTCGCTCCCTCGGCCACGAAGTGCATGGACGCGAGACCGTACATGCCGGGCGGCAAGGCCCGGACGTCGGTGTGGACGACGCGTATCCGCGACAGTGCCTCCGGGAGGGTCGCCGGGAGGGTCGGGACGTATCGCCGGCACAGCTCGTAGAAGGGCTGCCAGCTGGCATCGGGTCCGAGGCGGAGCTGCCCGGTCAGATAGGCGACGTTGGCCGCGCCCGCCTCCACGGCGTCGACGCGGCGGCTGACGGCGGCGGCCAGCATGAGCGGGTAGAGGTTGGGCCCGGCACCGAGCTCCACGGACCGCGCGATGCCGCGGGGCGCCAACTCCCGGTACAGCCCCGCGTGGTGGGCGATGACCGCCGCGTCGGACGGGTGCAGCTCGCGGTAGTTCTCGGCGAGGTAGTCCTGGACGGGCCAACTGTCCCAGTCCACGTCGTCGTTGCGGATCGGTACGGCACCAGGAGCCTCGGACGGGGGCATGCCCTGCTCACCCCCTGAGCCCCAGCACGCGCTGCTCGGCCAGTCGGCTCAGCGTGTCGTTGAGCCGGTCGATGTCCTCGTCGGAGTTGAGCGCCGTGACCTGGATACGGAAGCCGACCCGGTCGCGGGGGACGAGGGGGTAGGCCGCGAGGGTCACGTAGATGCCGCACTCCCACAGGAATCGGGCGACCGCGTCCAGATGGGCGGTGTCGGCGAGCGGGATCTCCACGATCGGGAACTCACGTACGCTCGGCGTGGCCAGGCCGAGGCCGCGGACGTGCCGGAGCACCCGCACGGTCTTGCGGTACAGATCGGCACGGATCGCGTCCCCCCGGCGGTCGTTCACCTCCAGACCGGCGAGCGAGGTGGCCAGGGACGCCGTCGGCGAGGGACCGGAGTAGAGATAGGGGCCGGCGGCGGTCTTCAGGTGATCCTTGAGCCGGGAGGGCAGGGCGAGGAAGGCCAGCAGCGACGAGTACGCCTTGGAGAAACCGCCGACGAGCACGATGCCGTCGTAGGTCTCACCCGTGTGCCGGACGACGCTGTTGCCGCGCGAACCGTACGGGCAGGGCTCCGTTGCCGTCCGCTCCCCGATGACACCGAAACCGTGGGTGTCGTCCACGTACAGCGTCGCGCCCCGCTCCCGGCAGATCCGGGCCAGCACCGGCAGGCCGGGGATGTTCCCGCTCATGCTGTCGACACCGTCCAGGCAGACCAGCCGGGGCCCGTCGCACGGCAGGGCCCGCAGCAGGGCGTCCAGCTCGTCGGGCCGGTCGGCGCGGAAGCGCTGCAGCCGCGCGCCCTGGGCCCGGGCGGACACACAGCCGTCGTACACGGTCTTGTGCGCCCTGGCCTCGACGAAGACATGGCCCGCACCGGCGAGGACGGGGATCACCGAGGCGTGGATCAGGGTGGCCGTGGGCAGCAGCAGCGTGTCCGGCGCGCCGAGCAGAGCGGCGAGGCGTTCCTCGATCTCCGGGTAGAGCCGTGGGCTGCCCAGCAGCCGTGACCAGCTGGGGTGCGTCCCCCACCGCCGTACGGCCGGTTCGATCTCGTCGATGATCTCGGGGTCCCAGTCGAAGCCCAGGTAGTTGCAGGACGCGAAGTCGATCAGCCAGTGATCGCCGCTGCGGATGTGCCGGCCGCGCACCTCGTCCAGCACAGCGTCGCTCATGGGGCTCGTCCGCCGCAGGTGGTCGAGGTCGTCCCACCGAGGGTCGCTGCGGAATCCCGGAAGTTCGACGTCGACTGCGCGCATGGTGGTACTCCCTCTGGTTCAGGCCCGCGGGGAAGGCCGGACGCCGCCGTGCTGCTGGAGCACGGCCTCGCCCTGCTCCACCGTCATCGGCTGTGCGAACAGGTAGCCCTGTCCGTATCCGCAGCCGATGTCCGCCAGCAGCTCCCACTGCCGCTCGTCCTCGATGCCCTCGGCGATCACCTGAAGCCCGAGTGTGTCGGCGAGGTGGACGATGCCTTCGACGAGGGCCACCTGCCGGGGGTCCTGCGGGATCTCGTCGATGAACGACTTGTCGATCTTGAGTACGTCGATGGGGAAGTCCCGGAGATAGCGCAGCGACGAGTACCCGGTGCCGAAGTCGTCCACCGCGATGCGCACACCGAGGTCCTTCAGCGCCCGGATGACCGTGTCGATCTGCTCGGTCCGCTGCATGAGTACCGACTCGGTGAGCTCCAGCAGCAGTGTGCCCGGGACCAGAACCGAGGTCTCCAGGGCCCTGGACACCTCGTTCAGGAATCCCGCGTCCCGCCACTGCCGGGCGGACACGTTGACACTCAGATACGGCGGCTTGGTCCGCCCGGCGCGCTGCTGCAGCCCGGCGATGTCGGCCGTGGCGTGGTGCAGTACCCAGGTGCCCAGCACCGAGATGTGGCCGGTCTCCTCGGCGAGCGGGATGAACTGCGCCGGTGGGACCGGATCGCTGCCGAGGCCACGCCAGCGGGCCAGCGCCTCGAAGCCCACGACCTCGCCCGCGGGGATGTCCACGACCGGCTGGTAGCACAGGGTGAACTCCTGCCGGGAGATCGCACGGTCGAGGCGCGCCTGCAGGTCGTGGCGTTCCACCACGCGGGCGCGCTGCTGGGGCTGGAAGCGGCGCCACTGGCGCTTCCCGGAGGCCTTGGCCGCGTACAGGGCCAGATCGGCGAGGGCCAGCAGCTCCTCGGCGTTCGCGCTGTCCCTGCCCGTGGCCACCCCCACGCTGGCCGAGATGCTCACCGACTCATCGACCAGGTGGAACGGCCGGTTGAGCGACTGGATCACCTGTGCGGCCAGGAGTTCCGCGTCGAGGGGCTGCTTCGCGTCCTCCATCAGGACGGCGAACTCGTCGCCGCCGAGCCGGGCCGCCGTGTCGGTACGGCGCAGCGTCCCCGACAGACGCTCACCCACGGCGCGCAGCAGCCGGTCGCCGACCGAGTGTCCGAGCGTGTCGTTGACGATCTTGAAGTCGTCCAGGTCGATGAAGAGCAGACAGGTGATCGTCGCTTCCCGGCGGCTGCGCAGCAGCGCACGCGCCGTCCGCTCCAGCAGCAGGGTCCGGTTGGGCAGACCGGTCAGCGAGTCGTGGAAGGCCCGCTGAGTGAGCTCCTGCTCCAGCTGACGCTGTTCGGTGACGTCCCGCAGCGTCACGACCAGACCGCCCACGGTCCGGTCCTGCCGCAGGTCGCGGCAGCGCACCTCCACTTCGATGCGGCCCGTCTCCCGGGCCACCCACCAGTGGTCGTGCGCCTCCTGCCGCTCGCTGCTCCGCAGGGCCGTCAGGGTCCGGATCACCCGGTCGCGGTCCTGCGGATCCAGCAGGTCCGGCAGCTGTCTCCCGATCAGCTCGGTGCCGCCGCCGAACACGGCCTGCGCGGAGGGACTGGCGTAACGGACGGTCGTGTCGTCGTTGACGATGAGGATGACGTCCGTGGCGTTGTGCACCAGGGTGCGGAAGTACGCCTCGCTCTCGCTGCGGATGATCTCCCGCCGCAGCGCGATGCGCTCCATCGCCAGCCCCGCGTGCGAGGCCAGGATCTCCAGCGAGCCGCACATCTCGGCGAGCTGCCGCTCGGGACCGGCCGCCAGCAGTGCGCCCGGAAGCTCGCCGCCGGCCGGGCGGTCGGGCTGGACCATGGGGCAGACCAGGGCGGTCGGCAGATCCCCGAGCCGGACGGCGATGTCCGGCCCGAACACGGCGACGGGAAGCGTGAGGGTGCGGTGGCGGGCGGGATCGACCGGCTCGCTCCGAGCGGGCTCGGCATCCGTGCCCCGTCGGCCGCCGATCCGGATGTGGGACCGCGTAAGGCGCTTGTACAGGTCCTGGGCGTCCCGGGCCGACAGGAGCATGGCCACGTGCGGCTGCTTCGGCCCGGACAGCGCGGCGACCGCCGTGTCGCAGGCCCGGGCGATCTCCTCCGGCCAGACCGCGGCCACCAGAGAGGCGGCCGCGGTGCGCAGCGCCTGCTCCCGCGCCACGGCCTTGCGGTGCGCTACGACCATGACCGCGAGCCGCAGGATCACCAGGAGGAACAGCACACCGGAGAACGCGCCCAGCACCGCCGGGTCGTGCACGCGGCCTGCCCGCCTCTCCATCACCAGGATGGTGGGCGGGATCAGGGTGGCCGCCGTGAGCAGCAGAAGCCGGCGCCAGGGCGGCAGCAGGGACTGCGGCGGGGACTGCGACGCGGTCAGCTCCGCCATCGAGGGGTGCAGCGCGGCCAGTCCCCAAGCCGTGTAGAAGACGATCCAGCCGGAGTCCAGCAGCGTGCCGGCCTGCCATGTGCCGCTGAGCTGGAGGATGCCGTAGGCGATGTCGAAGCAGAGCAGCGTGAGCGTGCCCAGCACGAGCAGTTGGACGGCACGGTTGGACCCGGACGTGGGGCTGGGCGCGAGCAGCCGCAGGAGGAGCGCCAGCACCAGGATGTCCCCGAGGGGATAGGCGATGCTGATCGCGTGCTGCTCCCAGGTGAGGCCCTCCAGTCGGGCGAGCGGTTGCACCAGATACACCCAGACCGGCAGGGCGAGCCCCGCGGTGATGATCAGCGCGTCCAGCAGACTCGGCAGATCATGGCCCACCCAGCGGTACCGCACCAGACCGAACAGGCCCGCGGCGAACAGGGGATACACGGTCAGATAACAGGCGTCGGCCGGGGACGGGAAGGGATTCGACGCGGCGAAGTACGCCTCCTGCACGTTGTAGTAGGTGTCGCCCGCGGCGAAGGCCAGCAGCCCGGTGGCAAGCACCCACCAAGGCCAGGCGTGGGCGGGCCGGTGGACGTGCACCCCGGTGAGGACGGCGGCGGCACCAGCCAGCCCGATGACGGCCCACAGGGGCGTGCGTAGGTCCGGGATGGTCATGTACAGGCCGGTGAGGGCCCCGACCAGTCCGATGTACGCGGCCATCAATCGGTGGGCCGGCAGCAAGGTCAAGCGCCTCCCCGAATCGGAGGACACCGGGCTGCGCGGAACGCGCCAATTCGGGCTTCCTGTAACGATCGTAGGCACGGTGGGCGTCCCGTTGCATCTCGTCACCCGGCGACCGGGGCGAATCGTGCGGTGCCCCAGCCAGGACCGTGCCGGGCTCCGATCCCGGCCCGCCCTGCGGACCGTGTGGACGGGCCACATGACACCTACTCCTTCCGGTTCGGCCCCCAGGCCGAGTCGCCGTATCCGTGCGGGTTGAGCCGCTGGAAGCGCCAGGCGTCCCGGCACAGTTCGTCGAGCTCCCGGGTGGGGCGCCAGCCCCAGGCCCGCGTCACCGCGGTCGGGTCGACGACGAGTTCGGCGATGTCTCCCGGCCGACGGGGTCCGACGTCGTAAGGGATGGGCCTTCCGCACTCCCTGGAGAACGCGGTGACGACGTCGAGGACGGACCTGCCCTCTCCGGCACCCAGGTTGTACACGTGCATGCCCGGCCCGTCGGCGAGGTGGTCGAGCGCGATGCGGTGCGCCTCGACGGCGTCCATGACATGGAGATAGTCGCGGATCGCGGTTCCGTCGCGGGTCGGGTAGTCGTCGCCGAACACCTCGAGCCTGGGGCGTCGGCCGTCGGCCACCTCGGCGAGGTAGGGCACGAGGCTGATGGAGGCGGCGTGGGGATCCTCGCCGAGCAGTCCGCTGGGGTGGGCGCCGGCCGGGATGGAGTACCGCAGGCACAGGACCGTGTACTCGGGGCGGCGGCGGCAGACGTCCGTGAGGATCTGCTCGCAGATCCACTTCGAGGCCGCGTACGGGCTGGCGGGCCGGGGCGGGGTGGTCTCGTCGACCGGCCCGCGCCCGGCGTCGCCGTAGACCCAGCACGACGACGGGTACACGAGACGGTGCACCCCGTGCTCGTCCATGGCGCCCAGCAGGGCGGTCGTTCCGCCGACGTTGGTGTCGTAGTACTCGACGGGCATCCGTGTCGATCTGTGCGGGCCCTTGTGCGCGGCGAAGTGCACGACGGCGTCCACGGAGTGCCGGTCGAAGACGGCCGACAGGGCGTGCCGGTCACGGATGTCCAGCTCGTAGACGGCACCGACGAAGCGGCCGGCGATCCGTTCCATGCGGGTGAAGACCTGCGGAGTGCTGTTGGAGTAGTCGTCGACCACGATCACCTCGTAGCCGTGCTCGAGGAGTTCCACGCAGGCATGACTGCCGACGAAGCCGGCCCCGCCCGTGACCAGAATGGTCGACGGCGTCCACGGAGCTTCACTTCCTTCGGCTGCTCTGCTCGTCATGGCAGGACGCTCCTGCTGCTGAGCACCGTACGTTTACGGCGTATATGTACGACTGTGCGGCTTCGGTCCCTTGGAGTCAAGGCTGCCCGTCGCACACAAGCGCTTGACTTCGTGCGCGCTCCAAGCTGAAGACTCCTCTCGCGTGCCCCGAACGCGGGCGCGAACGGGAGGGAACGGCATGAAGTACCGCACCATCGGCACCGCCCCGAACACCCGCCGTGAGGTCAGCGTCCTCGCGCTCGGCGCGATGCTGTTCGGCTCACGGACCGACGAGGAGACCTCCTTCGCCGTGCTCGACCGATATGTCGAGGCCGGCGGGACCTTCATCGACACGTCCGACAACTACGCCTTCTGGATCGACGGCGGCCAGGGCGGACAGAGCGAGGAGTTGCTCGGCCGATGGCGCCGCAGTCGCGGCGTCGGCGACGAGATCGTCATCGCCACCAAGCTCGGCGCCCGCCCGCTGGCCCCCGGCACCAGCTACGTCGACAACGCCGAGGGCCTGTCGGCCAAGGTGATCCGGGAGTCCGCCGAGCGCAGCCGCGACCGGCTCGGCGTGGCGAAGCTGGACCTGCTCTACGCGCACATCGAGGACCAGAAGGTGCCTCTCCAGGAGACGGTGGAGGGGTTCGCCGAACTGGTCGCCGAGGGGACTGTCGGTCTGCTCGGCGTCAGCAACCACGCGATGTGGCGGGTCGAGCGGGCCCGCGCCCTCGCCACCGCGGCCGGACTGCCCGGTTACGAGGTCCTCCAGTACGCCCACAGCCACCTGCGGCCCCGCCTCGACGTACCCGAGGGCCTGTTCCCCGACGGCAGCCTCGGCCACGCCGGCCCCGACCTGCTGAGCTACCTGCGCGCCGAGCCCGGACTGACGCTCGTCGCCTACTCACCGCTGTTGAAAGGCGCGTACACCCACCCGGAGCGGCTGCCCGCCGACTTCGACCACCCGGGCACCGAGGCCCGTCTGACGGTGCTGCGCGAGATCGCCCAGGAGACCGGCGCCACGGTCAACCAGGTCGTCCTGGCCTGGCAGACCGGCGCCGAACTGCCGATCATCCCCCTGGTCGGGGCGTCCTCCGTGGCCCAGTTGGAGGAGAGCCTCGCCGCCGTGGATCTGGAGCTGACCCAGGAGCAGCGCGCCCGGCTCGACGCGGCCCGCTGACCGGGCCGGGAGTACGCTCCGGAAAGGAGCCGAAGGAGAGTGGACCATGCCTCTGTTCCCCACCGAGCGGTCCGTCCGCACGACCCCCGAAGGCCTCCTGTGGGAGCCCAGCGAGCGCTGGGTGCGCGGTCGCAAGGGCGACGTCACCGTCGTCGACAGCCGGCACCCCGTCCTGGTCTGGGAGCCCGATCTGCCCGTCCCGTGCTATGCGTTCCCGCGTGCGGAGGTCCGCACGGACCTCCTCCGCCCGGCCAAGAACCCGACGCCGGGCAAACACACGGGGTCACAGATCTTCTACGACCTCGAAGCCGACGCAGAGCTGGTGGAGAACGCGGCGTGGACCTTCCCCGCCGCCGACCTGGCCGGGCACATCTCCTTCGAGTGGTTCCTGCGCTGGGGGACCGGCCTCGACCACTGGTACGAGGAGGAGGAAGAGATCTTCGTCCACCCGCGCGACCCGCACAAGCGGGTGGACGCCATGCCCAGCAGCCGCCATGTCCAGGTCGAGATCGCGGGCACCCTCGTCGCGGACACCCACCGCCCTGTGCTGCTGTTCGAGACCGGACTGCCGACGCGGTACTACATGCCGCGCGAGGACGTACGGCTCGACCTGTTCGAGCCCACCGACCACCGGACCGGATGCCCGTACAAGGGCAGGGCGCAGTACTGGACCTGGCGTGGTGAGGGCGAGGCCCCGCGGAACGTCCTGTGGAGTTACGCCGAGCCACTGCCCGCGGTGAGTCCGATCAAGGGGCTCGTGGCCTTCTACAACGAGGCCGTCGACATCACCGTGGACGGCGAAGGACTGGCGCGGCCGGTCACGCCGTTCACCGCGAGCCTCAAACCCTGACCAGCAGCTGGAAGTCGAACGCGTACCGGGACGCGCGGTAGATGTGCGTCCCGTACTCGACCGGCCGGCCAGTGTCGTCGTACGCCGTGCGCTGCATGGTGAGCAGCGCGGCGCGCTCCTTCTCGTCGAGGCGCTCGGCCTCCTCGGCGGTCGCGCAGCGGGCGCCGACGGTCTGGCGGGCGCTGTGCAGGGTGATTCCGGCGGCGCGCATCATCCGGTAGAGGCCAGTCGACTCCAGCCGGGCCGTGTCGAGGTCGAGCAGGCTCGCGGGCAGGTAGTTGCAGAGGATGGCGACGGGCTGGCCGTGGGTGCAGCGCAGCCGCTCCAGCAGGGTGACCTCGCTGCCCTCCGCGACGCCGAGCGCGGCCGCGACGTCGGCGGCCGCCGGGACCCGCTCGTTGCGGACGACCTGCGTGGTCGGTCCCTGCCCGGCCGCCTCCAGGTCGTCGTAGAGGCTGCTGAGCTCCAGCCCGCGCTTCACCTGGCTGTGCACCACCTGGGTGCCCACCCCCCGCCGCCGGACCAGCAGCCCCTTGTCGACGAGTGACTGGATGGCCTGCCGGACGGTGGGCCGGGACAGGCCCAGCCGCACCGACAGGTCGACCTCGTTGCCCAGGAGGTTGCCCGGGGCGAGGACCCCGTGCTCGATCGCCGACTCCAGCTGCTGGGCGAGCTGGTAGTACAGCGGCACGGGACTGCCCCGGTCCAGGGCGAAGTCCAGCGAGTCCAACGCGGAGGCGGATCCGGCACGTGTGGAGCCGCGGGTCTTCGCCATGGGACGAACCTCCCTGTCAGGGTGTCAGGAGTTGCTGGGGAAACCGAGGTTGATGCCACCGTCGGACGGGTCCGGCCAGCGGGTCGTGATCACCTTGCCCTGCGTGTAGAAGGCGATGCCGTCGTTGCCGTAGATGTGCAGATCGCCGAAGAGGGAGTCCTTCCAGCCACCGAAGGAGTGGTAGCCGACCGGCACCGGGATCGGCACGTTCACGCCGACCATGCCCGCCTTGACCTCCAGCTGGAAGCGGCGGGCGGCGCCGCCGTCGCGGGTGAAGATCGCGGTGCCGTTGCCCCAACGGGAGTCGTTGATCAGCTTGATGGCCTCCTCGTACGTCTCCGCACGCACCACCGCCAGCACCGGGCCGAAGATCTCGTCCCGGTACGCGTCCGCCGTCAGCGGCACCCGGTCCAGCAGCGAGACGCCGAGGAAGAAGCCGTCCTCGTGGCCCTCGACCGAGTAACCGGTGCCGTCGACGACGACCTCGGCGCCCTGCTCGGCGGCCGAAGCGACATAGGACGCCACCTTGTCGCGGTGCTCGCGCGTGATCAGGGGGCCCATCTCGGACGCGGGGTCGTTGCCGGGGCCGATGCGCAGGGCCTTCGCCCGCTCGGCGATCTTGCCGACCAGCTCGTCGCCCGTGTCGCCGACCGCGACCACGACCGACACGGCCATGCAGCGCTCGCCCGCCGAACCGTACGCGGCGTTGATCGCCTGGTCGGCCGCGAAGTCCAGGTCGGCGTCGGGCAGGACCAGCATGTGGTTCTTGGCGCCGCCCAGGGCCTGCACGCGCTTGCCGTGCTCGACTGCCTTGAGCTGGATGTACTTCGCGATGGGCGTCGAGCCGACGAAGGAGACCACCTCGATGTCCGGGTGCTCGAGGAGGCGGTCCACGGCCACCTTGTCGCCCTGCACGATGTTCAGCACACCGTCCGGCAGCCCGGCCTCGGAGGCCAGTTCGGCGAGCCGGAAGGACGCCGACGGGTCCTTCTCGCTCGGCTTCAGCACGAAGGTGTTGCCGCACGCGATGGCGAGGGGGAACATCCACATCGGCACCATGGCCGGGAAGTTGAACGGCGTGATGCCCGCGACGACGCCGAGCGGCTGGCGGATCGAGGCCACGTCCACCCGGGTGGACACCTGTGTCGACAGCTCGCCCTTCAGCTGCACGGAGATCCCGCAGGCCAGCTCCACGATCTCCAGGCCGCGCGCCACCTCACCGAGGGCGTCGGAGTGCACCTTGCCGTGCTCGGCGGTGATCAGCTCGGCGATCTCGTCGCGGTGGGCATCGAGCAGCTCGCGGTACTTGAACAGGATCGCCGTGCGCTTGGCCAGGGAGGACTGGCCCCAGCTCTCGAACGCGACCTTGGCGGAGGCGACGGCGGCGTCCACCTCGTCGACGGTCGCGAAGGCGACCTGCTTCTCCTGGGCGCCGGTGGCCGGGTTGTAGACGGGGGCGAAGCGGCCGGAGCCGCCCTCCACGGGCTTGCCGTCGATCCAGTGGGTGATGGTCTTCATGGTGCGAAAGGGCCTTTCAAGTGCGGGGCGGGTGCGGGGAGTTCACAGGTGGTGGCGACGGTCGGCGACGTTCCTGTCGTACCGTTCGCGGGCCTCGACGGCGGCCTCGCGCGAGGCGACCTCGGCGACGGGCACGTCCCACCAGGCCTCGGCGCCCGGCGAGGTCGGGTTCGTGATGTCGGTCTCGACGTACACGCAGGTCGGCCGGTCGGAGGCGCGGGCCGCGGCCAGCGCCTCGCGCAGCTCGCGGACCGTCTTGGCGCGCAGCACGTCCATGCCGAGGCTGGCCGCGTTGGCGGCGAGGTCGACCGGGAGCGGGGCGCCGGTGAAGGTGCCGTCGGCGGCGCGGTAGCGGTAGTCGGTGCCGAAGCGCTCGCCGCCGGTCTCTGCGGACAGTCCGCCGATGGAGGCGTAGCCGTGGTTCTGGATCAGGACGATGTTGACCGGCAGTCCCTCCTGGACCGCCGTCACGATCTCCGTCGGCATCATCAGGTAGGTCCCGTCGCCGACCAGCGACCACACGGCCGTGTCCGGGGCGGCCTGCTGGATGCCGATCCCGGCCGGGATCTCGTAGCCCATGCAGGAGTAGCCGTACTCCAGGTGGTACTGGCGCGGGCTGCGGGACCGCCACAGCTTGTGCAGGTCGCCCGGGAGCGAACCGGCCGCGTTGATCACCACGTCGTCGTCGCCGACGACCGCGTCCAGCGCGCCCAGCACCTGGGTCTGCGTCGGTACGGCGCTCTCGTCGTCGGCGCGGTAGGCGGCCTCGACGACCGCGTCCCAGCGCTCCTTGCCGGCGCGGTACTCGGCCTCGTACGCCGCGTCCACCCGGTGGCCGGAAAGCGCCCCGGTCAGCTGCTCCAGACCGGTCCGCGCATCGCAGACCAGCGTCCGCGCCGCCAGCTTGTGCGCGTCGAAGCCGGTGATGTTGAGGTTCAGGAAGCGCACGTCCGGGTTCTGGAAGAGGGTGCCGGAGGCGGTGGTGAAGTCGGTGTATCTCGTCCCGACGCCGATCACCAGGTCGGCGGTGCGGGCGATGTCGTCGCTGACCGAGGTGCCGGTGTGGCCGATGCCGCCGAGGTCGGCGGGGTGGTCGTACCGGAGTGAGCCCTTGCCCGCCTGGGTGGAGGAGACCGGGATGCCGGTCGCCTCGACGAACGCCTTCAGCGCCGCCTCGGCCTCGCTGTGGTGGACGCCGCCGCCCGCGACGATCAGGGGGCGCTCGGCGGCCCGGATCGCCTCGACGGCCGCCGCCAGCTCGACCGGGTCGGGCGCGGGGCGCCGTACGTACCAGACGCGCTCGGCGAAGAACTCCTGCGGCCAGTCGTACGCCTCCGCCTGCACGTCCTGGGGGAGGGCCAGCGTCACCGCGCCGGTCTCGGCCGGGTCGGCGAGCACGCGCATCGCGTTCAGCGCGGACGGGATCAGCGCCTCGGGACGGGTGATCCGGTCGAAGTACCTCGACACCGGGCGCAGGGTGTCGTTGACCGACACATCCGCCTCGGTCGGGTGCTCCAGCTGCTGGAGCAGCGGGTCGGGGGCGTGCGAGGCGAAGTAGTCGCCGGGGAGGAGGAGGACCGGCAGGCGGTTGATCGTCGCCAGGGCCGCGCCGGTGACCAGGTTGGTGGCTCCCGGGCCGATGGACGTCGTCACGGCCTGCGCGGAGAGGCGGTTGAGCTGGCGGGCGTAGCCGACGGCCGCGTGCACCATGGACTGCTCGTTGCGGCCCTGGTGGTACGGCATGACGTCCTCGCCCGCCTGGAGGAGGGCCTGACCGAGGCCGGCCACATTGCCGTGGCCGAAGATGCCCCAGGTTCCGGCGATCAGCCGGTGCCGTACGCCGTCGCGCTCGGTGTACTGGGCGGACAGGAACCGCACCAGCGCCTGGGCGACGGTCAGGCGGACGGTGGATTGGCTCATCGAGGACCTCACTGGGATGGAGCGGTGTAGAGGGGCAGACGGGGGTCGACGGGCTGGTCCGGCCAGGTGCCGCGGATCCAGGCGTGGTCGGGGTGGTCGCAGATCAGCCAGGCGCGCTCGGCCTCGGGGCCCGCCATGACGTTGAGGTAGTACATGTGGTGGCCGGGCACGGCCATGGAGGGCCCGTGCCAGCCGTCGGGGATGAGGACGACGTCGCCGCCGCGCACCTCCGCCAGGACGTCGGTGTTCTTGCCGTGTCCGGACGGGGAGACGCGCTGGTAGCCGAGGCCGGGGGTGCCGTCGTGGTCGGCGAACTCGAAGTAGTAGATCTCCTCCAGCACCGACTCCTCGCCGGGCCGGTGCTCGTCGTGCTTGTGGGGAGGGAAGGACGACCAGTTGCCACCCGGCGTGATGACCTCGACCGCGATGAGCTTGTCGCAGTCGAAGACGCCGGCCGCGCCGAAGTTGTTCACCTGGCGGCTGCTGTTGCCCGTGCCGCGCAGCTCCACCGGCACCGACGACGCCGGCCCGTACCGGGCGGGCAGCCGCCGTGAGCAGCGCGCGCCGGTCAGCGCGAACCGGCCGCCGCCGGTGGACGAGACGGTCGTACGGGCATCGCGCGGCACGTACGCGAAGTCGCTCACGCCGCTGAACACACCGTCACGGCCGGCGAGTGGGAACGTCTCGTGGCCGAAGTCGTCCGCGGCCTCGACCGTGCAGCCGCCGCTCAGCGGCAGGACGATCCACTCGCTGTCGCCGGTGTCGAAGCTGTGCGAGCCGCCGGGCGGCAGCTCCAGGATCCGC
Organism: Streptomyces sp. NPDC093591; assembly: GCF_044764885.1. NCBI lineage: Bacteria > Bacillati > Actinomycetota > Actinomycetes > Kitasatosporales > Streptomycetaceae > Streptomyces > Streptomyces sp. NPDC093591. Next base: position 255,124 of record NZ_JBIWIY010000018.1, read on the forward strand.
AGGCTGGAGTAGCCCCAGCCGGCCTTCTCGGGCGTGACGTCCACGACGTACGGGCCGCCGAGCGCCTTTCCCGCGGGAAGGTGATAGGTCATCGAGTTCTCCGCCTCACAATCCGGGTCACAACAGGCCGACGGCCGTGTCCACCGCCGTCTCCACGCTGCCCTCGGCCGGGTAGAGCAGCGAGCGGCCGACGACCATGCCCTGCACGGTGGGGAGCCTGAGCGCCTTGCGCCAGCGCTCGTACGCACCCTCCTGGTCGTCCCCGACCTCACCGCCCAGCAGGACGACAGGGAGCGTGGACGTCTCAAGAACTTCGGCCATGTCGTCGGGGTCATGGGTGACGGGCAGTTTCAGCCAGGTGTAGGCCGAGGTGCCGCCGAGGCCGGACGCGATGGCGATCGACCGGGTGACGGCTTCGGCGGACAGGTCGTTGCGCACCCGGCCGTCGACGCGCCGGGAGATGAACGGCTCGACGAACAGCGGGAGTCGCCGCGCGGCCATGTCGTCGATGGCGCGGGCCGTGGACTCCAGGGTGGTCAGCGAGCCCGGGTCGTCGTAGTCGATACGGACCAGCAGCTTGCCCGCGTCGAAGCGCAGCCGCGCGATGTCCTCGGCGCGGTGGCCGGTGAAGCGGTCGTCCATCTCGAAGGACGCCCCGGCCAGGCCGCCGCGGTTCATGGAGCCCATGACAACCTTGTCGTCGAGCACGCCGAGCAGCAGCAGGTCCTCAAGGATGTCCGCGGTGGCCAGGACCCCGTCTACGCCGGGCCGCGACAGCGCGATGCAGAGACGTTCCAGCAGATCGGCCCGGTTGGCCATGGCCAGACGCCGGTCGCCGACGCCGAGGGCGCCGCGGGCCGGATGGTCGGCGGCCACGATCATCAGGCGGCCGCTGTCACCGATCAGCGGGCGGCGCACCCGGCGGGCGGCGGCCTCGGCGATCGCCTCGGGGTTCCGGGCTCTGACCGCGGTGAGGTCGGGGATGGTCATGCTCAAAGGAAGCTCCAGTTCAGGGGTGGCTCGGCCGGCCGTCACGACGCTCGCGCGAGGAGGCTTTCGACCTCGGACTCGGTGGGCATCGCGGAGGAGCAGGCCAGGCGGGAGGCGACGAGGGCGCCGGCGGCGTTGGCGTACCGCATGGTTTCGGCCAGATCCCAGCCGGACAGCAGCCCGTGGACCAGTGAGCCGCCGAAGGCGTCTCCCGCGCCGAGGCCGTTGGCCACCTCGACCGGTACGGGCGGCACCTCCGCCTCCGTACCGTCGCGGTGCACCGCCAGCACGCCCTTGGGGCCCTGCTTGACCACCGCCAGCTCCACGCCGGCCGCCAGCAGCGCCTCCGCGCAGGCGCGGGGCTCACGGACGCCGGTGGCGACCTCGCACTCGTCGAGGTTGCCGACGGCGACCGTCGCGTGCCGCAGCGCCTCCGCGTAGTACGGGCGGGCCTCCTCGGGGTCGTTCCAGAACATCGGGCGCCAGTCGAGGTCGAAGACCGTGGTGCCCGCCTTGTCGCGCGCCTTGAGGGCGGCGAGGGTGGCGGAGCGGCTCGGCTCCTCGCTCAGGCCGGTGCCGGTGATCCAGAAGACCCGGGCCGAGCGGATGGCCCAGTAGTCCAGCTCGTCGGAATGTATCTCCAGGTCAGGCGCCTTAGGCTGCCGGTAGAAGTACAGCGGGAAGTCGTCCGGCGGGAAGATCTCGCAGAACGTCACCGGCGTCGGGTACGCCGCGACGGGCGTCACCCAGCGGTCGTCGACGCCGAAGTCCTTCAGGGCCTCGTGCAGGTAGGCACCGAACGGGTCGTCGCCGGTGCGGGTGATCACTGCGGTGGTACGGCCGAGCCGAGCGGCGGCGACCGCGACGTTCGCGGCGGAGCCGCCGAGGAATTTGCCGAACGTCTCCACCTGCGTCAGAGGTAGGCCAGACTGCAGGGGGTAGAGATCGACTCCTATCCTTCCCATCGTGATCAAGTCGAAGGACTTGGCTGACTCGGCCATGCGCGACGCTCCTACAGCTGGACAGGGGGTGCGGGTCCCAGCGGGCCTGCCGCCTCCCAGGTGTAGGGCGTGGAGGCCGACGCTGTCAATACTTTGTACTTACATTCGGACCTGAGTGTGAAATGATGTCTTAACAAAGTATTGACAGCGAGCGCATCTAGGGATTGGATCCCGTCCCAGCGCAACCGCCGTGCTCCACGGCACACGACCCGGGCTTTCCAAGGGTCCGGGACATGGATCCTGATCACTCCCTTTCCCCCGTCGCACACCCCCGTCGCACAGTGAGGTGCTGGAAAGATGGACCGCTCTTACTCTCGCTCCCGCAGGCTGGCCCCCGTAGTGGCCGTCGCAGCAGCGGCAGCGTTGACGCTCGCAGGATGCTCCAGCAGCTCCGGCGGCAAGAAGGCGGAGGAGAGCGCGGAGGGCGCCTCCGCCGGCAAGGCGAACACGCCCCGGATGACGGTCGCCCTGGTCACGCACCAGTCGGCGGGCGACACCTTCTGGGACATCGTCCGCAAGGGCGCCGAGGCAGCCGCCGCCAAGGACAACATCAAGCTGATCTACTCCAACGACCCGAACGCGGGCAACCAGGCCAACCTGGTCCAGAACGCGATCGACCAGAAGGTCGACGGCATCGCGATCACCCTCGCCAAGCCGGACGCCATGAAGGACGTCGTGAGCAAGGCGAAGGCCGCCGGAATACCGGTGGTCGGCCTCAACTCCGGTGTCAGCGACTGGCAGAAGCTCGGCCTGATGGAGTTCTTCGGCCAGGACGAGACCGTGGCGGGTGAGGCGCTCGGCAAGCGGCTGAACGAGGAGGGCGCCAAGAACGCCGTCTGTGTCATCCAGGAGCAGGGCAACATCGGCCTGGAGCAGCGCTGCGCGGGCGTGAAGAAGACCTTCGAGGGTGACGTCGAGAACCTGAACGTCAACGGCACCGACATGCCGTCGGTGAAGTCGACGATCACCGCCAAGCTCAAGCAGGACAGCGGCATCGATCACGTCATCACCCTCGGCGCCCCGTTCGCGCTGACCGCGGTGCAGTCGATCGGTGACGCCGGCAGCAAGGCGAAGGTCGCCACCTTCGACCTCAACAAGGACCTGACCGGAGCGATCAAGAAGGGCGACATCGAGTTCGCCGTCGACCAGCAGCCCTACCTCCAGGGCTACCTGGCGATCGACTCCCTGTGGCTCTACAAGAACAACGGCAACTACATGGGCGGCGGCGAGGCACCGGTGCTGACCGGACCTGCCTTCGTCGACAAGACGAATGTCGAGACCATCGACAAGTTCGCCGCGAAGGGCACTCGGTGACGAACATGACCCAACAGGCTGAGCCGGCGGTGACCACACCGCCGGCCCCCGGCCCCGGCAAGGAATCCGACGGGCGGACCCAGCAGCGCCCCCTCGCGCTGCGCCTCCTCGCCCGTCCTGAAGTCGGCGTCTTCCTCGGCGCCGTCGCGGTGCTGATCTTCTTCCTCATCACGGCTCCGGCCGTGCGTGACGGCAGCTCGATGGCGAACATCCTTTACCAGTCGTCGACCATCGGGATCATGGCCCTGCCGGTCGCGCTGCTGATGATCGGCGGCGAGTTCGACCTGTCGTCGGGGGTCGCGGTGATCACCTCGGCGCTGACGGCCAGCATGACCGCCTACCAGCTGAGCATGAACGTCTGGGTCGGTGTCATCGTCGCCCTGATCGTGTCGCTCGCGGTGGGTCTGTTCAACGGCTGGCTGCTCGTCAGGACCGGTCTGCCGAGCTTCCTGGTCACCCTCGGTACCTTCCTGATCCTCCAGGGCGTGAACCTGGCGGTCACCAAGCTGATCACCAGCAACGTCGCCACGGACGACATCAGCGACATGGACGGCTTCGACCAGGCCAAGGCGCTGTTCGCCTCGACCTTCGAGGTCGGCGGCGTGAACGTGAAGATCACGGTCGTGTGGTGGCTGGTCTTCGCGGCCATCGCCACCTGGGTCCTGCTGCGCACCAAGTACGGCAACTGGATCTTCGCGGTCGGCGGCAACCAGCAGTCCGCGCGGGCCGTCGGTGTCCCGGTGACCTTCACCAAGATCTCGCTGTTCATGCTGGTCGGTTTCGGCGCCTGGTTCGTCGGCATGCACCAGCTGTTCTCGTTCAACACCGTGCAGTCCGGCGAGGGTGTGGGTCAGGAGCTCATCTACATCGCCGCGGCAGTCATCGGCGGCTGCCTGCTCACCGGCGGCGCGGGTTCCGCGATCGGCCCGGTTTTCGGTGCCTTCATGTTCGGCATGGTCCAGCAGGGCATCGTCTACGCCGGCTGGAACCCCGACTGGTTCAAGGCGTTCCTCGGCGTGATGCTCCTCGGCGCCGTCCTCATCAATCTGTGGGTCCAGCGCACGGCGACCAGGAGGTGACCTGAATGACCACCGAAAAGACCGGCACCCATGGTGCCGTCCTCCAGGACAAGGCCCCGGAGAAGGACGCCCCGATCGTCGAACTGCGCGGCGCGGGCAAGTCCTACGGCAACATCCGCGCCCTGCACGGCGTGGACCTGAAGGTGTTCCCCAGCCAGGTGACCTGCGTCCTGGGCGACAACGGCGCGGGCAAGTCCACCCTCATCAAGATCATCTCGGGGTTGCACCAGCACACCGAGGGCGAGTTCCTCGTCGACGGCGCACCGGTGCGCTTCTCCACCCCGCGTGAGGCCCTCGACGCCGGTATCGCCACCGTCTACCAGGACCTCGCCGTCGTCCCGCTGATGCCGGTGTGGCGCAACTTCTTCCTCGGCTCCGAGATGACCAAGGGCCCCTGGCCGCTGCGCCGTCTCGACATCGAGAGGATGAAGAAGACGGCCGATGAAGAGCTGCGCAACATGGGCATCGTCCTGGACGACCTGGAGCAGCCCATCGGCACCCTGTCGGGCGGTCAGCGCCAGTGCGTGGCGATCGCCCGCGCCGTGTACTTCGGTGCCCGCGTCCTCATCCTGGACGAGCCCACCGCCGCCCTCGGCGTCAAGCAGTCCGGCGTGGTCCTGAAGTACATCGCCGCCGCCCGCGAGAAGGGCCTGGGCGTCATCTTCATCACCCACAACCCCCACCACGCCTACATGGTCGGCGACCACTTCAGCGTCCTGCGCCTGGGCACCATGGAGCTCAACGCCTCCCGTGACGAGGTCAGCCTCGAAGAGCTCACCAACCACATGGCCGGCGGCACCGAACTGGCCGCGCTCAAGCACGAGTTGAGCCAGGTCCGCGGTGTCGACGTCGAGGAACTCCCCGAAGAGGAAGACCTCACCGCACCCGTGGCGACCACCGAAGGGAAGTCCTGACATGCCCTCTGCGCTCGACCGTATCCGGGTCGGCTCGGCCCCCGACTCCTGGGGCGTCTGGTTCCCCGACGACCCCGTCCAGGTGCCCTGGGAACGCTTCCTCGACGAGGTCTCCGAGGCCGGCTACGACTGGATCGAACTGGGCCCGTACGGCTATCTCCCGACCGACCCGGCCCGCCTCACCGACGAGGTGAACAAGCGGGGCCTCAAGGTGTCGGCAGGCACGATCTTCACCGGCCTGCACCGCGGGCCCTCCGTCTGGGAGTCCACCTGGGAGCACGTCAGCGAGGTCGCCTCGCTGACCCAGGCCATGGGCGCGCAGCACCTGGTCGTCATCCCGTCGTTCTGGCGGGACGACAAGACCGCCGAGATCCTCGAGCCGCCGGAGCTCACCGGCGAGCAGTGGGCCCACCTGACCAAGGGCATGGAGCGGCTCGGTCACGAGGTGAAGGAGAGGTTCGGCCTCGACATCGTCGTGCACCCGCACGCCGACACCCACATCGACACCGAGGCCCACGTCGAGCGCTTCCTCGACTCGACCGACTCCGACCTGGTCAACCTCTGCCTGGACACCGGTCACTACGCCTACTGCGGCGGCGACAGCGTCAAGCTGATCGAGACCTACGGCGAGCGCATCGGCTATCTGCACCTCAAGCAGGTCGACCCGGAGATCCTCGCGGACGTGGTGCAGAACGAGATCCCGTTCGGCCCCGCGGTCCAGCGCGGCGTGATGTGCGAACCCCCGGCGGGCGTACCGGAGTTGGGGCCGGTCCTGGAGGCCGCGCAGAAGCTGAACGTGGACCTGTTCGCGATCGTCGAGCAGGACATGTACCCGTGCGAGCCGGACAAGCCGCTGCCCATCGCGGTCCGTACCCGCAAGTTCCTGAGGTCCTGCGGCGCCTGACGACCCGAAAGGACGGCCGATCACCATGACCCAGCGTCCGCACACGCTCGGAGTCGCAGTCATCGGTACCGGAAAGATGGGCGCCGACCATGTGCGCCGCATCCAGGAAGTCACCAGCGGGGCACGGGTGACCGCCGTCGTGGACGTCGACGCGGAACGCGCCAAAGCGGTCGCGGATCGCGTCGACGGCTGCACCGTCCACACCGACCCGGCCGCCGCGATGGCGGCGGCCGACGTCGACGCGGTGATCGTCGCCTCGCCGGGCCCCGCCCACGAGGCGGCGCTCCTCGCGGCCTTCGAGCACGACCTGCCGGTGCTGTGCGAGAAGCCGCTCACGCCGGACGCGGCCTCCGCGCTCAGGGTTCTCCAGGCCGAGCAGAAGCTCGGTCACCGCCGCGTCCAGGTGGGCTTCATGCGGCGCTACGACGCCGAGTACATGAAGCTCAAGGCCCTGCTGGAGACGGGCCAGCTGGGCCGCCCCCTGATGCTGCACAACCGGCACCGCAACGTCGCCAGCCCGCCCGGCTGGACCTCCGAGATGCTCATCAACGACTCCGTGACGCACGAGATGGACGTGACCCGCTGGCTGCTCGGCCACGAGATCACGGCCGTCACCGTCCTCGCCCCGACCCCGTCCGACAACGCCCCGGACGGCATCCGCGACCCGCAGTTCGTCGTCTTCGAGACCGACGGCGGCGCGATCGTCGACGTCGAGATCTACGTCAACTGCGGCTTCGGCTACCAGGTCCAGGCCGAGGTCGTCTGCGAACGCGGCACCGCCCGCGTCGGCGACGGCCACGCCCTGGTCACCAACGCCGCCGGCCGCTGGGGCGGCATCATCGCCCAGGACTACATCGAGCGGTTCGCCGACGCCTACGACCGTGAGGTCCAGGCCTGGGTGGACGCCACCCGGCGCGGCGAGGTCACCGGGCCCAGCGCCTGGGACGGGTACGCCGTGGCGGCGGTGTGCGAGGCGGGCGTACGGGCGTTGGAGGAGGGTGGCCGGGTCCCGGTGGAGCTGGTCGACCGGCCCGCGCTGTACCAGGACTGACAGAAACGCAGGACGGACAGAAACGGTCGGGTGCCGGGGAGTCCCCCGGCACCCGACCGTTTTCCTTCAGAGCGCCGTACGCGGCCGCGGCTCGAACCCCGCCGCTCGGTAGGACTCGTCGATCAGCGACATCGTCGCCAGCGCGTCGTCCGCGTCCAGCGGCAGCGGGGCGTTCCGGCGTATGTGGGCGGCGAGCGCCTCCAACTGGTAGGTGTACGACGAGCGCGTGCCCAGTCGCTCCGTCCGCTCGCCCTCCGCCGTACGCACCACCACCCGGTCGTCGCGGTGTGGCAGCACGAAGTTGGGCGCGAACGCCTCGCCCGCCGAGCCGACGATCCGGCAGCTCATCTCCAGCGCGTCGTACGCCATGTGGCACCGCGCGGACGCGGTCGCCCCGCCCGGGAACTCCAGCTCGGCGTCCAGCCACTCGTCGACGCCAGGCGCACCCGCCCGCTCGCCACCCCGCGCGGACACGAGCCGCGGCGCACCGCCGGCCCACGGCGCGAGCATCCGCACCGCGTGCAGGCTGTAGCAGCCGAGGTCCATCACGGCGCCGCCCGCGAGCGGCAGCGACCAGCGCGGGTCGCAGTCATCGGGGGCAGGAATCGCGACCAGCGTCTCCACCCGCTGCAACTCGCCCAGTTCGCCGCTCTCCAGGATCTCGTGCAGGCGCCGGGTGACCGGGTGGAAGAGGTAGTGGAAGGCCTCCATGAAGACGGTCCCGGCCTTCGCCGCCGCCTCCCGTACCTCGGCCGCCTCCTCGGCGTTGCTCGCCGACGGCTTCTCCGTCAGGACGTGCTTGCCGGCCGCGAGCGCGGCGAGGTTCCACGGTCCGTGCAGACCGTTGGCGAGCGGGTTGTAGACGACCTCCACCTCCGGGTCGGCGAGCAGGTCGGCGTAGGAGTCCACCACCCGCTCCACGTCGTGCTCGTCGGCGAACGCCTCGGCGCGGGACCGGTCGCGCGCGGCCACCGCCACGAGGCGGTGACCGGTCGTGCGGGCCGGGCCGACGAGGGAGAGCTCGGTGATGCGGGCCGCGCCCAGCACTCCGATGCGCAGCGGCTGCGGGCTCGAGTCGTTCATCCCTGCCGTACCTCCTCGATCGTCACCGGACGGTGCTCGTGCAGCGACAGTGTGCACGCGTCCGCGATCCAGCCGGCCTCCAGGGCGTCCTCGATCGTGCACGGGGAGGTCCGGGTGCCGGCCACGACCTCGGTGAACGCGGTGAGTTCGGCGCGGTAGGCCTCGGTGAAGCGGTCCATGAAGAAGTCGTGCGGGGTGCCGGACGGGAAGGTCACGCCGGGCTCGACCGAGCGCAGCGGCAGCTTGTCCTCCAGGCCGACGGCGATGGAGTCCTGGAAGCCGTGGATCTCCATGCGGACGTCGTAACCCCGGGCGTTGTGGCGGGAGTTGGAGACCACCGCGATCGTGCCGTCGTCCAGGGTGAGGATCGCGCCGGTGGTGTCGGCGTCGCCCGCCTCCTTGATGTAGTCGGCGCCCTTGTTGCCGCCGACGGCGTACACCTCGGTCACCTCGCGGCCGGTCACCCAGCGGATGATGTCGAAGTCGTGCACCGAGCAGTCCCGGAAGATGCCTCCGGAGGCGGCGATGTATGCGGCCGGTGGGGGCGCCGGGTCCAGCGTGGTCGAGCGGACCGTGTGCAGCTTGCCCAGCTCGCCGCTCTGCACGGCGGCACGGGCGTTGACGAAACCGGCGTCGAAGCGGCGGTTGTAGCCGATCTGGATCGGCACGCCCTTGCTCTGGACGGCCTTGAGCACCTCGACGCCCTCGGCCATGGTCCTGGCGACGGGCTTCTCGCAGAAGACCGGGATGCCGGCCTCGACCCCGGCCAGGATCAGCGCCGGGTGGGCGTCCGTCGCGGCGGCGACGACGATGCCGTCCACGCCGGCCGCCAGCAGGGCCTCCGGCGAGTCCACGACCTCGGCGCCGAACCGCTCCGCGGCGGCCTTGGCGGCGTCCGCGAACGGGTCGGTGACGACGAGGGAGTCGACCGCGTCGAGTCCGGAGAGGGTCTCGGCGTGGAAGGCGCCGATGCGGCCGAGGCCGAGGATTCCGATGCGCATGAGCTCCGCTGCTTTCTTGGTGTGTGGTTGCTGTTCGTTGCCGGGGCTCCGCCCCGGGCCCCGTCGCTCTTCGGGCTCGTCCTCAAGCGCCGGACTGGCTGAATCAGTCCAGGCCGCCCAGGACGTTCTGGTCCCAGTCGATCACCGAGCCGGTGACCACCCCGGACCGGTCCGAGAGCAGGAACACCACGAAGTCGGCGATCTCGTCCGGTTGGCCCAGCTTGCCCATCGGCAGCTTCGCGGCGGCCTGTTCCCGCCAGTCGTCCGCGGCTCCGTGGAAGGTCTTCTGCGTGGCGTCCTCACCCTCCGTCGCCGTCCAGCCGATGTTCAGGCCGTTGATCCGGATCCGGTCCCAGCGGTGCGCGTGCGCGGCGTTGCGGGTCAGCCCGATCAGGCCGGCCTTCGCGGAGACGTACGGCGCGAGGAACGGCTGCCCGCCGTGCGCCGAGGACGTGATGATGTTGACGATCGTGCCGGGGGCCTTGCGCGCGACCATGTCCGAGACGGCGGCCTGCATGGCGAAGAACGGCGCCTTGAGGTTGATCGCGATGTGCTGGTCGAACAGCTCGGGCGTGGTGTCGAGCAGCGTGCCACGGGAGGTCAGCCCCGCCGAGTTGACCAGGCAGTCGATCCGGCCGTACGCGTCGACGACCTCGGCGACGGACGCCTTGGCCTGCTCGGCGTCCGCGAGGTCGGCCCGTACGAACATGGCCTTGCCCCCGGCGGCGGCCAGCTCGGCCACCAGCGCCTCACCGGGCTCGGCGCGCCGCCCCGTGACGGCCACGACCGCCCCCTCGCGGGCGGCCGCCCGTGCGATCGCCGCGCCGACACCCTGGCTGCCGCCGTTGACGAGGACGACCTTGTCGTCGAGAAGTCCCATGCCTTTTCGGGTCCTTTCAGCTTTCGTCGGCTCTGGTCAGCTCTGGCGCCGCTCGGCGCCGGCCCGCAGTTCGTCCCGCAGAGCCGTGGGGGTCCATGACTCACGCAGCGCACGCCGTACGACGTCCGCCTGCGAGGGCGGGGCCAGCCCGGCCACCGGCGGATCGCTGTCGAGGTTGGTGGGGAAGGGGTAGCCCTCGGCGCTCGCGGCGATGACGTTCGCCAGCCATGCCTCGTCGGCGCCCTCGCCCCGCCTCTTGAGCAGCACGGGATGGACGGCGTTGGCGACCGCCTCGCGGTCCACCGTCTCCATCGCCCGGCCGAACGCGGAGGACACCTGCAGGAGGTTCGCCATGCGCCGGATGTCCGCCGAGCGATTGGTGCCGGCCGCGTGGAACAGCGCCGGGTTGAAGAAGACCGCGTCGCCCTTGGCGAGCGGGAGCTGGACGTGGTGCGCCTCGAAGTGGGCCTGGAACTTTGGCAGCCGCCACGCCAGATAGCCCGGCTCGTACGTCTGTGAGTACGGCAGGTACATCGTCGGCCCGGACTCGACCGGCATGTCGCAGTGGGCGACGGCGCCCTGGAGCGTGAGCACGGGGGAGAGGCGGTGGACGTGGGCCGGGTACGCGGCCGCCACGTCGTTCGGAAGGAACCCCAGGTGGTAGTCGCGGTGCACGGTCTGGGCCGCGCCGCCCGGGTTGACCACGTTGACCTGTGACGTCACCTGGTAGCCGGGGCCAAGCCAGGCGGTGCAGACCAGCGCCAGGATGTCGTTGGCGTAGTAGTCGGCGAACGCCTCGGCGTCGTACAGCGCCGCCTTCTCCAGCGCGTTCCACACCCGGTCGTTCGCGCCGGGCTTGGCGAAGTGGTCGCCCGCGTCGGCACCCGACGCGCGCTGCTCGGCGATCAGGGCGTCGAAGACCTCGGTGAGCCGGTCCACGACGCCGGGGTCCGGGAAGGCGCCCTGGAAGACCACGATCCCGGGGCCGTCGGTGAGGGCGCGCACCAGCTCGGCCTGGACCTCCCGGACGTCCTCGGCGCGACGCAGCCGCTCACTGTCGTAGAGCAGTACGTCGCGCTCCACGGAGGCGGCGTACGGGTAGTCGGCGAGGTCGGTCGTCCGCTCGACGAGAGCGCGGAAGGCGTCGAGGTCACAGTCCTGCTCGGACAGCCAGGCACGGCGGTGTACGGAGGTGAAGGACATCGGCGTCCTCTCGGTGACAGAAGCGACTCGGCGCTGTCATTCTTGTCATGACAATCCCCTCGAACAACCAGCAGCCGCCCATCAAAAACCCCTCAAGGAGCCGTCGCATGGGCCACCCCTTCCCGATCCGGGAGATCGCACGTCAGGCGGGTCTGAGCGAGGCCACCGTCGACCGGGTCCTGAACGGCCGGGGAGGGGTGCGCGAGAGCACCGCGCGGGAGGTCCAGCAGGCGATAGCCGACCTGGACCGGCAGCGCACCCAGGTGCGGCTGCTGGGCCGCACCTTCATGGTCGACATGGTGGTGCAGGCGCCCGAGCGGTTCACCACCGCCGTACGTGCCGCCCTGGAGGCGGAGCTGCCGTCCCTGCATCCGGCCGTCGTGCGCTCGCGCTTCCACTTCCGTGAGACGGGGCCGGTGCCGGAGCTGAGCCGGACGCTGGACCGCATCGCCCGGCGCGGCTCGCAGGGCGTGATCCTCAAGGCCCCGGACGTCCCCGAGGTCACCGCCGCCGTCGCCCGGCTCGTGGAGGCGGGCATCCCGGTGGTGACCCTGGTGACCGACCTGCCCTCCACGGCCCGCCTCGCGTATGTCGGCATCGACAACCGGGCCGCCGGCGCCACCGCCGCGTACCTGATGGGGCAGTGGCTGGGGGAGCGGCCCGGCAATGTGCTGACCAGCCTCAGCAGCGGGTTCTTCCGCAACGAGGAGGAGCGCGAGATGGGCTTCCGCAGCGCCATGCGCGCCCTCCACCCCGACCGCACGCTGGTCGAGATCGCCGAGGGACAGGGCCTGGACGCCACCCAGTACGACCTCGTCAGGGCCGCGCTGGAACGCGACCCGGAGATCCGCGCGGTCTACTCGATCGGCGGCGGCAACATCGCGACGCTGCGGGCCTTCGAGGACCTGGGCCGCGAGTGCGCGGTGTTCGTCGCGCACGACCTCGACCACGACAACACCCGCCTGCTGCGCGAACACCGCCTGTCCGCCGTACTCCACCACGACCTGCGCCAGGACATGCGCGAGGCCTGCCACATCGTGATGCGAGCCCACGGCGCGCTGCCGCCCGCGGGGCCCACGCTGCCGTCGGCGATCCAAGTGGTGACGCCGTACAACATGCCCACGCCCATCCGGTGACGGGCGGGGCCGTCGGGGCCGTCGCTCTGGCGTGTATCCCCGTTCGGCGCGTCCCGGCTCCCTACCGTCGTGCGCATGTGGAAATCGAACCCGGACGGCGGGCCCGAGCGGTTGACGGCGCTCGCCGACAGCGTGTTCGCCATCGCGATCACCCTGCTCGTCCTCGATCTCTACGTGCCGCGGGGACTGGACACGCGGGAGTTCCGCGAGGCTCTGCGCGAGCTGCTCCCGGATCTCGGCGCCTACGCGCTCAGCGTGGCGGTGCTGGGCAGCTTCTGGCGCGACCACCGCAGGATCTTCCGCTCCGTTCGGGAGATCGACGGCCAGGTCACAGCGCTGTCCCTGCTCGGGCTCGGCCTCGCGGCCCTGCTGCCCTTCCCCACCAGGCTGGTCGCCGAGTACGGCAGGGAAGCCGCCTCGGTCGCGATCTACGCCGCGGCGGTCGCGGCCCTCGGCGCGGCCCACCTCGCCCTGGTCGCCGTCCTCGCCGGGCGTCCGTGGCTGCGCGGCGACTTCACTCCGGCGGGCGGCTTCCGGCTCTACGCCCTCGATCTCGCCGTGACGGTGGTCGTGTTCCTCATCACCATCCCGCTGACCCTGGCGGCCGGGGCCGCCGCCGCGTGGTGGTGGCTCGTCCTGATCCCGGTCAAGGTCGCCCTCGGCCGACGTGCCCGCCCGGCCACCGGCCGCTGACCGTCCCGGCTACGCCTCCACGTCCACCCACGCACCGCTCCGCGCCGACCGCACCATCGCGTCCAGTACGGCGGCACTGCTCACGGCGTCCGACAGGGTGGCCCCGTGCGGGGTGCCCTCGGTGACCGAGCGCAGGAAGCGGTACGCCTCGATGACCTTCAGGTCGTCGTAGCCCATGGCGTTCGCCGCGCCCGGCTGGAAGGCGCCGAACTCGCCGTCGCCGGGGCCGACGTACACCGTGCTGACCGGCTGGTCCTGGTAGGCCGCGCCACGGCTGACGCCCAGCTCGTTCATCCGGCGGAAGTCCCAGAAGACCGCGCCCTTGGTGCCGTGCACCTCGAAGCCGTAGTTGTTCTGCTCGCCGACCGAGACCCGGCAGGCCTCCAGGACGCCGCGCGCGCCGGAGGCGAAGCGCAGCAGGCAGTTGACGTAGTCCTCGTTCTCGACGGGGCCGAGCTCGCCGCCGGTGGCGCGGGTGTGGCCCGCGGTGGCGCCTGTGGGACGGGCTCGCTCAGGGATGAACACGGCCGTGTCGGCGGTCAGCGACGCGATGTCACCGAGCAGGTAGCGGGCCAGGTCCGCGCCGTGCGAGGCGAGGTCGCCCAGCACGCCGCTGCCGCCGCGCTCCTTCTCGTACCGCCAGGTCAGGGCGGACTCGGGGTGGGCCGCGTAGTCGCTGAAGAGGCGGACGCGGACGTGCGTGACGGTGCCGATCTCGCCGGAGGCGATCAGGTCGCGGGCGGCCTCGACGGCGGGCGCGTTGCGGTAGTTGAAGCCGACCGCGCCCTGGACGCCGGCCTTGGCGACGGCGTCGGCGACCGCCCGGGCGTCCGCGACCGTCAGGCCGACCGGTTTCTCGATCCAGATGTGCTTGCCGGCCTCGGCCATGGCCACGCCGATCTCGCGGTGCAGAAAGTTCGGTGCGGTGATGCTCACGGCCCGCACGCGCGGGTCGGCGGCGACCTCGCGCCAGTCACGGGTCGTCGAGGCGAACCCGAACTGGGCCGCGGCCTCCTCGGCGCGGCCCGGCACGTCCTCGGCCACCGTCACCAGCCGCGGACGCAGGGCCAGCCGCGGATAGTGGTGCGGGACGCGGGTGTACGCCTGGGCGTGCACCCGGCCCATCCAGCCGAACCCGATGACGGCGACACCGAGCGAATCCACCATGACAGCCCCTCTTTGGACCGGTCCATTTTCTGTCCAGGCCACCTTGGGTGCCGATTCCCCGGGGTGTCAACCCTTTGACAAGTCGTCCCGGGCCATGGAACGGTCCATGCCATGAGACCGCCGACGATCCGCGACGTGGCCGACCGGGCCGGCGTCTCCAAGTCGCTGGTCTCGCTGGTGCTGCGCGGCTCCGACCAGGTACGGCCGGAGAAGCGGGACGCCGTCCTGCGCGCCGTGCGCGAACTCGGCTACCGCCCCAACGCCGCCGCGCGCAGCCTCAGCGAGCAGCGCACCCGCACGGTCGGCGTCCTCCTGAACGACCTGCGCAACCCGTGGTTCGTGGACATGCTGGACGGGCTCAACTCCCTGCTCCACGACAACGGTCTGCACATGCTGCTCGCCGACGCCCGCCTCAACCGCCGCACCGGCCAGGATCCCGCAGGCCCCTTCCTCGATCTGCGGGTCGACGGCCTGGTCGTGGTCGGTACGCTCCCCGACCCGGCCGCGCTCGAAGCGGTGGCCGCGCGGATGCCGGTCGTGGTGGCCGGCGCACGCGAGCCGGTGCCGTCCGGCGTCGACGTCGTGGCGAACGACGACGAGCAGGGCGCCCGCCTGGTCGCCGAGCACCTCATCGGTCTCGGGCACCGCCGTATCGCGCACATCGCGGGGTACGGCGCGGTGGGCGAGCTGCGGCGACGGAGCTTCCAGGCGACGATGCGCGAGCACGGCCTCGCGGACCAGGCGGTCGTCGAGGCCGGTGACATGACCGAGGAGGGCGGCTACCGCACCACCGTCCGCCTGCTCAGCCGCCCCGAGCGACCCACGGCCGTCTTCGCGGTCAACGACATCGCCGCCATCGGCGCGCTCTCCGCGGCCGAGGAACTGGGGCTGCGCGTGCCGCGCGATCTGTCCGTCGTCGGTTACGACAACACGAGCATCGCCCGGCTGCGTCATGTATGGCTCACCACCGTCGACAACACCAGCCACGAGGTCGGCCGCCGCGCGGCCCGCTGCCTCCTGGAGCGCTTCGAGGGCGCCGCGGGGGAGGGCCGGGTCCAGCTCGCCACCCCGGCCCTGGAGGTCCGCGGCTCGACGGCGCCCCCGCTCACGGCCTGACCGCGTACGCCGGCGCCGCGTCTCGGCCACCGTCCCTGTCGTACGGCCGCCCTCGTCCGTGACGTCCCTGACGTCCCACGCCGACCCGGGCCTGCGCGCAATACGACAGACAAAATTGTTGACAATTATGTTTGGCTAGATTTACGTTCGACAGGCACTCACTCAGGGAGGGCACATGCCGAAAGAAGCCCGTCCGAGCACCGGGGAGCAGGCCAAGCAGCACGCGTTCGCGCAGCTGCGGCGGGCGATCCTGCACGGCGAGATGGCGCCGGCGCAGCGGCTGGTGGAGAACGAGCTCGCCGAGCAGTTCGGTGTGACGCGGGCCAGCATCCGCGCGGCACTCATCGATCTGGAGGCTCAGGGCCTGGTCGAGCGGATCCGCAACCGCGGTTCGCGGGTGCGGGTGGTGAGCGTCGAGGAAGCGGTCGCCATCACCGAGTGCCGCATGGTCCTGGAAGAACTGTGCGCGGCGAAGGCGGCCGTCGCGGCCAGCGACGAGCAACTGAGCCGGCTCGCGGACCTGGGCACGGCGATGACCAAGGCCGTGGCCGACGGCGAGCCGATGACGTACTCCGAGCTCAACCAGGAACTGCACGCCGGGATCCGGGAGTTCTCCGGCCAGCAGACGGCCGTGGAACTGCTGGAGCGGCTCAACGCACAACTGGTGCGCCACCGCTTCCAGTTGGCGCTGCGGCCGGGACGTCCGCAGCACTCCCTGAACGAGCACCTGGCGATGATCGAGGCGATCAGGGCCAGGGACCCGCAGGCGGCCGAGGCGGCCGTCCGCGCCCACCTCACCAGCGTGATCGAGGCGCTGCGCGACTGACGGCCGCAGGGCCGGGAGACGTGGCGAGGCGGGCGTCACAGCTGTCACCAAGGCGAGTGAGCCGAAGGGGCGTGCCGGTGTCGAGAGCGCGAGCGCGCGCAGGCCCGAAGGGCTGAGCGCGGTCGCGGGTTCGGCGACGGCCGGCGCACCCCGGGCGAACCGCCCGAAGAGGAAGTGATCTCAGTGATGACCCAGGCCGACGCGCCCGCCGCTCCACCACGTTCCACCCTCGTCATCACCGCGCACGCCGGGGACTTCGTGTGGCGGGCGGGCGGAGCCATCGCCCTGGCCGCCTCCCGGGGCGAGAAGGTGACCATCGCCTGCCTGACCTTCGGCGAGCGCGGCGAGTCCGCCAAGGCCTGGCGCGAGGGCAAGCAGCTCGACGAGATCAAGGCGATACGCCGCGACGAGGCCGAGCGCGCGGCCGCCACCCTCGGCGCCGAGGTCCGCTTCTTCGACGCCGGTGACTACCCGCTGATCGCCACGGCCGAGCTGACCGACCAGCTCGTCGCGGTCTACCGCGAGACCCAGCCCGACGTCGTCCTCACCCACCCGACCGAGGACCCGTACAACGGCGACCACCCGGCCGCCAACCGCATGGCCCTTCAGGCCCGCGTCCTCGCGCAGGCCATCGGCTACCCGGGCGAGGGCGACATCATCGGCGCCCCGCCGGTCTTCTACTTCGAACCGCACCAGCCCGAGATGAGCGGCTTCAGGCCCGAGGTCCTGCTCGACATCACCGAGGTGTGGGAGACCAAGCGCAAGGCCATGGAGTGCCTCGGCGCCCAGCAGCACCTGTGGGACTACTACACCGACCTCGCCGTGCGCCGCGGCGTCCAGCTCAAGCGCAACGCCGGACCCAACCTGGGCCCGGCCCACAAGACCATGGCCGAGGCGTACATGCGCCCCTACCCGCAGATCGCGAAAGCGCTGGCATGAGCGGCGTGATCGTCACCAACCCGCCGAAGGCGGAGCTGAAGGACGTCGACGCGCTGGCCGGCTTCGGCGTGGCGACGGTGAGCGAGGCCGTGGGGCGCAAGGGCCTGCTGGGCCCGGAGATCCGGCACGTCCAGCAGGGCGTACGAGTCGCCGGCACCGCCGTCACCGTGCTCGGCTGGCCCGGCGACAACCTCATGATCCACGCCGCCGTGGGGCAGTGCGGCGAGGGCGACATCCTGGTCGTCACCACCACCTCCCCGTGCACGGACGGCCTGTTCGGCGAGCTGTTCGCGACCGCCCTGCAGCAGCGCGGCGTGCGCGGTGTCGTCATGAACACCGGCATCCGCGACACCCAGGAACTGCGCGAGACGGGCTTCGCCGCCTGGTCCCGGGCGGTCAGCGCACAGGGCACCGTCAAGGCCACCGGCGGCTCGGTGAACGTGCCGGTCGCCATCGACGGCCAGGTCATCCGCCCCGGCGACGTGATCCTCGCCGACGACGACGGGGTGGTCGTCGTACCCCGCGAGCGCGCCCGGGAGACGGTCGAGAAGTCCGAGGCCCGCGAGGCCAAGGAGGCCGCGACGCGCGCCGCCTTCCTCGACGGCCAACTCGGCCTGGACCGCTACGGGTTGCGGGAGACGCTGGTGCGGCTCGGCGTGACGTACAAGTCCTACGACGAGTACGTCCGTGAGGAGGCCCAGCGGTGACCGGGCCTGTGGAGGTGCGCTGCATGCTGATGCGCGGCGGCACCTCCAAGGGCGCCTACTTCCTCGCCGAGGACCTCCCCGCCGAACCCGCCCTGCGGGACGAGCTGTTGCTGCGTGTCATGGGCAGCCCGGACGAGCGCCAGATCGACGGCCTGGGCGGCGCCCACCCGCTCACCAGCAAGGTCGCGGTGGTCTCACCCTCGGCGGATCCGGGTGCCGACGTCGACTACCTCTTCCTCCAAGTCGTCTTCGACCGGCCCGAGGTGAGTGACCGTCAGAACTGCGGGAACATCCTCGCGGGCATAGGGCCGTTCGCCGTGGAGCGCGGCCTGGTCCCGGCGGGGGAGGAGCGGACCTCCGTACGCATCCGCATGGTCAACAGCGGCGACTTCGCCACCGCGACCTTCCCGACGCCGGGCGGGCGTGTCGACTACACGGGGGACGCCGAGATCTCGGGCGTCCCCGGCTCGGCCGCCCCCGTGGTGATCGAATTCCCGCCCGGTACCGGCCCGTTGCTGCCCACCGGCAACGTCCGCGACGTGATCGAAGGCATCCCGGTGACCTGTGTGGACAACGGCATGCCGACCGTTCTCGTCCAGGCCGCCGCGCTCGACGTCACCGGCTACGAGACGCCCGAGGAACTGGAGGGGAACCGCGCGCTCGCCGAGCGACTCCGTGAACTCCGCCTGGCGGCAGGCAAGTTGATGGGCCTCGGTGACGTCTCGGACGCCACCGTCCCCAAACTCACCCTGCTCGCCCCGCCCCGGGACGGCGGCGCGGTCACCACCCGCACCTTCATCCCGGTCCGCTGCCACACCTCGATCGGCGTACTCGGCGCCGCCAGTGTCGCCGCCGGTCTGCGCGTCCAAGGCGGCGTCGGCGCCGGCCTCGCGGAGCTGCCCGCCCAGGGCGACCGCGTCCGCATCGAACACCCCACGGGGTTCCTGGACATCGAGAGCAGCCTCGGTACCGACTCCGCGGGTCTTCCCGCCGCCCGCCGCACCGCCGTCGTCCGTACGGCCCGCAAGATCTTCGACGGCACCGCCTTCCCCCGGTCCGCCGAGACGGCCCCACTCCCCGCACACCTCCCCGGAGGTCCTCGATGGCCCCGCCGCTCGGCGACAGCGCCCACATCGGCCACGCCCAGCTGTTCACCCCCGACCTGGACGCCAGCGTCGCCTTCTTCACCGACTACCTGGGCCTCACGGTCAACGGCCAGGACGGCGACACGGTCTATCTGCGGACCTTCGACGACTACGAGCAACGGCGACTGGGGCTTCACCGCGTTCGCCCTCGCGGGACTGTCGTCCATGGTCTTCATCGGCGTCGCCGCACTGCGCGGTTCGAAGCGGGCGGCTCGCAGCGGCAGCGATCAAGAGCTCATAGGTGCGCACTGATTGGCGTCCGTCATATGTACCGATGAGCCGAACTGGGATATACGACTGTCTCGCGTATTGTTGCGTCATATGCCCGCTGTGACGCAGGGCGGCCTTCGGTGCGTCGGTGGCGAATGAGTTGAACTGTTAAGGGGGAACAGGGACGTGACGGGACTTCTTGCGGTGGTGGCCGTGGTCGGGTACATGGCCACCGCCGGCCTGCCTTGGTGGGTGGTGGTGGCCGTGGCCCTGCTGATGGCGGGCTTCGCCGCGGGGAGGTCCGGGAGCCCGGGCCGGGGTGCCAGGAGTGCTGCGATGCCCGGGAGTTGGGACAGGGGCGCCAGGAACGCCGAGGCGCCCACGAGTTGGGACAGGGACGTCAGGAGCGCCGTGGCGCCCGGGAGTTGGGACAGGGACGCCCGGAGGATGGCGGTGCCCGGGAGCCCGGGCGAGGGTGTCAAGGTGAACGCGACCCCTGGTCCTGTGGGTGAGCCCGTCCTGTCCTCGGCCGACGCGCGGTCGGCCGCTGCCCCGGTCGCGGCGAACGTGGGTGCCGCGTACCCGCAGGAGTGACCCGGGCCGCCCGGCGGTCAACGGCAGGGTGACCCGAACTCTCAGACGGTGCGGCCTCCAGTGGCCTCCCGCACATGCCGGGCGATCATCGCGTAGACCTCCCGAGCCTTGTGGTCGTCACTCCCGTCGTACCCGTGATCGGCCCCGGCCACGTCGTGATGCGCGACCAGCGCACCCACCCCCCGCAGCCGCTCGGCATAACGCTCACCCTCGGCCCGGAGCAGGTCGTACTCGGCGGTGATCACCAGGGCCGGGGCGATGCCCGTCAGGTCCGCGGTGTCCGACGGATGCGCCGGGGACACGAGACGGTCGTCACGCCGCCGCACGTCCGGCACGTACGAGGTGTCGAAGACGTCGCCCATCCAGGGCCGCAGCATCGGCCTGGCGATGGCGGCCCGCTTGTCCCTGGGGCCGGTCGCCAGGTCGAGCGGGGGGTAGTGCAGCACCTGGAGCGCGATCGAGGGTCCGCCCTCTTCGAGGGACTGCCGGGCCACGGCCGCCGCGAGCCCGCCACCGGCGCTCTGCCCGCCCACGGTGAGCCGGTCGCCGTCCCAGCCCTCTTCCGCACCGTGCTCGGCCACCCACCGCACGACGTCGTACGCCTGCCGGGGTGGCGCCGGGAACGGATGCTGCGGCGCGACGACGTAATCCACGTTGATCACGACCGCCCCCGCCTCGGCGGCGAGGGTGCGGCACAGCGGGTCGTCCAGCTCGGTCAGCGTCATCACATAGCCGCCGCCGTGGAAGTTGACGTGCACCGGGGGAGCCGGTTCGGCGTTCGCGGGCAGGTACACGGTGGCCCGGGCGGGGGCGATCGACGTGGGAATCGTCAACTCACGTACCTTGCGCGGATATTCGGGGAATCGCGCGTGCGAGGCAGCGGCGGAACCCCGGCCACCGGAACGGCGGTCAGCCATCACGGTGACACGTTGCATCGCCTTGGCGACGAGGGCGGCCACCGCGGGCCGGGCCAGGAGGGACATGGGGGCTCCGATGGGAAGGATTCGATTGAGTTGGGCAATTATAGGTGTCGGCAATTATGGGTCAAGGGGTCGGACCGATGGAGGCGGCGTGTGTATGGGGTAGGGTTGACCTGCGTGATCACGCGGTTCGCCGCGCGACATACGCCGGGACGTGGCGCAGCTTGGTAGCGCACTTGACTGGGGGTCAAGGGGTCGCAGGTTCAAATCCTGTCGTCCCGACTTTTCGAAGTCGCAGATCAGAGGCCGTTTCGGAGCAATCCGAAGCGGCCCTTCGGTCATTCCGGGAGACCGCTGGTCTGCCGTACCCGCTCATGGACCGTCAGCCTGCCGTCGTCGATGCGCCAGAGCACATCCGCGCGTGCGGCGAACTTGGGCTCGTCGGTGACGTAGATGACGGTGCCCGAGTACCGCTCCAGCAGACGTTCCATCAGGTCGGAACCGAGCGCTTCCTCCGACCGGACATCGTCCAGCAGCAGCACCCGGGGACCGCTGCGCAGCGCTCGTACCATCGCCACCTGGTAGCGCACGGCCATGGAGAGGCCGTGGCCGTTCTCGCCCACCCGGGTGCGCAGCCCGTCGGGCAACAGGTCGGCCAGAGCCTTGATGTGCTCCTCGCCCGCCGCCTCGGCCGCGTCCGGCGGTTCGCCGTACCGCAGGTTCGTGTGGACGCTGCCGCGAAGCAGGGGCAGTTCCGGGCTGGCCAGCCTGATCACCTGGCGTACCGACTCCGGGTCGTGCTGGGCGAGGTCCTGGCCGTCGAGCAGCACCGCGCCGGCGTCCGGCTCCTGCAGTCGCGCGATGAGGCGCAGCAGCAGCGACTTCCCCGAGCTCGGAGGCCCCTGCAGCACGATCCGCTGACCGGGCCGCGCGACGGCCGACACGTCCAGGACACCGTCCACGCGCAGCTCCTGGAGTTCCAGCCGTCCGGGCCCGTGCGCGAGCGGCTCGGCTCCCCGCACTCTGGCCAGCGGCGCGGGTGCCTTGAGGACCTCGGCGATGCGCCGCCGCGCGACGCGCGACTGCTGCCAGTACTCCTGCACACGGACCAGCGACGACAGGGGAGCGCCGAGGAAGTTCGCCACCGTCAGCAGCGAGGCGAGGGCCTCCCAGGTGGTGCCCGCCACCAGGCCCACCGTCACCACGATCAGCAGGATCCCGATGCCGCACGCCTCGGCCGTCGCCGACATCGCCCCGGTGAGACGGGCCTGGCGCACCATGGCGCGACCGTACTCACGGCTGTGCCGCCGCATGACGCGGCGCTCCTGCTCGACCCGCCCCAGGGACTGCATGACGGCGGTGTGCGTGACGCGTTCGTTGACGAAGGCGGCGAGTTTGCCGTTGTGCCGTCTGGTCTCGCGCACACGTTCGCGCAGCCGCCGCCCGAACAGGGCGACGGCGGCCGCGGCGAGGAGGATCAGCGCCGCCGAGAGCGCGCCGATGCCCGGCGCGATGACGGCCAGTACGACGAGGGCGCACGCCACGAACACCCCGTCCACCAGGATCGGTGCCACGCCCTTGCTGATCCACAGCCGCAGGGCCGAGGCGTCACCGGTGAAGCGGAGCACCGTCACGCCGACCGTGCGCCGGAACGGTCCCCCCGCCTCGCTTCCGGCGACATGGTCGAAGAGCCGCATTCTGACGCTGTGCACGTAACTCTGCGCCAGCCGTTCCGCGAGCGGTTCGCCCGCCGCCTTCAGCAGCACGGTCGCGCAGGCCGACGTGGCGAGCCCGACGGCCAGCGTGGTGGGGGCGTAGCCGGCGACGTGCGTGTAGAGGGCGCTGCGGTCGTGGCCGGCCCCGACCTCCTCGCCGTGCGTGATGCGGTAGGCCGCACCATGCACCAGGAGGGCGAAGCCGACCACGCAGACCGCCTGGCCGAAACCCGCGAGCACCAACAGGAGCATCAGTCGGCGCCGCACACCGCCGAGCGTCTGCGGCATCCGGACGCGACGCCGCCTTGCCGCGGTCACGCCACTGTTTCGGCCGTCAGGGGACCGCTGTACTCCGTCAGCCGACTGCGCTCCTGCGGGAGTCCGCCATGCTCCGCCAGTCGACTGCCGTCGTCCGACAGCCCGCCGCCGTCTCCCGCGACGACCCTGCCCGCGACGGCGCCCGCCAGCACCTGGTCGGCGAGAGACGGGCTGGACAGGGCGGCCGCCGTGTAAGCGGGGATGTCCACACCGGCCACCGCTTCGGCCGTGGCCAGCGGAGAGGACGTCAGCACGCCGCTCAGGGCCAGGACGGGAAGTCCCTCGTCCCGCAGCAGCCGTACCCCCGCCACCGCGCTGATCGAGTCGCCGGCCGCGAAGACGATGCCGTCCACTCCGGTGCGGAATTCAGGCGTACGGATCAGTGCCGCCGTCTCCTGCTGCAGCAGCCCGTCCGCGACCTCCAGCACGATGGCGTCCGCCTGGTGACTCGTCAGATCCGTGATCGCGCCGCGGAGGATACGGATCACCTGCGGCATCGGCAGCTGGTAGGTGGTGGGGAAACCCAGGTCGGTGAAGTCGATGACCCGCGACGCGCCCGCGTCGGCCATCAGCGTCGGATCCCCCGGGGCGCCGGTGCCGGTCACCTTCGCCGCGCCGACCCGGCGGCCGGCCAGGCTGAGCCCGCGGATGAGGGCGGCCGCCACGGTCGTCTTGCCCGAGTTCATCGATGTGCCGAGTACGGCGATGGTGCGCGGGCGAGGAGCGAGGACCGGCACCACGGGCCGGGCCAGACGGGCCAGGGTGAGGAGGTCGCCGTGCTCGTCGGTCACCAGGCCCAAAGGCTCCACTTGGGTGGGGGTTTTCATTCTGGAGTGGGAGGACACCACCCGTCCGGCTATCCCGCCTCCGGCGACCAGGTCACAGGGTCCGAGGTCGCCGGGCACCACCGCCTCGAATTGATCCGGCGCGTAACGGGCGCCATAGGCGACTACGACCGTGTCGCCGACGAACAGCCGATTCCGCTTTCCGTGTACTTGCCCGAGGAACCTGTGCTGGCCGATTTCGGTCACCCGGCACAGCACCAGATCGCCCGCCCGTGGAGGCCCATCCGCCACGCTCAGCCCCAGTGTTCTGGTGCTTCCGTAGCCCAGCTCGACAAGGCGGCGAGCGGTATAGGAAACCTTCGCCACCTCGTTGCCGGGGGAATTGAACCGCACGCTCTGCATGGATTTCTCCTTACCCCTTCGTCCCGCGGAGCACCAGCATCCGCCGCGCTCGGGGAGTGCGCACTCCGACCACCGTCATCTGCGCAATCCGAACTCCTTATGGCCGAGTCCGATGAGACGGCGGGGTGCCTTTGGGAGGGCATTCGGGTGGAGTGAGCGAGCATGCGGGTGGCGGCCGCCTGGAATGCTTTTCGGAGGCCGGGCGGTAAGCGCGGCCGACTGAGGGGGCGTTGGCGGTGCGGGAGCCGCACACCCTGGGCGGAGTGGAGGGAGCCGTCGGTGTACTGATTCCGTGAAGCCTTCACCCCGTGCGGGAGGGGTCCCGCGACGGGGTCCGACACTGGTCGGTACGTCGGGCGCCTGCAGAGAAGCTGTCGAACCGAGAAGCCCACGAACCGAGGAGACCAGCGATGCCCCTCTCCGCCAGCCTCGCGCGTGGTGTCGCGCCCGCCGCACCAGGGACCCTGCATGCCCGTACGGTCACGGGTGAGCTCAGCGCCCCGCCCCGCCCGGGCCTCACGGTCCGCTTCGGGCGCGGTGACAAGCCGGACGTGGACCTGGGCGTCGGCGTGGACGACCTGCGGGTGAGCCGGCGGCACGGCGAGTTGACGTACCGTCAGGGACTGTGGTGGCTGCGCAACACCGGGCAGCAGCTCGTCCGGCTGCCCCGCGGCCGGATGATGCACCTGAGCACCGAGGCGATCCCGCTCGCCACCGGATACACCCCGCTGTTCGTGAAGGGCTCCGGCTACCGGGAGCACCTGGTCGAGCTGTACGTCGCGGGCCACGACGACCAGGGGCCGGTGTCGCGGCGGCGCGCCGAGACGGTCCGGCCGGAGACCTGGGCGCTCGACGACGACGAGCGGCTGCTGCTGGTCGTCCTCGGCCAGCGGTACCTGTTGTACGAGGAGGAGCCGCGCCCTCTGACCTATGCCACGGCCGCCAAGCAGCTCAGCTACCTCCGCCCGGAGGACAAGTGGACCGAGCGCAGGATCGAGCACCGCATCGAGGTCGTACGCCACCGCCTGCACCGCACCGGATTCCGGTACCCGCTGCTGCACGACAAGTCGCAGGGCCGCCCCGGCGACAACAGTCTGCTGCACAACCTGATCAAGGGGCTGGTGGAGTCGACGACGCTCGTACCGCCGGACCTGGACCTGATGGAGGACGACGCCACCTGGCCCGACTCCGCGCTCTGACGTCCGGTGTCACCGTGCGCGGAGTCCGGCGGCGGCGGAGGCCGCGAGCTCCTCGGCCATCGCGCACAGCTTGTCCGTGGGCCGTTGCCCGCTGACGTCCAGACGCACCATCTCGGCTGCGGTCTCGGCGTCCTGGCCGCTGTACCTGCGGTACTCGACGAACGCCGTACAGGTGTCGTCGTCCGGCTCGACGACGGTGCGGTATCCGCTGAGCGTCACGCTGCGCGCGCCGTCCGCCGCGGACTTGGGCTGGTCGCGGTGGAAGGCCACGGTGACATCGAGGTCGTCGACGTCGCTCGACCACTCGCAGCTCCAGTTCGCGACGCCGACGTCCGGCACGTCCACCTTGAGACCGGGAACGACGGACAGCGCCTTGGTGCCGAGCAGCTCGCAGGCGTTCGCCCATGCCAGTGAAGCGCGCGGATAGCCGGGCGAACGACGGGGCAGCGGACCGCGGTTGAGGACCTCGGCGGCGCTCGCGGCGGCCTTCTCGGCGACCGTGCACAGGGTCGCGTTGCCGCCGAGCACGGAGCCCTTGCCCATGTTGACGCGGACCCCGACCAGGGAACCGTCGCTGCCTCCGTCGGACGTCAGCAGCAGCTTGCACTCGTCGCTCTCGCCCTGCTCCTCCCGGACGCCGATCCTCCCGATGGTGCGGGAGGGTTTCGACCCCTCGGGCGGTGAGCCGCGCAGGAGCCGGACCGACACGTCGATCCGGGTCTTGTCGTCGATGCCCACGAGGACGTCGCAGCGGTCGAAGTTGCCGTAGTCCACGTCCACTTCGACGTCCCCGTCCCCGGTGCCGAACGGGGCGAGAGCGGCGGGGTCGGTCAGCTTGCACACGTCGGCCGTGTGCGGATCACCGATCAGAGCCCGGGGTTCGCCGTCCGAGGCGTCCTCCTGCGCTCGGCTCCGGCCGGGCTCGGCGCCGGCCTTGCCGTCGTCCCGGTCGGGGAGGGCGACGAGTCCCAGGGCCAGTAACGCGCTGATGCCGAGAGCGGCCGCGACCAGGGGCAGCCGCCGGCGTCGGCGCCCGGTGACGGTGGTGGCGCTGTCCCCGGCGGTTTCCGGATCGGCTTCGGCGACCTCCGCCAGCAGGCGCCCGACCTCGGCGGCGTCGGGGCGTTGCCGGGGGTCGCGGTGCAGCATGGCGGTGAGCACGGGGTACAGCGGTCCCACGGCGGCGGCGTCCAGCTCGACGACGCCCTGCTCGGCCTTCCAGTACCGCAGCCGCTCGGCTTCCTCCCCGCCGTCCCCCGTCCGTGCGGGGGCGTCGTCGTCCTCGGGTGCGCCACCGCGCGGCGGCGCACCGGTGACCAGGGCGTGGAGGGTGGCGGCCAGACAGAAGACGTCCGAGGCCGGCCGCGGCACGTTGCCCCGGGCCAGTTCGGGGGCGGCGTAGTCCGGGGTGAAGCTGAACGGGCCGTTGACGGTGATGGTCTCGGCGCCGCCGACCCGGTAGGCGGCACCGAAGTCCAGTAACTTCGCGGTCCCGCGCCGGGTGAGGCCGATGTTGGCGGGCTTGACGTCACAGTGGACGATGCCCGCGTCGTGCAGGGCCGCCAGCGCGTCGGCGAGCTCGGCACCGATGCGCGCCGCCCGCGCGGGAGAGACCGTCGGCTGCCGGTCCAGGCCGCCGCCGGGCACGTACTCCATGACGAACCAGTACGTCCGATCCCCGGCCTCGGCTGACCCGGCGTCGTCCCCGTGCCCGTCGCGGGGCACGGTCACGACGTCGAACAGGGTCACCACGTGGGGATGGTCGCGGAACTTGGCCATGGCACGCGGTTCGCCCAGCAGCCGCCGCACCGCGGTCTCGCCGTCGCCCTCCGCCCGCTCCGGTTTCAGTGCGACGTCCTGGCCCACCACCCTGTCGTGGGCCAGCCACACGTCACCGCCCCGCCCCGCCCCGATGACCTCCTTGAGGACATAGCGGTCGGCGAACTCGTCCCCGGAACGCACGGATCTTCCCCCTTGGTCGAGTACCGAACGCGCACGGCCCAGGGGCGCGCGCACGGATCGAACCTACTGCGTACGCCGGGCCGTACGCAGTGTCTACCCAGAGCCTTCATCAGTCGCACGCATGCGTAGAGGCGGCGGGATCGCGGACCGCGGGAGGGGTCCCGTCAGCGGCGGCTACCGTACGCGTCGGCCCGACCCGGACGCCCCCGACTGAGAGGAACCCTCCATGCCAAGCACCCGGACCCTCGTGCTGGCCGGCATCACCGCGGCTGTCTCGACCGCCACGCTCACGCTGTCCGCCCACGCCGGCACGCCGACTCCGCACGGGCAGGCCGCCGCCCGGTGCGCGTACCCCGCCGACGTCCTCGACCTGACGAACTGGAAGATGACGCTGCCCACCGGCGAGGACGAGGACCCCACCGAGATCACCCAGCCCGAACTGGCGACCTTCTCCGCCGACCCCTGGTTCCGGGCTGACGCCGGCTGCGACGCGGTCGTCTTCCGTGCCGCCGTCAACGGCGTGACGACGGGAGGCTCCAACTACCCGCGCGCCGAGCTGCGGGAGATGACCGACGGCGGCGAGGACGAAGCCGCCTGGTCCACCACGGACGGCACCCACACCCTCGTGGTCCGGGAGGCGTTCACGGCACTGCCCGCCGAACGGCCGTGGCTGGTCGGCGCGCAGGTCCATGGCGGGGACGACGACGTCACCGTCTTCCGCCTCGAAGGCAGCAGCCTCTACATCACCGACGGCGACGACCGGCACGCCCACCTCGTCACCGACGACTACGAACTCGGCACCGAGTTCGAGGCCAAGTTCGTGGCCAGGGACGGGGAGATCGACGCGTACTACAACGGCCGGCTGGAGACCACGATCTCCCACGACGGCGACACCAACTACTTCAAGGCGGGCGCCTACACCCAGGCCAACTGCGACAACTCCGACCCGTGCGCCGACGACAACTACGGCGAGGTCCGCATCTCCCGCATCAAGGTGACCCACTCCTGACGGGCCGGCAGCACCTCAGCGGGTGACCAGGAGCCCCCGCACGCGCAGTACACGCCGCTCCAGTGGGCTGAAGATCAGCAGCTCGATGGCGATTCCGACGAGCAGGATCAGGAAGATGGCCAGGAACACCATGGACATGCTGCTGTTGTTGCGGCCGTTCTCCAGGAGTTGGCCCAGGCCCACGCCCAGGTCGGGGTGGGAGGCGATGATCTCGGCGG